>JAYODI010000111.1:11255-14652 GCA_038279365.1 Candidatus Latescibacterota bacterium | reverse complement strand
ATTGCTATATCCAATTTACACGGGAGCCTCTACTATTTCAACTAAGATAAGGACAAATCATGAAAAAATATGTGACGGAGGTTACAATTTAAAAAAAAATTAAATAACCCAAATATCGGTTTTGGTTATTGCATCACATCCCTTGCGATATGGCACTTTCTGTGATATGATTTATCTTATTGGGTTGTTATATCCACATCGCTAAACTTCTACCCAACAAATGGAATATTCTACGAACCCGTACCATTCATACAGAAAGTTGTGCCCATGCCTGCCCAAACAAAACAAACCGCCTTAGACACCTTAACATTTGACAACCGTTTCACACAAAATTTACCTGCCGACCCTGAAACCGAAAATCACCGTCGTCAAGTACGCGATGCGTGTTATTCACGCGTTCACCCCACTCCCGTCTCCAATCCCAAATTGGTGGCCCATTCCAAAGAAGTGGCCAACCTGTTAGACCTTTCTCAAGAAGCATGTGAATCTAACCTGTTCACCCAAGTTTTTGCAGGCAATCACGTTCTTGAAGGCATGGATCCTTTTGCCATGTGTTATGGCGGGCATCAATTTGGCAATTGGGCGGGCCAACTCGGCGATGGCCGCGCCATCAACTTGGGCGAAGTGGTCAATCAAAAAGGCGAACACTGGACTCTCCAACTCAAAGGTGCAGGCCCCACACCCTATTCGCGCACCGCAGATGGCCTCGCCGTATTACGCTCCTCCGTTCGTGAATTTTTATGCAGCGAAGCCATGCACCACCTTGGCGTGCCCACCACACGCGCACTCAGCCTCATCACCACCGGTGAACCCGTCATGCGCGACATGTTTTATGATGGCAACCCCAAAAATGAACCCGGTGCTGTGGTCTGTCGAGTCGCGCCTTCCTTCACACGCTTTGGCAACTTTCAACTGCTTGCCTCACAAAACAAAACCGACCTGCTCAAACAGCTAATCGATTATACCATTCACACAGACTTTCCACACTTGGGTGAACCCTCTAAAAAAACCTACCTCGCATGGTTTGAAGAAATCTGCAAAAAAACCGCCCTCATGATTGCCCATTGGATGCGTGTGGGTTTTGTACACGGTGTGATGAACACCGACAACATGTCCATCTTAAGCCTCACCATCGACTATGGCCCTTATGGTTGGCTCGAAGACTTTGACCCCAACTGGACACCCAACACCACAGACGCCCAAGGTCGCCGATATCGCTATGGCCACCAACCCCAAATTGCACACTGGAATTTGGCCCAATTGGCCAATGCCATTTATGCCCTTATAGACGATGTGGAACCTTTGCAACAAGCATTGGATACCTTTCCAACCACCTATGAACAACACCACCAAGACATGATGATGAACAAACTGGGCCTCAACACCTTTGACCCCAAAACAGACAACGACCTCATCACAGATCTGTTTGCAACCCTGCGTGTTGCAGAAACCGATATGACCCTCTTTTATCGCAACCTTGCCAACATAGATACAGCGTCCCAAACAAAACAAACCGATGACGACCTCATGGCCCCACTCTTAGACGCTTATTACACACCCAACGAGTTAACATCCGATCACAAATCACAAATTGCCACCTGGATACGCACCTACATCAAACGCGTGCAAAAAGAAGGCACTCCAAATGACATACGCAAAACCAAAATGAATGCAATCAACCCCAAATACGTGTTGCGCAACTACCTCGCCCAACTGGCCATAGACAAAGCCGATGCAGGTGATAACACAGGTGTCAATGAATTGCTCGATGTTTTGCGTCACCCCTACGACGAGCAACCCAATAAAGAAGAAGCATACGCACAAAAACGCCCCGAATGGGCACGTCATCGGGCAGGATGTTCCATGCTTTCATGCAGTTCTTAAATCACAAAAACGGCCTTCTTTAAACACCCATTAAAAGTCGCTCACTTATTGAGCGGCTTTTTTTTACGATGACAAATGCAAGTCAAAGAATTACCTTAGCCAAACTGAAACAACACGCCCAAACCATTTTTAAATCACCAAACAAAAAGGCAAATCAGATGATCCTGTCATATCTTTTAAACCCAAACAAATGGATGTTACTTTTTTTTATCATCCTTTTTTTTGTGCCCAAACACACAGAAGCAGCAGATACAGAAAAGGTGCAAACCATGTCTGACCTTGAAACACAAATCAAAAATGCGCAACCAGGTGACATCATCACATTAAAAGAAGGCATCTACGAAAAAGAGAAATACCATTTTGTCGGAAAAGGAACACCCGACAAACCCATCGTCATTCGCGCGGCCACACAGGGCAAAACCATCTTCAAAAGCCCCATTCAAATGGAAGGTGAATACATCACCCTTGAAGGATGCCATTTTGAAAAAAACGGCAATATAGAAATTGAAGGCACGGGCATTCGTCTCACCCAATGCACCATGACAGATGTGCAAAAAGGCAAATGGGTGCGGGTGCGCCCAGGCAGTCGTCAAATTGAAATTGATCACAACCGATTTGCAAACAAAACAAATAACCTCACAGAACCAAGGGGTTGCCAACTGTTACAAATTGTGGTGCGCAATCAAGGCGAAATACATCACATACACCACAACCACTTTGTAGACATTCCAAAAGGCAAATCGAGTAACGGATATGAAACCGTACAACTCATCACCGAAGGCAATCCGTTTGATCCCGCACCGGGCGAATGTGGCACCCTCATTGAACACAACTTATTTGAACGATGCAACGGCGAATCAGAAGTCATCTCCGTCAAGTCCAATGGCAATTTGCTTCGCGCAAACACATTCTTAAACTGTCGCGGCGGGCTGGTGCTTCGCCACGGAGATGGCAACACCGTAACCGAATGTTTTTTCATTGGCGATGACGAACCCCGTGCGGGTGGCGTGAGAATGCAAGGCCAAGACCAAGTGGTGGTCAACAACACCTTTCGATCACTCAATGCCTATGGCGTGTCTATGATGGATGGCACACCCGATGACCTTTATATTCGCACCGAGCGTGCGCTTGTGGCATTTAACACATTTGTAGGATGCGATCCGGCACTGCGCATTGGCCTCAATCACTCCAAACACCCCAATGGCACACCGCCCAAAGACTGCACCATTGTCAACAACGCATTTATGCTCCAAACAACAAACACCGAAGCATCACCCAAAACCGTAGACTTTGTTCAAAACGACGAACCCGAAAACTGGACATGGCAAGGCAACATCACAGACAGTGATCTGGGCATACCCGCAAGACAAGGCATCACAAAAGGGAATCCAGGTCTAAAAATTTTGCCCAATGGCCTCGTGATACCCTTGCCCACAAGCCCACTATTGGGTGCTGCCGAAGGAGACTTTCCCAATATCACCACCGATGCCCGCGCACAAACACGTGGCAAAAA
>JAYODI010000111.1:3369-11155 GCA_038279365.1 Candidatus Latescibacterota bacterium | reverse complement strand
AAGGAGACTTTCCCAATATCACCACCGATGCCCGCGCACAAACACGTGGCAAAAACAAAACGATTGGGAGCATCGAAAGCCCCAGTGAGATCGCAACAGGCGGCCCTCTCACACCCAAAGACGTAGGCCCAACCCAATAATCACACATAAAACGAAAGGTGGCGTACCCTGGACCTCAACAAAATCACACCGTGGGCCATTGAACCACGTGCCGCTGCAAAAACAAAAAAACACGGCAACGATCAACTCGTCACCATGGGCAATGGCACCAAGACATGCTGTGGCGGTTGGCAACTCGAATATGCCAATGTAAAACCCGAACAAACTTATGACTTTGAAGTGGAAGTGGAAACCGAAGACATTTCTTGGGTGCGCGACACACTGGTCTGTTACGGCATTTGGGAAAAAGCAGACACCATCCAAAACCCCAAAGAACCCCTCCAACACGACTTTCTCTTTGTGCGCCCCACTGGGCCAAATCGGTTTGCTTTTACCGGTCAGTTCACTGCCCCAGCAAACACCTATCACCTCACACTTTATTACATCTTCCGCTGGACAGCCAATGGCAAAGCCATTTGGAGCATGCCCACCATCACACCCGTTGACACACCTGCCCAAATGCCTCCCGTACGCGTCTGTGTGGTCACAGGCAAAGCCGAAGACAAACCCGATCGCTTGGGTTCTATGGAAGCAAACATTCAGTACTATGCCAACCTGTGTGAACAAGCCATCCAAGTATCCAAACCCAACCTAATCGTCTTGCCCGAAATTGCACTCCAATGGGGTCTCAAGGGCAGTCGCATCGACAACGCAATCTCGGTTCCCGGGCCAGAAACAGAGCGCTTTGGCAAAATTGCCCAAGCAGGCAACACACACATTGTCATTGGCGCACACGAAAAGCGCACAGATGCCATCTACAACTCAGCCATTCTCATCGACCCCAGCGGGGGCGTTGTAGGTGCTTATCGCAAAGTGCATTTGGCCGAGGGCGGTGAATGGCTGTGTGAAGTCACACCCGGTACGGAATTTCCCGTTTTTGAAACCGACATTGGGCGCATAGGCTTCAACATTTGTATGGACAGTTCTGCCGCCGAATCTTCTCGCATGATTGGCCTCCAGGGCGCCGACTTCCTCGTGCTGCCCATCATGGGCGATCTGCGCGCCAACAGCGCGTTCGACGGCGCGTGGGATTTCGATCCCGACAAATGGAAAGCCATTATGCGCGTGCGTGCCATGGACCAAAAACTGTGCATGGTGGTGGCGCGCAACCGTTCGGAAGGTTCGTGCATTGTCAATGCACGAGGCGATGTGTTGGCTTGGAACGATGGCGATCAAGACTTCATTTCAGCCGAAGTGCCAATTAGAGACTTCTTTCGCCTGCGCGGATTTTGCCAAACACGCCTCAACTGGTACCAACGTCGCCCCCATCTCTATCAAGACTATACCGAAACATATAACTACGGACCGTTCTAATTACAAACAAAGGACATACCATGCCCAAAATCGTATTTATCGGTGCTGGCAGTTTTGGATTTACACGCAAACTCGTGCGCGATTTGCTCACCTTCCCATTGTTAGAAGGCTCAGAAATTGCATTGGTAGACATTCACAAACAGCGGCTCAGTTTTGCCCGCCGTGCCTGTGAAAAAATAGTGCAACAGGGCAACTATCCCGCCAAAGTGACCGCCACAACAGATCGCAAAGAAGCCCTCAAAGGTGCCGATGCCGTGATGGTCACCATTCTTTGTGGGGGCACAAGTGTGTGGCAACACGATATTCTCATTCCTAAAAAGTATGGCATTGATACCAACGTGGGCGACACCCGTGGGCCTAGTGGCATCTTTCGTGCTCTGCGCACCATTCCCACCATGCTCGATATTGCACACGATATGGAAGAACTGTGCCCCAATGCCATTATGCTTAATTACACCAACCCCATGGCCATGCTTTGTCATGCCATGCAACGCAAAACCGACATTACCCTTACGGGCTTGTGTCACAGCGTGCAAGGCACCTCGGCCATGATGGCCCGTTGGCTGGGCCTCAAACCCGAAAGCATCGACTACGTTTGCGCGGGCATCAACCACATGGCTTGGTTTACCGAATTTAAACACAAAGGCCGCGATCTGTATCCACGCTTGCGCAAACTCGTAGCCACCGACAAAGACGTTTACAACCACGAACTGGTGCGCAACGAAATGTTTCTTGCCCTTGATTATTACGTGACCGAATCATCGGGGCACAATTCCGAATACAACTGGTGGTTTCGCAAACGCCCAGACCTCATCAAAAAATATTGCAAAACAGGCACAGGTTGGAACCCGGGTGAATATGCTTACATTCTCAAAAACTATCAAAACCGTGAAAAGACATGGCAAAATGAAGTGCGCAAATGGTTGGAAGACGACAATGCCATTTCGCTCGAACGCGGCCACGAATATGCCGCGTATATTACCAATGCATGGGTTGGTGGAGAGCCATTTAAGTTTAATGGCAATGTGACCAATGACAAGCTCATCGACAACTTGCCACAAGGTGCCTGTGTTGAAGTACCCGTCTTGGCCACGCGCAACCTGCTCGAACCCATTCGCGTGGGTTCCATTCCTGCATCGTGCGCCATGCTCACCAGCCTGAGTGCGCAAATTGAAATGATGGCCGTTGAAGGTTGCCTCACAGGCGATCCACGGCTCATTTATCAAGCCATTGCACACGACCCGCTCACCGCCACCAAACTGTCATTGGCCGAAATCAAAAAAATGGTGCAAGAAATGTTTCGTAAGAACAAAAAACACTTGCCACAATTTAAGAATATCGATCTCTAAACCGCGAATCTTCAGACAAAAAATCAGGCCCCCGATAACACAATCTGTTATCGGGGGCTTTTTCATTGACGCGGGATATCAAAAGGTCTTCACAGACAAAAGCCACATCGCATCACACCTGAGACACAATTGTTGCAACACATGTGCAACGCCCCCTCCAAAAGCATCATATCATCCAGTAAAACCCGATCTTACCTATATGATTTTTCACGCCTAAGCATAAGCTAAACAAATACATACTCTCTTGTATATTTTGCACACCTAATACATGGCACAGCACTTGCATTCATGTTTTATACCAACATCAATCCCGCAACGTGTCGCAACGGGGAGAGGGTATGAAACGCAGAGAATTTATTCGTTTAGGGCTTGCTGGTGCAGGCGCACTCACAGCAGGATCGGGTCTCACTTCACAGTTTTGGGGCATAGATGCCCACGCCATGCACAATCCCAACACCGAAGGAGATCGCATTGTACCCACATTTTGTGAGCTTTGCTTTTGGAAATGTGGTGTATTGGCCCATGTTAAAAATGGACATGTTACCAAAATAGAAGGCAACCCCGACCACCCCCTCTCACGCGGCAAGCTTTGCCCACGAGGTACGGGAGGCACAGGTTTGCTTTATGATCCTGACCGCCTCAAAAAACCCCTTATACGCATGAACAAACGCGGCGAACAAACCTTTGCTGCCGTGTCTTGGGATGTGGCCTTAGATGAAGTGGCCGAAAGACTGACGCGTGTAAAAGAAAAATATGGTCCCGAAGCCCTCGCGCTTTTCTCTCATGGTTTTGGTGGCTCGTGGTTTAAACACCTTGTCACAGCTTATGGCACATCCAATGTGGCCGCCCCCTCTTATGCCCAATGCCGTGGCCCACGCGAAGTGGGCTTTTACCTTACCTATGGGCAAGGTTTGGGCTCACCAGAGTCCATCGACATTGAAAATGCCCGATGCATCACCCTTATCGGTTCTCACTTGGGTGAAAACATGCACAACACCCAAGTACAAGAATTTGCCAACGCCATTGGCAACGGGGCCGAAATAGTGGTCGTAGATCCGCGCTTTTCAACCGCTGCGGGCAAAGCCAAATATTGGTTGCCCATCAAACCCGGCACCGACATTGCACTTATGTTGGCTTGGATGCATGTCATTATCAACGAAAAACGTTACGACATAGATTATGTTGAAAAACACACCACAGGCCTTGAAGCGCTTAAAAAACACGTGGCCGATAAAACACCCGAATGGGCTTATGTACACACGGGCATTCAACCCGATCTCATTCGCGAAACCGCACGTTTTATATCGGGGCACAAACCGTCTTCACTCATTCACCCTGGCCGTCACACCACCTGGTATGGCGACGACACACAACGCACACGTGCCATAGCCATTCTCACGGCCCTCTTAGGGGCTTGGGGGCGTAAGGGCGGTTACATTTTGCCGTCCAAAATGAGTGTGCCCGCTTTTCCATATACCCAATATGCCTACAAACCCAAACACAAGTCTGATCGTTTGCCCAGCGAATATCCTCTCGCCGATGAAACTTTGGCGTCTGGGTTATGTGATGCCACCATTCCAGGCAAAGCCCCCAACCCACTCAAAGCGTGGATGGTATATGGCACAAACCTTTTGCACGCATTGCCCAACCCCAAACAAACCATCGAAGCCATTCAAGCCCTCGACTTTATTGTAAGCATCGATGTTTTACCTGCCGAAATTTGCGGATGGTCAGATGTCGTGCTTCCCGAAGCCACGTATCTTGAACGCTGTGACGATGTTTTTGCACCTGCTTATAAAGAACCCTTTGTGGCCATTCGCCAAAAAGTGGTCGAACCCATGTACGACTCCAAACCCGGTTGGTGGATTGCCAAAGAACTCGGTCATCGTTTGGGGTTACAAGATTATTTCCCGTGGCAAGACAGTGAAACATATGCCAAACAACGCATCAAAGCAGCAGGCCTCGATTGTGACGCTCTCATGACAAAAGGCGTGGTCAAAGGCAAAGTCGTTCCCGTGAGTGAAGAAGACGGCCTGAGCCTCGCATTTGATACGCCCAGTGGCAAAATTGAACTTTATTCCGAAACACTAAAGTCAGCAGGTTTTCATCCTCTACCCGAATTTACACCACCCGAAGAACCCCCTCCCAATATGTTTCGCCTGCTCTTTGGGCGTGCGCCCATGCACACTTTTGGGCGCACCACCAACAACCGCGTGTTGTCACAAGTGTATAACGAAAATGAAATTTGGGTCAATGCCGATGTCATCGCTTCTTATCCTGGTTTTCATACCCCACCCATTCAGACAGGCGAAAAAGTGGTGCTTGTCAACCAAGACGGCGTGCGCTCTGAGCCCATTAAGATCAGACCCACACAACGCATTCGAGGCGATTGTGTCTATATGGTTCACAGCTATGGTCACACATCTAAGGGTTTGAAATTTGCCAAAGGCCGCGGTGCATCCGACAGCGATTTGGTCACGCGCGTTAAAGTAGACCCCATTATGGGTGGCACAGGCATGAATGTCAACTTTGTGCGCATTGAACGTGTGGGGAGGGTCTCATGAAACAAAAACGTTATGCCATGGCCGTTGATGTCAAACGCTGTGTCGGGTGCAATGCCTGTGTGCTGGCTTGTAAGGCCGAAAACAAACTGCCCGAAAAGGGATACAGAGATTGGATTGTCACCGAAACAAATGGCGTGTTTCCACATCTTACACAAGAAATCCGATCAGAGCGTTGCAACCATTGTTCAGATCCACCCTGTGTCGATTGTTGCCCAACAGGCGCCAGCTATGTGGCCAACGGCGGCATTGTGCTTGTCGATCACGATATGTGCACAGGGTGCAAAGCCTGCATGGCCTCTTGCCCGTATGAAGCGCGTTATATTCACACAGAAGGGTATGCCGACAAATGCACTTTTTGTATGCACCGTGTGGAAAAAGGACAACTGCCCGCATGTGTGTCGATATGCCCCACATCGGCACTCACCTTTGGCGACCGCAATGATCCTTCAAGTGAGATTTCAAAGCTTTTGGAAGAACGCACCTTTAAAACACTCAAACCCGAATTGGGGTTGGAACCCAATGTGTATTTTTTAACGTAACCCCTGCCGTATCATCAGGCGTGGTTTTCACGTTTCAATTTTCATAACAACAGCAGGGCAGAAAAACCCTGCCCCTACCGAAGGAACACATCATGAACACGCCCACAAAATTTTGGAACCCGTATTTGGCAGGTTTTGCATTGGGGTTGGTGCTGCTGGCATCCTTCCTCATCATGGGCAAAGGCTTGGGTGCATCAGGGGGTGTCAACCGTGTGGCGGTTTTTGCACTCGATACCGTTGCATCCAGCCATGTAGACAACACACCCTATATGGCCCGCCTCAAATCGGGCAACCCCAACTTACTCGATAGCTATTTTGTCTTTGAAATTCTGGGTGTCTTTTTGGGCGGAAGCGTTTCGGCATTTGCCGCCGGTCGCCTCAAACGCGATGTGGTTCGTGGGCCCAACATCACCGTGGGCAAACGCCTGATGTTTGCCATCACAGGTGGCATCATCATGGGCGTGGCGGCACGTTTGGCTCGAGGGTGCACCTCAGGGCAAGCCCTTACGGGAGGCGCGATTTTATCTGTTGGCAGTTGGGTGTTTATGTTGTCTGTTTTTGCCGGTGGTTATGCACTGGCCTACTTTGTGAGGAGGCAGTGGACATGACATTTCCTTTTTATACACTCATCAACCACAGCGAGTTTAGCCTCATCGCTGCCGTCGTGCTTGGTTTCTTTTTTGGCTTTGTGCTCGAACGCGCAGGCTTTGGGCGCGCCACCAAATTGGCAGGGCAATTTTATCTCAATGACATGACGGTTTTTAAAGTCATGTTCAGTGCCATCGTTACGGCCCTACTCGGTTTGGTTGTTGCCGATGGAATCGGTCTCACAAGTTTTTCTGCCATTGCCACATCAGCCGCCAGCACCACGTATATGTGGCCCATGCTTGTGGGTGGCCTTTTATTGGGTGTCGGTTTTATCGTTTCAGGTTATTGCCCAGGCACATCTCTCGTTTCAGCGTCTTCTGGCAACATAGATGGCCTTTTTACCATTGTGGGGGTTGGCGTGGGGTCACTCCTTTTTGGCGAATTTTATCCATCACTTGAAAGCTTTTACCTCAGTGGTGATGTGGGGCAATTTTATCTTTACCAATGGCTCAACGTGCCCCAAGCCGTAGTGGCTGTTGGTGTGGTATTAATGGCCATTGGTGGGTTTGTAGGTGCCGAGGTGGTCGAAAAAATGATGGCACAAAAAAACCATCAACACCCCGAGACATCACCAAAAACACCCAAAAGATTGGTTTTTGCTACCTTTGCAGGAGCCGCGGCCTTGGGTTTGTTTTTGTTGCTCATCCCCACCAAAACACAGCCCATTGAAGCACGTAACGCGGCCTCGATATCTGTTGAAACACTGGCCAAACGCTTGCTCGACGAACCGTGGAAATTGTTTATACTCGACATACGCACCCGCACAGATTATGAAGACAAACGCATTATGGGTTCCCTACACAGCGATGTAGACAAACTCAAAAACTTGGGGTTGGCCTATCGATCTGGTACACAAGATTTGATTCTGATCAGCAACGACAATACGATGCCACCAGATGTGCTGAATTACCCTGGTAACATCTATACTCTTGCGGGCGGGTTTGCAGCTTGGCAAACCTTTGCACTTGAAAAACCCGCACTGCCCAGCCCCCATGCCACAACCACCGAACGCGAAGCCTATGCCTTTCAATCGGCTGTTTATGCAAAGATGACAGGCACCGTTGCCGCACCGCCTCCCCCCGTGGCCACTGGCACATTTAAACCGCCTACCAAACGCAAGGGCGGCGGATGCGATGGGTAATTCATACACCGATGAAATAATGGAGATTGAAAAATAAATTCGGGAATCGCCCACCCATCGCGAAGGAATAAA
>JAYODI010000111.1:0-3269 GCA_038279365.1 Candidatus Latescibacterota bacterium | reverse complement strand
AAAGATTAAAAGCCAAACCATTCAGCGTTCAAAAAGTGTTAGAATCAAAGAATGAGAAACATCATCAAAGCCTGAATGACAAACCGGAAGGAAAAAGCCATGACCGAACTTGAAATCACACGCAACAGCCATTTGGTTGACCCACATTTGCATGTGTGGGGATGGGAAATTCCGGTTTATCTTTTTTTGGGTGGCCTCACAGCTGGTATCATGGTTTTTTCAGCCTTGCTTTTAAAAAGGGGCAACGTTGAAACCCAGTCTAAAGGGTTGCGTCAATTGCCCTTTGTGGCCCCCATCATCATCTCCATTGGCATGGCCATCTTGTTTTTGGATTTGGAATACAAAACCCATGTGTATCGTTTTTATTTTGCCTTTAAACCCACTTCACCCATGTCGTGGGGGGCCTGGGTTTTGCTCGGTATTTATCCTGTAAGCATTGGGCTGGGGCTTGCTTACATGACCCGTCGCGAAGTTGGCCTACTGAAGTTTTTCCCTCCCCTTCGGGATTTGGCCAATTTCGCGACAAAATATCGCAACACATTGCTTTATGCCAATGTTGTTTTGGGCATTGCATTGGGCATTTATACAGGCATTTTACTTGGTGCATTGGGCACTGCACGCCCTTTGTGGAACTCGGCCCTGCTTGGCCCACTCTTTCTCATTTCGGGTTTGTCAACCGGTGCTGCACTGATGATGCTCTTTCCACTGGCACATAAAGAACACGATACTTTGCGCCGTTGGGATTTGCTGGCCATTGGCGCAGAAATGGCCCTCATCTTTCTCTTTGTTCTTACCCAATTCACTGGCGGTGGGCAAGCAGGGCGTGAGGCCATTGAACTTATAGCAGGTGGTCCATATACCGCAGCGTTTTGGGCGTTGGTGATCACAGCCGGTCTCGTCGTCCCCTTCATTATGGAAAGCATCGAAGGCATTGGCAAATTGCGCCCCACACGCTTGGCACCTATTCTTCTCCTTGCTGGTGGGCTGGCTTTGCGTTGGATCATTGTTTTGGCTGGCCAAGCATAGTTTCACGGTTTCCATTTCAACACCCCCCGTTGGCATCAACCAACGGGGGTTATTTTTTATCCAAAAATTGAAACACGACCCACAAGTTGCACAACACGTTCCCATGGCATTATCTTTTATCGGATCATCACTGAAGGCGTAGAACCAACAAGCAAGATCCGTTTTTGGACTTGCAAACGCGACCCATTAAAAATACCATAGACCAATGGGGTTTTATTTTTTTAACAGACAATGTTTTTCACGTGATCCCAACATGTTCATCCGCACACCAAAGGAGTATTCCAATGTCTCGTATTGCAATGGTCACGGGCGCAGACCGCGGGTTGGGTTTGGCCATAACAGCCAACTTGCTCACCCAAAAATGGCGTGTTTTTGCCGGACAATATATGTCCGACTGGCCCGAACTCAATGACTTGGCAAACCAATACCCAGACCAACTAACCCTTGTGCCGTTAGATGTTGCATCCGAATCTTCTGCATTAAACGCAGCCGACTTGGTCGGTCAACACACAAACTGTGTGGACTTGCTCATCAACAATGCCGGTATCAATGCCATTCACCGAGAACGCAATATTCGCCAACCCCAAGATTACGATGAAATACATCGTGTTTATGACACCAACAGCTTGGGGCCTCTGCGGGTGATTTCAGCCTTTCTTCCCTTAACCGATCAAAGCACCATGAAACGCCTTTGTTTTGTCTCCTCAGAAGCCGGCAGCATTACCCGTGCACACCGTTCTGCTTGGTTTGCTTATTGTATGTCCAAAGCAGCGCTCAACATGGGCGTGCGACTGTTGTTCAACGATTTGCGCCCTCAAGGTTACACCTTTCGCCTCTATCACCCCGGTGGCATACGATCTTATATCGGTGGTTCTGGTGTTAAAGGCACGCGCGCCAGACAAGAACCCGAAGAAGCTGCCATTCCCGCATTGGCACACTTCCTCGAAGAATATGCCGATGCCTCAACGGAAGATCAATTGGTGATGAAAGATCATAACGGACAAGCATGGCCATGGTAAAAAAGACCATCAAAGAGGGGCTTTAATCCAAAAGATTGCCCCTTCTAAAACAACGGGTAACTCTTGGCGCACACAATGTGCATATCCAAATTGGATAAAAATAGCACCCATAATATGTATTGATTTCACGTTATCCCCCCTTTATACTCCCGCCGTGAGGTAATCCAAGTGATGTATTGGGTGATGTCCACACCCAATTATCCGTCAGGTGCTATCATTCTGACAAACCGTGCAAAACGGCCAGATGCCGGGGCGATGACACCATGTCCTGTTCCAAGATCAAAGCCGCACACCCGCTAAAGATGTGTATCCCAGTTAGTAACGTTCATAATTCGGAAAGGATTTTTCCATGAGCAGCCGAAACAGCAACATTCCCGAAGACCTTTACGACTACATCATCGAGACCTCGTTGCGCGACCAACCCGTGCTTGCAAAATTGCGAGACAAGACAGGTGAAATGGCAAATGGTGGCATGCAAATTTCGCCCGACCAAGGACAGTTTATGGCTTTGTTGGTTAAGCTGATCGGCGCAAAAAAAACCCTCGAAGTCGGCGTCTTCACGGGTTACAGCAGCCTCATCGTTGCCCAAGCATTGCCCGACGATGGCAAAGTGATTGCCTGTGACATCAGCGAAGAATTTACCAACATCGCCAAACCATTTTGGCAAGAGGCCAACATCGCCCACAAAATCGATCTCCGCATTGGCCCCGCCAAAGACAGCCTCGATGCCCTCTTAGCCGACGGTCAGGCAAACACCTTTGACTTTGCATTTATCGACGCCGACAAAGAAGGCTACCCCGACTATTATGAACGTAGCCTCCAACTGTTGCGCCCCGGCGGTCTCATCCTCATCGACAATGCCTTTATGGGCAACCGCATTATCAACGCCACCGAAGGCCCTGCCAAAATTGTGCGTGATCTCAACGCCTCACTCAAAACAGATGATCGTGTTGACGTCTCACTCCTTTCCATTGGTGACGGTCTATACTTAGCCTGCAAACGCTAAAACAAGAAGCCACCAGAGTATGAATCTGGTGGCTTCTTTCAAAATTGAAACATTTGGTAGAAAGTGAACAAAGTTTTCAAAATCATTCAGAGGTTATCATCCATTTAAAATTGAATCTATTGATTTATAAAGGGTTCAGTAACATGACCGCATAGCGATATTCTTTGAACCCGAAACCCGAAAAACAACCCCGATTTGCCACACCCAAAATCTACACG
>JAYODI010000018.1:24679-68526 GCA_038279365.1 Candidatus Latescibacterota bacterium | reverse complement strand
CTTATTCGAAGGCTGAAGCCCTCGATGAGTATCCCATTCGTCTCTCGCTTGGCTTGACTTTCTAAGTTTCAGATTCAAAGAATTAAAAAAGGGGCTGCGATATAATCGCAGCCCTTTTTTTGTTTAAAGCCATTCAGATGAATTGGCGAATAAATGAATAGGCGAATTATCGAATCAAACCTATTCGTTAATTTTTTCATTTCTAAAGCTTAATGTAGTAGTAAAAGCTGAAAAAGCTATGTCTGGAGAAACCCTTAAACTTGATCTTCAGGTTTGGCCAATTGCCAGCCTGGGTTGGTGCCTTGTTTCATATTGTCAGATAAGGGTTCTGTTAGTTTTTCATAAAGCTCTGGGCGACGGGCGCGTAAATAGCGATAGCCCGATGAGACGGATATTTTTTCGGGTGTACAAAGACCAATGACAACATCGTCTTCAAGGGCATTGGATTCGGTGATGATTTCACCAAATGGATCTATGATCATGGCATTGCCATTTTTGACGGTGTCGTGATCGATGCCAATGGGGTTGGTATAAATGGCATACACACCGTTTTCGTAGGCTCGGGTGGGTAGCCAACGCATCAGCCATGCCCGTCCTTTGGGACCCAAAAATTCTTGTCGTAAAGGAACGGGGTCTGCGTGTCTGTTTTCCCAAAGCTTGCGGTCTATTATCCCTCGACCTGGCATAACTGATGGCAGACCACAGGTGACATGAGGCATAAAGATGATTTCTGCGCCCATTAACGCTGTGATGCGCACATTTTCGGGAATGTTGTTGTCATAGCAGATGAGGATGCCGCATTTGCAACCGCATAAATCAAAGGTGGTGAATGTATCACCTGAAGAGATATATTTGCTGATAAAAGCGTGCAGTTTGCGGTGTTTGGCCACAAAACCATCGGGTGACACACAGACGTAAGTGTTATAACACTTATCGCCATCTGATTCAACCAATCCGGCCAGAATGGGCACGTTGTAGGTTTGGGCAATTTTAATGAGACGATTTGTAGACGGGCCATTTGGAATGGGTTCGGCAATGTCGATGATCTTTTTTTGTGACAATGTTTGCAAAAAAGTATAACCCGATATACAACACTCATGAAAAGAAACCACTTCGGCTCCTTGTGCCACGGCTTGTTTTGTGAGTGCTTCAATGCGGTTGAGGTTGTATGTTTTGTCGCCGTCCTTGGCTTCAAATTGTGCGGCACCGATTTTAATGTTTTGCATAAAAACCCTTTTTAAAACCACAGATAAATGCAGATAGAGACAGACACGACAAAAAATGTCTGATCTGTCTCTATCGGTGTACACGCTAAAATGCTTTATGATGCTTTAAGATCAGGTATCAAATCACGCATATACCTTATACAAGGTTAAACGAGTCCATTGTTTGTGCCACAAATATTGACTTGAATACCCAAGGCTTGCATCATGGCAACTTTGACGGCAAGTGCTTGATTTGCCGCTTTGGCCGATTTGGCGTAAGCCACTTGGATGTGGTTGGCTTTGTGGCGGGCCATCATCTGATCGCGTGAAACGCCGTAGGTAATGGCGTGCATAATGGG
This sequence comes from Candidatus Latescibacterota bacterium, assembly GCA_038279365.1. Taxonomy (GTDB): domain Bacteria; phylum Latescibacterota; class UBA2968; order UBA2968; family UBA2968; genus JABIFK01. Next base: position 66,962 of record JAYODI010000018.1, on the reverse strand, counting down.
CCATTGTGGTGTTGTTGCTTGCCAGCGTTTTTCGGTTTCTTTGGCAGGGAGCGCAACCACACCTCCACGACCAATGTCCATGTGAAGGGCATTGTTTTGTACATAAATGCGGCTCCATACGATTTCGCCGGGTTTGCTCACGCCTTTGCACGACCCACCACCGAGTGGAAAATACATGGGGGGTTGACGCTCTGAGGAGGTGCCTTTGTAGCCACCTATAAAATGTGCGGGTGGTGCAGCTCCTGAGATAAGAAAGACCCACACATAATCATCAATCCCTTTGCCCTTGTAATATTCTCCCCAACGCAAGTCGTGTAGGGTGTTTTCTGGCGGTTGTTTTAATGTGTTCCAAATGCGATTGGTGACAAGGCCATCAAGTCCGGCACATTCATCCACTTCATTAAAGTGGGGCAGGGCTTGGCCTTTGAAGAGTATTTCGCCTGTTTGGGCGTGTTTAACTGGGGGGCGATCTACATTGTTAAGTAAGCCTTCTACCAAGTCTGAGGCTGGGCAAATGTCTTTGAGGCCTTGTTGATATTGAATGCCAATGGTGTCGCATCCAAAGTCGTGTGCAATGCGTACGGCAGAAATATACATTTTGCACTGGGAAAGAATTTGCTCATCGGTCAATTCTGTTGCAGGTTTTGTGCCCGTGACAAAGGTCATGCCCTTGCGCTCAAGCCACGTGCGAACGGCCAATGCTTCTTTGTCGGTAACTTGTTGCATGCCTGCCCAAAGGGCCGATTGAGAAAGGCGCTCTTTAAACACGCCCGTGGTGTTGAGCAAGTGATCGGGTATGATGGCATTAAACATGCCCATACAGCCTTCGTCAAATACGCCCATAATGGCTTTGTTGTGTTGAAGGTCTACGGCCAATTTTTGACCGAGTTCAACTTCCTTTTCGGGTAGGCGGAAGGTACTGGCATCGCGCACGTGACTGGTGTCGTGTGTGACCTGGCCAGTGTCGAGCCATTCGCGTAAACCGCGTTTGAAGAAGCTGTCGGTAAAGTTGAGGCTCCACAATGTACTGTATGTCACACCCGCTTTGGTGAGTGAGCCGTTGAGATTAAGCATACCGACCAAACCTGGCCATTGCCCAGACCAGTTGGCCAATGTGAGAATGGGGCCTTTGTGGCTCATTAAACCTGCAAGCACGTGGTGACTGTATTGCCATACTGCTTCGGCCACGATGAGGGGAGCATCTTGAGGAATATTTTTGAAGACTTCCATTCCTTCTTTTTGTGAGCCAATAAACCCATGTTTTTTGTCTTTTTTGTACGGGTGTCCCCGTCTTACTTTCCAACCTTCTTGTTTTAGTGCGGCAGTTATTTTCTTTTCCATTTCTTTTTGGGCAGGCCAGCACACCCGATTGGCAGAGAGGCGTAAGTCCCCACTGGCAATGAGAATGACTTCTTTTGTTGGCATTTGAAGACTCCTTTGTCTTTTTGTTTAAAGTCTGAAATTGCGTCTGTATTCTAATTGAATTATGTTAAGATCACAACTGTTAAATATATGTGTTGGGATGTGTGATTGTGAGGTGATTATGCGTGAAAGGAGCTGTGATGGCAACAAATGGACAAAAATTGAAGGTTGTTGTGGCGGGTTGGAAATGGGGAGCCAATCATTTACGTGCATTTGCCGAGTCTGATGTGTGTGAATTGGGAGGGGTGTGGAGTCGTACGGATAATGATGGGGCAAAGCGTGTGGCCAATTTGTTTCATGTGCCACTTTATACCGATTTTGGTCGGATGTTGGATGAGGTGAAACCCGATGTGGCGTCTGTTGCCACGCCCGAACGCGCCCATGAAGCGTTGACTGTTTCGGCCTTGCAAAGTGGTGCACATGTCTATTGTGAAAAAGTGTTGTCGCATACGCGTGATAGTGCGCAAAAGATGGTGGATGTTGCACGCGATACAGGACGTTTGCTCAATGTGGGTTACAATTATCGTTATAGCCCATCTTGTGTGTATGTGGCTGAAGCGATTCGATCGGGTAAAATTGGTCAGCCGTTGTTTGCCCATTTGCGCGCATTTGGATTTTGCATTCATCACATGACCGATTATGTAAACAGTTTATTTGGCACACCTGTGCGTGCGGTGTCGGTGATTGATAAGAATCCATTGACTGATAAACCCCATCCATCGTCACCAGATTTGGTGTTTCCTAACTTTATGTATTGTGCGCTTACGATGAAGACGTATATGATTCAATATGAAAGTGGTGCGATGTTAATGGCAGGTGCAACGGATTATAGCAGTGCATTAAACCCGGGGGCGACGTTGCTGATTGAAGGCAGCGAGGGGCGACTGATGTTGGATGATTTGTCGGGAAAAGTGACGTTATTGGGAAATAGCCGTGAATCGGTGGTTTATGCGCCTTCGCAAATTCGTGACAGCATTGGTTTGAAAGAGAATTGTGTGTTGGCTGTGAAAGATTTTGTGCGTGCCGTGTATGCAGGTGAATCGGCACCCATTCCTGGTGAGGCAGGCGTGGATATGATTGCGTTGGAAGAAGCAGTTTATAAGTCTGCTGATTCAGGAGCTTGGGAAGTGATATAGTTTCTGATTATTTATGAGGTCAAATTTAAATAAAAATGGCAGGACGTAATGATAAAACGTCCTGCCATTTTTTATGGATTTGTGTTTGGTGATCGCTACTGTGTATTGGCTATTTTCTGTGCTTCTTGCACAAGGTCGGCAATGGGGCGATCTGTGTTGATGGTGTTGAGCACAAGTTGGTCAATGATTTCGGACAGTTGTGCCCAGTGGGTTAGGCGTGGTAGTTCGCGGGCATTTTTGTGAATGGGTTCGAGCAGGTGGTAAAAGGGAATGGTGGTGTTGACCTCGTCATCTGCCCACGTTGATTTGCGACAACCAATGCCGCCTTCGAGGGTGAGCAGTTTGTCTTGGGGGGCAGATGCACAGTGTTGTAGAAATGAATAGGCCACATCTGCATGTGGGCTTCCCGACCCGATGCCGAGTATCCAATAGACATTGAGTGATGCACTGTCACAATTTGGGGCGTGCGGGATGTTGGCCACACCCACTTTGTTTTTAACTTTTGTTTCGGCAATGGTTTCGCTCATGGCCGCAAACCCAAACCAGTTGGTCATCATGGCAATGTTGCCATTGGCAAATGCAAGGCCACTTTTGACCGAGTCAAATTCACGTGCTTGTGGATGTATGGCCGATGTGTCATTGAGTATGTTGCGATAAAAGGTGAGTGCGTCTATGGCTTGAGGCGTGTTGAGGGTGAGGTGGTTGGAGGCATCAAAAAGTTCGCCACCGCGCGTCCAGAGTTGAATGCAAAAGTCATAAACGGTGTTGTGTCCGTCGGGATAGGCGGCAAAGACGGTGCCGTATAAATTGGCGTTGGGGCGGGTGAAGAAGCGTGCGACTTGGACAAAGTCATCCCATGTCTGAGGAATGGTGAGCGGTTTGCCATATTTTTGTTGGTAAGCTTGTTGTTCGGATGGATCGTTAAAAAGGTCTTGGCGATAAATGAGACATTGAGGTCCGTCGTGATAGGGTAAGCCGAGAATGTGCGTGTTGAAGGTTTGCAAACGCAGCAGGGAATCTGTCCATCCGTTGGGGTAATTTGTTGGTGGGTGTGTTTGCAAATGTGTGTGAATATCCAAGAGCGCATTGCTTTGATGGGCTTCGGCAAGCCAATCGGTGCAGACAAATGCCACATCCCATTCACCCTTTTGAAGACCATCGTTTTCAAAGAGGGTTTCATAAAGCGGGTGCAAGTCCAGTTCAATGGCTTCTAATGTTAAATTGATGCCTGATGTGTCACAAAATGTGGCCCACTGTTTTTGAATGGCTGAAGCAAAGGGATCAAATTGCCGAATGGCAACACGAAAGGTGTTTCGTTTTTTCATGGTTTCTCCTATGCAGAAGCACCTGAATAATTTTTGACACCACGTTTCCAAAACCAACGTGAAAAAATAAGCATAAATATGCTGAGTAAAATAGATGTGACAATGCTGTTGGTCGTAAGGCGACCCGATAAGGCTTCTGCTGGAACTGTGATTGCAAAAGCGACGGGCACCAAAAAGGTGAGCACAAAACGCAACCAATGTGGGTAGATGCCAATGGGCCAGCGCCCAGCTTCATACATGCTTTGAAAGATGACGAGAATGTTTTCGATGCGTAAGAACCAAAAAGTGAGTGTGGCCAACATCAGCCAAAAACTGTAAATGATGGCACCACCAGTGAATAGGACGAGTATAAAAAGCATGATGTCTGTGAGGCCCACATGGGTGCCTCGATAGATGAGTGCGGTGAGTAAAACACCCAAGCCCAAAAAAATGTCGGTGATACGCCAGATGCGAATTTGGGAGATGCTGATGAGCAATTGGGCATCGCAGGGTTTGGTGAGCGTAAAGTCGAGTGTGCCTTGGCGCACGTCTTCCATGAGTTGTGACATGCTGGGCTGAATCACCAAGCGAATCATGCCACCGACAAACATAAACACACCGAGCAAGGCCAAAATGTCTACAGCTTTCCAACCACCCAATTCGTTGGTGTGTGAAAAGACAATGGCCAAACCGGCAATGGCAGTGCCTAAGCTGAGAAGTGATTGGAGGAGTTGGACATAAAAGTTGACGCGATAGGCCAATTCGTTCAAGATGCCAATGCGAAAGAATGTCCAGATGAGTGAGAAAAAATGCATGACTTAAGATCCTACGGCAGAATATTTTTTGATGCCGCTGCGCCAAACGAGTTTGAGTAAGATGAGACTCACGGTGAGCCAAACGGCTTGCATTGTGAACCCATGTGTGATTTGGTCGTGAGACAATCGCCCCAACATGAGTTCTACCGGAAATGCAACGGTCCAGCGAAAGGGCAGTGCGTTGGCTATATGTTGGGCAAAGTTGGGCAATAGATCTATTGGGGCAATGCGCCCTGAGAGGAAGAGTCCCAATGTGAAATACATTTGATTAATGGCCTCATTGCGTGTGGTCCAAAAAGCTGTAAGTGCCAAGGTCCATTCAACAAAGAAGCGCATAAAAAATGCAAGTGTGAGTGATAGCAAAAAGAGGGCGAATAGATGGAGATGAAATATTAAATTGGGGTCGAATACGGCATAAAGGAAAATGGCTGTGGGAAAAACGATGACCGACATAAGAATTTTGTATGAGATGTTGTCGGCAATGTCTGAGTGTATGGGGTGAATGGGTTTAAGAAGTAAGACGGAGAGTGCCCCTTGGCGAATGCGATAATCATATTCGTGCATGATCCATGTGAAAGTAAATTGGTTGACGATCATAAGTACGATGTAATAGGCTGCAAAATCGGCGGCATTGTAATTGCCCACGACACCGCCGCGTGCTTGGGCAACTGTGGCCCAAACAACCAAGTAGACAACGGGTTCTAACACCCGCCCAATCATCCATATGCTCATGGCTGCGCGGTATTGAAACTGAACCGCGAGCGTGGTTTTGAAAAACGCCCAGTAGATGTTGAGATAATGTTTCATGGTTTGGTGTATAGGGGGGTGATGGATATGTGATTCTTGAGAGACGGCAAACGGCAAACGAATCAATCGTGTAATTGGATTGCGTGGTTGGTTTTTTATTGGTTTTTAGGTTTTATTTTTGCCGTTTCACGTTTGGCATTTCACTGGTTTTACTTTTGCCGTTTCACTGGTTTTATTTTTGGCATTTTACATAGAAAACACCTGTTCAATCACTTCTTCAATGGGTGGATCTTCTACAGTAAGGTCGATGACGGGTAAATCGGCAAGGAGGCGCCCCGTTACGGTTGCGGTTTCTGATTTGGGTACGCGCAAGGTAATACGACTGCCTTGTGCGGTGATGATATCACCATAGGAGGAAAGATCGGCGTGGTCGGTATCGAGATCGATCACAATGGTTTTGTGGGGTGAGAAGCGGTTGACGAGTTCTTTGAGTGCGCCGTCGAAGAGCAACTGCCCGTGGTGAATAATGATGACGCGTTTGCACAGCGCTTCTACATCGGCCATATAGTGAGAAGTGAGCAAAACAGTGGCATTGTAACGTTTGTTGTATTCACCAATGAAGGTACGAATACGCCGTTGCATGGTAACATCAAGGCCAATGGTGGGTTCGTCTAAGAAGAGTACTTGTGGGCGGTGTAAAAGCGCGGCGGCAATTTCACATTTCATGCGCTCGCCCAAAGACAAGTTGCGAACAGGTTTTGAGAGGAGGTCACCTAAGTCGAGGAGATCTGTGAGCTCGTTGCGTGTTTGAATATATTCGTTTGTCGGCAAGCGGTAGATTGCGCGGTTGCGTTCAAATGAATCACCAACTGGAATATCCCAAATGAGTTGGTTGCGTTGGCCCATAACGAGGGTGATTTGTTGGAGAAATTCTTTTTTGCGATCAAAGGGTTTGTAACCGAGAACCGATATGTTGCCAGAGGTGGGGTGAAGGAGGCCAGAGAACATTTTGAGCGTTGTGGTTTTTCCTGCGCCATTGGGTCCTAAAAAGCCAACGACTTCCCCTGGTTCAACGGTAAATGTGATGTCTTTTACGGCCTCAACTTCTCGGGTGTTGCGCACAAAGAGGCTTTTGATGGCGGCACCCAGACCTGTATCTCGTTCGGGAACAACATACGTTTTGCGTAGATTTTGAATGATTATGTCAGAGGGGTGATATGCCATTAGACATTTTCCAAATAGGTGACGGGCAGTTCAAGGGTGAGTGTTTGAGGCATATAACATTCGTGATCATCACAGGCTTGATAATCTAAGTGTGCTCGGAGTGTAAAATTTTCGCGTTTTTTGTTTTGCACGGTGGTGGTCAGGCGAAGGTGTTTTTCGTAGACAAGCACCTTTTCTCTGAGGATTTCTTTTTGTAGAGGTGTTGGGTAAACGATGGAGCCAAAAGTGACTTCCTCAATTGGGTCAAAGGTGACCGATATGGGGATGTAGCCACCCGAGACGTGTGGGGCATAGATGTGTCTATTTTTTTTGAGTGAAATGTCCAATGTAAAGGTTTGCACTTGACCACGACGCACGGTGTGTGATGACAGATAGGCCCGTGCTTTGATGTCGCTATTTTCTACAGTTTGAACAGGAAGTCCTCGGCTGTCAATTTGAAATGTTTTTTGAAGCATGCGTGCAACTGAGTCGCGCACTCCATAATCGGCATAAAAATATTTGTCAATGACGATGCCATTGGCATCTACCATGTAGGTTCCTGGAAATGGTACACCATACCAATGATGGCCTTCGGGTATCAGGTGGTTGAAGATGTTGAATTGGCGTATGACCTCACTGTTTGTATCTGAAAGAATTGGAAAAGTGATGTTGTGTTTTTGGGCAAATGAGCGGAGGCTTTCTACAGAATCATAACTGATGGCATAGGGTAAGATGTCGTTTTGTTCAAAGTATGAAAGTTTGTCTTGCAGCTCCACGAGCTGAACCTTGCAATAGCCTCACCAATTGGCACTGCGATGAAAGAGGATGAGTGATTGATGTGTGCCATTGGGTACATAGGTGACGAGATCACCCCATTGGTTGGGAAGCGTAAATGTGGGAACGGGTTCGCCGATATTGGGGCCCGATGCAAAGTCATCGTTTTCTGGGTTGCCACGGTTGGGCAATGGGTCTGCCATAGATCACTCCTTTGTTGGGGTGTAAGGTAATGTGTGGCATGGTGCATGTCAATAGGGTGTTGATATATAAAAAAACCGCCAATAATCATTGGCGGTTTTTTTATATGGATGATGGTGTTTTTGTTATTTGATGAGCAACATACGGCCCGTTGTGGTTTGGTTGTTGGCTCGAATTTGGTATATGTATTGGCCACTGGCCAAGTGCCGTGCATCAAAGTGTATGGCGTGATAACCTGCGTTTTGGGTTTGGTTGACCAGTTGTGTGATTTGTTGCCCTATCATATTAAAGACCACCAGTTCTACATGGGTTGCATTGGGCAATTGGTAGCGAATGACAGTTTCGGGGTTGAAAGGATTGGGGTAATTGTCTATGGTGGTGAGTGCTTGCCCTGCAAGTTGGACAGAGAATGTGGCATCACTAAAGTCTACAATGCCAATATCATCTACGCTGCGCACACGCACTGTGTATTCATTGCCTGCCGAGACATATGCTGGCACATTCCAGATATATTCCCCATCATTTTCTGTGGTAACGGCAATATTTTTGTAATAAGAGCCATTTTTGTGAAGGGATATTTTGACCAAACCGGGAATGGCATTGGATGACCAGGTGATGATGGCTTGTTGGTTTTGTGTCCATATTTCCCCCCCATTGGGGCTCAATACGGTGATGTTTGGTGTGTTATTGCCTTCATCAATGGCAAATGTGTTGTCGCTAAAGTCTTTGATGCTGGTGTTGTCTACACTGCGCACACGCACCGTATAATCACCATCTGGATCGATGTCCATGGGAACATCATAGGTGATTTCGCCATCGTTTTCTGTGGTGTTGGCAATGGTTTTATAAAATTCACCGTTTTTGTGTAGTGAGACTTTGACCTGGCCATCGACATTGACGGATGACCAGGTGATGAGAACTTGTGCACCCAAATCCCAAGATTCACCTCCATTGGGGCCCAGCACTGTGATTTGGGGGGTGTTGTTGCCTTCGATGATGGCGAATGTAAAATCGCTATAATCGCGGTTATCGGTATCGGTGGTATTTTTGATGCGTACTGTGTAATCGGCACCTTCGGTGAGATTGCCATCGACGACCCAAGTATATTCCCCGTCATTGGCAGTGGCATTGGTGATGGTTTTTTCGTGAGAACCATTTTTGTAGAGTGCGATATCTACATCTTCTGGTGAATTTTGCGTGTTCCAAGTGATGTTTACTTGTGTGCCTATTTCCCAGGTTTCGCCACCGTTGGGAGACGTGATCCAATAACCTGGCGGTGGGGGAACAATATTGAAGTTGATATGATTGAGGGCGTGAATCCATTCGTCATAAGCATTGGCATCACGTGCATCACTGATTTGTTCAATGTGTACAAACTGACCGGTATAACTGTAGGCGCGTATTTCGCAAATGGCATTGGGATGCACATCGTTGAGCAAACGACCTTGTAAGTTGCTTATGCCATTGAGATCGGCTTCTGTTGGATCACCTGGAATGGCCACATCCCATGTGGGTTGTGAGATGTTGAGGTCTGTCTTGATTTGGTCTATGACACTGTTGGGCAATGGTACGCGTTTGGTGCCGTGGGTCATATAAACATCTAAGCCATTGCTTGAATCTTCACCCATGCCATGAAACTGAAAGGCCGTATGGGTTTGAAATTGGCTGTCATAATATTGATCAATGGCCTCAACAATGGCGTGAAAGGTGTGTGCTTCGTTATGCGCGGCATCGGCAATTTTGTAGTTGGGGTCATTAAAACAAGGTGCCAGAGCATTGTTGGCGTTTCTATGTGCACCCGACATAACAAAGGTGCGTGCCTGAGTACCCTTGAAAATGGCAATACCCTGCTCTGGTGTGCCAGCGTCGTTGAGTGGGTGTGGAATATCTATTGAAAGGGTCTTGGCATTGAGCGTGTTGTTGATGATAACAGTTGCCCAGCCACGATCTGCTACGCCGTTATTGTCACCATCAACCGTTTCGGCAAGCACAACATAAGTTTGGCCGTTATCTACAACCTCTGCAAGTGTGTAGTGGTTTTGCAAAGATGCGGGCAAAATGATGGTTTGAGGATCTTGACCATTTAATATGTTGATGACGACTTGATTTAAATCATCGCGCACTTGTTGACTGGGAATGGTGTATTGTTCGCTGTTTTCATCGGGCATATTGTTTTTGATGGCCACGACAACGTCATTGAGCGTGTTGTAATTGTTAAGGTCAAGTGATGTGGCATATGTGCTTGGTGTAAGGGATAGCGCCAACAGCAGGCCCAAAATAAAACGGCCACTGCGGCGCACGAGATTTGTTTCATTGTCTTGTGATGTTGTGTTCATGGTGTTCCTCCCGACAGATGACTGTTTTTAGCAATCACAAAGGACGTCTTGATGTAAACAGCCTTTGTGCGTGCTAAAAGAGTTGTTAACATGTTGTGACCAAAGATAGACTGGATGATATGATTAGAGCGTGATGCAGCTCACGCGTAGGTAAAATATGATTTTTATTTATGAATGGATTGTGTTGTTGTGATGTGATGAATATCAGATGGGAAAGGGGTTGTGCTTGTGATGGGTATCACGTTGGGAAAGATTTTTGCGGATATTTTGAGAAAGATGCACACAAAAAACGCGTTTCGTGTGATGCCGATCACACAGGAGTTTTGGTGATCTGTGCAGGTGGTAAATATGTGATAAAGGGTGTTGCTGATTAAGTTATTTGGCGAAGATAAGTTTGCGTACCCCATTGGGTGAGGTGTTCTGGCCAGAGCAAGCACCCGCCGCTGATGAGGACACCTCCAGATTGGAGGTGATCAAGCACGGCCCGTCGCATGCTGCTGTTTCGTGGTGCAGTGGAAAGATCGTGTGTGTAGGGGCCAAAGATGCGTTCAAGGCCACTGCGATGACCACGCGTGTTGAGGGGGAAGAGATAACATTCACGTTGGAAACGCACGATGTTAGAGGTTTCGGAGAGGAGTGTTTGGTAGGTAGGATCGAGTAACCAAGATGTGCAGCAAATGGCCTTAAACGGACGGTCTGGAAAATGTTTTGGGAAAAATAATGCGGCGTGTCGAAGGGATTCACCGCAAGCATCAAAAGTCATAGGACCGTCTTCTGGGATGTGGATTTCGAGAATGGTATCGTCTTGTTGAATGACGACTTCCCATTCTGAAAGAGGTAGGGTAATGGAGGTTTGTTGGGCGTGACCGTTTGGGTGAATGAGGGTACCTGTGATTTCTGTATCGGATTCTTCTAAGTGAGATGTCCAGGCATTTTTATCGGTAATGCCACCGGCCCCATTAAAATTGCCGTCTGCACGAAAGGCAAGATCCGATTCGGCAATGAGGCGCATATGGCCTGTTTGACGATGGCGATAGGCACGTATGGGTTGGCGATAAGGGCCAACTTTAAATTGCAAACGCCCAATACGATACAAGTCGCCATGAAGATGGCTCAAAAGCCAAGGTAGGATGCGGGTGCACAAGCCCCAGGTATGTGGTTTGTAAGGATGTGTGAATTTGTCCTGAATGGGTGTGCCGATGTCGTGATATTGTTGTGCCCACACGTAGGTGTCGCGATAGGTGAGTTTGGCAATGTCATCAGGGATATTGAGAGATTGATGAATGGCGCGAATGTGTGGAATACCCGAAAGGGCAATGAGCAAATAAAATGCGCCCCCATATTCGTTGAGTATGGGAGTGAGAAGGGGCCAATTTCGGGTTGCACCACGATCTGGCGATTTATCGACAAAGAGGATGCGGTGTGCATGCCAAGCCAGTTTTGTGAGATTTGGATCTGAGGCAATTTTTTGTGCTGTTTGAATGACGAAGTCGATGGCATCTTGGGGAAGTGCCGTCCACTCGCCGTATTCTTGGATGGCCTGTGGTTGAAGGAATGGCAAAGGGTTGGGTATGGCCTGAACAGATGCATCCCAGTCATTTTGCAATGTGGTATTTTCGATTAATTTGGCGATATGTGTGGGTATATTGGACACGGTTTTGTTTGTTTTGCTGTGGAGGGTAGTAGATAATATATAACAGCAATACAACATTTTATGTGTCTTTGCAAGCAATTTTGGCATGGCCTTAGCTTTTTGTACTGTTTCTAAAGTCGACCATCTTTTCGGTGCATAACAATGCCTTCTGCCATTGCGGCAATGATAGATTGGCCACGTGTTTCACTTTCGATATAATTTTTTTGGGCTTATTTATCTACCGAAAATCACGTATATATTTTGCGGCATAGGAGCGGACATCTTTGCCATTGAGCACGTGAAAGTGGCGAAGGCGATCAATGGTTTGGAGGGAGAAACGCTTTAAGGGCAGGTGAACCATTTGTCGTTTGTATTTTTTGGCAATGCGCCGCCAGCGTGTCAATGGTGGATGGGGGGAGACAACCAGAATGCGTTTTTCTTTGGAGTGCAAAAGTGCCGCCGATACGAGGTGTTCTTCGGGTGTTTGGGCAAAAGAGAGGCGTGGATCTGTCCAAATATCGGGAATGGGGCGTGGTGGAAAGATGAGCATGCACCCCCCATAAATGGCTTGTCCAATACCTGGGCCTATGATGTTGTCTGAAAAGTTGGTGGCATAAAAACAAAGGGTTGATTCTTGCTCATGTTCGGCATACCACGTGGTGTGCCACGGGTATTTGTTGGGGTCTGAGGGGCTGTCAAAGAGCAAAACGGCAATTTCGATGGTGCCACGTGATGGGGGAATTTCTTTTACATACAAATCACCTGTGTGCCAATTGCGCAAAGTTTCGCGCATATCAAGACCATCTTTAAGAGATGACGTGAATTTTTCGGTTCGGGCCAAGTCTTCGCCGAGCAGGCGTTTGGCTTGTTCGCGCACATGGGAATTAAAAGATTCGATTTTGTCGTCTTCGGGTGGGTGTGAGCATTGTTGATAGGGGTCCCATTGCATTTTCCAGGATTGTTTTTTTTCTTTTGGTGGCGCGGGTTTTAAGGGTAAGGTACGCCATGTGATTTCTGTGCCCAGCAGGCGATTTTTCCAGGAGGCATCACCGGTTGGAAACTCAGCTATGTCGATGCCTATGCGCAAATCTGGCAAAGTGGTTGGGATGCGTTGGGGGGGGTATTGGCGTGCGGTTTCGATCAATGAAATGGCAAATTCGTCGCCTGCAATTTGTTTGGCGGCCAATGTGAGCGTATAAAGATCGGGTGTGAGGCGACGGTCTAAGAGGGTGAGGTTGCGTACATATTTGAGTAGCAATGAAAAGGTTTGGGGCGTGAGCCAGTGTTGTTTGAGGTCGTGTTGTTTGAGCCACGCGTTTCGCGCTTCTATTAAGAGCGATTTGATGCCGTCGATGGCCAGTGTTTCATCGGGCAAAAGTTCGGCACGACGGTGTTCGTAAAGGTGTGTGATAAATGGCAGTTCGCCGAGTAAAAAGAAGAGCGTTTCTTGTGTGGGGCGAAATATCTCGGCTGGGAAAACGGGAGGATTGGGTTGTGTATAAGGTGCGCGGTCTTGATAGGCATCGCGTATCCACGGCCAGTCTGTGATCGCACAGATGCAACAAATGTGGTCGTAGTCGAGTTCGAGGCGATGGAGTTGATAGGCCATATACCGGATGCGGGCCATTTGTTGGCTGTTGGGGTCGGGTTTGGGCAGGCCGGTGAGTATGGCTGTTGCAAATTTTTCGAGTGATACTTCTTTGAGTGCATAAGGGTCGGGTAATACGCTGGCTTTGGGTTCAAAGGTTTGCACTTCAAGATCGATATAGGCGCGATCTATGTTGTGTTCTATGGCCGTACGAATGCCCGAGATAACGGGCTGGCAGGGGTCTATGGGTACGACGGTATATGCGGTGGGGTCCCCATCAAGCCCACCTTCTCGTTGGGCTGCCAATGTGATGGCAGGCAAGTGTGTGATGCCTAGCTCTACACTTTCTTCAAAAGCGGGTGGCAAAGGCACGGCCAAGCAATCGTAGTTGTTGGTGAGCAAGCGACGCCGTATTTCGAGGGCAAAGTCACCGCTGCCATGAAGCACGGGTAAGAGGGTGATTTTGGGGCCTAATGCAAATATGTCCATGAGGTTGTCTCAGGTCTGCAGGTCTGCAGGTCTGCAGGTCTCAATTCAACTTAGGTTTTGACTTGCAGACTTGCGACCTGTGACTGTTTTAAAGTTACTCTTTATCGGGGTTGAGTGGATCGTCTATGCCAAAGAAAAAATCGCCGAGGTTCATGCCTGGCATTTCGCCCCCCAAGGCACGTTGGCGTTGTTCGGCCAATTGTTCGAGGTCGAGGGCTTCTTCGCCCAAGACACATTCGAGCGATTCGGCCCAGGCTTGGTCTTTGTGAAGGGGGTGTTCGCGATCTTGAGCCAAGCGCTTGAGTGCATATTGCAAAATATGAATGCCATCGCGTGGTGAAAACTCGAGGTTGAGATCGTGGGCGCGTTGGAGAAAGTCGACGGTGAGGGTGAGCATGTCGTCTTCTACAAAGGGCAAGTGATAGCGCAATATGGCCATTTCGTCTTGGCGATTGGGAAACCCAATTTGGAGCGTGGGTTGTAGGCGTGAGAGGATGTAGTCGGGAATTTCGTAGGTGGATTCGTCGTCGTTCATGGTGACGCAGCACCGAAAATCTTTGTGTGCCGGAACCGTGATGCCTGCTACGACCGATTCGATGTATCGCCTATGATCGAGCAAGGGGGCCAATGATGCCCAGCTTTTTTCGTTCATGCGGTTGCCTTCATCCAAAATACAAATGCCGCCCGTGATCATGGCGGTGACAAGGGGTGAGGCATGATAGGCAATTTTGCCCGATTCGGCGAGCACGGGTGTGACCAGTAAGTCTTCGGGGCGCGTATCGCTGGTGCACTGATAGATGTAAAGCGATTGCCCACGTTCTTTGGCTGCGGCCATAGCCAGTGTGGTTTTGCCAATACCCGGTGGGCCAATGAGACGTGGCGACAGTGGTAAATCTGCTTCGTGAACCACCAACCAACAGGCCAAAAGCTGATATAAGACGTCGGTCTGGCCAATCCAATTTTGATTGCTGATAACTGGACGGCCCAGTTGTAGGGTGATGTCGTCTATTTGAACATTTTGTGTTTCGGGCATTGTATGGTTCCCGTATTATTTAATGTGAGTTTGAATGGAAGAACACATAAAGATAACCGTTGCGTTTCACAATGTCCAGTGATGAGTAGATACAAAAATACCCGCCGAACAATTTGTTCGGCGGGTATTTTTGTGAGATTACACCTCTTGTGCAGGCATTCCCAGATCACGCGAATTGCGTGGCCAGCGGAATTTGTTTTCGCCTGTTAAGAGCGCGCGGTGTTCATCGGAGAGTGTTTTAACAAAATCGGGATCGTGATCATACCCCATCCAGGCTTGGAACATGGTGGGCATGTAACCGCCGAGAATGAGCAGGCGATCTTTATCGGATTTGATGATGCCAGCCGCGTGAATGAGTGATTCGTAAAAGAGCAGCGTTGATCCTGCGGGTGCTTCTACTTGGTGAATCATTGAGGGGTCTTCTAAGGCGGCGTTGATGATGTCTTCTTGGGGCACATCGGTGGGCACTTTGTGGGTGCCTGCAATGACCGTTGTGCCGCCGTCGTCGGGCC
Organism: Candidatus Latescibacterota bacterium; assembly: GCA_038279365.1. Classification (GTDB taxonomy): domain Bacteria; phylum Latescibacterota; class UBA2968; order UBA2968; family UBA2968; genus JABIFK01. The sequence goes on along the minus strand of JAYODI010000018.1, from coordinate 51,769 downwards.
CAAGGTCGGTGAGGTTGGTGAGGGCTTTGATAAAGGAAAAGTGATATAGGCCCTTGTCGTAGTGATGATAGGCCGGGTTGATGCCTCGGTGAAAACCGTATTTGCGATTTTCTTCGGGTACGGGGCGGCGAATGTGGGCATCGGATTGTTGGAGGCGCGCGGGGCCACCAATAATTTCTTCGGCCATGCCCACAATGTGTGGGTGGGTAACGTAGTCGAAAAAACAAGGTGCCAAGTGGGGTAAGTTGTCTATGCGAAAGAAGTGTTCTGTGGTGCTGGTGTTAAAACAATTTGGTCCTGGCATTTCACCTGTGCGCCGAAAGTTGTCTTCTATGCTATAAAGCGTGTCTTTGATGGTGTTTACTTCACTTGGGGTGAGCAAATTTTCGATGATCACATAACCATAAATTTCAATGTGTAAGCGTTGGGCAGGTGTGAGGGCTGGAAAGGGTTTGGGTTTGAGAACGTCGCTCATGGCTAAAGATTCCTTACATGTTGATTGGAGAATAGGAATTTATCAGACATCAAATATAGCGATTATGAATCATGCTGTCCAGTTGTGGTTCATTGTTTTTGGAGAAGGTATATGTGACAAGGTGCATCCACGGGGGTGTTACATAGTTGCTAAACAATCAAAGTATGATAGGTTACGAGCAAGTTTTTTGTCTAAAAATATCCTGTGGGTTGTAAGGAGGGGATGAAAGTCGAATTGACCCGCTGTTTGGTATCTGTTATCATCATGATGCGATTGGGTGAATCCAAAGATTTTTGAATCTGTTGAGGTCGGTATGGCAATACGCAAAAAAGGTCGACACCGAGGGGCGGCAGGCAAGGCCAATGCCGATTTGGATGCGCATATTCAGTCTTTGGGATTGAAGACGTTGAGCCAATATCAATCTTGGTGTCGTGATCATGGGTTTAATGGGGCAACAAACAAGAGTTGGCAAGAGCGTCGGCAAGAGCGCAAAATAGCCGATCAGGCGATGGAGCAGGAATTGGCCCATCAGGAGTTGATGCGTCATATTGCGTTATTGGGACTCAAGACGGTTGATGATTATACGGTGTGGTGTTCTTCTCAAGGTATGAGTGCGGGCATTCAAAAGAGTGACGCACAGCGCAAAAAAGAACGTGAGTTGGCCGAGCGTTTGCAAAGTGAAGCGGTGTTGGCAAAGATGAAAAATCATACCCGACGCCCTCAAGATACTCTTCATGCAATTTATGAAGGCCATTTGTCTGAAGAAGAATTGAATCGACCTCATTTGCAAAAAATACAAGTGGCCTTTGATGGTTTGGGGCGTGACAGGCGAGCCAAACAAGCGTTGTTGCAACTGTTGCTACAGGTGGAAAAACGAGGCGATTTGTTTGATGTAAAACCGGCACTGAGCCGTTTGGGCACACAAGATGGGAATACGTTTATTGAAGGATTGGGTGCGTTGGCCGGTTGGCACAAACATTGGTTGCGTGACCCTTCTGAGTGGCGGCCCGATTCTCACAATGCACGCAAGCAGTTTGGGTCATTGGCGCGTCATTTGTTGGTGAAATATGAGGTGCCTACATTTATGGACGTGGCTTGGTTTTTGAGCGTGGATCAGGATGCCTACCCACAACAAAGGTGGTTTGTAGATGTGGGCACGGGTGGCAATATTCGCAAGGCGGATATACCACTAACACTTACAAAGAAGATGGCGCATTTGTTTTTGCATGCACCCGATGATTATACGATTTATGAGGCGTTTCGATGGGGGCAAGTTTTAGGTTTGGGTGGCGAGGAGCCTTTGGTTCGAGCGATTAATGCTACGCGATTGGGTATGTCATTTGAGCATGAAGACTTTTGGCATACGGTGATCCATTTTTTTGTCAACAACCCAATGCTCGACCCCGATGAGGTGGGACCAATTGTGGATTATATCCAAAATCAGAAATATGAGCCCCGTGAAGAAGTGGTGGATGGTGAAACGGTTGTTTTACCACCCGAGCAACCGAATTTTGCGATTAAAGCACGCAGTATGGATAAGTTGTTACAGCAAATGGAGATGTGGCATCGTGGGTTAAATCGTCGGGACCGGTTGCCTTCGCGTGTGTGGGCACCGTCTCATATTAAACCTTTGGATTGGACTCAAACGAATAAGTATGGCATTGCTTTGGCAAGGTGGACCATTACAGAGATATTGGATACGCGCGAATTGTCGGCAGAAGGACGGGCGATGCACCATTGTGTGGGTTCATATGCGAAGAATTGTAAAAATGGCAATATATCGGTTTGGTCGATGCAGGTGACACCCGTTGATGGTGAGGAAACGTATCGGGTGATGACCATTGCGGTGCAAAACCGCAGCCATACCATTTCACAGGCGCGTGGCAAATGCAATGCATTGCCCAATGGCAAAACACCCAGTGGCAAGCGAACGGGCTTTAATAAAGCCTACGAACGGTATTTGCGCAGATCGCGACAGATTTTGTTTTTGTGGCGGGAACAAGAGGGATTGTCTATGGGGCGAAATGTTTGATGATGGCATCAATGGGTACACAAAAAAGGCGGCTCATTCGCTAAGAATGAACCGCCTTTTTTGTGAGAGGAAATTTACAATTCTTCAACGGCGTCGGCGACACCGTCACATATTTCTGCAAATTTTTCCCAATCCATATCTTTCCAAGCTTTTTGCAAGGTTTTGACTTGTTTTTTCAAGTCTTCGTTTTCACTGGCATCAACCAGTTCTTTGAGGTCATCTAAGAGGTTTTCAAATGCCAAGTCGAGGTGGCCTCCGTCTATAATTTTGACCTCTGATTCAATGGCCCCATTTATTTGGCGAAGGGTGTATGCCAGATCGGATAATTCGGCCGTTGTGTATTCTTTGTCGGCGTTTTTTTCGCATTCTGCATTGTAATAAATACGGTCAAACTCATAAGTGGTAATGGCCATTGTGGCAGGAAATTGCTCCCATTGTCCATCTTCGTCTTTCCACGCTTCGTGGAGTGCTTTGATTGCCGTGTCCAAGCGGTCATTTTTTTCCATTTTGGCCACGCGCTTCAGGGCTTGAATGAGTTTGCCCAAAGCTTTGTCTGTTTCACTGCCTTCTTCTATTTTTTCACCTTCGCTGGTGACCCAATCTGTCAGCTCGCTTAATGCGTCACTCAGTTCTCCCAATTCGTCACACGAGAGCTGATCTTGTGACCGAGCTGGAAAGGGTTGCATCAAAAAAAGACACAAAAAAAAGACACATATGCGCGTATTCATAGGAGCCTCAAATATAAAGTAGGTGGTTTGGAAGACGTGTTTCTTCGCTGGTGGATAATGTACCATATATGTTTTGTTTCTGGCAATATTTATTTGGCTTGTGTGAAAAATTTTTATTGTGCATATACTTTGAGGGCGGTCGTTTTTTTTATTTTTGGGGTGAGATGCTTTATGCGTGTCATAAAGGTTTTTTGGCTTCATATTTTGCTTGCCGTTGTTGCTTTGGCACTGTGGGATACGCCGTTTGTGAAACCCTTTCGGGTGTTTGTGGTTTGGATGCACGAAATGGGACATGCGGTGGCAACGCTTGCCACTGGTGGTGAAGTGGCTGAGTTGCGGGTGCGGTGGAATGAGTCTGGGCATGTGATTAGCCGTGGTGGGATAAGGCCCATTATTAGCTCGGCAGGGTATGTGGGGGCGGCTTGTATGGGGGCCTTGTTGATTTATTGTGGGCGCTGGGGTGGGGTGCAACGTGTTGTGTTGGGCTTGATCGGTGTGTTGCAAGTGGTGTTGGCTGTTATGTATACGCCATTTTGGGGCATGGATTTTTGGTTTGGTGTGGGATGCGGTTTGGTATTAATAGTAATTTCGTTGCAATTGGAAAATTGGTCATTGTTGTTGGCCTCCTGGATGGGGGTGATGTTGTGTTTGTATAGTTTGGAAGACTTTCGAACAGATTTGTGGATGCAAACAGAACGCACCGATGCGGGTATTTTGGCACAGTATTGGGGGCTGCCTATTTTGGCTTATCCGATTGCGTTTATTTGGGCTGGGGTTTCGATATGGGTGATGTTTTTGGCCATGCGTGGGTTGGCGCGACATGTGGATGTGCATGAACGGCGAGATTTAGAGGTGGGTATGCAATTGAAAGACTTTGATTCATAGATTCTTTTTTTGAGAGGTGGGTATGGCGCATAAAAAGGTTTTGATTTTGTTTGCTCATCCGGCATTTCAAAAGTCGCGGGTCAATCGAAAATTGGTAGAAGTTATACAGCATTTGGATGGGGTGACGTTTCGAGATTTGTATGAATTGTATCCAGACTTTAATATTCAGGTAGCTGAAGAACAGCAATTGTTGCTGGACCACGATGTGATTGTTTTTCATCATCCTTTTTATTGGTATAGTAGCCCAGCCTTGCTCAAGGAATGGCAAGACTTGGTTTTGGAGCATGGGTTTGCTTATGGGCAGGAAGGCACGGCATTAAAGGATAAATGGTTGTTGACGGTGATTACGACAGGGGGAGGGGAAGAGGCCTATTGCCATGAGGGATATAATCATTTTACCATTCCTGAATTGTTACAGCCTTTTGAACAAACCGCATGGTTGTGTAAAATGCTTTATTTGCCTCCGTTTGTGGTTCATGGCGTACAAAAACTTTCGGAAGATGAAATTGACGATTATGCACGTGTCTACCAAAACGTAATTGCGAAATTACGTGATGATGATTTAACACCTGAACAGTGGCAAGACAAAGTGTATTTGAACGACGTGGTGCACGAAGGAGGCAGCCATGCATGAGGGTGGATTCTTTTTTCAGGCGTTTGTGTATTTGATGGCTGCGGTGATTTCGGTGCCTATTGCCAAGCGTATTGGTTTGGGTTCTGTGTTGGGGTATTTGATTGCAGGCATTGTGATTGGGCCATTTGTGTTGGGGTTGGTGGGTGAAGAAGGCCAAGATGTGATGCATTTTGCTGAATTTGGTGTGGTCATGATGCTGTTTTTAATTGGGTTGGAATTGCAACCTGCATTGTTGTGGCGGTTGCGAGGGCCTATTTTGGGCATGGGTGGGTTACAAGTGGGTGTGACAATGGTGGTCATTGGGGGGATTGCGATCGCATTTGGGCAAACTTGGCAAATGGGGTTGGCACTGGGTATGACGCTGTCGTTGTCGTCTACGGCCATTGTGTTGCAAAGTTTAAATGAAAAAGGATTGATGAAAACAGAAGGTGGGCAAAGCAGTTTTGCCGTGCTGTTGTTTCAAGACATTGCCGTGATTCCTATGTTGGCCATTTTCCCCTTGTTGGCTATGGGTGATGCTGTGGGTGGGCACGATGATGGCCACGGCAGCTTGATTGCGCATTTGCCGGGTTGGCAACAGGGTTTGGTGGTCATTGCATTGGTTGCAGGCATCGTGGTGGTGGGGCGGGTGTTGATGCGGCCCGTGTTTCGATTTATTGCGGGGACGCGTTTACGCGAGGCGTTTACGGCCACGGCATTGTTGTTGGTCATTGGTATTGCGCTTGCGATGTCGGCGTGTGGTTTGTCACCCGCATTGGGCACTTTTGTAGCGGGTGTGGTGTTGGCAGACAGTGAATATCGCCATGAGTTGGAGTCGAATGTGGAGCCGTTTAAGGGGTTGCTGTTGGGGCTGTTTTTTATTGCTGTTGGGGCGAGTATTGATTTCAATTTGTTTGGTGAGCAACCGGGCACGATTGCGGGTTTGGTGGGTGGGTTAGTGGTTTTGAAGTTTGTCATTTTGTTTGTGTTGGGTATGGTTTTTAAATTGCCGACTTCTCAAAATTTCTTGTTTTCTTTTGCATTGGCAGAAGCGGGTGAGTTTGGATTTGTGTTGTTTTCCTTTGCCACTCAAAATCAAGTTTTGCCACCTGATTTGGCCAATGTGATGATTGTGGTGGTGGCGTTGTCGATGCTGATTGCGCCGTTGTTGATGATCATTAATGAAAAATTGGTTCAACCTCGGTTTGCATCTACTGGACCCAAACGCGAGATGGACGCAATGGATGAAGAAAACGAGGTGATTATTGCCGGATTTGGCCGATTTGGCAATGTGGTGGGGCGGTTGTTGAAGGCGCAAGGTATTGGAACGACCGTGTTGGATTTGGACGCTGAGCAGATTGAGACGTTGCGGCATTTTGGATTGAAGGTGTTTTATGGTGATGCTGGGCGGTTGGACTTGTTACATTCGGCGGGCATAGAATAGGCCAAGGTGTTGATTTTGGCGATTGATGAACCTGAAAAAGCCAATGTGATAGCAGAAGAAGTTCAACGCCACTTTCCACACTTAAAAGTATTGGCGCGAGCAGACAGTTTGGATCATGCATATGAGTTGCGGCATATTGGTGTGGATCATGTGTTTAGAGAGACATTTGATAGTGCATTGAGTATGGGTGTTGAGGCACTTAAGGTGTTGGGTTTTCGGGCTTATGAAGCGCATCGTGTGGCCAAACAATTTAAACAGCACGAACAAGAGACTCATGAAAAGATGTTTACTTTGCGTGATGATCGAGAAGCATATGCTGCGGGGGTGAGAGAACGGATGTCACAATTGGAAACATTGATGCGGCGAGATGAAAAAGACTTTGGGGCGCAAGAGGATCATGCGTGGGATAAGGTGAGGCGGCCGGATGAATAGGCGAATGGGCGAATGGGCGAATGGGCGAATGGGCGAATAGGCGAATAGGTTTTGATTCTTAGTTTCGTTGATTCGTTGATTCGTTGATTCGCAGTTTTGCAGTTTCGCAGTTTCGTTGATTATTAACTTTAAGGAGATGATTATGGCAGATCAAGTTTTGTTGGCTAAGTTGACACGGCGAGAATTTAGGGAAGCGTTGGAACGAGGTGAGTTGCAAACGGCCATTATTCCGGTGGGGAGCAATGAACAGCATTTGGAACATTTGGCAATGGAGCACGACACGGCATCGGCTACCCATGTGGCGGTTGAGGCGGCCAAACGGTTGTACCCCAATGTGGTGGTGAATGTGCCGATGGCGGTTGGGATTTCTGAACATCATATGACACATAAAGGTACAGTAACAGCCAAACCGGGGTCGTGGTTGGCGGTGTTGTTTGATGCCATTGAGAGTTTGGTGCGACACGGTGTGAAAAATGTGATTGTGCTGAATGGACATGGTGGCAACATTGCGCCATTGCAGGGGAATTTTGATCAATGGCGTTTGTTTTTTAAGATTGATCGGCCCGATGTGAGTTTGCAGTGGGTGAGTTATTGGGATTTGATTCCGAAAGAATTTGCAGAAAAGCATTTGAAAACCAAGCGATATCCTGGGCATGCACAAGAATTTGAAACGGCATTTGCTTTGGCGTTGTGGCCAGAAAATGTGCGGCATGATGCGATGCAAGATCAGGTGGATAAGGAGCCTTTGGAAGCGACGGTTGAAGCGGGTGTGGCTTTGGTGGAGGAGTCGATTGTGCAGGTGACGAAGTATGTGCAAGCATTTATGGATGGTGGCAATCGGGGGGCAGAGGTGAAACATCATCCTTAAAATCAGTCGCAGGTCGCAGGTTGCAGGTTGCAGGTCTGAAGGTCAAAAGGACCATAAGCTCTTGGTTTGTGACTTTAAGACTTGTGACTTGAGACCTTCAGACGTGTGACATTCCCATTATTTGTGAGGTGTTGATGAAGCCGTCGCGGGCTGGGGTATTGATTGCGTTGGCAACTGCGTTTTCGTTGTTGGGCGATCAGATGTTGTATTCGGTGTTGCCGACTTATTATGTTGAGTTGGGGTTGATGCCGTATCAGGTGGGTTTGATTTTGTCGGTGAATCGGTGGGTGCGGTTGGTGACCAATTCATTGGCCGAGTGGATGTGCCGTCATTATGATTTGACACTGTTGGTGACCGTTGCTCTGATTTTTGGGGCACTATTAACGATTGTTTATGGTTTTGTGACATCGTTTGTTGTGTTGTTGATTGCACGGATGTTGTGGGGGCTGTCGTGGTCTTTTATTCGGCAGGTGGGTGTGATGACGGTGGTAGACAGTTCACCACCTGCACTGATTGGTCGAATGATGGGGTTTTACAATGGCACATCGCGTTTGGGGTCTGTGAGTGGCAATTTGCTTGGGGCGGTTGGGCATGATGCCATTGGGTTTTCATTGACGTTGATGATATTTGGTGTTGTTTCGCTTTTGGGTGTGCCGTTGGGGTGGTTGGGACGACGTGCTGTGCCGCACAAGGAGATTGATCTTCATAAGGCGGAAGGCAATCGTTGGTCTCCTGAGTTGTTGTTTTGTGGGTTTGTAATTGGGTGCGTGGGGCCTGGGATGATGATGTCTACATTGGGGTTGGTGCTCAAGGATACGGTGGGAGAGTCGGTGCTGGTGTTTGGGATGGTAATAGGTGTGGCCACATTGAATGGGTTGCTGTTGGCCACTCGGTGGATTACGGATGCTTTGGGTGCGCCTTTTTTGGGGGCCATCAGTGACAAGATGGGCCGTCGATGGGCCGCTATTACCTATTTTGTTGTTGGTATGACGGCTATGTTTGTGGCGTCTATGGTGTCACATGTGGTTTTGCTGGTGGTGTGTGTTTTGGTTTTTTTTGCCTGTGGTGTGGGTGTGTCGGTGGTGATGGTTGCCGAGTCAGGCATGCGAGGGGCGCGTTCTGTGGCTACGTATATGACAGCATCTGATTTTGGGTCGGCAACAGGGCCGATGTTGGGCTGGATGACGTTGCAGATGCATTTGTCTACGGATTGGATTTTTTTAATGGGCGGTGGGTTGTATGCGGCGGGGATGGTGATGGCGATGGTGAGGTTTAGATAAGGGCAGGCAAACGGCAAATGTGAAACGGCAGATGGTTGATTTTTCTATTTGGTGTGTGCACCACGTTTGCCATTTGCCATTTTTCTTTATGAAAGGTGTGTTGTGAAACGACCGAATATTTTATTGATTTATACCGATCAGCAACGGTGGGATGCGATGGGGGTGAATGGGAACCCGGATGTGTTGACGCCCAATTTGGATCGGTTGGCACATGAAGGTGTGAACTTCGATCATTATTTTATTCAAAACCCTGTGTGTATGCCATCTCGGGTGAGTTTTTTGACAGGGCAATATCCTTCTACGCTGGGCATTACACATATGGGTGTGCCTGTGCCAGAAGATTTTGTGACGTTGCCCAAAATGTTGCGCAATTCGGGGTATCGTTCGGCCAATATTGGGAAGCTTCACTTTTTGCCCCATGCCAATCGCAATCACAGCGAGGTGCATCCGGATTATGGATTTGATCACTTAGAAATCAGTGATGAACCTGGGCCGTATGAAGATGCATATCGGGCATGGGTGCGCAAGGTGGCGCCCGATCAGTTGGATCATTTGAGCGTGGGCTTGCCACCAGCGGCAGAGCAGTGGTATAAAATGATGCGGGTGAATGATACGGTTCATCACCCAGAAGAACGGTTTCCCAAATGCCCGATTCCATTTCCGGGTAAGGATGAATTTACGCATACGGCTTGGGTGGCAGATCGGTCGATTCAGTATATGAAAGAACAGGCGCAATCGGGTAGTCCGTTTATGTGCATTGCAGGCATTTATTCGCCACACTCGCCGTGGGTAGCTCCCAAACGGTTTTTGGATTTGTACGATCCAGACACATTAACCTTGCCCAGTTTTCCGCCTGAGGTGGATGAAAAACGCAAAGCAGACCATTATGACGATGCTGAGTTGCGTTTGGCGCAACAGGGGTATTATGGGATGGTGAGTGAAGTGGATCACCATGTGGGGCGAATGTTGGATACATTGGATGAATTGGGTTTGGCCGATGATACGGTGGTGATTTTTACATCGGATCATGGTGAATGGTTGGGCGAGCATTTGAAATATGGCAAAGGGTATCCGGGGCATGATTGTGTGAGTCGTGTACCATTGTTGATGCGTGTGCCGGGTGTTGCAGGTGGAAAACGGGTGTCGCAATTGGTGGAGGGTGTGGATGTGGTGCCGACATTGTTGGAATTGTGTGGGGTGCCTGTGCCCCCTCATTTGCAGGGGACATCTTTGATGTCGTTGATTGCTGGTGAAAATGAACCCGTGAAAGATGTGACGTTGATGGAATTTACGGGATGGAAGATGATTCGATCACAAGATTATCGGTATATTGCACATGATGACGGGCGTGAATTTTTGTATGATTTAACGGCTCAGTGGGGCGAATATCGAGATGTATCGGGAGAGGCGAAATATGGTGAAGTATTGATGAGGCATCGGCACTTGTTGCTTCAGCGATTGATTGCGATGGAGCGCCCACGGAAACGGGTGTGGGCGTATTAGGAAGGTAGCTGTCAGCGGAAACGGCAAATGGCAAATGGCAAATGGCAAATGGCAAACGGGAAAGGGTAGAAGATAAAAAAAAGAAGAAGAGCAGAGAAGGCGAATGAGTTATTGAGATTTTTTTAATTTGGAGGTATTACGGTGGAATTGACACAGAAGCAGAAATTGCATTTTCATGAAGAAGGGTATGTGGTGATTAAAGGTGTGGTGCCACGGGTGATGGTTGATCAGGCATTGCATGCGATTAATCATTCGTTGGGTGAAGAGGGTATGAACAAGGAAGATTTGCCCACGTTGCGGGCGCAGTCTTATTGCAAAGAGTTGCGCAATGAGGCCGTATTGACTGATTTGTTTAATCGCACGCCCATTATGCCCCTTGCCGAATCGTTGATGGGTAAAGGCGATGTGTTGCCTGTTGGTGGTGTGCAAATTGCGTTGCGATTTCCACGCCCATTGGGTGAAGATGCGCCGCCTCCTCGCGGGCATTTGGATGGTTTGGGCAGTGGGCTCAATGGCAGTGCAAAAGGCACGTATAAGCGTGGATTTTCGGGTTTGGCGGTGTTGATGTTGTCTGATTTGCCAGATGTGAACAGTGGTAATTTTACGGTGTTTCCAAAGTCACATCGTACATTTGCCGATTATTTTAAGGAACATGGGCATGAGATTTTGACCGATGGGATGCCGCGCATTGATTTGCCAGAGCCACCCGTGATGATTACTGGGCAAGCTGGTGATGTGGTTTTGGCACATCATCAAATTGTGCACACCGCAGGGCCTAATGTGTCGCCTCATATTCGGTATGCGGCCATTACCCGTTTGCGGCATAAAGATTGCGAAAAGAATGGTTCGGATGCTTATATTGACATTTGGCGCGAATGGCCGGGTGTGAGAGCTGCATTGGAATCCGTGGGGTAGATGGGGGGGGCATTTCGGGGCATGTTGGGGTTGTATTTTTGAAACATCATCCATCATCCTAAGGGAGTGTTTTTATGACTGCACGAAACTGGTTGGTTTTTGCGGGGATGATGGGGGTTTTGTTTGTGATGATTGTGATGTATGGGCGGGTTTACGACCCTAAAAAACCTGCTTCGGCACCAGCTTTGGTTGGTGCTGAAGCAGATACATTGCGGGCTTCGGCAACGGCATTGGCAGGGGCATTTGCCAAAGACCGCAAGCGTGCCGATCGCACATTCAAAAACCGTTTGTGTGTGATAACGGGGCACATTTTGGGTTTTGATGTGAATTGGTTGGGTGAACCTGTGGTGCAATTGGAGGGAGACCGTGATAAAAAAATCGCGGTTTCTCTTATCTTTCAAAAGACAGAGCAAGGTGTTGTGGATTTGTTGGAGAAGGGGGAAACCTTGACGGCACTGGGTATTTGTGTGGGATATGAGCCGAGGTATGGTATTCGGTTTAAGCAGTGTATGTTGATGGCACGTGCAGAAACAAAGGGACAATGGGATATGAAAGAACCTTAGTTTATGTGACTGCTACGTGAAGATGGCCGTTTGGATTTGATACGGGGTTTCAAAAGAAATCTCCTGCCGATGGATTGGGCAGGAGATTTTGTTTTATAACGTTAGGAAGGATTCGTATTCGGAATAGAGGTTTGACATTTGGTCGTCGAGTGACATGACTGCAAGGCGTATATGTGCGGTGTAGTGTTGGGGTGCTTGGAGGTTGTGACCAAATAAAGAGGTATAAATGGGATTGCGGGCTTTTTGTGGGTCGTCTAAGTGGTCACTGCCATAACTGCCTTGGTTGATGTCGGCGATGCCAATGGTCCAAGAGTAAGAGGGGCAGGTTTGGGGTTGGGCCATGAGTGCAATGGCAATATTGTGTTCTGAATGCACTTGTAAGGCAATGGGGTAGGCATAATAGTGGTGGGTTTTCCATTGGTAAATCGATTTGACATTTGACCAGCGTCCGTCGTGGTGCAGGTGGGCGATTTGGGCATCTCTTGGAAAAATGAGGGCGTTGTTTTTGTGCTGGTGTTGGGCAATGGGTGTGTACCAATGAATGGCTTTGCGAGATTTGGAAAAATTGCTGTCGGATACACAAAATTGTGGTTTAAATGCAAGATCAAAATAATTGGCCAATAAGGCTTCGTATGCAACATAGTCGTCACGGGTGCGCACGGTAATGGTGAGGTCAATGGCGTTGGGTGGTTGAAGATGGTAGGTGAGGGTGAGGTCGGCTCGGTGTTGGTGGGTGGGTTCACAGTGGATGTGAACGCGATTGGATTGGGTGGTGATTGTGCGTTGGAGTGTTCGGGCGCTGGCTATGCACTGACCCGTTGTAAATAGAAGATAGAGGTTTAGCAGTGAAAAATCGGGGTGAACAAGTGACACACCGGTGGGTTTGTGAATGAGTTGGCGAATGCCGTGGCGATGACCTGTGGGTTGCAAAATGCCACTTAGGAGATCGGTTTCGAAGGTGAATTGTGTTTGCTTTTGGTTGGGTGAAAACATGGGGAATGAGGGTACGTTATTGTGCGTGTGAGACAAGTTGTGGGTTTTTGAAGCCGTAGGTGTTGTGTGTAATGGTGGTGTTGCCGTCGGTGCGAATGGATAGTTGATTGGGTGATTGATAGAACCAATTGTGGTGAATTTCTGCGTGCTTTTCAGGAACGCCTCGAATGACAACGGCTGTTTTGGGGCTAAAGAAGGTGTTGTGGTGCACGTTCATCCAGGTGCCTGCAATGGTGGTTTCGTCTTTGCGATCTCGTCCACCGTGCATATCAAAGCAGTGACTAAGTGATTGACCTAATTCGATGTTGTGACAGGCTTCATATCCACTGCCTGCTCGCCCTGTGCCCGCAATGGAATGGCGATTGTAATTGAATAGATTGTGTGTGATGCGCGACTGGGCCACATCGTGGGAGATGCCATACCCCAAGCCATTGTATTGGTTGTGATGAATGAAGTTGTGATGAATGTGATGGTTGCTTCCTGCTCGCAGATAAATGGCTGCGTGGCTCCATCCGGCAAGCTCGCAATTGTCTACTTCGAGGTGGTCGTGTTCGGTGACGACGCCGTCGGATGTGGGAAATTTGTAATAGTATTCACGCCCGCGTTCTTCGGCAAATGATCTGCGATGGTGTTCGAGACAAGGTTTGGGGTTTGGGCCACGCAGACGAAGACCTGTGATGCGGATGTTTGGCCCAAGTGTGCGTATGAGTGGGCGTGTTTTGAAAGCATCGCTCAAGATCATGCCGCCAGGAGCGCCTTTTTGCCCACGGTTGCTGGCGAGCGTGACTCCTGCGGGAACTTCGAGCACAAGGTCTTCAATGTAAACGCGTTCGGTGCAGTCGATTTGTGCGCGTGGGTGAATGTAAATGATGTCACCTGATTGGGCTTTTGCAAGCGCATCGATCAATTCATCGAGTGTGTGGATGGGTGATTGAGATGGGGATATGTGTTGTGTATACCCATTGCCACCGCCAATGGGACCTACTTGATCGGCAGACGCACCACAGGTTTCACCATTGAGGGTGATGGTGGTTTGGGCGTGTTTTGGAATTTTGGCGTTGAACATGGGCATTAGAGCAGTTTGTGGGCTTGGGTGACCACTTTGCGATACGCTTCGGCGTGTTCGCGAATGATTTCGGGGCGATTGTGTTTGAACCAGGGCGTTTTAAAAATGCGATCGGGCAGGCTTTCGGTGACCGGTAAACTGCCTTTGTGTTGGCGCACATCGCGGTTTGAGTTGGCAATGCGGGTGGGTTTGCCGTGGTTGAAAACGTCGGCTTCATTGAGCAAGGGATGCAGGTGCATCAACAAGTTGCCACCTGGAACACATTCTGATCCTTCGGCTTGAACGGCTTCGGCAAATTTTTGCACACTAAGACCACCTAATTCTTCTGTAAAATAACGCCCTCGACAGGCGTACCAACCCGCATTGGTACTGCCTGAATCTTTGGGTGGGCGCAAACCACGAATGCCTGGGGCACCTTCAAGGAGATCCCAAAAATAGTTCATTGCATTTTGAATTTCGGTCATGCGTTCTTGATAATATTTGAGCTGCACACGCCCAACGGCGGCAGAGATTTGGTGCATTCGGTTTTTAACACCGCCTAAAGGTAGACCCGAAAATGGGGTGAGTTCGGGCAAGGTCAGGTCTCTGGTGCGGCTGTAATGACCATAAGCCACGGCGCGTTCATAAATGGCATGGTTGTTGGTTATAAGCATGCCGCCTTCACCAATGGCGAGCGACTTTTGACCCATGAGTGACATGGCGGCCACATCGCCAAAGGTGCCAGTGAGTTGGCCTTTGTAAAGGCCCCCTTGGGCGTGAGAAACATCTTCGATAACTTTGATATTGTGCTTTTGGGCCACGGCCATAATGGCATCCATATTGGATGGGTGCCCACAGTAATGAACGACCATAATGGCTTTGGTGCGGTCGGTGATTTTGCGCTCAACATCTTGGGCATCTAAGCCCATTGTTTCGGGGTCCATGTCGGCAAAAACGACAGTTGCTCCCAAGTTCATGGCGGGCAATGCGGAGGCCCAATAAGTCATGCTTTGACAGATGAGTTCATCGCCAATACCCAGCCCAACACCAAACATAGCGGCTTGTAAGGCGGCAGTGCCGTTGCAGTGGCCCAATGCATATTTGACTTTAAACCACTCGGCAAATTCTTTTTCAAATTGTTTGGTGACATCAATGCCCGACATATTGCCTGAGTGCAAGACTTTGAGAACTGCTTGTTCATCTTCTTCGGTGATAATGGGCCAGGCGAAAATGTCTTTGGGGTCGGTTTGTACGGCTTTTGGTCCGCCAAGAATTGCAAGTTGTTCCATGATGTCTCACTTTTTAAAAGGAACGCTTTAGGATCAGTGATTCAATAACTTGATCTATTGGAAGAGAAGGGAGAAGAGAAAAGCAAGAAGAAACAACCGCGACTTCACTTCTCCTTTATTTCTACTTTCTTCTTCCTAAGTGCACAAGTTATTCTCATTTCTTAATTGTTTTAGAGAGTGATCTGTAAGAGTTTGGCTGCTGTGCGATAACTGATGTTTTTGAGCGTTTCGGCATCTACGGGCAATTGGGCGTGTTTGACAAGGGCGGGTCCGGCATAAGAAAGGGGCAAATTTGTACCAAAGAGGATGTGGTTGGCACCGCCTTCGTCGATGACGTCGGCCAAGTCGCGCATGGCATGGACATTGGTATGAAGACCATAAAAAATTTCGGCCAAAGACAGGTCGATATACCAGTTTGCATTGCGCATGTCTTGTCTTTGCCAAAGTGCAGAACGCGCAATGCCACGGGCGTTGGGAATGACAATGGTGGCATCTGGTACGGTTGCAATGAGGTCGGCTATTTGAGAAAGGTTCGATTCTTTTCCAGGGTCCATCCAATGTTGTTGGCGAATGTCTTCAAGGCGATTGGGAATAAACAGTGGGATGTTGTGTTGGGCGCAGGCTTTGGCCACTCTTTGGGCTTCTTGTCCGTTGGTTGCAAAACCTTGATAGGGTGGATAAATACGTATACCCTTCATGTTCCATTTCAAACAATCTTGGAGATCGTCTTCCCAGTGTGGTGAGAGCGGGTTAAGTGTGCCAATTGGAATGAGGCGATCTGGATAGGGCTCAAGATCGCGCATAAGTTTTTCATTGGCCGAATAGGGGTGCCTGTGAAAAAGTGCGTCAATAGAAGACACGGCGGCCATTTGTATGTTTGATCGATCCAAACGCGCCACCAATTTTTCGGGCGTGTTGTCGCGTAGGGTGCGAAATGGAAAATGGCCAATGTAGGTGTTGATATCGATGAGCATGGATTGGGCAACTGATTAAGGGTGAGTGTTACAAGTGTTATCGCGATTGGGTAGGTGTGGCACCTTGTTGGGCAAGGATGTGTTCGGCATTGGTCCAAAAGATGTGTTCGCGTTGTGTTTCGGTTAAATCGGCGTCGAGCACCTTGCCTACAGAGCCTGCCATGGTGCCGTCGGTGCCAAATAGAACGCGTTCGACACCCATTTCGCGTACGGCAAATTCGATGCACCCATCATCGAGGTTGCTGCCACTGACGTCGATGTAGACGTTGGATGATGCGTTGCGCATTTCACGCACGGTTTGTTCCCAATCGCCACCACCACCAATGTGTGCATGGATGAGCATGGCTTCGGGATAACGCTGACTGGCTTGTGTAAAATGGATGCCGTGTGATATGTGTGGTTGCTCGGCTTTAAATTGGGCTGTGGTGGGATAACCCGCGTGTTCCAAAATGGGCACTTTGCGTTTGATGGCCAATTCGATAACAGGAAAAACCGCTGGATCGTTTAACCAGTATTGGTTGTAGAGTTTGATGCCAATCATACCGGCATCGAGGCAACGGTTTATTTCATCTTGGGTGGCTTGAAAGTGACCGGGAATGACAAAGCACCAACCGCGAATGTGTTTTGGGTGACGTTTCATGGCGGCCAAAATTGTGTTGTTGTGCGGTGGAATTTCTTCTGCTGGTGCCAATTTGCCTGCTGAAATAATGGAAGAGCACCACGATTCGGTGATGCCAAGAGCTTCGCTACAGGCAACCAGATGGTCACTGGATTTTTCCCAGTTGTCCATTTGCCATACATGGCAGTGCATGTCAATTTTGGGGCGTTTGATTCCTGAGGTGATATCGAGTGGCATAACAAACCTAAACGTATGTGAAACACAATTGGGGGAGTCAAGATTGGCTTATCAAGATAAGCGATTGCGGGTTTTGAATCAAGATAAGAAAAAAAGCCGTAATCGCTGCGGATTACGGCTTTTAAAAGAGGATCTATTAGGCCTTTGGGGGATCGCCAAATGACCTTTGAAAAAGATCTTGAATGGCAACTTTACCTGCTTCGGTGAGGTTGCGTGTGCCTGTGCCTGTAAAGGGGCGATGCGGGATCATGGGCGAATCGGGGTTCCATTTGCCTTCGCGCCAAGTGAACCAGCCATCGCGGTCTTGGTCGTAGACACTGACATCGCGATTAAACATTTTTGCCAATTCGACTCCCCAACCTGTGCCACCTTTAACGGTGTCGTCGGGTTGAATCCAACCGACTGCAAAGATGTGGTAGCTGTTGGTGACCATATGGTATATGGACTGAATGACACGGCGAATTTTGTCTGGACGGGCATAACTGCGGCCCATTTTTTGAGAAATAATTTCCATGCTGAGATCGCCTTTGGTGAGTTCTTCTACACTCAACACTTTGGCGTTTTTGTCGCGGGCCATTTGGTGGCCATCAAAGGAGATGTTGATCTCAGGAATGTTCCACTTTTCTGCCTGTTCTCCAAATTCGGCTTCAGCACCTTTGTGGCCGCCGCTGTAGAGTTTGAGTTTGGATCGTTCTTCGGGCATGGTGTTCTCCAGTTCTTGGTGGATGTCAAACCGAACGGGGCTAATGTAGTGGTTTTTTTTATTGTTGTCAATAAAACCGAAGGTCGAGGGGGATGTGTTTGGCGTTTGGGGAGGGCATCCCAAGATTTTGGCAAAAAATATGAAGGGTTTTGCCAAGATTTTTTGGCTGATTCGACGTGGTTATGTGTGTGGTTCCATGAACAAGGAACTGTATTTGGCCGAGTATAAGGCGATAAATACAGGCTGGTTGGGTGTTTTTTGAGGAATATGTTGTTTTGTTATGCCTATGCTTTGGAGGAATTTAATAAAAAATGTTTTCAGTAATCAATCGATGCGATCTGTTTTGAAAAATTGGCTTGGCGCAATAAAAAACCGCGAGGACATCGTCTTCGCGGTTTTTTTTATTGTGTTTAGATTTTTTACCCGGAGATGATGCCACCACCTGGTGGACCACCCAATCCACCTGGAGGCATCCCTCCTTGGCCAGGCACCACAATGCGCGATGCTTCTTGGCGACGGTGTTCTTTGGCCTCTTCAATCATTCTATCTACGGCGTCTTTAATTGCCTGCGGAAATTGGTTTAGGGCTTCTTGGAGATTGCTTGCTTCAATGGGAGCTGAAACAGGCAATGGACCCATTTGTGACATGATTTGTGTTGAGGCAATATACATTGTTTCACGGCTGGGGTCATCGCTGCCATCAACTTTGATGGGGATGAGTTGGCGGATGGATGCCACGCGAAGGTCGGTGATGGCTTCTTCGCGGTATAAGTTGTCTTGATCGACTTGAATTTGATCAAGGGGCAACTGGTCTGCCATGATAAACTCCCTTTAAGTCTTGGATTGTGTGTCGAAATCCCCCTGCATTCGACCTTAAGCAACAATCACACATGAATATGAATTAATGGGGGTATTGGGATCATACAATATATGGGATACGGGGTTTTTTGGCAAATTGGGAATCAACGGATTGGCGAAACTTCGAGAGGAATGGACGAATGGACGAATAGACGAATGGACGAATGGACGAATAGACGAATGGACGAATGGACGAATGGACGAATAGACGAATAGACGAATGGACGAATAGACGAATAGACGAATAGACGAATGGACGAATAGACCAAACCTTTTCGTTGATTCGCAGTTTCGTTGATTCGGCCTTTGGTTTTACCGTACGCGATTGAGGCCATTGAGGGCGGCTACGCGATAGGCTTCGGCCATTGTCGGATAATTGAATGTGGTGTTGATGAAATACATCAAAGTATTGGCTTCGCCCTTTTGGGCCATAATGGCTTGACCAATGTGAATGATTTCGGAGGCGCGTGATCCAAAACAGTGAATGCCCAATATTTCGAGTGATTCTCTATGAAAAAGAATTTTGAGCATACCTGTGGTGCGTCCAGACATTTGGGCACGGGCAAGGTGGCGAAAGAATGCGTGGCCTACTTCGTAAGGTACCTTTTGGGTGGTGAGTTCTTTTTCTGTAAGGCCAATGGAACTGATTTCGGGAATGGTATAAATGCCAGTGGGTATGTTTTCGACCAGTCGCGTTTCACATTCGCCAAAGACAAAATGCGTGGCCGCAAAACGCCCTTGGTCATAAGCGGCACTGGCCAGGCTTGGAAAGCCCACCACATCGCCTACTGCATAAATGTGTGGTTGTGCTGTTTGATAGTTTTCATTGGTGACAATGGAGCCGCGTTCATTGGTTTCTATGCCAATGTTTTCAAGGCCCATATTGTCTGAGTTGCCTGTACGCCCTTGCGCCCATAGGAGCACATCGCTTACAATTTGTTTGTTTGATTTAAAATGAACGCGCACTTCTTTGTCATTGGCTTCTACGCGCTCATATTCTTCATTGTGGCGAATGAGCACGCCGTTTTGGCTGAGGTGATAACTGAGGGCGTCGATGATGCCATCGTCGAGAAAAGAGAGGAGTTGGTCGCGTGTGTTGATGAGGTTGACTTTGATGCGCATGCCACGAAAGATGGAGGCATATTCACAACCGATAACACCTGCACCATAAATGGTGATGCTGCGTGGATTTTGAGTAAGACTGAGCACCGTATCGCTGTCGAGTATGCGCGGGTTTGAAAAATCGACATCGGGTGGGTGATAAGGTCTTGAACCTGTGGCAACAATAAATCCGGCGGCGGTATAACGCTCGCGGCCACCGTTGAGGTGTGAGACTTCTATGGTGTGTTCGTCGATGAAGGATGCGCGTCCATTGTGAATGTCAACACCGTTGCGTTCGTAATTGCTTGCGCGCAAATCTACCTGATCGCTGATCACCCGTTCTGCACGTTTTAGCATATCGGGAAAACTGGCATTGCGGTAGTCGTTGATGTCGATGAGTTGTTGCACGTATTGTCTGAGCGCTTTGCTGGGAATGGTGCCTTTGTGTGTACAATTGCCCCCAACTGAATCAAAGTTTTCGACAACCGCTACGCGCTTGTCTTCTTTCACCGATTTCATAGCGGCACCTTCGCCGCCAGGGCCTGAGCCAATTACAATTACGTCGTAGTCGTAGGTCATAAGAAGTATGGGCTTGGGTTAAGGGTGTTTGTTTTGGCGTTTTTATCTGTATGGGACGAGATGTGTAAATATACACATTTTAGACATAGGATAAAGGTTTTTGCTATATCCGTTGCGCCATCCACGTTTCTATGTCGTTTAATACGCGATTTCTTTCGGGTTCATTCAGGATTTCATGGCGTAGGTTTTCGTAACATATCAATGTTTTGTCTTGTGACTGTGCACGATTTTGTAGGTCTTGGCTGCCTTGTGGATCTGTGATGGTGTCTTGTGTGCCGTGAAGAATGAGAACTGGGCGTGTGATTTTTTCTAAATTTTGCTGTGCCAGATGGGCACCTTTGAGCAGTTCGGCACCCGTTCTTGCAGGGATGCGACCACGGTAGATGTAGGGGTCTTGGGTGTGGTGTGTGGATATATGTGCGTCACGGGAAAGCGCCTGGGGGTTGTTGAATTGGATTGTGGGCAGGCGTGGCAGATATTTGCTGAGGAGGTTGGATAATATGAGCAGTATTTTGGGAATTTTTGCGCTGATTTTGATTGCGGCACCGCTCAGGATGATGCCTGTTACATCGGGTGGGTTTTGAATGGCCCACAGGGCTGCGATGGTGCCCCCTAAGCTGTGTGCCAGTACAAATGTGGGCTTGTTGGGGTTTTTGTGTTGAACCCAATACACGAATCGGGTGAAGTCTTCAACGTAACTTTCAAAAAGATCCACGTAGATGCGCTTGCCTTGTGATTGGCCGTGACCGCGCAGGTCACTGGCATAGACGGCATATCCTTTGGAGACAAGATATTCGGCCACATGCTGATATCGCCCGCTGTGTTCGCAAAAACCGTGTTGGATGACGACAATGGCTTTGGGCGGTGTATCGGGTACCCAAGATTGTGTGAAGAGTGTGATGTTTCCCGATGTGTTTAATGTGTTTGTGCTGTGGTTCAAACCTAAGGTCCTTCAAAATGAGGTGCGTATTTTAATCGAAATATTCGTCTTCTGGATCGAATGGGGGCATGACAAAATTGAGGATTTTCATGGGTTCGTTTTCTACAACAGCACGATGTCTTACTCCGGGTGGAATGAAGATGGTCATGCCGGGGTGAACGGGGTACAATTCACCATTGAGCTCCATTTGGCCTGTGCCTTCGAGAAAATAATAGACTTCGGTATGGTTTTTGTGGTAGTGGGTTTGAGCGTCTTTGCTGATGGTAACGGTGTGGAGGGTACAGGTGTTTGATTCGGCAAATGCGCGTTGGGCACTGCCACATGGGCACGGTACGCCGGGTATGTTGGCAAAGTTGGCGATGATAAAGGGGTGTTCGGTTGATGTTTGGGGCATCTGTGATCCTTTGAGGAATGCGAAACTGTGAAACGGGGGATCAACGGATTGCCGGATTGACGAATCAACGAATTGACGAATTGACGCACAGCCGCAGGCTACAACGAGTGTAGCGAGTCATCAATGAATCAAGGTTTGTCGTCCATTCGCCTATTCGTCTATTCGTCTATTCGGCAGTTTTTACCGAACGCCCATTTCACGCGCCACTTTGATAAAGGCATCGGCATGGTTGAGGTTGAGCATTTCGACATCCCATTGAATGATTTTACGAAAGGCCTCGGGGTCTTTTTGTTGGTGGTAAATCATGATTTTGATGCCGAGTTCTTGGCACATGTTTTTGAATTCATCGGTCATGTTGTTGAGACCAATTTCAACAATGTCGGTGTTGTATTGTTCATGCACCCGTTTTAGGTCTTCGATGTTTCGGGTATTAAATTTGACGGGTAATTCGGGGGCGCGTTGTTTAAGTTCGGCAGACCATTCGTTGCTGTGGGACCAAAAAAAACAGTCTTTTTCGAGGCCCACTTCGTAAACGAGGTCGATGAGTTGTTGGTGGTCTGCACGTTTGACATCGAAATAAACCTTGGCTTGGCCTTTGACCCAGCGCAAGAAAGCATCTACATGTGGGATGCGCTCGTCTTTGAAGTCGGGCGAGAACCAACTGCCACAATCGAGGGTGTCGATGTGTGTGGATGGTAAGTCGGGTAACATACCCACGCCATTGGTGGTGCGTTCGAGATCGGGTCCGTGAAAGACATACATGACATTGTCTTTGCTGGTGTTGACGTCTATTTCGACATAATCAACACCCCATTCAATGCACTTTTGTGCGGCAGGATAGGTGTTTTCGGGGGCATATTCGTTTGCGCCACGGTGGCAGACAATTTCGATCATGAATGGGTCCTTTTTATAGATTGCGAATGTGAGGCCAACGCGTAACGTTAGGTTTGTGCTTCCAATTTGTCAATGAGTGAGAGCAATTCGATGGGTGTTTGAATGGTGTGTTGGGGGATTTCTGTTTCATCTGCTGGAATGTGTGTGCGTTTGTTGGACCAACTTAAAAAGACACTGATGAGCCCTAAGGCATTGGCGCCTTTGATGTCGCGTTCGAGGTTGTTGCCCACCATGATAACACGTGCATAGTCTTTTTTGGCAATGCCGAGTTGATCCAGTGCGGTGGTAAACATTTTGGCATCGGGTTTGAGCACACCCACTTGCTCTGATATGGCAAAGACGTCAAAGCAGGTGTAGAGTTGGTGTTGGGTGAGGATGTTTTGAAAAGTGCCAGTGGGGCCATCGGCCACGAGGGCAAGGGGGTAGCCGAGTTTTTTGATGGCACGCACCATGTCTGCCGCACCAGGAATAAGGTCGGCTGTTTGTGTGACGCCATTGGGGTCTTTGATTTCTGTGCGTTCGTCGGCAAGGGTGTCGCCACAGTCGAGACAGATCGCACGAATCTTTTTTTGAGGTGTTTTCATAGGTTCATAAATATCCAGTTGAGGTTTTTGCACAACCATTTTGTGTTGCCTGCGTGGTGTGTTGTTGTGCCTGTTGGGGGTTGGTTTGATGTGTTGACATGCAATGCTTGAACGGTGTAATCACCGTGTTCATAATTGTAAGTGATGCCATCGTCGTTGTAGAGTAAAAAGTGACCATTTGCTTGGCCGTAGTGACGAATGTCGAGGGTGGTTGGGTTTTTGTGTAGGTTTGTGTTTTCGGGTAAGAGTGGAATGATGCCGCCTTCTTTGACGTAGAGCGGAATGATTTCAAGTGGTGGCGATGTGGTAATTGTTTCGCCGTTGCCCACATATTGGCCGGTGTAAAAGTCATACCAATTGCCTTGGGGAAGAATGACTTTGCGCTCGGTTTCATCGTCAAAAAGTGGCGCAACCATAAGGGTATCCCCCATCATATATTGATCTTTGGTTTCTGCCGATTTGGGAATGGCATAGGGGTTGTCGGTTGCATCAAGGAGGCCTTGTTGTTCGGGTGTGGCTGTTTGACTGGCGGACTCTAAGGCCATTGCACGAAAGGGCGGGGTGCCGTCTGTGTGATAACGTGCAAAAGCCGAGTAGAGATAAGGTGTGAGACGAATACGCCATTGGATGATGTTGCGAATGGTGTTTTCGACTTCGGGGTAAGACCAAGGTTTGGTGCCATCTGCCCAGGCATTGAGTTGCATGAGAGGTGAAAAACACGCAGTTTGCATGCGGCGCACCCAATCTTTTGCAGATTTGGCTTTGCGTATTTCGGGGCACCACAAGAGGCCTGAGAACCCGCTGTTGCACAGTGCGGTGATGTAATCTTTGTGGTCGTAGTAGTCGTTGTAAATGACGTAGGGCAATGATTGGCCACCTGCATTGCTGGCGCGCACAAGGCCATAGGTGCGTGTGTTGTTTTTGCGAAAAATGCTTGTGGTGAGGTGTTGGAGTTGCAGGCCATATGTTTGGCGCATGTGTATGCCACTGTGGCCCGATGGAAAGGTGGCGTGGTTGGGCCACAACCATCGGTCATATCCGTCACACTCATCTATTTTGTAACCACTAACGCCTATGGCCACATGGGTTTTTTCGTGTTGGTCTGCGAGTATTTTTTGTGCGTTGGCCAGTGTGTAATCGGGCACAATACCACACCAAACGGTGTGTGATCCTGAATGTGGATGGAGGGCTTTGTAGAGTGGCGTGTCGGGTGCGACATAAGGGTTTTCCCAGAGGTTGATGCGTATGTTTTTTTGTGCCATGTTTTGCACAAATTGGGTTGGGTTAGGAAAGCGGACTTCACTCCATTCGTAGGAACACGGGTAGGCTTTATTTTGCCAACCGGGTTCAAGGCCAAGTATGTGAATGGGAAAGTTGCGTTGTGCAAATTCATCCACTTCTTTTTGGGCTTGTTGATCTGTATAGGGGGTGGGAATGCGGTGCCAAAATCCGAGGCCCCAACGTGGAGGGAGGCAACCTCCGCCACAATAAAGGTTGTAACGACGCACAGCGTCTAAAGGCGTGGGGCCACCAAAGATGAAAATTTCGGCCTGTGTATCGGGTATGAAGATTTCAACGGCATCGGATGTGGGATGTGCCGACCACGTGCGATCTGTGGTGCGGTCTTTGGCTGGGGGTGGGTTGGGGCTGTCTTTGCGGTTGCTGCTGCCCATATAAAATGTTGGGTCGCTTGCGGTGTTAACCCAAACACCATATCCATTGCTGGATATATAGAAGGGCACGGGTGCATGGGTTCGCCCCGTGTCTTTTCCACCATAGTGATCTACTTGTAAATGAAAGACGCCGTTTCGTTGATTGATTTTTTTGAACTGAAGACCAAGTCCATAGAGTTGTTCTTGGGGCAGAAGGGGTAATCGAACGGTGATGCCATTGGGCTGTGTGTGGATGTGAATGTTTTCTGTGTTGAGTGGGTTTTGAACGGCGGGTAGCTTGTCAATAGCATCTGTTTTGGGCTGGGCTTGTGCGGCTGTAAAACTGGTGAATGTTGGTTCTCCAATTGCGCATTTCCAAATGCCTGATGCGATTTCTATCCATGGGTTATTGGGCATGGTTATTTTTCGTTTAAGGGTTTGTTGTCTGTGCTTGATTGTGTGGACTCTCAGTCTGCAGGACTTTTCATACATTGCGCTGAAATTTATTTCGGCGTGATTGATGAGATTGCACAATTTTTTCCGTTATTGATGGTTCTACCAAATGGATTTTAATGTCCAGATATCTGCCGATTTTAAAAGGGCCGATCCGCCTTCTGAGATTGCTGAAACGTGTTGGTTTTCCAGAGGGGGCATCACCACTTGGGTCGATACGGCTCGCCCGCCGTTGGCAAAGACTTCGAGCACCGATTTGTCGTGGAAAATGTGCAAAAAGAGGGCGGATTCACCAGGGTCAAATGCAAATGGAAAAGAGACATTTGCAATAGCGAGGTTTGTGCCGTCGTAGGTGATGGGGATGCCGTTTTTGCCATTTTGATCACACCGGATGCTTACGCCATATTTTGTTGCAGAATGTGGTTCTATGACAGCGAGCATTTCAAAAGTGTCGCTTTGTATGTGGGAAAAAATGCGTGTCTGAGTGACTTCGGTTTCTGAAATGTGTGTGTGTTGGTCACGCAATTCGCGTAGGGCAGGAATAGGTATTTGACGCGGGCGATTTTGGGGGTCTATGGTGAGTAAGCGTGGCAGGGCCAAGCACCCATTCCAACCTCGACCGCCTTCCCACCCACGTACCCAACCAAAGAGGATACACTGATTGCGTTCGTTGAAACAGATGTTGCTGGCGTAAAAGCCGTTTTTCATGCGTCCATTTTCGTTGACCTCACCGTGGTCTAAAACACCCTCGGATTGTATGGCAAATGAGGGGGTGTTGGCGTCAAAGGTGCCGATGTGATATTCGACGGGGCGATAAGGCGATGAGAGCAGGATGTATTTTTCGTTGATTTTAAAAAAGTTGGGACATTCGGTGCTGATGTCACACATCAGACCGCGATAGGCCCATTCTAATAAATCTGGACGGGTGGCTTCATAAAGAGGCGTGCCCACTTCACATGCACCCACAACAGCGAATGTGCGCCCATTTTCTGTAAATACGAAGGGGTCTCGCCAACGGGCACCAAACTCGGGCTGTTTTTCCATGATGGGATTTTTAGGGTGTTTTTCCCAGTGGATGAGGTCGTCATCTTTTGGTAAGGCGGCCCATTGTTCATAGTCTGGATGAGGTGTTTGGCTTTTGTCTACTTTGGTGTAAATGAGTATGGGGGTGCCATCGGCATTTTTCCACGCACAGCCCGAATAACAGTCTGTTTCGCCTTGGTCGTGTGAGGGCCAAAGGCCAATGGGCAAATGCTCCCAGTGTGCGAGATCTTTGCTGCGCGTGTGGCCCCAATACATGGGGCCGTGTATGTCACCAAAGGGGTTGTGCTGATAAAAGACGTGGTAATAGCCGTTGTGAAACATGGTGCCGTTTGGGTCGTTCATCCAGCGGGCGGGGGGGCGAAAGTGAAAGACGGGTCTGAAGGGGTCTTGGTTGGCTTGTGGCACGGCTTCTTGAACCGATAGCATGGCTTTTTCAATTTGTTTATTGGGATGAGACATTCAGAACCTCAATTATGTTAAGGACGGATGATTAAATATCGTGATCCACTAGGAAGAAGACAAAAGGAAGGCAAAACAATCACAATTTCTCTTGTTCCATCTTTCTTCTTCTCTGAATGCAAAAGTTATTGAATCACTGATCGAAAGTATCTGTTTAGATGGATTTGTTTGAGGGTTATAATATAGTGCTTGAGCAACAAGATTTAAAGATTTATACTGATAGCCAATGTTATTTTAAGGGCAGATATTTTTAAGGAGTATGGTATGCCTGTATTGCACTTTCAAACGATTGCCCAAGTTGCGGAGTTGATTCAGTCTAAAAGGGTGTCTCCTGTAGAAATAACGCAGGAGATGTTGGCACGTATTGAACGGTTGGATGGTCGGTTCAAGAGTTATGCAACGGTGATGGCTGATGAGGCTTTAGAAGCGGCCAAACAAGCCGAAGCTGAGATTGCTGTGGGGCAATATCGTGGGCCTCTTCATGGGGTGCCGATTGCGGTGAAAGATTTGTGTTTTACCAAGGGTGTGCCTACGA
>JAYODI010000018.1:15383-24579 GCA_038279365.1 Candidatus Latescibacterota bacterium | reverse complement strand
AGTGACACGGGTGGGTCTATTCGGTTTCCGGCTGCTGCGTGTGGCACGGTGGGGTTAAAACCAACGTGGGGGCGCGTGAGTCGGTATGGCGTGTTGCCTTTGGCGGAGTCTTTGGATCATGTGGGACCCTTAACGCGCAGTGTGGCTGATGCGGGGATTATGCTGGAGGCGATTTCGGGATGGGATGAAAATGATCCCACGTCTTTGCCTGATTCGGTGCCGCATATGCTTGCAGGATTAGGGCAAGGGATAAAAGGAATTCGGATTGGTTTTGATGAACGGTATGCGACACACGATATTGATGAGGAACTTGCTGAGGCAATGATGCAAAGTGTGAAGGTTTTGAAAGCATTGGGTGCTGAAATTGTCGATGTACAAATGCCCGATATGGATCAATATGCCGCTGTGTGGCCCACGTTGTGTTCGGCAGAGGCGGTATTTGCACACAAAGAAACCTATCCATCACGGCGCGCTGATTATGGCCCTTGGTTTTTGGGGTGGCTTGATAAAGGGGCAGGTGTTACTGGGGCCGAATATGCAAATGCTCAGGTCATGCGTGCGGCTTGTGTGGGGCATTTGCGACGGGTGTTTCATAAGATTGATGTGTTGGTTTGTCCATCGATGTCGGCACCTGCACACCCTGTAACACCAGAGATTTTGTATGGACCTTTGCCAGAAAATCGTGCGCCTAAATTTCAACGGTTTACGGCTCCTTTTGATTTTAATGGTGCGCCTACATTGTCTGTGCCTTGTGGGTTAAATCATGAAGGATTGCCCTTGAGCATTCAATTTGTTGGCAAACATTTGGCTGAGCCTTTGTTATGTCAGGTGGGCGATGCCTATGAACAAACACGGGTGTGGACACATCCTGAAATATAGGGTATTGGATGGAGGCCATGTGTGATGATGCCTGAGATGATAACCATTCCCGAAGGTTATTTTTTAATGGGAAGCGTGGCGGGAAGTGATAATGAAGCACCTGTTCACCGTGTGTGGGTAGATGCCTTTGCAATTGCAAAATACGCCGTGACACGCGCTGATTATGCGCATTTTGTGAAAGCGGCAGACCATGAACCTCCGCCTTATTGGGACGATCCAAAATTTCAAGATCCCAAACAACCTGTTGTTGCGGTTACTTGGTTTGATGCGGTGGCTTATTGTGCGTGGTTGTCAAAGATGACGGGGCAAGTATTTCGTTTGCCGACGGAAGCCGAGCGCGAAAAAGCATCGCGAGGAGGGCCGGATGGTTTGGCCTTTCCGTGGGGCGATGAATTGCCAGAGGACTGTGATGGTGGGCGTGATACGGTGCTCGATGTTGTGGGTGCTGGTGAACCCAATGGGTATGGTTTGTTCGATATGTCGGGTGGTGTGCATGAGTGGTGTGCCGATTATTACGATGCGTCTTATTATGCGGTTTCTCCAGAACGCAATCCTCAAGGGCCCGAAGTGGGTGAACGCCGTGTGGCACGAGGCGGGTCTTGGCGGCACAATATTCGGTATGCGCGGTGTGCGGCGCGCAGCAGTTTGGCACCCGATAAACAGTTTAGTGATTTTGGGTTTCGCTGTGCACGGGACGAATAGGCGAATCTGCAAATGTACGAAGCGCAAGCTCTCGTAGAAAATGCACCGAAGTGCCCCGTTGCTCACGAGCGTAGCATGATAAAGATGGATTTTGTTTGGGGTTGTTTCGTTTGGACGGGTATTATTGCGCATTGAGATTTAAGGCGTAAACGGTGGCATGATTTAGGTGGATGCGCAGCATGTATACCCCCTCGTCTAATTCCTGGAGGGTGTGGTTTTTCCAAGTAATGGGATGTGAGAGAGAGTTGCCACGGATGGGGATGGCATCTTCTTTTAAATAGTATGGCAGGCGTTTCCCTTGTGCGTTGAGGAGTTCAACCTGTATTGTTCCATTTGATGCATCGGCATTAAGTGTGATGGATGCGTATTTTTTGAGGTGGATGGGTTTGAGGGTGATTTGGCCGATGTTTTCAAAGGGTGTGGGTTGGGTGGGTAAGTCGGTTTTGGGCAGGGGGGTGATGCCTGCAAATCGGTTTTTGGGCAAGGTGGCCAATCCGACACCACTTTTTTGTTTGTCGTTGTTGGCACTGGTTGCACCGGCCGAATACCCACCGTAGTAGAACCGTATTTCATCTTTGAGAATAACTGGGGTTGCATTGGTGAAAATGGAACCACTGTCGAAAGTGCCACGACCACCACGTGCCAAAAAAAATGTGTCTCTAAAGGGTCTGTGCCAATGGAGGCCATCGCGACTGAGCATGAGCTCGATGTCAATAACGCCACCTTCTACGGCGCGGTTTAAGAGTTGGTTGAGGCACATGTAGAGCCCTGCGTGATAAAAGACGGGCGTGGTGTGAAATTCGACGTGTGGCAAGTCCTGATCGTCGGGTGAACAAATGAGTTGGGGTGTGGTCCAGTTGATAAAATCGGCACTTTCGGTGCGACCCATGGCATGTTTCCAGCACATGCTTCCATCTGGGCCATCGATCCACATTTTGCCATACCATGCGTAAACTTGACGTATGGGGTCAAAAAAAACGTCTGAGGCATCGCTCATAGACAAGGGAACTGCCCACGGTCTTTTTGTGTTGGTTGATAACGGGAGTTCTTGTTTGCCTTGTCCATAAGAAATCTTTAATAAAGGGGCCTCAGGATGTTTGGCCCAGTGGATGCCATCGGGGGAAAAAGCGACATGGAGGCCGGGATATTCACCGTCTTGGGTTTGTGACCAATCGAAATAGGTCATTTTGTAGCGTTTGTTGGGATCTTTGTTACGGTCGTCAACCAAAACGGCATTGCAATAGCGATAGGAGTGCCCACCATTGCCAATGAGAACGATATTGGTGTTTGGGTGTTCTTCAAATGGGAAGAGATTGAGGTTGGGTTTTTTAAAGTGGATGCCGTCGTCAGATTCGGCATAACACACCACACAGCCATATCGTTTGTCTTGAACGGTTCGCCCACAATAAGCCTGATACCAGAGTTGGTATTTGCCCGTTTTGGGGTTGTGGTAAATGCTGGTCCAGCCGATGGCGACTTCCCAAGGTTTGTCTGGTGAGAGAACGGGATTGTTGCTGTGGCGTTTTGGTGGGGTGAAGATACGTTGGGTGCCAGAGCGATATAAAATGTGGTGGTCGTCTGCAAAGAGGAGAGTTTGTTGCATGGGGGTTCCCTTGAAGTGTATTTAACAATTGATATGGTGCAATATAGTGTGGATGGCAAAGAAGGAGTGTTTTTTTATGTCTGATGGGGATCTGATTCGATCTGTTGGATGGTATCGCTCGCCTGTGCCGCGTGAAACGATGCAGGCCTTAAATCGGCGGAGTGATTGGAAAGGTTTTTTGCAAGCGGGTGGGCATTTGGGTTTGGTGATTGTAACGGGTGCACTGGTGTGGTATGCATCAGAACGGTATGATTGGTGGGTTTGGGTGCCGTTGTTGTTTGTGTATGGTACTTTTTATGCTTTTTTGCTCAATGGTACACACGAACTTTTGCACAACACGGTTTTTAAAACGCGGGCTTTGAACGTGTTTTTTGCGGGCTTGTTTTGTTTTTCGGGTTGGCGTAATCCCGTTATGTTTTGGAACAGCCATGCGCAACATCATAAGTTTACACTTCATAGGCCCAATGATTTGGAAGTGGTGTTGCCTGTGCCGTTGACATTGAAAGGATTTTTGAAGTTTGGTTTTGTGGATGTGTGGCGTTTTTGGGAGACCTTAAAAACAACTGTGCGCGTTGCACTTGGGCGGTTAGATGGCCGATGGGAACATTATCTTTTTCCTGAGTCGGCGGTTGAGAAACGGCGTGAATTGGTGAATTGGTCGCGGTTTTTGTTGGTGGGGCATACAAGCATTGTGGGTGTGTCGATTTATATGGGCTGGTGGCAATTGCCTGTGTTGGTGACATTTGGGCAGTTTTATGGGGGGTGGTTGCGTTATTTGTGTAATAATACGCAACATGCAGGTTTACAAGATGGGGTGCCTGATTTTCGGTGTTGTTGTCGAACGGTGATTTTAAATCCGTTTGTGCAGTTTTTGTACTGGCATATGAACTATCATATTGAACATCATATGTATGCGGCCATTCCGTGTTATCATTTGGGCAAATTACACCGGGAGATTCAGGGCGATTTGCCGCATTGTTATCGGGGGCTTTGGGCAGCTTGGAAAGATATTATTGGCATATTAAAGCGACAACGTGTTGAGCCTGACTATCAGTATGTGCCCGATTTGCCTATTCGGGTTTCTGGGTGAACAGAAGTTTTGGACATTTTGGGGATCATGGCATACATTCAGGTATGTTTCGGGTGGATGATTAAATGATGTGATTCATTAGGAAGAGGGAAGAAGGAAGAATCACAAGCTCTTTATTTTCCGAATGTGGCCATTATTTATTCGCCGATTTTTAGTGGGTGATGTTTTCATTAAAACTTAGCTGTATTCAAAAAGGATGGTGGGTATGAGAATTGGTGTGAGTTCGTATAGTTATAGTCGGTTGGTGCGCTCGGGTGAGATGTCGCAACTTGCCATTATTGAAAAGACCAAAGAGATTGGCTTTGATGTGATTGAATTTTCGGCCATTTCGGTGCCTGACGGCAAAAAGTTGCCCGATTATGCCAAAGAGTTGCGTGATGAGGCCGATCGTGTGGGCATTGATATTGTGAATTACACCATTGGTGCCGACTTTTTGAAGGGTTCGAATGGCGATTTAAAAGCTGAGATTGAGCGGGTGAAGACCGAAGTGGATGTGGCCGAGATTTTGGGTGTGCCGGGTATGCGCCACGATGCATCGAGTGGTTGGCCCAATGACCATGTGGGGCCCAAGAGTTTTGAGGCGGCTTTGCCTCGCTTGGCTGAAGGGTGCCGAGGGGTAACGGAATATGCTGCCGAAAAAGGCATTAAGACGATGGTAGAAAACCACGGACGTTTTTGCCAAGAAAGCATTCGGGTAGAACAGTTGGTGACGGCTGTGGATCATCCTAACTTTGGTGTGTTGATTGATATGGGCAACTTTGTGTGTGCCGATGATGATCCGGCAACGGCAGTGGGCCGTTTGATGCCTTATGCGTTTCATTGCCACGCCAAAGATTTTCATATCAAATCTGGCGCAGGTGTGGCACCGGGTAAAGGATGGTTTGAGTCGCGCGGTGGCAATTATTTGCGTGGTGCCATCATTGGTCATGGCAATGTGGATGTGTTGCATTGTCTTAAAATTATGAAGCGAGATGGTTTTTCGGGTGTGTTGTCTATTGAATATGAAGGCATTGAAGATGTGTTGATGGGCATTCAGATGGGGCATGACAATTTGCGTCGTTTGGTGGCGATGTTAGACGCATAAATCATTTTGTGTTAACGAGAATCTGACAGCAGACAAAGCAATGAAAATTGCTTTGTCTGCCTCTTTAATGATTGAGGATGAGATAATCTATGGCGGAAAAAAGTTGCCAAGTTCGCGCATTGCTTGAACAACTCAATTCTGAAATTCAGTTGGATGTGTCGCGCATTGGCATTGTGTTGGCGGCAGGGCATGGCAAACGGATTCGATCTGAAACCTCTAAGATGTTGCATGAGATTTGGGGGCGGCCTTCTGCTTTGCGTGTGGCAGATGCTGTTCTGAAAGGATTGGAGAGCCCCAACCAAGTCATTGTTGTGGGCATTAAGGGAGCCGATGTGGCACAGGCGACAGGGCCTCAAAAAGGGCGTTTGTTTGCCTATCAAGAAAATCCTGTACTTGGATTGCCTGCTGGTACGGGGGATGCCGTTCGGGTGGGTTTACAGGCATTTCCTGCGGTTGATGCAGATCGTGACATTTATATTTTTCTGGGTGATACTGGGCTTTTGCGCGAAGCAGCTGTTGCACAGCTTCGGCGGGCATTTGAGTCTGAAGCGTGTGATATGATGATGTTTACGGGTGTGTATAGTGGCCCTTCTGAGAGCAATTATTATGGTCGTATTTTGCGTGTTCCCGAAACGGATACAGATGGCCGTTCGTCGGGTGAAGATTGTGGTAAGGTGATCGAAATTCGAGAACACAAAGATATTCTTGTGTTGGATGCACACACACCCTACACCGTGGCTTACAATGGCCAAACCTATGCCTTTGGCAGACAAGACTTGTTGGAAATACGCGAAATCAATACAGGTATTTTTGCACTAAAAGAAAGCGTGTTACGCACCTACATTCAACAACTGAACACCAACAATACCCAGGGCGAATTGATGTTTACCGATTTGGTGCATTTGCTCAACCAAAATGGTTTGGTGGTGCGGGCAACGGTTGCGGAGAATGAAGAAGATATTTTGGGTTTCAATGTGAAGAGCGTTTGGCGGCAGATGGAGGCCATTGCTCGGCGTTGGGCCTATGAGCGTCTTAAAGACACCATTACGATTGTGGACGAGGAAGATTTTTTTATTGCCGATGAGGTGATTGATCAGATTCTTGCGCTTGATAAAGATCATGGTCCGTTGGATATTGTGATTGGTAAAGGCGTTCATTTGGGTCCCGATATTCACCTGAATCGCAATGTGCGTATTGGCGATCATTGCCATTTAAGTGGGCACATTGTTTTGGGGCCTGATGTATATGTGGGTGTGGGTGTTGAAATGAGCACGTATCAGGGGCAAACCATGGTGTTGGGAGAGGGTGTGGAGGTTTTGAGCCACAATATTTTAAAAGGCAATATGGAAATTGGTGCCCATTGTCGAATTGAATCGGGTGTGATTATGACGGGCAGTGATGCACACCCCATGCGCATGGGTGAGCGTGTGACGGTGAAGGGCACGAGCTATCTGTATGGTTGTGTGATTGATCACGATTTGTTGATTGAACATTCGGTGATTAAGGGTAAGCGTGTTGAACAGGTTAAACGGCGCGATGGCACCATTCAACCGATTCGATATGTTTTGCCACAGCCAGAAGGATTGGATTCGATTTCTGAGCTTTAAAGTAGGCATATGAGATGATAAAAGGCAGATGACACAAATGGTGTGTCGTCTGCCTTTTTTATTATGCGAATGTATTGAATTTTGAGTAGCCCATTATGGCGTTAAAAATCTTTGTTCTCGCTCGTTTGCATAGTCTTGGTAAGTAGGGGTCTTGCGTAATTGGGCGAGGATTTCATTTTCTTCATCTGTGGGTGCAATGTGGTCTAAGATGGCGAGGGTGTTTTGCAAGTGATCGGTATGGTCTGCACCCACAAGGGCGGTGGTGACTTGGGGGATGGAGAGGTTCCATTTGAGAGAAATGCGTGCCAGGAGGCTGCGGTCGGTTATATTTGCTTCTTCACCCATTTTGAACAATCGACCTTTTTGAAAGACTTCTCGGGTGATGATGCCCATGCCGTGGCTTTGTGCGGTTGGCAACACGGTTTGACAAGCGGCCTGATCGGCAAAGCTGAAGTTCATGGCGAGGGTGTCGAAACAGTTGGCATGGATTTGAGAGAGATACGTTTTTTCGCCAGAGAAATTGTCTGCGGTGGCAAATCGAATAAGGCCTTCGCGTTTGAGCTCGGTGATGTTGTGGCAAATTTTGTTGAGGT
Organism: Candidatus Latescibacterota bacterium; assembly: GCA_038279365.1. Classification (GTDB taxonomy): domain Bacteria; phylum Latescibacterota; class UBA2968; order UBA2968; family UBA2968; genus JABIFK01. The sequence goes on along the minus strand of JAYODI010000018.1, from coordinate 17,021 downwards.
ATTCGGGGTCGGCATCTAAGGCCGATTGCAAAAAAGGAAAGTTGAGAAAGTCGATGTGGTCGCGTTGCATGAGGGTGAGGATGCGTTGCACTTCGGTTTTGAGCAGGGTGTAGTTGGCCATTTTTTTGTTTTCGGGGTCATACCCATATCCCATGCCTTCTGGGCGTGTTTGAATATAGATATCGTGTGGCGGTGGCACTTCGCGAAGGTTTCGCCCAAGGGCTTCTTTTTCGGGGTCGATGGTGACGTCGAAGAAGTTGATGCCATTTTCATAGGCCATTTTGAGAAGTGCGCGACGTTTTTCTCCGCCATAACCTTGACCGACATAACCTGGTTTGATGGCGTTTTGCCGGTCTTCATTAAAACCACGCGAACTGCCGTTGGGGAGGTATTCGTGCCCGCCTAAGCCGATGACGGAGAGTTCGATGCCGATTTTTTCAATTTTTCGATAGTGCATGTGACCCTCTTTCTTGAAAATGTGATGTTTAACAATAAAAAAAGAAGAGGGTCTGCGAAACTTAAATTTCGCAGACCCTCTTTTCTATGTGTGGCTAAACGTGCTGTTTATGGTTTGGTGGCTTCTATGGTTGCGGATAGAACATAGTCTGCCACTTGCATTTCGGGTGCCCAATCTTTGATGAAGGTTTTGCTTTCGTCTTTGGGGGCGATGCGAATGTTTTCAAAACCTGCCGCTTTCAGCATATTTTCCAAGTCATCAATAACGGGTGCGCCAGCCATGCAGCCCGTGTATTTGGCCAAGTCATTTCGGATTTCATCGGTGAGGGGTTGAGAAGCCACCATGTCTGAAATGGCCAATCGCCCACCCGATTTGAGAATGCGAAAGGCTTCGCGATAGACTTGGGGTTGATCGGGTGACAGGTTGATGACGCAGTTTGAGATGATAACATCTGCTGTGTTGTCTGCGATGGGTGGGTATTCAATTTCGCCGAGACGGAAAGTGACATTTTGTGCATTGATTTTTTCGGCATTTGCACGGGCTTTGCGGATCATAACGGGTGTCATGTCTACACCAATGACTTGCCCTGTTTCCCCTACTGCGCGGGCAGACAAGAAACAATCGAACCCACCGCCACTGCCCAAATCGACCACGACTTCACCGGGTTTGAGGTTGGCAATGGCTTGTGGATTGCCACATCCAAGGCCCATGTTTGCGCCTTCGGGAATGCCTGTGACATCTTCTTGTGAGTAGCCCATTTTCATAGATGCGGCACCTGCTTTGTCTGTGGGCGACCCACAACAACTGTCTTCGTAACCTTCGGCAATACGGCCATATCGCTCGCTAACGGCTTCGCGCAATTCGTCGGCGGAGAGTTCGGTTGCTTTGACATCGTCGGAACAACATGTGGGTTCACAGCAGGTTTCTGTTTCGGTGGGCGTTTTGACATCGGCCATGATAGCCTCCTTGAAAAGTGAATGGTTGGATATTCACTTGGGTAGACGGGGTAAGGTGAAAAAGGGTGCAAGGAAACTGCGAAACTGCGAAACTGCGAAACTGCGAAACTGCGAAACTGCGAAACTGTGAATCTGCGAAACTGCGAATCTGCGAATCAAAACCAATTCGTCAATTCGTCAATTCGTCAATTCGTCAATTCGTCAATTCGTCAATTCGTCAATTCG
>JAYODI010000018.1:0-15283 GCA_038279365.1 Candidatus Latescibacterota bacterium | reverse complement strand
ATTCGTCAATTCGTCAATTCGTCAATTCGTCAATTCGTCAATTCGTCAATTCGTCTGTTCTGTCTTTTAACAGTTACAAAACGAACGTGTATCTGCTCGGCGTTCGTAATCGACAACGCGGCCTCGTTGATCAATTTCAAATTGGCAACAGTCGGTGAGGGCGTCTTTGATGAGCCGTTTTCCACGGCGCACCCGCGATTTGGTGGCCGATAATGAGAGGTCTAAGTGATCGGCAATTTTTTGATGCGACCAGCCTTCTATTTCGGAGAGGCGAATGGGTTCTCGATAGGTATCTGGCAAAATGGTGATGATGGGTAAAAGCCAACTGGCCATTTCTTGCCGTGTTTGTTGGTCGTTTGACGTGGGATTGGGTATTTCTTCTATGAGTGTTTCGAGAGGTTTATGCGTGCGATAGTGATCTATGATGGCATTGCGTGCAATTTGATACATCCACGATTCGAGTTTTTGGTTGTCGCGCAGGGTATGGACACGTTCATACATTTTGAGAAAGATATCTTGTAAAATATCTTCGGCTTGGATGGGGTCACTGATGCGACTTCGAATAAATGCAAGGAGCTGATCGGATGTGTTGCGCCATAAGGTTTCGATGGGGTTCATGGTTTTGTCCATTTCTATTGATGGGTACTGTCTCTACTAAATATAGACGAAGAAATATGAAAAAGGTGCAAAATATTCTTGCCGAGTTACAAAAATCTTGTATTATTGCACTGCCATCTATTAAAACCTGATCACTGGATATTATGAAAAATCGTATTCAACATATGAGCCTCATTGTGTGGCTTTTGGTCTATATGCCTTTTGCACAGGCAACTTTTGGGCAGGCTGTGCTTTGTTTGGGGGGCGATGGCCATGTTGCGTTTGAGAATACGGGCGTAGATGGGCTTTGTTATAACGAAGTTCATTTGAGCGATGTATTGGATCAAAGTTGTTTAACTGTTGATCATTGTGGCGCATGTTTGGATTTGTTGCCGAGCCTTGATCAACCCAATATCTCCCGCCAAGATGGTTCTCTTTTATTAGAAGATGTCCTCGTTGTTGATATATCTCCTGTATTACCTGTTTCTTATCCGCTACAAATTCCTCCTGTTTTATCGTTGAAACACCTCCATATCTCAGTTCCTACAACAGTGCTTCAAATCTAAAGATCCTCCTATATTGCGTTTATACCCCATCGACGGTTCCATAGTCAATGGGGCATTGATTTATTTACGCTATTGGAGGATTTATGTTTTCATATCTCACTATCATGGTGTGGAGTGCTCTCGTTTTTATGGGGCTTTCACGCAGTGTTTTTGCCGAATCTATTACACGAGACGGTGCGGTTCAAATGGCACTGTTGCACAACCCCGAAGTGATTGTGGCTTATCAGGTGTGGAAGGCGGAACATGCGCGTTCGCTCCAAGCTTGGTCGCCACCAGACCCTGAGTTTGCGTTGGAATATGAGGGGATGTCTGGCGCGTTTCAATTTGGATCGTTTGAGCAAAAAGATGTGGGTATTGTTCAGCACGTTCCGTTTCCTGCGGGTTGGTGGTTGCGAGGTCAAATGAGTGGGCTTCAGGTTCAGTCAGTGCGGTTGGGGGTTTATGAGACCACACGCGCAGATGTGGCTTTGCGTGTACACTTGGCTTATGATCGCGTGCTTGCCGATGCACAAATTGTGCGTTATTCCGAAGAAAATGTGGCATTGGCCGAACGTTTGTTTAACCGTGCAAAAATGCGTTTTGCCGCAGGAGATGTACCCAAGTTGGATGTGATGCGGTCTGAGGTGGCTTTGTTGCGTCAAAAAAACCAGCACCTGATGATGCAAAATAATTTGAAGGTGTCGCGGGTGTCTTTAAATGCATTGTTGAACCGTCCAGGTGATACGTTGTTGGTATTGGCGGATGAACTGGTCTATGTGCCTGAACATTTAGATGATGATGGCTTGCGTCATCAGGCGTGGTTTAAGCGTACTGAATGGTTGGGTGCTCAAAAAGCTTATTTGGGTGCTCAAAAGGCAAAGTCTTTGGCTGTCGTTTCTACATTGCCCGATGTGTCGGTTGGCATTTTTCGTCAAACGGCTGTTGCACCAACGGGTGTGCAAAAGTTTTGGCGTACGGGCATTGCTATAGAGTTGCCCATTTGGGCCTTTAGCAAACAGCGGGGCCAAATAGACGAGGCCCGTGCAAACGTGTTACAGGTGGGTGCTGAGCGTGATCATTTAAAACAGAAAATTGCTCAAGAGGTTGATACGGCCATTGCAAATCTTAAAGCGGTGTCTGAGCGTGTCAAATGGATGCAAGCACGCATTTTACCCACATCGAAGGCCGCTTTGGAAATGGCCCGTCAAAGTTATGATGAAGGGAAAGCGCGTTATTTGGATTTGCTTGAGGCACAACGAGAATGGGTTGATACACAAACGGAATATGTGGAAGCCCTCTATGAATACCGTGCGGCAAAAGCACAGCTTGCCCATGCGACGGGGACCTTATTGGAATCACAGGAGAATGAACAGTGAAAAACGGATTTTTATTTATGATGATCTTGATGGGCCTGTGTGTGGCCCATTGGAATATACCTATATATGCTGAAGATGAACACACACACGCACATGAAAAAACAGAAGCGACATCTCATGATGAGCACGATAAAGAAGGCCATGAAGATCATGGTGAGGATGCACACGAAGATGTTGTGCGGCTAAGTGATGCGGAATTAAAAATGTTTGGTATTGAGACGGAGATCGCCCAATCTGGTCATTTGGAAGTACAGGTCTCTTTGCCTGGTGAGGTGCAGGTGAACCCAGATCGGTTTGCTCATATTGTTCCTCGCGTTTCGGGTGTGGTGCAAAAGGTAAATAAGCGCTTAGGTGATCAGGTTCACTCGGGTGATGTTTTGGCTGTGTTAGACAGCCGAGAGTTGTCTGATTTGAAGTCTGAGTTTTTGGCGGCACGTGAACGGTTTTCTTTGGCAGATGTTACGTTTCGTAGAGAAGATCGGCTTTGGCAGGATGGGATTTCATCGGAACGGGAATATTTGTCGAGCAAACAAATGTTGGCCGAAGTACGTATTGCGTCACAATCGGCAGAACACAAATTGCATGCGTTGGGTTTTTCAGATGCGTATCTCAAAACCTTGCCTGATCAGCCTGATATGTCTTACACGCGTTATGAGGTGGTTGCCCCCTTTGATGGGGTGGTGGTCGCCAAGCATATTACATTGGGCGAAAATATAAAAGATGATGCGGCTATTTTTTCGATTGCCGATTTGAGTACGGTTTGGGTGGCGTTGGCTGTTTATCAGAAAGATTTATCACATTTAAAAATGGGTGATCCTGTGCATATTTCCGCCAAAGAAGGGGGCGAGGTGGTTACCGGGCAGGTGTCATACATTAGCCCTATGATTGATGAGGCCACACGCACGGCAACGGCGCGTGTTGTTTTGTCAAATGTGAGTGGTCATTGGCGACCGGGTTTGTTTGTGACGGGGGCTGTTGAAGTGGATCGCAAACATGTTGCTTTGCTGGTGCCCAAAACGGCTTTGCAAATGGTGGAAAAGAGGCTGTGTGTTTTTGTTCAAACCGATGAAGGGTTTGAACCTTTGCCTGTTGTTGTTGGTGAGACAAATATTACCCAAGCAGAGATCGTGAAGGGGTTAGAACCTGGGATGCGGTATGTGACACAAGGTGCATTTACACTCAAAGCACAGCTTGAAAAAGGTGCTTTTGGCGATGGACACAACCATTAAAGGAGGCGAGCAATGCAAGGTTTGATTCAATTTGTGCTTAAAAGCCGTCTCTTGATGATGGTTTTTATGGGGTTGGTTTTGGTGGCAGGTTATGTGAGTTATCTCAAGTTGCCAGTGGATGCTTTTCCCGATGTCACACCGGCGTTGGTGCAGGTGTTTACTGAAACGGAAGGTTTGGCCCCTGAAGAAGTTGAAAAGTATGTGACGTATCCTGTGGAAGTGGCAATGAATGGTTTGCCCAATTTGAAAGAGGTGCGTTCGATTTCAAATTTTGGGTTGTCGGTGATCAATATTTATTTTGAAGAAGGCACCGATATTTATTTTGCCCGACAGTTGGTCAATGAACGGTTGCAACTGGCACGTGGTCAAATTCCCGAGGGTTTTGGCGAACCCGATATGGGGCCAATTGCAACGGGCTTGGGGCAGATCTTGTTTTATGTGGTGGAAGATGAGTCGGGAGCTCGAAGTGGTGAAGAGATGCGCCAGATTCAAGATTGGCTCATTAAGTTTAATTTGCAGACGGTGCCTGGGGTGACGGAGGTGCTTTCTTTGGGTGGGCAAGTGAAGCAGTTTCACATTTTGGTGCGCCCAGATGCTTTGTTGCAATACGATTTGTCGTTGCATGAAATTGTTGAATCGGTTAAGGCCAACAATGCCAATGTGGGCGCGCAGTTTATTGTGAAAAATGCCGAGCAATATGTGGTGCGTTCTGTGGGGTTGGCCGAAAAAATAGAGGACTTGAATCGCATTGTGCTCAAGGCTGTAGATGGGCGCCCCCTTTATTTGGAGCAGGTGGCCGATATTGAGGTGGGTGGCGAAGTGCGCCAAGGGCTTGCCACGATGAATGGCGAGGGCGAGGCGGTTGTGGGGATGATTTTGAAGTTGATTGGGACAAATACTTCGCAGGTGATTGGAGATGTGAAAAATCAGATTGAACGGATTAATACTTTGTTGCCACCGGGTATTAAGATGGTGCCTTATTATGACCAAGCCACGTTGGTCGCAAAATGTGTAGAGACCGTTACACATGCGTTGTTGCAAGGTGTGGTATTGGTTGCGTTGGTACTGCTTGTGTTTATGGGTGGGTTTCGGCCCAGTGTGGTGGTGGCCTTGTCGATTCCGTTTTCGATATTTTTTGCATTTATTTTGATGTATGCCTTTGATATTTCGGCCAATTTGATGTCGTTGGGTGGGGTGGCCATTGCCATTGGAATGATGGTGGATGGTACGATTGTGATGGTAGAAAACGTAGATCGTATGTTGCGTGAAGCACCTGCTGATGAATCGCGTTTGCAGGTAATCAGTCGGGCATGTGTTGAGGTGGGGCGACCGATTGTTTTTGCCATTTCTATTATTGTGATTGTGTTTTTGCCGTTGTTTACCCTGCATGGCGTGGAGGGCAAAACGTTTCGTCCGTTGGCCTATACGGTGGCGTTGGCAATGGTGGGATCCTTAATTTTTGCCATTGTGATGGCACCCGTGATTTCCAATTTGTTGATGCGACGGCCCAAGACGCGCGATGAAAAAGAAAATCGCCTTCTCAATGCATTGATGGTGATGTATCGTCCATTGGTGACTCGGTTTGTGCAAAACCGAAAATGGGCAGTTATTTTGGCGGTGGGGATGCTTGTTGTGGGCTTGGTGATTTTTCCGTTTCTGGGGTCTGAGTTTGTGCCGCAATTGAATGAAGGTGATTTGTTGGTACGTGTGACAATGGCACCGTCTATTTCGTTGGATGAAGCACGGGATATGGTGACCATTTTTGAAAAGCGCATGATGCAGTTTCCTGAGGTGGAACGTGTGGTGAGCCGGGTGGGGCGTGGTGAGGTGGGTGCGCATGCCGATCCTGTGAACAATGCCGAATCTTTTGTGGCCCTCAAACCACAAGATGAATGGACAACAGCCGATAACCCAGAAGCATTGTATGCGATTATGGGGGAGGCATTTGAAAACTTTCCTGGCGCGAGATTTAATTTTACACAACCGATTGCAGCGGCTGTGGATGAACTGTTAACGGGCACAAAGGCCGAACTTGCGATTAAGCTTTTTGGTGCCGACATGGCTATATTGGAACAAAAGGCGGGTGAGATTGAGGGTGTGATTCGTTCTGTTAAAGGTTCTGCAGATGTGCAAAAAGACCAAGTGACAGGCACACCTCAATTGCGCATTACAATCAACCGAGAAGCCATAGGACGGTATGGCATGAATGTGGCCGATGTGCAAGATGTGATTCGCACAGCGGTGGGTGGTGAAACGGCTGGGCAAATTTTTGAAGGGGTGGCGCGGTTCGATATTTTGGTGCGGTATGCACAATCGGCACGATCATCACCTGAAGTGATTGCCAATATTTTGGTGTCTTCACCAACGGGTGTGAAGGTGTCTTTGGGTGAGTTGGCACTTGTGGAGGAGATTGTGGGGCCTCGCCAAATTACACGCCAGAACAATCAGCGGTTTATTACTGTGCAATGCAATGTGCGTGGGCGTGATATGGGTTCTTTTGTGGCCGATGCACAAGCGGCTATTGCACAAAATGTGGATTTACCACCGGGTTATTTGGTGACGTGGGGGGGGCAGTTTGAGTTGCAGCAAGAGGCGAATAAACGGTTGGTGGTGGTGATTCCCGTGACGTTGTTTGTGGTGTTTTTGCTGTTGTTTAGCAGTTTTAATTCGTTAAAAAATACGGTGCTTATTTTGTTCAATATTCCGTTGGCATTGGTGGGTGGGGTTGTGGGTTTGTGGCTAACGGGGCAAAACTTGTCGGTGCCTGCTTCTGTGGGGTTTATTGCGTTATTTGGTATTGCGCTTGAAAATGGTATGGTGCTTATTACATACCTCAATCAACTGTTGCGTGATGGTATGGATGTAGATGATGCGTCTGTTGATGGGGCATGTTTGCGGTTGCGTGCGGTGTTGATGACGGCCGTGACAACTTCTTTGGGGTTATTGCCGTTGTTGTTTTCCAGTGGTACGGGTAGTGAAGTACAACGCCCGTTGGCCACGGTTGTTGTCGGTGGTTTGGTTACGTCAACGATTTTGACTTTGTTGGTGATTCCTGCTCTTTATAAATGGTTTGCCGTAGAACCCGAACGGAAAGTTGATGTGACACAAGCTGCTTAATCAAACTGGCGATCATTTGCGCGATATGACAACGATGGATTGGGGTATTCAATCACACAGGTATGGGACAAATGGCTCAAATAAAAGAACAAGCTTTTTATCAACTTAAAGTGCCCGACATGGAATGTGCAGGATGTGCAGATACGATTGAAAAGGCGGTGCGTCGACTTTCTGGTGTTGAAGAGGTGACGACCCATGTGATGAGTCAAAAAGTGACTGTACATTATGTTTCTGAAAAGATTGGTATTGGAGAGATCAACAAAGCAATTCGAGATGCAGGGTATTCACCCGATGTAGAGGGTGCTGAGCACGTCTCGTTTTGGTACAACCGTGAGAAAGTGTGTACGTTGTTTGCTGGGTTGTTTTTCTTTTTGGGTCTTGGTTTGTCTTGGACTGTTGGGCAGGTTGAGGCCCAGCCGGTTTGGACGGGACATTTTGAGTGGTATCAGGTGTTCTATGTGTTGGCGGCCATTTTAGGAGGCAGTAATTTTTTTGCGGCGGGTTTTCGGTCTTTAAGATCGTTTTCGCTGGATATTGATTTTTTGATGACGATTGCCATTATTGGTGCTGTGGTCATTGGTGAATATATGGAGGCGGCGGCGATTGCCTTTTTGTTTTCAACTGCTGAGTTGCTCGAAGATTATGCCATTGATCGTGCGCGGCGGTCGTTGAAAAATTTGATGGATTTGGCACCTGATGTGGCCACATTGAAGACGGAGGTGGGGGAACGTATTGTTTCTGTTGAAGAGGTTATTTGTGATCAGATTGTGATTGTGCGGCCCGGTGAAAAGGTGCCTGTTGATGGTGAGGTGGTGGATGGGGTATCGACAGTGGACCAGTCACCCATTACGGGTGAGTCGATGCCTGTCAATAAAGGTGTGGGCAACGACGTTTTTGCTGGTACGATTAATCTGGAAGGGTATTTGGAGGTGCGGGCGACACGTGTGGCATCGGAGAGTACGTTTCAGCGCATTATTCAAATGGTGGAGGAGGCAGAGGAACACCGTGCCCCGAGTGAGCAATTTGTGCAAACCTTTTCGCGGTATTACACACCTGCAGTGACTGTGTTGGCTTTGGGCGTCATTTTGATCCCATCATTGTTATTGGGAGGTGAATTTTCCTTGTGGTTTGTCAGGGGGTTGACCTTGCTTGTTATTGCGTGCCCGTGTGCATTGGTGATTTCGACGCCTATTGCGGTGGTGAGTGGTATTACCAGTGCAGCAAGGCAGGGTGTGTTGATTAAAGGGGGCAATTATCTCGAAGCCGCAGGGGGCGTGCGTGTTGTTGCATTTGACAAAACGGGCACACTCACTTATGGTAAACCCGTTGTGACCGATGTGGTGGCTGTGCAGGGGTGGGCCGAAGCCGATGTGTTGCGTATTGCCTCGGCTTTGGAAATGCGATCTGGACACCCTGTTGCACACGCAATTTGTGCCTTTTCGCCGACAGATGCCGATGTTGGTGTGACAGATTTTAGGTCTATAACAGGCAAGGGTGTGTGTGGCCGAGTAGATGGGGTGATGTATCAAGTTGGGTCACCCAGTTTGTTTTCTGCTGATGGCAAAGCGTGGGTTGATGATTTTCAAAAGGCGGGTAAAACGGCGGTTTTGGTGGGCACTCAGGCCGAGATCTTGGGTGTGATTGCTGTTGCCGATACAGTGCGACCAGAAGCGCAAGCCATTGTTCGTGCATTGCATCAGCGTGGCATGAAGACGGTGATGTTGACGGGCGATAACCCCAAAACGGCTCAAGCAATTGCCGAACGTGTGGGGGTGGGATCTTGGCAAGCTGAGTTGTTGCCCGAAGAAAAATTGACGGCATTAAAAGATTTGTTGGGGCAACATGGTGCTGTGGCGATGGTGGGTGATGGGGTAAATGATGCGCCTGCATTGGCTTTTGCGACGGTTGGTATTGCGATGGGTGTGGCCGGTACAGATACGGCGTTGGAAACAGCCGATGTGGCATTGATGGCCGATGATTTGTCTAAGTTGCCATATTTGTTTGACTTGTCTCATCAAGCCCGACATGTTATTCGGCAAAATATTGGGTTTGCCATTTTGGTAAAATTGCTTTTGGCTGTAGGTATTGTTCCTGGTGTTGTTTCTTTGGTCGTTGCTGTTTTGGTGGGCGACATGGGGACGACGCTTGGGGTGACTGGAAACGCATTGCGCTTGGCACGTGTGCGTGCTTCTGATTGAAAGAGGTTATGATTTGGACGTTTATACGGGTTTTATTGTTGCGGGTTTGTCGGTGTCTTTTTTACACGCGATTTTGCCCAATCACTGGTTGCCATTTGTGTTGGCTGGACGGGCTCAAAAGTGGTCTATTGGCAAAACGCTGTCGGTGGTGACATTGGCAGGTGGTGGGCATGTGTTAATTACCACCTTGTTGGGTGTGTTGATTGTGTGGATGGGCGTTGCAATTACTGATTATGTAGAAGCTTGGGCAGAACCATTGGCTGCGGGTGTGTTGATTTTGTTGGGGCTTTTTTACATTGTGCAACATTTTCGTGGGGTGGGTCATAGTCATTTACATATTCCCGGTTTTGGACACGACCATCATGGGCATGCTCATGGCGATCATTCTCATGATCATCACCACCACGAACATGGGGATCATACACACGATCATCATAATCATGATCACGGTGATCATGACCATTCGCATGATGGTCATACACACGCGCATGACCACGGCGATCATGGGCACGATCATCATGTAGATGAGGCTCGTTTTTCGCCTGATAAGGTGGCGGTGGTTTCATTAATTGCATTGCTGACTTTTTCACCTTGTGAAGGTTTTTTGCCAATATACCTGACGGCTTGGCCGCATGGGTGGACTGTTTTTATATTGCTGTCGGTGGTGTTGGCTGTGGGTACGTTGGCGGGGATGTTGGTGTTTACTGGGCTGACATTTTTAGGTGTGCAGCACTTGGAAATGCCGTGGTTGGAGCGATATGAAAATATGATCTTGGGTGGGGTGCTTATTTTGTTGGGTATTGGTGTGGTCTTGTTTCACCATCATTAGACATTTTATAAGGCGTATCGAAATTTTAAGCGGCTTTGAGCCGTATCAAAATCGTCTGTGGTGGGGGTGGTCTGGTTTTTGGGGGGGCACAGCGAAGCAAATGGTTGTGAATTTTAAATTTGAGTCATAAAAAAGGCGATCCATTGTGGATCGCCTTTTTTAATTGAAGTCGACGCTATTCTCCTTCACCTTGCTCAGCTTCAAACTTTCGTTCGGCCATAAATTTGAGAATTTCGAGGTATTTGTCTTTTGGGTGATAACCCGAGAGGTTGTAAATGAGTTGACCGTTGGGTTCGAGAAACAAAGTTGCGGGAAAGCCTTTTACACCATAAGCTGAAACCGCTTCGGCATAACTGAGATCGTGTTCAAGAATTTTGACGCGGTCTTTTTTGTTTTCGGCATTGAGTTTTACGGGAATGAAGTTTTTGGCAAGATAAGCTTGTACATCGGTTTTTGACAGGACATCACGGTCCAGTTTTTTGCACCAGCCTCACCAATCGGTATATATATCGACCAGGATCATTTTGTTGGTTTTTTGGGCTTCGACCATTGCTGGGCCCAATTTGCGCCAAGTAAATGTTTCTTCTTTGTTTTCTGCCATGGTGTTACTCACCAGCAAGCAGGTGAATAACAGAGTGGCCCATAATTTCATTGGTACCTCCAAATAAGAGAAAGCCAGTTGGTATGATTGAAACGCCTTGTAAAATATAGAGAAACCCGTTCTGTTTGACCAATAAAAAGAATGGGTTCCCGTATCTCATAACGGGTGATAGATGATATGTTGGTGTTGGTGTTTAAAATCATATGATTGAGCATTGATACAAATGTTGTAAAGGTAATACATAAATATAAATTTTTCAACATGTTATGTTGACAATGATGTTTTTTTGAAGTACGCTAAAAGTAGTGTGTCTGGCATTTTCAATTATTGTGAAAGGGTTGGATGATGGCACAGTACGATTTTTTAATTTATAGCTTTATTGCTGGCATTTTGGCAAGTTTGGCGTGTGGTTTGGGTGCATTGCCTTTGCTTTTTCCTCAGCTTGATGTGGAAAAGCGTATGGGGTTGGGATATGGTTTGGCGGGTGGGCTGATGTTTTCAGCATCGGTTTATAATTTGTTGTTGCCAGGGTTAACCTTAGATGAGCATGTGCCTGGACTGCGGCAAGTGGTATTGATCTTGTCGGGGTTGCTTGTTGGGGCCTTTTTTTTGTCGTTAATGGACAATTTTTTGACCCCAGAGCGTTTGGAAAACTCATTTTTTAAGCGTTTGGGGTCTCGGCGTGAGTTGTTGATTTTTTTGGCCATGTCTTTTCACAGTATTCCTGAAGGGGTCGCGGTGGGGGTGGGATATGCTTCTGCGCAATATTTACCGGAGGCCGAAGGACTGGGTTCTTATATTGCCTTGGCCATTGGGATTCACAATATTCCCGAGGGTTTGGCAGTGGCCATTCCGCTTCGTGCGGGCGGTGCCAGTATCCAAAAATGCTTTTGGGCGGCTTTTTTGACCAGTTTGCCCCAACCGCTTGCGGCGGTTCCGGCGGCTTTGTTGGTGTGGTTTTTTGAACCACTTATGATTCCATTGTTGGGCGTGGCTGCTGGGGCGATGATTTTTTTGGTGGTGCGAGAGATGATTCCCGATGCATTGGAAACGCGCTCGCCGACGCAGACGGCATGGTCTTTTATTGCAGGTTTTGCTCTGATGATATTGATTCAGGCAGCGTTGTAGAATGAGTTGCAGGTTGCAGGTCACTGGTCAGGATTGTGATGCTGTGAGTGGTTTGGGTTTTGACTTGAGACTTGCAGGCTTGGGACTTGGGACTGAACTTTTGAACGTTTTTGCTTCTGATTTGTCCTATTAGTAAAACTGTCTGTGATTATATCTTGGTTGCATAGTTCTATTTGGTTGTTTATATTCACAGGACTTATCGTCACCAGAAACTTTATGTTGGAGACGTCTATGTCTTTGCTTGAAAATATTAATACACCTGCGGCTTTGAGACATTTGTCTGTTGATGAGTTGGAGCAGGTTTGTAAGGAACTTCGGCAATATATTATTGATGTGGTGACGGAAATTGGGGGGCATTTTGGTTCCAGTTTGGGTGCCACTGAGTTGACTGTGGCTTTGCATCACATTTACGATACGCCCAAAGATAAGCTGGTGTGGGATGTGGGGCATCAGGCCTATGGGCACAAGGTGTTAACGGGCCGACGGGATGCATTAAAGACCATTCGTCAACCGGGTGGCATCAGTGGGTTCCCTCTGCGTTCAGAAAGCCCTTATGATACATTTGCAGTAGGCCATGCGGGCACATCCATATCGGCGGCTTTGGGTTTTGCTGCTCAGCGCGATATGATGGGCGAAGATCACAAAGTGATTGCTGTAATTGGCGATGGGGCATTAACAAGTGGTTTGGCTTTAGAAGGGCTAAACAACTCGGGTGCTGCAAACAAAGATTTGTTGGTCATTTTGAATGACAATCGCATGTCTATTTCGCCCAATGTGGGTGCCATATCTCATTATTTGACACGCATTATTACAGACCCCATTTACAACCGGGTAAAGGATCGGATTACCAATGATCCTTTGTATAAAAAGATTAAACAAGAAGCGTGGGATTTGACGGGTAAAATACCGGTGGTGGGTGACAACTTGCGCCGTGCGGTTGGGGGGTTTGAAGAAGGTTTGAAAGGCATGTTGGTGCCTGGGGTTTTGTTTGAAGAATTGGGTTTTCGATATTTTGGCCCCATTAATGGCAACGACATTCGCGAGGTGGTACAAACGCTGAAAAATATTCGCGACCTTAAAGGGCCTGTGTTGTTGCATGTGCATACCATTAAGGGTAAAGGTGCCATTCCTGAAGGGGAAGAAGATCCTTATAGCGCAGACTCGACCAAATATCATGCCATTAGCCCGCCGTCGCCTCAGTCGAGCACACCGAAGGTGAATTTGCCTAAGTATCAGGAAGTGTTTGGACAAACGATGATTGAATTGGCCAACCACGACAGTCGCGTGGTGGGTATTACGGCTGCCATGTCTGAAGGCACCAGTTTGGATAAGTTTCAGGTGGCACACCCCGATCGGTTTTTTGATGTGGGCATTGCCGAACAACATGCTGTGACTTTTGCGGCGGGGATGGCCTTAGAAGGTGGCCGACCTGTGGTGGCCATTTATTCGACATTTTTGCAGCGGGCGTACGATCAAATTATTCACGACGTGGCATTACAATCGGCACCTGTCATTTTTTGTATGGATCGTGCTGGGTTGGTGGGCGCTGATGGCCCTACACACCACGGTAATTTTGATATTTCCTATTTGTTGTGTGTGCCCAACATGGTGGTGAGTGTGCCCAAAGATGGTGATGAATTGCGCGATTTGCTCTATACTGCGGTGCAACAAGTGGACCATCCCTTTTCGATTCGTTACCCTCGTGGCAATGTGAGCAACCCTTTGGCATCGCGTGATCCCGAGGTGTTGAAGATTGGTTCTTGGGAAGCATTGGAATCGGGTGAAGACGTGGCCTTTTTGGCCGTGGGCACGATGGTGGATCATGCGTTGGAGGCACGTAAAAAGTTGGCCGAAGAAGGCATTTCTGCTGAAGTGATCAATTGTCGATTTGTGAAGCCGATGGATTTGGAAATGCTAAATGATGTGGCCTCTCGCCATCGTATCGTGATTACATTAGAAGAAAACACGGTGGAAGGCGGTTTTGGTTCTGCGGTGACACGTCACCTGAGCGATCGTATGCGTGCTGGGCAGCGGGTTTATACGCTGGGCATTCCCGATCGGTTCTTTACTCATGGTTCACAGGGGGGGTTGCGTGATGAAGCGGGGCTTTCTCCTGAGGCGATTGTGGCCACTGCAAAACGCGTTTTGAAAGAACAACCTGCGGGGCATTAAAAGAGTGTGAAACGGCAGACGGCAAATGGCAAATTGAAAGTCAAAATCAATTGCTGAATGTGTTTGGAAAATAAAAAAGCGACTTACGTTTAATACGTAAGTCGCTTTTTTTATGGTTTGTTTTTTATCCCGCAAGAATATTGACATTGGTGCCAATGGCTGCGGCTGAAGAAGTGGTGCTTTGAGATGCTGCACTTTGAGAACGCTGAACACGAAGACGTTCTTGGCGCAGATCTTGTTGGGTTTGCTGAAGCTCGCGTGATAGGTCGCGTTCTTGTGTTTGGAGCTCGCGAATTTCTTGGCGGCTTTCGTTTTGTGTTTCTGTTCTTTGGCTTTCGGCTGCACGTTCGGCATTTTGTGCTGTTTGTTGTGTGGTTTGTTGCAGTTGCCGGGTTCCGTCTCGTGTGAGTCCACGTGCAATTTCACTGGCATCTTGCTGTAGGTTGTTGCGAATTTCTTCGGTGGTATTTGCTCGGCTAATGTCTTCGGCTGTGGGTGTTTCTGTGGGCTGTGCCAGTCTTGACGCTTGGATGGCAACGGGTGTTTGAATCGCAAGGGTGGGTGTTTGGCGTTCTATGGCTTGTTGGCCTGTTGCACGACCTTGTGACTGCGAGGCATTGTTGGCCAAAAAGCGTATTCGATCATCGGTTCGATTGGCAACTGGCCCGTTGGCGTTGGCAGATGATTGGGTGCGTGTGTTGTTTCTGTCTGATAGGGTGCCACTGGCAATTGCGCGCAACCGTGCAAAACCGTTGAGTATTTGTTCGCGTATGGGGTTTGCTGGGGCCCGATCTAAACGGCCAGAACGTTCGATGTTGTTGTCTGCTTGGGAGCGTGTGGTTCCCACACCGGGAGGTGTTTGTAGCCTGGATTGTGTTTCTGTGCGGTTGTTTTCGCGAGTGGTGTTGCCATTGCCCCGAACGGTTTGTGGCTCTGTTTGTGATTGTGTTGTGCGTGTTTGCTGTTCTGTGTTTGTATCGCGGGTTGATCTGGCATTGTTTGTTTGTGCTGTACGGGCCTCTTGCAAACGATCGGCTATTTGTTGGCCAAATTGGGTACGCGCCAAAAGGGTCTCATTGGCACGCGTTGTTTGTTGCGTGTTGTTGGACCCGCGAGTTTGTTCTTCTCTTTGTTCACGTGTGTTTGTGGTGGTTGCACGTGTGTCTGTTTGGGAGGACTGTGTGCGTATTCGTTGTAAAAGCGCACTTGCCGCCCGATTTGATGAAAACCGAGATACAAATACTGGCATCGCTACTCGTCCTTAGGTTTTTGCTCGGAGTTTCAAAAACCCGGTGTTTCACACAGGGTGCCCATACCCGCGTGGTGAAACTGACTTATAACGTCTTACTATCCTTGCTTATAAAAGTAACATGTTAAAAAACAGGTGTCAAGCTTCTATTTTTAAAAAATAGTGGTCAGCGATCGGCGGTCAGCGGTCAGCAGACGGCAAATGGCAAACGGCAGACGGCAGACGGCAGACGGCAGACGGCA
>JAYODI010000191.1:0-2178 GCA_038279365.1 Candidatus Latescibacterota bacterium | reverse complement strand
TTTGATACAAGACGATGAAACAAATGCCGATGCACATTATAAGTTGGCGCGTTTGTATATGGTTTTGAATACGGTGAATGATCGCCAGCGTGCCAAGCGGTTGCTTGATGAAGCCATTCGTTTAAACCCCAATGAGGTAGATTATCAACTGACGTTGGGCAAGTTGTTGTTGTCACAAATGTTTTGGCGCAATGGCAACGCGCAATATGAAAAGGTGGTTGAGACATTTCCATACGACTTGGAAGCAACGGCACAAGCGCGGTATTGGATGGGCTATTATGCGTTGCAGGAGTTTTTGGCTTATAAAGATCGGTTGGTGATGGGTAATGATGAATTTGCCGAAACAGACCGATTAAAAGCGATTGCCTTGTTTAAACAGAGCATTGAAGCCGATCCTGATTTTCGCGATCCGTATTATCATTTGGGGCTTGTGTATTTGGAGAGCCAACAGCCCGATTCGTTGATTCATTATGCACGGCGTTTGATTCAACGCGAACCTGAAGATGCGCACGCTTTTTTGTTTTGTGGGTTGGGGTATCAGAGTTTGGGCGAAGAATTAAAAGCGTATGAGTTTTATACCACTGCGCTTAATATGTTGCCAGATGATGAGCGGGAGATGATTACCTCACTGGAATATGTGGCGACGGATGGTGATCGTGATGTTTTTTCTGTGGACAACCGTATGGATGTGGATCGTTTTTGGTTGGAAAAAGACCCGCTTTTGTTGACCGATTTTAATGAGAGCCAAATGGATCATTATCGGCGTGTGGCCTATGCCAATTTGCGATTTTCGCGGTTGTTGCGTCATATTCCAGGTTGGCAAACCGACAAAGGAAAAACGTATATCAAGTTTGGGCCGTATGCGTCGCGTTCGGTTTATGAACGCCGAGAGACATGGCATTATGGTGATTTTCGCATTCACTTTCGCAAAGGGGCCGATTTGGATGCGTGGTATTTTGATGGTGAAGAGTTGGGTGAAGCATTGGCCTCATTAAACGCGGGATATTGGCCCGATCATGGGCGGGTGCATTTTGAAAAACAAGCACCAAAATTTTATGACCCTTATCGTCAGCAGAAATACAGTGTGCCCTATCAGGTGTCGGCTTTTGCAAGTGCAGACAGCATGCGTTTGGAAGTGGCGTATGCAATTCCTGTGAATAAGGTGGATATTACAAGCAGTGCTCATATTGATCAGGGATTGTTTTTGTTTGATGCGCAGTGGGATTCTGTTTATCGGCAGGTTGAGAAGGCGTATGTTTTTGATTATGAGACACACAAAACGCCCGAAGGTTTGTTTTGGATTGCCCAGCATGCGTTGGTGTTGCCCGTTGATGACTATCAGATTGTTGCAGAAGTGGGCGATTATAAGAATGGTGCTGTGGGCACGATGCGGATGGTCAAAGAGGTGGTAAGAGCAGATACGGTTATGGCGATGAGCGATGTGATTTTGGCTTCGAAAATGGATGTGCTTAAACCCGACCCAACATCACGTGCAGATATCCATATGGTTCAAAATCCTTTGCGTACATTTCGCCAATCGGCATTTTTACATTTGTATTTTGAGGTCTATCATTTGGTGCGTGATGTGTTTGGACGGGCAAAATACGATGTGTCTTATCGGGTAGGCTGGCCCAAAGGGGAGACGGTGGATGCGTCACTCTTTTTTGCCATTGATAAACCCGATACACAAATGGTGGTTGAAGAAAGTGCATTGGCACCCGAAGGTTTTCGCGATTATCGGGTGCGCTATGTGTTGCCCGAGCAACCTCATTTGCTGCAAAAACGCGAGGGTGAGGAAACCGAAACAGAGGTGACGGTGCATTATGAAGGTGATCGAGAAAACGAACTGATTTATTTGAATGTTGATTTGAGCCAGGTGCCTGTGGGGGTGCATCAATTGCGTGTGCAGGTGCAACAAGGGGAACATCGCGTTTTTAGAGAGGTGTTTTTTCGGGTGGTGGAATAATGGTATGGGAGAACGTTATGAATATGGGTGGATATTTTAGCATAAAATGAAAATGGGTATTGTGGAGTGATACCGTGTTCATTTTGTTGGCGCGTGATTTTATGAAGTTGATTTTGTTGGCGAATGTGATTGCGTGCCCAATTGCATATTTTATGATGAATGGGTGGTTGCAAGATTTTGCATTTCGGATTGATTGGTCCTACCGTTTCTTT
>JAYODI010000110.1:0-15305 GCA_038279365.1 Candidatus Latescibacterota bacterium | reverse complement strand
AAAACAGCTCTTTTAATTGATTTTTTGTTGGTTTGCCTTCGGCGACTTACTTTTTCTCAACAGCAAGAAAAAGTAAGCAAAAAGTGCCGTCCCTCAAGTGCCGGGAGGGCTGATTTTTCGCAAATTACATTTGGAGACGCTCAGAGGAATATAGCCTATAACCTCACAGATATTAAAATATAAAGAGCTGGACGGAATGGTGCGGAAAATCATGATTACTTTTTGTGATGGGTAAAGTGGTGTTTATTTTTTGGGGATAGATTGTTCTCATTTTTCAGGGATTTTTTTTAATAAATCGACAATGGTTTGATTGAGGTTTTGATCTTTAGTCCGTAGGACTTTTCTTATTGTCGTGCTGGAATTATGGAAATTGTTTAAATAAACCGGCAATGATTTGATAGCGTTTTTGATTCTTAGTCCGAAGGACTTTTCCATCTTTGCACTGGAATTTATTCCGGTGCGATGGTGATGTGGTTACCGAAGTAATTTTTCAAAATCCATTATTCCGGCGTGATTGAGTGATTACCGAAGTGATGTTTATTTTGGCTGAATAGATGGTTTTGTCTCCCCTTACTTTAGGAAGGGGCCGAGGGTAGGTGCTTTATATTTCAGGATAGATCACTTTTCCTGTGCGGTGTTTTTCGATGAAGTCCCAGTCGAATTCAACGCCGAGGCCTGGGCCTTCGGGAACGGGGACGCAGCCGTTTTTGTCGATGGCATCTAAGGTGTCGCTGTAGTTGGTATAGATGGGGGGGCCTGAGCTTGGGGCGTTGGGGTGGACGAGGCCGAGTTCGTAGTAGTTGGCGTTTCGGATGGCGGCCATGCAGTGGCGTTGGGCGGGGCCTGGGGCGTGGATTTCGACGTCGAGGCCGAAACCTTCGGCGGCGTGGGCCACTTTGATGGCACCTGTGATGCCCATGTCCATGGTGGGGTTGACGCGCATGTAGTCGGTGGCTTCGGCAATGACCATGTCTACTTTGGGTTCGAGGGTGCGTACGTGTTCGCCCATGAGGATGGGGGTTTTGAGCATTTGGCGGAGTTTGCGCTGGGCAAAAAAGGAGATGCCGCCATCTTTGAAGGGGTCTTCATACCAAAAGAAGTTGGCTTCGTCGCAGGCACGGCCCACACGTAGGGCTTCGGCAAAGGTTTCGTATTCGCAGGCGGGGTCGAGCATGAGGTCCATTTCTGGGCCCACGGCTTTGCGCACGGCCAAAACGTTGGCCACTTCGCGTTGGATGGGCGCGTGGCTCCAACCGTGAATTTTGAAGGCGCGGTAGCCCATTTCTTTGCATTGTACTGCAAAGTTGGCAAAGGCTTCGGGGCTGTCGAGGCCGCCGTTTTCGTCGCCGTGGTAGGTGGAGGCATAGGCGGGGAGGGTTTTGCGATAACCGCCGAGCATTTCGTAGATGGGGGCGTTGTAAAGCTTGCCAGCAATGTCCCAGAGTGCGATGTCTACGGGGCCTATGCTCATGCGGTCGTATTTGCGCAGGGCGCGTTTGACGTCGTTGTAGATGAGTTCGCGTTGGAGGGGGTTTTTGCCGATGAGGTAGGGGATGAACAGTTGGAGTTGGGAGGTATTTCCCGCGGCGATTTCGCCTGTGATGCCTTCGTTGGTGTGGATTTGCATAATGCTGCCGCCGCGTTTGGTGACGGCCCCTTTTTTATAGACGGTGTTGAAGCCGTTGTAGTCGTCTTGGTTGGTGAGGTCGTGAACGTCGTAGGCGAAGGTGTGGAATTCGATGTGGGTGATTTTTAGGTTTGCGTTCATGGGAAAATCCTTATACGAAACATTATGAGGCTGAAAGTTTATTTTTGAATTGATTTTAAGTTGGTTTGCCTTCGGCGACCCACTTTTTAAACGACTAAAAAGTGGGCAAAAAGTCGTCCCTCAAGTGCCGGGAAGGCTGATTTTCCGCAAATACCTTTAGAGGAGGCAGGAAGGACAGTGGCCTGTCAATTTGGTTGCTTTTATAAAGTCATAAGAGCTGGACGGAATGGTGCGGAAAATCATGGGTGATTTGAGTGATTTATTTATGGGTTATTTTTATGGTGTTGTGTATCAAATTTTGAAATGTAAGTAGGGATTTCCTTTTGGGGGGATAAGGATTATAATACATCGTTCGATAAATACAATGTGAATTATTTGGAGAGGAATGATATGTCTAAGCGGTTAGAAAATAAAATTGCGGTGGTGACGGGGTCAACCAGTGGGATTGGTGCGGCCATTGCGCGGGCGTTTGCACAAGAAGGTGCGCAAGTTGTGATTACGGGGCGGCGGGTGGATCGCGGTGAGGCGGTGGTGAAGGAGATTGTGGATGCAGGCGGAGAAGCGGTTTTTGAGCAGGCGGATATGGCGGTTGCGGAAGATTGTAAACGGGTGTGTGAACGGGCGAAGGACGCTTTTGGTGGGTTGGATATTTTGGTGAACAATGCGGGCATTTTTCCGCGGGCTAAATTTGAAGAAACAACGCCTGAGTTTTGGGACAATATGTTTGCGGTGAATACGCGCAGTGCGTTTTTGTGTAGTCAAGCCGCGGTGCCGATGATGCGTGTGCGCGGGGGAGGTTCCATTATCAATATGGGATCGACATTGCCGTGGAGTATGGGCGATAATTTATTTGCGTATGGGTGCAGCAAGGGCGCAATGTATACCATGACGCGACAGCTTGCGGGCATTTTGCGCAAGGATAAGATTCGGGTCAATTGGGTGACGATTGGGTGGGTGTTAACGGAGAAGGAATTTGAGGTGCAAGCAGGGCAAGGGCGTGAAGATGGGTGGGAGAAAGGGCAGGCCGAACAGTTGCCGATGGGTGAGTTTAATACCGAAGGGGATATGGCTGAAGCGTGTGTGTACTTGGCCAGTGATGCGGCGGCTCGGGTGACGGGAACGGACTTGAATGTGTCGGCGGGGTTGAATATTCATATATAGTTAATGCCGCGATTGGCTTTTATTGGCAATCGCAGATGTTAATTTTACACGCGTATGTAAAATTAACATCTGATGATATCGCTATAACACAAAAAGCTCGGACAATTGTCCGAGCTTTTTCTTTTGCAGAAATGGAAAATTTATGCGAAAGATTTTTGCAAATATTCGAGATCAATTTCGGGGTAGAGTGGGAAACGTTTCAAAAGTGCAGTGACCCGATTTTGGGCGACTTTGAGTGCTTCTTCGTCCGATTTGTAACCGCGTTTGCTGAGTTCACCGGCTTGTTTGCCCTTGGTGAGTTTGAGGGCGCGTGTGTGTTTTAGGACATTGCTCAAGATAAACCCGATTTCTTGCATTTCTTCTGCGCCCATTCCCAAGGTGGTGAGGCCGGGTGTGCCTAAGCGCAAACCACTGGCAAACCATGGGCCGTTTGTGTCGAAGGGAATGGTGTTTTTGTTGAGGGTGATTCGGGCTTCGCGCAAGACGGCTTCGGCTTGAAGACCGGTAAGGTCAAAGGGGCGCACATCAATTTGCATGAGGTGGTTGTCTGTGCCCCCAGTGAGCACGGTAAGACCTTCGTCGATACAGGCTTGGGATAAGGTTTGGCAATTTTCAACGATTCTCTTGGCATAGGCTTGAAAATCGGTCGAAAGGGCTTCTTTAAAGGCAATGGCTTTGGCGGCCATCACATGAGGCAAGGGGCCACCAAGCACCATAGGGCAGCCTTTGTCCACATGTTCGGCAAATTCTTCGGTGCACAAGATCATGCCACCGCGTGGGCCGCGCAAAGTTTTGTGGGTGGTGGTGGTGACAATGTCGGCATGGGCGACTGGGTCAAAATCGCCTGTAAATACTTTGCCTGCAACCAAACCTGCAAAGTGTGCCATATCGACCATAAAGACAGCACCTACTTCATCGGCAATTTCTTTAAAGATGCGGAAATTGACTTTGCGTGGATAGGCGCTGTAACCCGCCAAGAGGATGAGCGGTTTGACTTCTTTTGCTTGTGCACGAATTTGATCGTAGTCTAAAAGACCTGTTTCTTTGCTCACGGTATAGGCGTGCGATTCGAACATACGCCCTGAAACATTGACGCGATATCCGTGGGTGAGGTGACCGCCTGAGGCGAGGTCTAAGCCTAAGAGACGTTGGTTGCCCAAAGATGCACGCAGTGTGGCCCACTCGCTATCGGAGAGGTCGAAGGCACTTTTTTTGCCCATTTTTTCGAGGTGCGGGTCTTGCACGCGTGCTGAGAGAATGGCCCAAAAAGCGACCATGTTGGCATCGGCACCCGAATGGGGTTGCACGTAGGCATGGTGGGCGCCAAACAACTCACAGGCGAGGTTGGCTGCGCGTTTTTCGATGTCGTCTATGTTGTCGCACCCGGCATAAAAGCGATGATCTGGAATGCCTTCGGCATATTTGTCGGTGAGCAAGTTGCCCATTGCCAACTGGGTGGGCAATGAACAATAATTTTCGCTGGCAATCATTTTGAGGTTGCTGCGTTGGTCGGCCAACTCGGCAATGATGCTTTTGGCTATTTCTGGCGAAATTGATGCAACTTGTTCTAATGCCGCCAGATAGGCAATAAAACCAGCGTTGGGGTTGGGGTTTTGCGAGAGGTATTGTGCAAGTGGTGAAGCCATGAGAAACCTCCTCGGTTGCGTTTCGGGCATAAAAATAGCCCAGGCTTGTGGTTACGTCATTAGCCCAGGCGATCGGCTTTGTTCTTCATTCAACGCTCCCTCGTGGTTGAATCCACGCAGCTCGCCAGTTACGTTGAATACGTCTGATGAATGTTTTCTTAAGATATCAGGATTTGTAGGCCACGTCAACCGTATTTTATGCTTGATTGAATGACTGTGAGACTCTATATTTTGGTCAAGTGAAAAGGATGGTAAAACGATTTGGTGTGAAAGGTGAACGGTGAAAAAAAATTCGCCCCACGCAATAGATGATATGTTAGGTTTTCGCTTTGGTTATATGTGGTTTTATGATTTGGTAAACGCTCCCGCAATGGGGGCGTTTTTTTTTGAGGCAAATGGCAAATGGCAAACGGCAAATGAATTAACCGTGTGATTTGGCTGCGTGATATATTTTGTTTTATGGATTTTAAGGGTTTTTACTTTTGCCGTTTCACATTTGGCGTTTCATTGTTTTTTTAATTTGGGAGGTTGGCATGGACAAACTCTTTCATGTGGTTGAAGCACAACAATTTAGTCGAGATTTGATGCATGAAATTTTTGCAACAACGAAGGAAATGGAAGAGGTGGTGAGCCGATATGGATCGAGTATTTTGAATCGGCGGATTATGGCGTCTTTGTTTTATGAACCCAGCACACGTACGCGGTTGTCTTTTGAGTCGGCGATGTTTCGCTTGGGTGGTGAAGTGATTACAACCGAAAGTGCACGTGAGTTTTCTTCGGCGGCGAAGGGTGAAACATTGGAAGACACCATTCGCATTGTGGAAGGTTATTCGGATGTGATTGTGATGCGACACTTTGAAAGCGGTGCGGCGCGGCGTGCCGCTGATGTGGCATCGGTACCCATTATTAATGCGGGTGATGGGCCAGGGCAGCACCCCACTCAGGCATTGTTGGATGTGTATACGATTCAAAAAGAAATTGGCCACTTGGATGGGATTAAGGTGGCATTGGTTGGCGATTTGGCAAATGGGCGTACGGCGCGGTCATTGGCTTATTTGTTGGCTAAGTATGAGGGTGTGAAGTTGTATTTTGTTGCGCCCAATGTGGTGCGTATGAAAGATGATATTAAAACACACTTAACCGAGCATGGGGTGTCTTTTGAGGAAGAAAACGATTTGTTGAAGGTGGCTGGCGAGGTGGATGTGATCTACCAAACGCGTATTCAGAAAGAGCGATTTGGAGATCGTATTGAAGATTATGAAAAAGCGCGTGGCAAATATATTATTGATGGCAAGGTGATGGATGCCTTGTCGGAAAAAGCGGTTGTGATGCATCCGTTGCCACGGGTTGATGAGATTGATCCTGCGGTTGATTCTGACCCACGAGCGGCATATTTTCGACAGGCGCATAATGGATTGTTTATTCGTATGACGTTGTTGCGAATGGTTTTGGAGGCTTAAAGGTGTCGCAAGTCTCAGGTTGGCAGGTTACAGGTCACAAATCAATCAAAGGCTTTTTGATTTGTGACTTTCAGACGTGCGACTTGTGACCTGAAGACGTGTGACCTTGATTATTAAAGGTATTTATGATTTTGAACTGGATGCGGAAGCCCATTTTGTGGGTGGTGTTGGTGCCTTTGTTGGTTTATGCCAATTCGTTGGGGAATGGGTTTACGTTTGATGATCATGCGATTGTTGAAGATAACCCGTCTATATTGTCGTTGGATCTTGTTCGTATTTTTTCAACGCCCTATTGGCCCAACAGAGAACATGCAGGGCTTTATCGCCCACTGACGACATTGAGTTTGGCTTTTAATTATGCCGTTCATGCGTTTGATCCATTTGGCTACCACGTAATCAATGTGTTGTTGCATGTTATGAATACGTTGTTGGTGTATCTGTTGACCCGAAATTTGTTGCGGATCCCTTTTGGTGGGGTGGTGGCCTTGTTGTTTGCGTTGCACCCTGTACAAACCGAAGCGGTAAATGGCATTGTTGGGCGTGCTGAGTTGTTGTCGGCATTTTGGGTGTTGGTGGCGTGTTTGTTGTATGTGCGGTCTGGGGTTTATGCTGGGCGTGGGCTCAATGGATTATATGGGTTGTCGCTTGTGGCGTCTTTTTTGGCCATGTGCAGCAAAGAAAATGCAGCGTGTTTGGTGGGTTTGTTGGTGGTGTTTGATTGGATATGGATCCATCGGGGGCGTTGGCCCAAGGGTGTGTTGGGCTTTTTAAAGGCGGGTTTGCCACGTTATATGCCTTATGTGGGTTTGGTGGTTCTTTTTTTGTTTATTCGCACACAAGTTGTTGGGGCTGTGTTTTTACCAACACCGCCAGCCGAATTTGACAACCCCTTGCCCCATTTGGTGGGTCTATCCCGCTGGTTAACCACCTGGGTTGCTATTGGCATTTATGTGCGTTTGTTGGTGTTTCCACTGTGGTTAATGCCCGATTATTCATATAGTGAGGTGCCCATTGCAACGTCGGTATTTGATCCTTTGGCTTGGGGGCCCATTGTCTTGGTGGTGGGTGTGGGGGTGTTGGTGATTCGGTGGATTGTGCGAAAGCATTTTTTGTCGGGTGTGTTGGGTGTTTTATTTTTTGTGGTCGCATTTGCGCCTGTTTCTAATCTTGTTGTGGTTATTGGCACCATTTTGGGTGAACGGTTGCTTTATTTGCCTATGGTGGGTGTGGCTTTGTTTGTGGGGAGTGTGGTTTCGCGTTTTATGGTGGGCGAAGAACGAAAGTATGTAACCATTGTTTTGGTGGTACTTTTGGGGGGATTGGGTGGGCGGACGGTGATGCGAAATGCTGATTGGCAAAATGATGTGACATTATTTTTATCTGCAATACATGACGGCAATCGCAGTGCTAAGGTATATTATAACTTGGGTGTGGGATATCGCAAACAAGGTCAGTACGGTGAGGCATTGAAGGCTTTTGAACAATTGGCAGAATTGAAGGCCGATGATGCCAGCAGTTGGAAGTATTTGGGTATTGTGTATGCCGAGCAAAATCGATATGTAGAAGCAGCAAATGCATATGCGCGGGCGGTGGCGTTGGATTCGACACAGGTCGATTTGTGGAAACGCCTGGGTGAGATGTCTGTGAAAAGTGGCAATTTGTTGGATGCTGAGGCAGCGTTTACACATGTTTTGCGTTTACATGCAGATGATGTGGACGCACGTTTTGCATTGGCAAAGGTGTTTTATCAGTTAGACAATGTGGTAGGTGCCATCCGGCAGTGTGAGATTTTGTTGTCTGAATATGCATTTGACCATAAACTGGCAACGGTATTTTTGGGCAAACTTTATATTGAAGCAAAGCGATATGTCGATTCACAAATGTTGATTCAGTCGGCGTATTTACGTTGGCCGGAAGATGAGCAGGTTCAGATGCTTATAGGTGATATAAAAAAAATGGAGAAGTAACAGATGGCCAAGTATACACCCATATTGTGTCGGGTTTGCAAAAAGAAAATGGGTGTTGTGCCCAATTTTGAAGGACACGTTTTTACTTTGTGTTCAAAGTGTGAAGTTGTGCTTAAAGAGATGAAGAAGCAAGGTATCTTGCCTGGTGAGAAGATAATGGCTCCAAAGTAAGTAACACATTGTATCTCGTTATGGATAGATGTAAAAAGCTTTTGTGAAGGATTTTGATATGGTTGTTGGCATAGTTAAAGAGACGGCAGTGGGTGAGCATCGGGTGGCTATGATTCCTGAGGTGGCAACATCGCTTATTGGCAAGGGCGTTCAGTTTGTTTTGGAATCTGGAGCAGGTATGACAGCAGGGTTTCCCGATGCGGCATATGCAGAGCGCGGTATAGAAGTGGTTGCCACGCGCGCTGGTGTTTTTGAGCGGGCCGATGTGGTGTTGCAAGTGCGTGCACCAGGGGCCAATGCAGATGCGGGTCAGGCCGATGTGGATTTGATGCGTGATGGGCAAGTGGTGATTGGATCGGCAGATCCTTTAACCGCGCATGAGATGACACAATCTGTTGCTCATACAGGTGCTGTGTTGTTTGCTTTGGAGCTCATCCCGCGCATTACACGGGCACAAAGCATGGATATTTTGTCTTCGATGGCCACTGTGGCAGGATATAAGGCGGTGTTGTTGGCCGCACATGCTTTGCCGCGTATGTTTCCGTTGTTGATGACAGCTTCAGGCACCGTGCGTCCGGCACGTGTTTTGGTAATTGGTGCAGGTGTGGCAGGTTTACAGGCCATTGCAACTTCGCGGCGTTTGGGTGCTGTGGTACAAGCTTATGATGTGCGTCCGGCGGTGCGCGAACAGGTTGAAAGTTTGGGTGCTCAGTTTGTTGATTTGGGATTGGACACGCAAAATTCTGAAGATGCCGGTGGTTATGCACGTGCCCAATCGGAAGACTTTTATGATCGACAACGTGAAGCACTGGGGCATGTGGTGGGCGAAAACAATGTGGTGATCAGTACTGCAGCAATACCTGGTAAACCATCTCCTTTGTTGATTATTGAAGATGCGGTTAAAGCGATGGCTCCTGGTTCTGTGATTGTTGATTTGGCGGCTGAACGTGGCGGTAATTGTGCATTGACAAAGGCCAATGAAACCGTGATTGCGCATGATGTACAAATTTTTGGGCCAACCAATTTACCGGCTACGGTGCCTTATCATGCCAGTCAGATGTTTGCGCATAATGTGGCAAACTTTCTCGGTTTGTTGATTGATGAGGGTGGTTTAAAGATTGATTTGGAAGATGAAATTTTAAAAGCCACCTTGGTGACACAAGGGGGGCAGGTGGTGAATGATCGGGTGAAGGAAAGTATGAGTTAAAAGAATGTCGCAGGTCACAGGTCTGCAGGTCGTAGGTCAAACTTGTAAATCTTATGTGATTGGTTTTTGTGATTTTGACCTGCGACATGTGACCTGTAGACTTTTGACCGTTTTTAAGGAATTTTATTATGGAAATTTTAGTAACTGCGTTGACGGTATTTGTGTTGGCGGTGTTTGTGGGGTTTGAAATTATCACAAAAATTCCACCTACATTGCATACCCCACTGATGTCGGGTTCCAATGCAATTTCTGGCATTACATTAATTGGTGCGGTGCTTTCAGCAGGCTCTCAGCATACGATGTTGACAACGGGTTTGGGTGTGGCGGCGGTTGTTTTTGCAACATTGAATGTGGTGGGTGGTTTTTTGGTGACACATCGCATGCTGAGCATGTTTAAAAGGCGAGATTAGCGAATTGATGAATAAGCGAATTGACGAATCGACGAATAGGCGCAGGTTACAACGAGCGTAGCGCGTAATCGACTAAGATCATCCACTATTTTTTAAAAGAAAACTTTGAAATTATGAATGCAAACTTAATCAATTTTGCGTATTTGGTTGCGTCGGTTTTTTTTGTTTTTGGTTTAAAAGGACTTACGCATCCGCGAACGGCTGTACGTGGTAATTTGTATGGTGCGTTGGGGATGTTGATTGCGGTGGTGGTGACGTTGTTGGATCAGCAGGTTGTGAGTGTGGAATATGTGCTTTATGGTGTGATTGCAGGGTCATTGATTGGTGTGGTTTTGGCACTGCGCATTCCAATGACGGCGATGCCTGAATTGGTGGCATTGTTTAATGGTTTTGGTGGGGTGGCATCGGTGTTGGTGGCGGGAGCGGCTTTGCTTGAGAGCGTTTCGTTAGGACAGGATTTAACAGCGCAATTTACAGTGGCAACAGCGGCTTCGGGTATTATTGGCGCCATCACCTTTTGGGGCAGTTTGCTTGCTTTTACAAAATTGTTGGAACTGTTTCGTGGAGCGCCAAAGTTTCCTGGCCAGCAGATGTTAAATATGTTGTTGCTTTTGGGCAGCGTGGTGGTGGGTGGTTTGTTGGTGAATGAACCCAACAATACCGATTGGTTTTGGATCATGGTGGGCATTGCATCTTTGGCGGGCATTTTAATGGTGGTGCCAATAGGTGGTGCCGATATGCCGGTGGTCATTGCATTTTTGAATTCGTGTTCGGGGTTGGCAGCCGCGGCAACGGGTTTTGTTTTGAATAACAATGTTTTGATTATTGCAGGGTCGTTGGTGGGGGCATCGGGGCTTATTTTGACGCAGATTATGTGCAAGGCCATGAACCGATCATTGAGCAATGTTTTTGTTGGGGGTGGACAGGTAGATGGGGGTGTGGTTGCCGATGCAGATGAGGTGTATGCGGGCAAGATTAAATCGACATCGGCTGAAGAAGTGGCCATGCTTTTTGATACGGCGCGTCGGGTTGTTATTGTACCTGGGTATGGTATGGCTGTTGCACAAGCCCAGCATGCGGTACGTGATTTGGCCAATGAGTTGGAAAAACGAGACATTGAAGTGGAATATGCTATTCACCCTGTGGCGGGGCGTATGCCAGGACATATGAATGTGTTGTTGGCCGAAGCCGAAGTGCCGTATGAAAAATTAAAAGAAATGAGCGTTATTAATTCGAGCTTTCAGCAGACGGATGTGTGTTTGGTGATTGGCGCAAATGATGTGGTCAACCCCGAAGCGCGCAATGCCACCTCTGGCCCCATTGCAGGGATGCCCATTTTGGATGCGGATAAGTCACGCACTGTGGTGATCATTAAACGAAGCTTAAGCCCTGGATTTGCAGGCATTCCAAATCCATTGTTTGCTGCAGATAATGCATTGATGTATTTTGGCAGTGCGAAAGAAGCGGTGTTGGATTTGATTGCAGCGATTAAAGAGGGTTAAGTGTGAAAGCATAAATATTTGTTTTATATATACATTAGGTGTTTTTGGGGAGTAGAATTAAGACGTTTACTCCTGATGGGTGCTGTGTTTATGGCAAAAAAAGCCGTGACGATTTCGTCACGGCTTTTTTTTGAATCTTCTTATATTTAAGAACTGTCTCAAATTATAGGGGATGTTTGTTGGACTCATCAATAAATGAAACTGTTAGTGCGCCAATGGCTGTGGATTTTTCACGTGTGGGATCGGCATTGTAGTAGCTGTGTGGTTCTGATGCATGAAAGATAATGGCTGTACCTGCGTCTATTTCTACGGTTTTTTCACCAATGGTGAGTCCTATACGCCCCGAAGTGCAAACCAAGAGTTCTTCGCCAACGTGGTTGCGCGTGGTGGTTCGCTCAGAAAATTCAAGCACCATGCACCCCATGGTGCTTTGGGGCAGGTCGTTGGTCAGGAGACCTATACGCAAACCCATTTCTTGGTTATGATAGGCAATAAACTGGTTGTCAGTGGGACGCAGGATGCGATAGTGGTCATTTTGGTTGATACTGGGAGCCATGAGGTCGTTGGGCGTGACTTTTAAGGCATTGCATAGCTTTAAAAAGGTGTTTAGATTGGGTTTACCTATGCCTTTGATGACACGGTTTACCGTATTTTTATTGAGTCCTGCACGCCCTGCCAGTTCCTCAATAGAATATTTAAATTGGTTGCGCATACGATCAATGCGCCCACCAATGGTTATGGGATTAAATTCAAATGAATCCATAATAATTCGCTATTGTCGATTTTAGGCCACTGAGACCATTGATTAACCTTATGTCATAACAGTAATATATCAATGGTTAGATGTCAATTTAATCTTTGTGTTAAAAAAACTAAACATTTTTATTATCAATGCTTTATGCATGTCACAATTCTGTCAAAAAAGCATTGACAACCGAAGAGGATGCCCCTAAATTTAGAACATAGTCTTAAAAATTGGTACAATCCTAATAATCAGAATGTTTAAAATCCATATCTATTCAATTAGATGTGTCATATATCTATTTGAGTTTCTCGGGAGGAGCAAAGGAGGTCGTCGATTATAAGTCATTAATAAGTTTGTGGGTTAACCACGGTACTGGAATTACTGGGTAAAGTCGTCCGCCAAAATAATGGTTTTGATATTTTGGTGGTTTCACCCTCACTGGAGGAAGCATTATGCGTGCTTTACATAAACAGGTTTTTATCCTGTTGGCCTGGGCCATTGTTGGCTTAGGATTGGCGACTTCGCCGCTTTTTGCTGCCAATGGCAAAGTTGCGGGGGTCGTAAAAGATCGTAGTTCTGGGGAAGTGATTCCTGGGGCTAATGTAACCACAATGGTTGGTGCTACTACGGTTGGTGCGGTTACAGATAGTGAAGGTCAGTATTTTTTGTTGAATTTGCAACCGGGTGTTTACACCATTAAAGTTGGTTTTGTCGGGTATCAACCCGTAGAAAAAACCGATGTGCGTGTGCGCTCAGATTTAACCACAGAAGTCAATTTTGATATTTCTGAACAAGCCATTGAAGGCGAAGCCATCACGGTGGTGGCGGAACGTCCTTTGATTGAAAAGACATTGACTTCCAGCCGCACAAGTATTGATGCAAGTGAAATTAACAATACGATGCCCGTGGCTGATTTGTCTGATTTGATTGATACCTCACCCAGTGTGTTTCGTGGGTTTGTACGCGGTGGTCGCAAATCGGAATCCAAAATTTTGGTCGATGGTATTGATGTGTCTGATACCTACTTCCGTGCTGGTGAAGGTACGTCGGTTTATAGCCCTTATACTTCAGCCAATCGCTCATCTGAAGGTGAGTTTGGTGTGGGCATCAACGTCAGCTCCGTACAGTCATTGGATATCATTTCTGGTACATTCAATGCCGAATACGATGCCGCCAGCGCAGGTGTGATCAATGTGGTAACCCGTGAAGGTGGCGAAAAATACGACGGTCGTATTTTTGTGCGCTCGGGTTCTGGCACGAAGAATGCCGGTCCTGATGTGTATACCAATACCACTAAAAATGGCCAAGCAGTGGAAAGCGATTTGGCAAAATACAATCTTGAACGCACCACACTGTTAAATTCGGGTGATGCGGCCAATATTGCCAAAGCCGTTCAGTTTTATAATTTCAATGCGGCACAAAACACCGATTATGGCGATGGCCCAACTGAAGCCGAAGTTTCGGTGGGTGGCCCATTAGGTGGTGTGGGTGGCTTTTACTTTACGACGCGTTATAACAATGCGCGTGAATATTTGCCCTATGGTCATCATGTGAGCATGCGACATTCTCTTAAGTTGACGTTTAAGCCTTCTGATTCGGGCAAATTGACCGCCAACTTTATGATTGATGATGAAGGCAAATTGGGTGGTTGGACCAACCGTGATTTTGCTTCTCGATTCAAGTTTTATCATGCTGGTTACCCTGGCAATAAAAAACTTGGTTTGATGGGATATTTGGGTTGGACACAATCTCTTTCACCCAAAACCTTTTATGAAATTAAGGTTTCACAACTCAACCGTACCAGTGAATTTGGTTATTCTGACGACAATGGTAATGGTCGGGTAGACTCTGGTGAAGATGGTGACTTTATCGTACTCAAAACTTCGGCTGAATCAGATAAGTATTTGGGTTTAAATGGTTCGGGTATTTTGGCCAATGGTCAACGCTCATTTTTCACACCCGACCCTGGTAATGAAAAGTTTTTCAACCTGACATTTGCCAATGGTGCTTATCGCATTGGTCAACCTGGCTTTTATTATGAAGATTTGGATCGCAACGTGTTCCAAATCAAAGCGGATGTGACCAGCCAATTGAACTTTAATCACCAAATTAAAGCAGGTCTTTTGTATCGTCGTCATGAAGTATCGCAATTCCAACAACGCACCCAAGTGCGTGTCACTTATGACAATGCATTTCCGTTTGAGATCACAGATTTTTCAGTGAATCCAAGTGAATATGCACTTTACGTACAAGACCGTATCGAATATGATGGCATCATCATCAATGGTGGTGTGCGTCTTGATGGTTTCAATGTGGGTGTGAAAAACTTTACAGACTTTTTCAATCCCTCAGCACAAACCACACTTGCAAACGGTCAGATTGTGCGTGAGCAAATTCGTGGCAAGAGTGTAGATACCAAATGGTTTATTCAACCACGCTTGGGTATTTCGCATCCGATTACCGAAAGTGCTGCCATGCACTATTCGTGGGGTAAGTTTTATTCACCCCCTTCGTTTTCGAGCATGTATGACAACTTTGGTGTGTTTGCCAACCCATCATTGCCCTTTGTGGTGGATGTGGATGCAGACCCCGTACAGGCCACTGCCTATGAAATTGGTGTGCAATATGGGATTGATCGCAACCACTTGCTTGATGTAACGGCATATTATCGCGACATCGAAAACTACGGACGTATCAGCTATGCCATTAACCCTGTTGCTGGTTTGGGTTTTGGTTCTTATACGTTTAACACGAGCTTTGGTTATGCCGATTCGCGTGGTGTTGAGCTTTCATTGGAGCGTCGTGCTGGCAGCCCTTGGATTTCGGGTCGTCTCAACTATGCCTTTAGTTATATCAAATCATCTGCTTTTGCAGGCAACACATCACACGTGCCTGACCAGACATCGTTTTCGTCTGTAACAGACACCGACATTCCTTTGGAAGCCCGCGCTACATTTAACACGTATCAACAAAATGTAAACGGTGGTGGCAATCCATTGGTAACCGGTTTTGACCGGAAACATCGTGTGGGTATGACCTTGACGGGTGACTTTTCAAGTCTCACGCCTGGTGAAAGCGATCGGTTGACGTTGACCTCTATTTCAACCTTGAACAGTGGTTTTTATTATCGGGTTGAAGAAACGACAACAGATGTGCGTGACCGTGAAGTGGCTGAAGGTCCTTGGACATTCCGCACAGATATGCGCTTAACCTATGGGTTTAAGCTGAGCGAACGGTTCTTGGCCAGTGCATTTTTTGAAGTGCGCAA
>JAYODI010000190.1:0-2224 GCA_038279365.1 Candidatus Latescibacterota bacterium | reverse complement strand
TCTCTAAAAATCAATCAGAACTAATCGTAAAAATAAAAACTGCCTGACGAAGACCTATTTTGTG
Source organism: Candidatus Latescibacterota bacterium (assembly GCA_038279365.1). GTDB lineage: Bacteria > Latescibacterota > UBA2968 > UBA2968 > UBA2968 > JABIFK01. The sequence goes on along the minus strand of JAYODI010000190.1, from coordinate 2,160 downwards.
CTTACCTTAAATCGTTGCACTCTTTTTTACAACATTGCCAAAAGGTCATTTAATTGATTATATATCAACAGATTAAAAATAAATCAACATTTATGTTTTGTGCCATTTTATGCATATTATTATTTGCTACAAACAGCAATGCACAAAAGCACCCCCATGAAACGCAAGGCCAACGCATCACCTTATTGCCCCTTGCAGGCTTCAGTTCAGACGATGGCACAGGATATGGATTTCGAGGCAACTTATATCGTTATGATGGCCAAACCATTCCATATCAACAAGCCTATACCATCCAGTTTTTTTTTACCAGCAAAGGCAAATGGACACACCGTGCCAAACTCGACCTGCCCAAATTTTATCACAACGATCGCCTTGAAATTGATTTTCGATACGACAAAGAATCAAACGCGGCATATTATGGCACACTCACCGACTTAGAAATTGCACAATACAGTTTAGACGAACAAACATACGAAACCCATTACAAAACTCTTGGCGTCATCTGGTATCATACGCTTAAAAAACCTTATCAACTTCGCGTTGGATTTGTAGGAGGACACAACCGCATCACCCCCAATGCCATCCAAAACGCACTGCTCTCTACACTGGCACCCATTGGCCAAAACGGCGGACTTCTTTTACAAAACCAGGTCGCTCTAAGGCGTGATTCGCGCGACAACTATCTCAATTGTATGCGCGGAACCTTACAGGAATTACTTGTAGAATATGGATGGGGGCAAAGCGGCGCATATAATGGTGGACAAATCAGCTTTGAACACCAACACTTTATTCCAATATCACATGGCTGGACATTGTCGCAACGTCTCTTAACAGCCCTCACCTTAGGTGATGTGCCCTTTTACGAACAGCCCAAACTCGGCAGCAGCAGAACAGTACGCGGGTTATCGCCAGCCAGAGAACGCGGTGAAGGCCAAACACTCATCAACACAGAACTGCGTTGGCAAGAATGGGCCTTATCACATCGTTATCACATCAACCTCGGCGTGGTCTTATTTACAGATATCGGGCAAATATACAAACGCACCGATGGCCCCAACCTAAACGATTGGCAACTCGGCTATGGGGGTGGGCTGCGTATATATTGGTACAGCACCATTATGCGTATGGATTATGGCAAAACCAAAAACCATCAATCGCTCTATATGCGATTTGCACAAACATTCTAAACCCATTACAAAGAACAAAACATGCCCCATATAAAACCAAGTTTAAATGACAAAAAAGCCACCTATGGTTGGGTTCTTTACGATTGGGGCAACTCCGCTTTTGCCACCACGGTTCTGTCTGGCTTTTTTCCCATCTTCTTTAAACAATATTGGAGTGCCGGTGTTGATGCAACCATCAGTTCTGCGCGCTTAGGCTTTACCAATTCGGCAGCCGGGTTGTTTGTTGCCATTCTGGCACCCATTCTGGGTGCCATTGCAGATCGGGGCACATTTAAAAAAAACTTCCTTTGCATATTCACCATATTGGGTGTTATCACCACCGCCATGCTCTATTGGGTTGGGCAAGGCGATTGGCAAAATGCCGTCTTGTTTTTTACGCTGGCAAACATCGGTTTTTCAGGAGGCATTATTTTTTATGATGCACTCATCACCGACATTGCCTCAGAAGACCGCATGCACACCGTCTCTGCCAGAGGATATGCTTTTGGATATTTGGGGGGTGGGTTGCTCTTTGCGGTAAATGCTTATATGACCCAAAGCCCACAAACATTTGGGTTAACCAGCGCCGCTGAAGCCGTGCAATTTTCTTTTATTTCGGTTGCCATTTGGTGGGCCATATTTGCTATTCCACTTTTTTTATGGGTCAAAGAATCCAGCGCCCCACAAACAGAATCTGGCCTGCGCATGATTTCGGCAGGGCTTACACAACTGCGCGACACCATTAAAGAAATCAGCCAACACAAAACAGTTGTTCTTTTTTTGCTCGCCTATTGGTTTTACATAGACGGTGTAGGCACTGTCATTCGCATGGCCGTTGATTATGGCATGTCCATAGGTTTCGACTCGGGCACACTCTTGGGCACCTTGCTCATAACCCAACTCGTTGGCTTTCCTGCCGCGCTCATATTCGGTTATCTCGGCAATCACATAGGTGCCAAAAAATCTATTTTTATCAGTATTGGCATCTACATGT
>JAYODI010000109.1:0-15373 GCA_038279365.1 Candidatus Latescibacterota bacterium | reverse complement strand
CCTAAGTGCTTGATTTTCTAATACCCACTGTTTATATTTGACAGGTTTCCAACAGCTTATGCATGTTCTTTTTGTGGCACAATACGGCCCATTGGCAGCCAGCAGTCGCACACGTGTTTTTGATTATTTGCCTTTGTTGAGGCAATCGGGTGTGGTTGCCGATGTTGTTGTTGTTGCCCCAGACAAGTGGGTGCGTCGTTTGAATGCGGGTGGTGTGGTGAATCGGTTGTTATATTATTGGGTGGCTTGGTTTCGTACATGGTGTGTGGGCATTCGGTGTCTTTGGTCTGTCACGTGCTATGATGCTTTGTTTATCCAAAAAGTGATTTTCCCATCTCCAATTTCTAAGCTTTTACGCCGATACCGGCATAAGATATTATTTGATTTTGATGATGCGATTTTCACCGTGGAGACGGTGGGAACCAGTTGGTTAAGCCGAATACGTCATCGCCGCCGTCAGCGTGGTTTGCCAGCAATGTTACAAACTGCACAATGCGCCGTTGTTGAAAATGCCTATACGGCAGACTATGCACAGCGATTTTGCCCGCAAGTGGTGCGCATTACAGGACCTATTGATACGGTGCGTTATGCCCCTGGTGAGCGTTTGGCCAAAGATGAAGTGGTTTTGGGATGGATCGGTAGCCCCACCACGACGCAGTATTTGGATTTAATTCGCGATTCACTTGCGGAGCTTGGACGACGCTATCCACTGGTGAAATTGCATCTTATTGGTGCTTCCAGCTTTCAGTTTGACGGTATGCCAGTTGAAAGTTTTGCTTGGACATTGGATACGGAAGTTGCACATTTGTGTCAGTTTGATATTGGTTTGATGCCTTTACCCGATGATGATTTTACAAGGGGCAAGGGTGGTTACAAACTGCTTCAATATATGGCAATGGGGTTGCCCGTGGTGGCCAGCCCGGTTGAAATTAATCGAGAAATTGTTGACCATGGCAAAAATGGGTTTTGTGCTGATTCATTAACGGAGTGGGTGCAAAGTTTATCTTTGCTGATTGAAGATGCTGAATTGCGAAAGCGTCTGGGAATGGCCGGGCGCAAAAAGATGGAACGTGATTTTTCACTTCAAAGCAGCAGTCAACGATTGTTACATATTTTACAATCTTTTGTTCAGGTCAAAAAGGGCTGAGCTTTGACGGTATTTTGGATCGTGTTAAGATCGATAGCTGGGGTGGGCTCCATGCGCCCGCTGCTGGGAAGGGTGTTCACATGAAGGTTTTGATTACGGGTGGTGCGGGTTTTATTGGATCGTATTTGGCTGAACGATTGCTTAAACAGGGCGATGAAGTTTATGTTTTAGACGATTTGTCTACAGGTGACTTGGACAATGTGCGTCATTTGGAAGATAACCCCCATTTTCATATGAAGGTGGGAACGGTTTTAGACCCTGGCACACTCAAACCCCTCATAGATTGGTGCGATGTGATTTATCACTTGGCTGCTGCTGTGGGGGTCAATTATGTGATTAACAATCCGTTGCAATCTTTGACGACGAATATTCGTGGCACCGAAATTATTTTGGAAATGGCAAATAAAGATAAGAAGCGTGTGCTTTTGGCTTCTACGTCTGAGGTTGCTGGCAAAAAGAATGGCAAAGCCCTTTTTAGTGAAGACGACGACCGTTTGCTTGGGCCAACGACTGTAACGCGATGGATTTATTCAACATCCAAAGCAGTTGATGAAATGTTGGGGTTGGCGTATTGGCGTGAAAAGAAATTGCCTGTTATTATTGTGCGGTTTTTTAATGTAATTGGACCACGGCAAAGTGCTGAATATGGTATGGTGGTGCCTCGTTTTATTAAACAGGCATTGTTGGGGCATCCCATTACAGTATATAATGATGGTGAACAACGTCGCTGTTTTACGGATATTGAAGATGCCATAGATGGTTTGCTGGCATTGATGGCTCATGAAGATACGCCAGGCGAAATTTTTAACTTGGGTGGCAACAGCGAAACCAATGAAATTGCGATTAAGACTTTGGCAGAAAAGATTAAAAGCTTAACGGAAAGTGATTCGCCGATTGAATTTGTGCCTTATGATAAGGCGTTCGCCAAAGGCTCTTATGAAGACCTCAATTATCGGGTGCCAGATTTAACCAAGATTACCCGGGTTGTGGGGTATAAACCCTCGATTAGTTTGGAACAAACGCTGCGGCGGATTATTGAGTATTATGAGTCTTAAAAAACGACTCAAAAGTGTTTGAATGGGTGATGTTATTTTTTAAACCGGCAGGTGTTGGGCGTAATGCTCAGCCTTCGCCGGTTTTTTAATATGACACTGTATTTTTCTAAGTAGGTATATGGTGAATCGGTTTTTCGGTCTTTTTTTCTTTGTGATTGCCTTTGTTGGGTTTGCCTGGCTGTCGGCTGGTGTTTCGTTATTAGACGACGATTGGGGGCACCTGAAATTGGCTGCAAATGGTGTGGGGTTTATTTTGACAACGGGGTGGGAAGGTCTGATTGGGCAAGGGGGGTATTATCGCCCAATTGTTGTTTTGTCATTTTATCTGAATTATTTGATCGGTGGATTTGATCCAGCGGGTTATCATGTGCTCAATGTTTTGATTCACGCAGGGTGCGCGGGTTTGGTTTTTGTATTGGGCAGACAATTGGGTTTGTTGGATTGGGTTTGTTGGGGAAGTGCAGGATTGTTTTTTGTTTTGCCGATTCACACCGATTCTGTGTTTTGGATTGTGGGACGTACGGATACGGTTTGTGCGTTATTTTATTTGGGGAGTATGATTGCTTTTTTAAAGCTGTTGGAAGAATGGTCTGTGTGGAAGCTGATGTTTTTGATTGTTTGTGCGGGTTTGGCTTTTTTGTCAAAAGAGATGGCTTTGTCTTTGCCAGGTGTTTTGCTGGTGTTGGCTTGGTATCGCAATCGTTTGATGGCCAAAAGTGGTGTGTTGGGTGTGGGGGCTGTGGTGATTGTGTTATTGATCTATTTTGTTGTGAGGTGGGTGGTATTGGGTGGCATATTTGGGGGCACACCCAGTATTCGGTTTTCGGTTGTGCGATGGGGTGTTGATTTGGCAAAATCTTTTGCCAAGTTTGGAATGACCGACTTGAAGTGGTTTGGCGGAGTAGTTTTGGTTATCACGGGTGGATTGTTTTTTGGGGATTTTCGAAAAAATAGACGTTGGGTTCGTTCTTTGCCTTTGATGCTGACGATGGTTTGTGTGGTGAGTTTGGTACCTGTATTGGGGCATTTGCACAACTGGTATTTATACATTCCATCCGCTTTTTTCTGTTTGGTGGTTGCTGATATTTGGATGCGACAGTCTGGACATATTTTCTCATTTTTGTTTGTGGGTTTGCTGTTGTATTATACGGGTGTGATGATTCGTGAAGGCGTGATCTGGCGTGATGCATCGCGTGTGAGTGAAGGGTTTGTGGCAGATGTGTTGCCTTATGCACAAACGACACACGGGCGATTGTTTGTACTGAATACACCTTCGGCATGGACACCACCTAAAAGTATTGGTGGCAAACCTCTTTTTGCTTTTGCACTTAAAAATGCCGTTTCCATGCGATCTGCTCACCCAATATCAGCAGATATTGTGATGGTGAATCATGTTTGGTTGACGGGAGATATGACGTGTGTTGTTGAACCCCAAGAAAATTTGTTTCAAATTCAGATTGTCGATGGTGGATATTTTTCTTTTCATGGGGGAAAAGAAGCATTGCAACCGCCTTTTTTGTTGGAACAAGAGTGGGGGCATTTGAATGTACTATCTGAATATCTGATGTCTGTTATGATTGATTTAAAATTTGATGATCGGATTGTTTTTTTTGATGGCGAACGCTTAAAGACGTTTTGAATTTTAAGAAAATTGTGGAAGTGTCTGTGTGTGACAACCTGGATTCTTAATTGCGCTTTTGGGAAAAGGTGGGTGAAATGGTGCAGCGCCAACGTGAAAGTTATTATATGCAGATTATGAGGGTGATGTTGGTTTTTGGCATGCTGTTTGGAGCTGCTCAAGCAGGCCAAGTTGAACTTGTGGCAACGGAGTCCAATGCTGTTGAGATTGAGGTGACGGCATTTGATTTGGCACGGCGGCAGGTTGAGATCAATGGCAAAAGCGTAGACCGGGTTGACGTGCCAGATTGGGTGTATTGGCAGGCGTTTGGGGCACCTGCGGTGCCAGCTCGTGGTGTGGTGTTGGGCGTACCGTTTGGAGCACAAATTGTGGCAACGGTTATTCATGCGGATTATGAAGAGATACAAGATGTTGATTTGATGCCTGTGCCAGATACGCAGTGGCTTGGTTCGGATGATTATCCGATAGCACGCGCGGTTTATGAAAAAGATTTGGATGTGTATCACACAGACGCATTTTACCCTGGCGAAGAAGTGGTTGTTGTCAACGATGGTGTGATGCGCGACCAACGGGTTGTCACACTTTCTTTGCGACCTGTACAGTATAACCCTGTTCGGAAAGTGTTGCGTGTGGCCCGTCGGTTGCGGGTGCGTGTGGCATTTGTTCGGGGCGCAAATCGCCCAGCTGTGAGATCGCGGGTGGGATTGGATCGCGATGGGTTTGAGTCTGTTTATGAAAAGGGGTTGCTCAATGCCGCACAAGCACGTGCTTGGCGTGGGCAACCCTCTCAACCTTTGCGCAAACAAGGGTTGGATTGGTATGACCCAACGGCGCAGTATTATAAGATCGATATTGTTGAAGATGGCCTGTATCGCTTGGATGCCAATTGGTTTACTGCGTCTCGTATTGGTTTGGGTGCGGGAGATTTGGAACGATTAAAAATGTATGTGGATGGTCGTGAGATACCTTTGCTGGTGGAGGACGGAGGCGATGGGCAATTGGATGCGGGTGATGGGGTGTTTTTCTGGGGGCAATATCGGCGGGCGCCTGATCGCGATTTTGTAAATGAGTATGGACGCACCCGTGTGTATTGGTTGACAGTAGATGGAGGCCCTGGTACGCGATATGAAACGGTTGATGCGTCACCCAACAGTGGTTTTGATGAATCGACTTCTTTTGTGTCTGCAATTCATGCCGAAATTGATTCTACATTTGATGCATTGGGGTTTGCCGCAGATGCCAACCGAGATCATTGGTTTTGGCGGCGAACGGCATCGCCTTCTTCACCAATTGATGTGGCCACTTCGGTGGTGATGCCCGTGGTGTTGCCCGGTGTGGTGAAGGAAGGTACGGCAGAGATTAAACTGGGCATGCATTCATTAACGATTTCGGATGCAATCAATCCCGATCATTATGCGGTGGTGCGGTTGCAAGATGGGCCGGTTGTGGTGGAAGATCGGTGGGATGGTCAATTGGCACGTGTTGTGTCGGGCACGGTATCGGCAACGGCTTTGTCTGATACCATCCGTGTGGTATTAACAACGCCAGGGGATCCGTCTTATCCGTTTGAGCCACTTCCTTATGTAGATCATGTGTATTTTAATTGGGTCGCGGTGTCTTATCCACGTCGTTTTGAAACCGGTGATGGTTTTTTGAAATTTGAATTGAATGCACAAAAAAGGGTGTCTGTAAAAGGATTTGGGTCCAATAGGATACGCATTTTGAATCTTGATTCGGCACAAAAATTGAATGGTTTGATTGTGGCGAATGGCGCGCGTTTTGATGTGCAATTTGAAACACAACCCCAAGGACGTTTTGTGGCCGCAGATGAAACCGCCATTCGGGTGCCTAATGTGGCCACTGTTGATGTGGCATCTCATTTGCGGAGCCAACAAGCAGGTGCTGCGTATGTGATTGTGACACCCACAGAATTTCGCGATGCGGCTCAGCGGTTGGCCGATCATCGTCAAAGTTTGGGGTTGTCATCTATGGTGGTGGATGTGGCTGATATTTATGATGAGTTTTCATTTGGGCATTTGGATGCGGTGGCGATTCGGTCTTTTGTGCAAAATGCATTTGCCCTATGGACGCAACGGCCTGAATATGTGTTGTTGTTTGGGCGGGCTAGTTTTGATTATCGCAATTTGTTTGATGTGGCCCAGCTTGGACGCCAAAACTTTGTGCCCAGCTTGCCTTTCCAATCGGCAGTACGACGAGGGTTGGCATTTACAGATGAATATTATGGGCGAGTTGATGACGATTTGTTTATGGATGTTTTTGTGGGGCGTTTTTCAATCAATTATACGTCGCAGGCCAACTTGGCGGTACAGCGTGTGATTGATTATGACAATGCGTTGGCGGGACGTTGGCGAGATCGCATTTTGCTTATGGCCAACTATGATGATTTGCTGCCCACACTATTTACGGAGCCCAGCGATTCGCTAAGTGCGTTGGCAGAAGAAATTGGTTTGGAATCATTTAAGGTTTATCACGATGCCAATACCACACCTGAGCCCAATGAATCGTCGCAAGAAGTAATTCGGCAAATGAATGAAGGTCGCCTGATCGTCAACTTTATGGGACACGGAAGCGCGGCGTCTATGTCGCGGTTTATTGCAGGCACCTTTCAACAAGCTGGTTTTAATTATATGAGCCAAATCAAAAATGGTGCGCGTTTGCCGTTGTTTATTGGGATGTCTTGTTTGAATGGGTTGCATTGGGATCCGCGCATTATTTGTTTGGCAGAAGAAATGACCAACAAACCCGACGGTGGTGCAATTGCTTATATTTCGGCTTCTTCGCTGGCTTTTATTGGGATTAACAATGCCATCAATACAGCGATGCTCAAACGCGCTTTAGGAGACCGTGTTTTGCCCATTGGGCAAACACTGGCATTGGCAAAGATGGATGTGTTGGCACAACTGCCCGTTTTTGAAGGGGGCATTGTGCCTATGAATTTGATGGGGGATCCTGCCCAAGCATTGGCACTGCCGAGTGGCCCCGATTTTGTGATTGAAGAAAGTGGCTTGCGACTTGATCGGGTGAGTAACTTGACAACGGGTGATTCGGTGCGTGTAGACATTAAGGTGGAGAATTGGGGCTTGCGCCACTTGGGGCCTATGGATTTGGCGGTGATGGATCGCAATTTGGACACAGGGCAAACGGATACGTTATTGTGGGTTGCCTTGCCAAGTTTTGCACAAACAGACAGTGTTGCCATTTTGTGGGATTTGAAAAACCGAGCGGGGAGACATGTCTTGGAGGTTGTGCTTGATCCGAATCAGGTGGTGGTGGAAGGTGATGAAGGAAACAACCGTATATCGGTAGATATTGAGGTTTTGGGTGCGTTGAGCGCGGTGCCCACATTGCCACACAACAGCCAAACGGTGTCGGGCAGTGGGGCGCGTTTTGGTGTGCGCGCTGGTACGGGTGAGGGGGATCTGTTGGGCGAGTTTGAACTGAGTGCCTCGCCTCAGTTTGATGGTGTGGATGTGCAAAGATCGGGTTTGGTGACAGGCACAAATGGGTTGTTGTTTTGGCAACCCGTGGGTTTGACTTTGGGCACTTACTTTTGGCGGGCACGTTTGATAGAGGGTGAAATTGCTGGTCCTTGGACGGGTGCGCAAAATGTGGTGATCTCAAACAGTGTACCAGATCGCACGGTGGTTTGGCAACAAGATGGAACCACGGCCTTTGCGCAAGGTGAGGCACAAGATGTGGCATTGTTAGAGGGTGTGGTTCGTCGTGTGCAAACGCCACCGCCTATTCGGTTTAACACGGCAGAATCCTCATTTTCAGCAAGTGGGGTATTGGGAACGGCCACATTGTGTACGGATGGCACTTATTTATATGTGAAACGATTTTATTCCAGCCAAGATTTGTACCCTGGCAAGGATGTGTTTGAGCGCATTGGAACAGGTTTTAATGGTACTGTTGCTGGACAAAACTATGGGGTTTTGGCAGAAGTTTCTGTGGATGGTATTTCGGCTACATATCACAGCGATGGATTTGTATATGCAGAGCATCGACAATCGCATTCGGTGATTCGCATCTCAACGGCAACGGGCAATGTGGATACGGTGGCTGTGCCCGATGGGTTGTTGGATTTGGCGCGTGGGTTGACGTTTAATGATCACGCCTTGATCACATCGGATGGCACGTATATTTACAATGTCTCGTCAGGTGTCAATGGGGTGCGCCGTGCTGGGTGGGCAGTGCGTGTGTTTGACCCGTCTGCGGGGTGGCAGTTGGTGCGAGAATTTGTTGTGGACCCTACGTCAACAGGTTTTGGTTATTTGTTTACCGATGGGATCATTGCCGATGGGCGGTTTTTGTATTTGATCGAATTTGGCACGGGTCTTACACATCGGGTGCGTGTGGTGGATGCACAAACGGGTGCGTTTGTGGAAGAATTTGAAAGTGATCAGGCTACGACGGATATTTTGGGGGGGCAATATGATTGGGCAAACAATCGGATCTGGTTGGGGCAATTAAATGGACCTCGTATTTATCAGTATCTGGGACGGCGTTTGCCCGATTTTGGAACGTTGACATCGATCCCTGTTGGACCATCGAGCGGGTGGCAATCTTTGTCGTTGTTTTTAGATGGCAGTGGGCGTGTGGATGTGGATTTGTTGGGTGAGACCGAGCGTGGTACGTTTGTGGCATTGCCTGCCTATCAAGCATTAGATGGGTCTGTACCGATTGACTTAAAAGGTGTGGGGGTAAACACGCAGCGTTTAAAAGTACGTGCCCGATTTTTTGGTGAAGGGTTAAATGCATCTTCGGGTTTAAAAACCTGGACTGTAAACTATCAGCCCCTTTCCGATATTGCGCTTTCTAATTTGCAAGCAGAACCATCAGTGGTGCAGGAGTTGCAAACGGTACGGTTAACCGTCAATGTACAAAATCGAGGACCTTTGGATTTGGCATTGGGTACTTCGGTTGCTTTTTATGCGGGTGATCCATCACAAGGGCGCTTGATTGGGCGGGCGGCCATTCCCGAACGTACATTGGTGGGTGATGTGGCAACGGTGGGGTGGGTGTGGCAAACAGCGCAGTTTGCTGGGCAACATATTGTGACGGCACGTTTGGAAGATTTTCAAAATCGCCCTGCATTTGTGGGCCGTCAGGTTGTTTTGGACAATCCTGTTATTATTACTCCAAGCAATGATACATCGGTGCCTTTGGTGGACATTGTGGCCTTAGATGCATTGGGTGAGGTAAGAGCAGATGATTATTTGCCTGCGTCACCCACATTTCGTGTGACGGTACGCGATTCGGCAGGCATTAATTTAAGCTCCGTGCGTTTTTCTCTTTCAGGGTCGGGTGAGTTGATAGACGGCGATTATGAATCTGGGCGTATCGAAGACAGGCAGGTCACACCATATTCTTTGTCTTTTGTTTATGCACCTGCGCCATTGGTCGATGATCGATATGTTTTGACGGTCTTGGCCACAGATAAATTGGGTAATGGGCCAGCACAAAAAACACTGGCATTTCAGGTGACTTCCGATTTGTTTATTGAAAATGTTTTGGTGTCGCCAAACCCAGTGGCACAAGATGCACATTTCACGTTTATTTTGTCGCGACCTGCTGAGACTGCGGTGCGGGTTTATACTTTGTCTGGGCGTTTGATTGCGTTTTTAGAGGATCCGTTTGCTCGGGCAGGTTATAATCAAATCGCGTGGACGGGTTTGGACAACAAAGGCCGCCCCTTGGCCAATGGCACCTACTTGTATACAATATCTGCCCAAGATGGTGCGTCAAAGGTGCGGGTGAAAGAGAAATTTGTTGTTTATCGATGAGCATGATTTCTTTTGTGAAGACGTGAACAATAGGCGTTTATAATTTGGCCTGAGACTTGAGACTGAAATTTTAGGAGAAGGCGATGAAACGACCAACAGATGCCGAACGACAAGAGTGGGAAGACAACGGTGTATTGTTTTTAGAAAACGCGCTTGTTGGAGATGAATTGGTGCGTTTGCAAGCGTTGTTTGACAGATGTGCCGCAGAGGCAAAAGACGAATGGTTGCAAGGTATTGCAAAGGGTACGCGCCCAGCCGCACATTTTGATATTCCAAATCCGTTTGAAAAAGACGACTTGTTTATCGATTTGATTGACCACCCCAGTTGGTACGGATATTTGATGGATTTTGCCGATGAAGATTTGATTATACTTGCCCCTCAAGTAAGGACCCTGCCTGTGTTGCCCATCAGTTATGTGGGTTGGCACCCCGATGTGCCACACACAACACCGTTACATATGAAGGTGCAAATTTATGTAGATGATGTGCCGGCCAATGGTGGGGCATTTGGATATGTACCAGGCAGTCACAAACCCGATGCGGGACCTTGCCCCGTGGTGCGCCCTTTAGATGCTATGCCGGGGCACAAGGTGTATCCGGGCAAAGCTGGTGATGTGGTCTTGTTTAATTCTTATGGTTGGCATACTTCTATGGTGAATACGACCCCAAACCCGCGCAAGTCGATTATTTTGATTTATGAAAAGTGGAGCAAAGATCGTGTTGCCCCAGATCGTTATCTGAATATTTCCGATAAATGTGCCACGCCCGATCGCAGACGTTTGTTTAGTTTGGATGCGAGGTAGCAAATAGACGAATAAACGAATAGACGAATAAACGAATGGACTTTAATGCCTTGATTCGCAGTTTCGTTTTTTTAAAGAAAGATTGTGACTATGATCGTTGATGCACATGTTCACGTGTTTGCCAAAAAATCAGTGGAATTTCCGCGCACCGTGTCTTCGCAATATCCTGAAGATGGTGAAGCACCGGTTGAGGCGTTGTTGGCACAGATGGAAAATAGTGGTGTGGGTCAGGCGATGTTGGTGCAAATTGGTGGGCCTGAACTTGCGCACCACACATATTTGCAACATTGTCTCAAAACATACCCCAATCGGTTTCGAGGTATTGGGCTGATTCCCAAAGAGATCTGGCACGCGCCAGAGTCTCATATGGATCGGTTGGCTGAACAAGGTGATATTGTTGGGTTTCGTCTTTTTGAAGTGGGTGGCCCCATTGACCCTTTGGCGAAGATGGATGTGACCACGTTTTCGACGTATCCGATTTGGAAACACGCCGCTGAAAAAGATTATGTGATTTGGCTTTATAGTTGTGCCAAAGATGCACATCAAATTCCGTTTTTGGTACAGGCTTTTCCACAGGTGCGCGTGGTGTTTAACCACTTGATGGTTTGCCCCGGCGAAGATGCGTTTGCACACGACGACAAAGGTCGTCCTCGTATTCAAACGCCCATGCCGCCACTCACGCGTTATTCTATGGTGGGTTTACACGAGTTTCCCAATGTGGCAGTTAAGTTTTCGGGGCAATATGCGTTTAGCCAAGAAGACTGGCCTTATAGAGATTTGGAAAAGTGGCACCGAACGCTCTTGGGCAAGTTTGGCGCAGAGCGGGTCATGTGGGCCACCGATTTCCCGTGGATTGTAGAGGACCCTGGTTATGGAAAGTTGGTGAAGGTGATTGATGAATTGTTGCCCGATTTGGAGACAGAACAGCGCGATTTGATTATGGGAGAAGCCGCGCGGAAGTTTTTGCGATTTGGGTAGGTAAAAAACCGACTGACTAAGTCGGTTTTTTAATAAAACAATATTTACGTAGACATTTTTGTAAGGTGTTGGATTTGAAAGTGTTGTCTGAATAGCCAGATATCACATCGTTCCCAACGCAATGAATCAGGCGGTTATTCTCGTTCAACCTGTGTCCAATAGCTCAGTGCATTGCCCGAGCGATTGCGCGGTGTGGAAATGACGTGTGTGGGGCCATTGAGTGCGTTTTTGCGCAGTTTGAGGTTGAGACGCAAATAATTGGGGTGTTTGTTGGCGTCGTCGGTGCCGATGTCGGCATTGAAGCGTCCTGTGAGGGTGTCGTCATGAAAGAGAGGATCGTTGAGCAAGGTGGTCATTTGATTGGCGAGCTTGACGTGAACATCACCATCGGGTTGAAAGGTGAGATGAAGGGGGAGGTCGCCGTTGTAGGTGTGAATGTGACCAGACCAAGTGCCTAAGAGGTGATCGGGGGGAGACCATTGGGGTGGATCTTGTGGTGGGGTCTGTTGTTGCGCACGTTTTTCAACATGACCCGGCAAGAGCACATCGATGAGTGCAGCAGCAACTTCTATGGGCACGTTGTGCCCACCACCATTGGTCAGTACAGCTACTGAAATGTTGTGTTCGGGAACGAGTATGAGGCGGGTGCGCACCCCACCCATTGCACCGTCGTGCCCAGTGGTGAGGAAACCACCGTCGTTTTCGGTTACGCGAAAACCAATGCCGTAACCGCTTTGTTCCGATGAGCGTACGGTGGGTTTTTGCATCTCGTCAATGGATGCGTCTGTGAGGATGGCTTTTTGATCGGGTAGGTGCATTTTGAGGTGAAAGAGGCCAAAGCGCACAAGATCGTGGGCACTGGCCCAAACGGCTGAGGCTCCAGGATGGTCAAAGGTATACCACGGAATGGGTTCGCCATTGGGGGCATAACGCGTGGCTGCATAAGGTGCCAGGTCTTGGGGCAGGTCAACAGATGTGCGGGGCAGATTGAGGGGAATGAAGACTTCTTGGCGTAAAAAGTCTGCATAAGATTGCCCCGATATGCGCTCAATGAGATATTCTAATAGGCCAAACCCGCTGTTGGCATATTGATAGGTTTCGCCGGGTGGCATCATGAGGTGGCCATATCGACGAATGGTTTCATCCATGTGTGGACGTGCGACGCCTTCGTCTTCATAAAAGAAATGACAATGTAGCGGTAAACCAGAGGAGTGATTGGCCACACGCCTTACGGTGGCATTGGCAACGTCACCCAAATGTGCGGTAAGTTTGGCATGGCCCAAATAGTCATTGATGGGGCGATCTAAGTCAATGAGCCCCCGTTCCACCAATATCATCAGGCCTGTTGCCGTGATGGGTTTGGAAATAGATGCCAAGGAATAAACGGTGTGTTCGTTGGCTTGTTGTTGGTTGGCTCGGTTTGCCCAACCAAATCCCGTTTCCCAAAGCATGTGATCGTTTTGGGCAATGGCAAGCGCCAACGATGACAGGCCCATCTCTTTTATTTTGGTGTGAATCAGGTTTTCTGCGGCAGAAAAATCAAAATTCGACATAAAATTCTCTTATGGATATGTTTAACGGTGTTAATTTTTAATGGGTTGATAATTCTTGGTTTATATATGGTTAAACATCATGATAATGTGCTTTTTGAGATAAAACAAATAAGAATTTTTAGTTGTGTATGGTGGTTTTTGTTGGTTTTTGTGTTAAATTGTAATCTAATTGCATTGGCCAATGAAATTATTGTGACCTTTTATGAAAAAGGGGTCGTCACTTATTCGGGGGAATTATGAGCGACCAAAACAACACGGCGGTTTTATTTGGTGCCGATTCGGCACAGGCTGCCTTATATCAAAAGAAACGATGTGTTTTGTTGGTTGATGATGACCAAATAACATGCAATGTTGTCGGGCGCATTGTGTCACAAATCTACGATGTTGAAATTCATACATCGCCCCAAAATGCCCAAGATGCTTTTGTGAAGGGTAAATTTGATGTGGCATTGATTGATTTGGGTATGACCCAAATGCGCGGTGATGTATTAGAAGCACGTTTACGACGAGAAGACCCGACGTTGGTAACCGTTTTGATGACTGGCTGGCACTTAGATGAAGGCGATGAGCGAGCCAGTGGGTTTGATTTCTGTATTTATAAACCTGTTGAAATGGCTGCACTCTTGCAATTGATACACAAGGCCGTCGTTTTACACGATCAACGGGTGGCACAAAATTAAGCACCTTGTAGCATAAAATACCACTTGACAGGCGATAATTCATCTGCGATTTTTAGGTGTTATTTTATTTAAGATTGCGTTTTCAATTAAGGAGTTACCTTATGGCATCTTCTTCGGGGGATGATCGACGTCGTGCAAATCGCTATGAATTAAATGTGCCGATGCAACTGAATGGACAAGCATATCACGATATAGAGTTGGTGGATATTAGCGAAACGGGTATTCAAATCCGCACAGGTAATTTTGATATTTTTCACGGACGTGGGTATCAAAAAAATACCGTAGAGAAATTGAGGATTTGCGTAGATGCACGTTTGGCTTGGGCAGAACCTGATGAAAATGATGGTTTTGTGACGGGCTGGGCTTTTGAGGTCGATGTCAAAAAAAATAAAGATGGTCAAATACAGCAGCAAGAGCCACAAAGCAATGATTGAGATGAATTTGAAATTATAGACCCGACAGTGTGTGCTGTCGGGTTTTTTTTTGAATGAGAGGTGAGGGATGAAAATTATTAATATCAGAGCCGTACAGCCAGAAACACCAGGTTCACCTCCAGATTGGCGTACACAATTGGGGCAAATTTTGGTGCGTATTGATACCGAAGATGGGTTGAGTGGATATGGCGTTGGCGGAGGTGGGCTGGCGGGTATTCATGTGATTGAGACGGTGTTGCGCGACTTTTTGATGGGCAAAGATGCTCGTGATGTTGAAAGTCTTTGGGATCAAATGTTTCGGCGTACATTGGCTTATGGCCAAAAGGGATTGGTGATTATGGCCATCAGTGGCGTTGATTTGGCACTGTGGGATTTGCGTGGTAAACGCGACAACAAACCCTTGGTGGAAGTGTTGGGTGGGCAAGCGGGTATGACGCTGCCGATGTATAAAACGGGTTGGTCACCCCAAGAAGTGGCAGACGGCAAGTTGGAGGGATTTAAGGCCTTGAAGTTGCACATGGGGCGCATGCCTGTTGAAGAGGCGATTGCTCAGGTGGCGTTGGTGCGTCAAACGCTTGGAGATGATTTTGAACTGATGGCCGATGCGTTTATGGGATGGGAGTTGGAGACCGCTTTAGAGTTGTCAAAACAAGTGGCTGATTACAATTTGGGATGGTTGGAAGAACCCATCCGGTGTGACGATTTGGCGGGTTATGCCCGTTTGCGTGATGAAAGCCCTGTGCCCATTGCCGGTGGTGAACACGAATATACGTCCGTGGCATTTGAACATTTGATGCGTGAGCGTTTGCATGCCATTTTTCAACCCGATGTGTGTTGGTGCGGGGGGCTTACAGAGTTGATTCGAATTTATGATTTGGGCAAAAAATATGGTTTGCGTGTGTGCCCACATCGCGGGTCAGAAGTCTGGTCACTTCATGCGATTGCTGCGTTAGATCCCAATCCAATGGCTGAAAGCGGGCGACCATGGATGGGATTTGTGCAGGGGCAACCTAAGGTGATCAATGGCAAGATCACTGTGGGTGACGCACCGGGTTTTGGGGTAACGTTTGATGAGGGTTTGTGGTTGTAATGCTTTTGTCTGTGGCATTGAGAACAACTTGATTTATATTCTCTGGTGAATGATTAGATTGTTCCGAATGATTGTAAAATAAGATGGTTTCGAATCTGTACAGATGTTTTGAATGATTCAGGCTGTGATCTGTAAATGGTAAATGTATTTTCTCTCAAAATGATTTTAAAAAGCGGTTTATGTTTTT
>JAYODI010000017.1:0-70725 GCA_038279365.1 Candidatus Latescibacterota bacterium | reverse complement strand
ATGCGGGTGTTGATTTGACGCCTACGGTGTGGCCCAATGGGGCGCAGGTTGCGGTGGCGTTGTCGTTTGATTTTGATGCGGAAACGAGTTGGTTGTATCGGGGGGAACGGTCTCCGGCTTCGATGTCGCGGGGTGCGTATGGTGCGCGGGTGGGCATTTATCGCATTTTGGCATTGTTGGCTCGGCATGAGGTGCCTGCGAGCTTTTTTGTGCCTGCGGTCAACGGGCAGCTTCACCCCGAAGCCATTGATGCCATCTTAGAATCTGGTCAACACGAAATTGGGGTGCATGGCTGGATTCACGAAAGAGGGCAAGACCTGACTGGGGAATTGGAAAGGGAACTGCTCACCAAGGCATTTGAATATTGGCGTTCTCGCACAGGGCGTGCACCTGCGGGCATTCGCACGCCGTCGTGGGATTTTACGGCGCACACGTTGGGCATTATTCGTGACTTGGGGTTTGTCTATGACAGCAGTTTAATGGGGGATGATCGGCCCTATGAATTGTGCATAGACCGTGAACCAACGGGCATTGTGGAGCTTCCGGTGGAGTGGCTTTTGGATGACCATCCGTTTTTGCAGATTGACCCGACACAGGGCACACGGTCTTTCATGCATTTGGAGGGGTTGCTCGATATTTGGCGCGCGGAATTTCAAATGGCGTATGAAGAACGCACGCTGTTTCTGCTGACCATGCACCCGCAAGTGATTGGGCATCGAAGCCGTTTGAACATGTTGGACACATTGGTAAAAGAAATCAAAGCGACCCCAAATGTTTGGTTTGCCACACACGAAACGATTGCGAAGTTTGTGCGTGATGAGGCGACAAAAAATGGGTGAAAAACAGGTTTCTCTTTGTGCGGGGCTTGCCCGTGTTTCGTTGTGTAGCCACCTGCCCACACCCTTGGAAAAAATGCAACGGCTCTCTGATCAAGTGGGCGGCCCAGAGATTTGGGTGAAGCGAGAGGACTTAACGGGGCTGGCATTGGGTGGGAACAAAATTAGGAACCACGAATTTATCTTTGGTGAAATGCTGGCACAAGGGTGTGACACGGTTATCACAACGGCGGGTGTGCAATCGAACATGTGCCGGGCTACGGCGGCAGCGGCGGCAAAGCTGGGTTTAAAGTGTGTGCTTTTGTTGCGTGGCACAGGCGATGAACCTCAGCAGGGCAATTTGTTGTTGGACGATCTGTTGGGTGCCGATGTGCGATTCATTGCCACCCAAGATCCGTATGACCCACGTGTTGGTGTTTGGTTGGATGCGGTGAAAGCAGAATGGGAACAGGCAGGCAAAAAACCTTATGTGTTGCACCTTACGGGTGCAACAGGCGCACTGGCAACGTGTGCGTATGTGGATGCCGCACAAGAATTGGTTCAACAGTTTGATGAGGTGGGGATTCACCCCGATTATATTTTTGTGACCACGGGGTCGGGCATTACGGCGGCGGGATTGGCTTTGGGGCTGAAACATTTGGGCAGAAAGACCCGTGTGGTGGGTGTGAGCAGTGCGGCACCATCGGCATTTTTGAAGACGCGCATTGTGGATTGTGCAACAGGTGCTGCGGTAAAGTTGAATTTGGAAACGCGTGTGACACCATCAGACTTTGAGGTGTTGGATGCGTACATTGGCCCAGGATATGGGCAGTCGTATCCGGAGGTTCACAAGACGATTCGTCGTGTTGCCCAAACAGAAGGGGTGTTGTTGGACCCTGTTTATACGGGCAAGTGTTTTACGGGGCTTTTGGATCAGATTGAAAACGGGCTGGTGACAAAGGATCAGCAAGTTGTGTTTTTACATTCGGGGGGCGCACCCAATCTTTTTGTTCGGAATGAGACATGATGAAACCTGATCATCCCAAGTCTTTAGAAATTGGCATTGGTGGCTATTTGGGGCATTCGTATGGATTGAAATGGGAAGATGGGCATTTGGTGTATCGGGTGTATGAATCGGGAGAACAACAAGCGGTGTTGCACCTTTATCCACCCAAGCGGTCTTGGGAAGCCTTTTGGAAGCAGATGGATGCGGTGGGTGTTTGGGAATGGCAGGATCATTACGAACCTGATAATCCGACCAAAGATGGTACGAGCTGGTCTGTTAAGTTGATGGTGGGAGATCGGTTTGTAGAAAGTGGGGGCAACAATGCGTATCCTGTAGATGGACACTGTGCAGGAACGGATGAGATGACACCGTGTTTTAGAAAGTTTTTAAGCGCGGTGCGTCGGTTGATGGGGTATGTGCCGTTTGCGTAAGATTTGGGGATCTCAGCTTGAATGCAGAAGGGTTTGTGAGTATATTTTGTGGAGAATCGAAAACATATTAAAATCCGGCGCTTGCAAAGGATTAAAAATGGCAGATAAGACGATGAATTTGGAAGATATGAAAGATCTTTCGGCAGATCAGTTTTTGCGTGAAATTATTCAATCGCATCAATCCGTCACGGTTGTTGATGAAAAAGGCCATACGGTGGAGATTCGTCCTATTGGTCTTACACCACTGCCAGAATTAGAAGGGTCGATGCCTAAAAATTGGAAAGATGGCATTTATGCCCAATAATTGGGTATTTTTTGATGCAGGCGTTTTTATTGGTGCCTTATTAAAAGGTGATTCGCGGCATGTGGAAGCAAGGCTTTTGGTTGAGGCTGCTCGAAATGGTGATTTAATAGCCTGTACAAGCGTGGGTGTATTAAGTGAGGTTTATGGCGCATTAACTTGGGTTCAGGCAACCCCGCCTCATACACCTCAAGAAGCAGAACGTGCTGTTGCATTATTGGTGGAAGCACCATCAGCGATACGTGTGTTGAGTGATGGTTTGAGTGTCACATTACGCATGCTCAAACTTGCTGCATCACATGATTTGAAAGCCAGACGTATTCATGATGCGCGTCATGCAGCAACGGCTTTAGAAGCAGATGTTCATTCCGTTTATACATATGATATTGATGACTGGAAAGTATTCAAACCGGATGGTATTGAAATCGCTGGTCCTGATTCTGTTTTGGTAGAGTTAAACCAGAGAGGTGACGACAACAGTAGATAAGGTCACCACTCGCATCAAAACGTATTTGAGGGCGGATGAACTGGCAAAGGATTTCGCCAATGTCAGGAATTTGTGGTGTTGATATCTCTCCACTTCTTTATCTCTACCGAATCAATCAAAAAGACCGCAGAGGTTCTAAACCTTTGCGGTCTTTTTTTGTGCTTGAATCACATCCTCAAATTGGTTTACCATGATGACTGGGGCGAGCGCCAAGATAGCTCGGAATGGTTGTTTCCAAATATCAAGTATTCGTGTTTGATTATTGAGATAAGGTGGCCAGTAGAGGGATCTTCGTTTGCCCCATTTTTTGTTGGGCATGCCAAAGGTCATATTGTTGTTGTAGGTTCATCCAAAACTCTGGCGTGGTGTTAAAGGCTTTGGAGAGTCGAATGGCCATTTCGGGACTGACGCTCGATTTTTGATTGATGAGTTCAGAGAGCGTTTTTCGTGCCACACCGAGTGCTTGCGCGGTTTGGGTGACGGTTAATTGTAAAGGTTCTAAACAGAGTGATTTTAAAAGTTCGCCTGGGTGTGCGGGGTTGTGCATGTCATCATACCTCTTTCAATGATAATCTATCAGATCAACATCAAACACATCGCCTTCTTCAAAACGAAACATCACACGCCAATTGCCACTGACCGAAACAGACCAAAACCCTTGAAGATGGCCTCTTAGGCGATGCAATTGCAAACCGGGCAATCCCATATCGTTTACTTGTGTGGCCTGATTTAGAGCTGTTAAGATGAGGCGTAGGCGATTGGCTTGATGGGGTTGGATACCACCTGTATATCCTGTTTTAAAGAAACGCTCTAAGCCTTTATGGCGAAATCTTTGAATCATTAAAGTGTAACCCATAACGTGTCAGTTATCAAGCGAGATTTTTACAATACAAGTTGGCAAATGGTATGCCTATTAAAAACAACATATAAAACAGTATGTTAGGTTCTTGTCATCACAAGGCAATGGAACAATACGTTCAAGGCATTCTCATTTACAAAACAAAAACTTCAATAAGATGTTACATGACCCGATAAGAGATTGATAAGACTTTGTTTTTCACTTTCTTATAAAGTTCTTATCCCATATATTTCTCATCATCATTGGCAAATACAACACAGTGTTTGGAGATCGGTCGATATGGCCATTTTGGAACAAGAGGTTGCTGAGCCACAGCCCGAGCCGCAAGCGATTACGGTGCGGTCGGTGTTGATTGGCGTGGTGTTGGTGCTGGCATTGGGCATTACGGCCACCTATGTGCGTTATTATATTCACGGGTCGCGCGTATCCATTAGCCATGTGCCCATGGGCATGCTCATGCCCTTTATGGTGATGTTTTTTGGTTTGGCCATTGTGAGCAAGCTGACTCAGTTTGTGCTTCGCCCCGGTGAGTGGCGCGTGATTTTGGCCATGGGGCTTGCGGGTGCGATGTTGCCGGTTACGGGCATTACGGGGTATTTGATTGGCTATATTTCTGCGCCTTATTTTGCTGCAACCGATGAAAATGGGTGGGAAACGTATATTCACCCCCATATGCCTGAGTGGTTGATTCCGCAAAATGAAAATGATGCGATTACGTGGTTTTACCAGGGCATGCCCAAAGGCGCAGACATTCCGTGGGATGTGTGGATGGTGCCTTTGTTTTGGTGGTTTTTGGCCGTGATGGCGGGTTTTATGGTGATGTCGTGTGTGGCGGTGGTGTTTCGCAAGCAGTGGGCCGAAAATGAGCGGTTGTTGTTTCCGGTGGTTGCGCCCTTGGTTGAAATGGTGTCGCAGCCAGGAGATGGCAAAGGGTGGTTGCCTGCTTTTACACGCAATCGGTTGTTTTGGATTGGTTTTGCCATTGCGTTTGGTGCCATTGCTTGGAACTGCATCAGTTACTTTTTGCCTGGTTTTCCACAGTTTCCCATCTATCGTGGCAGTTGGGTGTGGATAGACCGTCAGTTTCCGCCCATTCGGGGATACTTGGGCATTTTCACTTTGTTTTTCTCCTATTTTGCAAGTTTGGATATTTTGTTTAGCCTGTGGTTTTTCGATTTGTTGTTCATTCTCGAAGGTGGTTGGCTCAATAAGTTGGGGTATAAAGCGATTTCGCCCTATGAACCGCGTGGGGTGTATCAGTGGCAAATGTATGGTGGGTTTGTGGTGATGGTGGCGTCTATGTTTTGGGTGGCGCGCCGTCATTTGAGAGATGTGTTATACAAAGCCATTGGCAAAGACGATACCATTGAAGACTCGGGTGAAATGCTGTCTTATCGGGCGGCACTTGCGGGTATTGTTTTGGGTTTGGCATTTTTGTTTATCTGGATGATGCAGATGAACTTTGATCCGATTCCGGCCATTTGTGTGTTGGTGATGTTTATTTTTTGTTATGTGGGTTTGGCCAAGATTTTGGCCGATACGGGGTTGCCCTATATTGGTATTCCTGCAGGGCCCTGGACGTTGATTTTGCCGTTTTTTGGCAACCGCAACATTTCGGCAGTGACCCATGTGGCCGAGCGTTTTTCTGAATTGGCTGTGGGGGGATGGACGGGGCGCATGTTGCCTGCGGTGACCCATGTTGGGCGCATTGCCGAGGGGATTCCGGTTAAAGAGCGGCGCAGTTTAATGGGGGCGGTTGGTTTGGCGGTGGTGGTGAGTTTTGTGTTTAGCGTATATATCACCATTCGCTTGGGATATTTGGAAGGGGCCTATACATTTGGTGCGTTTGAAATTCCGTCGGCATCGGCACGCCAATTTGGGCATGCGGTGAATGTGCTCAAAAAATATCCCAATCAGGCACCGTTTTTTATAAAAGAACCCGCAGAATTTGTGTTCTTTCTCATTGGCAGTGGGGTCATGGCTGCGTTGATCTTTTTGCGTCATCGATTTGTGTGGTGGCCGCTCCATCCGGTGGGTTTGGCGGTGTCGGGCACGCACTTGTTGCGGCACATCAGTTTTACCATTTTTCTGACCTGGTTGATTAAGCTGGTGGTGCTCAAAATTGGTGGGCCATCTATTTATCGCAAATCTCAGCCGTTGTTTATTGGTTTGTTGGTGGGGTATGTGATGGGTGTGGTTTTCTCAACCATGATTGATGTGATTTGGTTTCCTGAGCAAGGGCATATGGTGCATACGAAAGGATAGGTTTGGCACTTCAAGAACACACTGCTTTGCAAACCGATGCAGAACCACAGGCCTTGACTGTCAGGTCCGTTGTGTTGGGCCTGGTGTTGGTGGTTGTGCTGGGGTTTGTGGGCACATATGTGCGGTATTATTTGCATGCTTCGCGCATGGCCATTGGGCATGTGCCTATGGGTATGTTGATGCCCTTTATGGTGATGCTGTTTGCTTTTGCTATTTTGGGCAAAAAAACACGGTTTTTGTTGCGCCCTGAAGAGTGGCATGTGATATTGGCCATGGCTTTGGCTGGGGCGATGTTGCCCGTGTCGGGCGTCACGGGGTATATGATTGGCTATATTGCAGGGCCTTATTTTAAAGCAACCGATGAAAATGAATGGGCACAATATCTGCACCCACACATGCCCAAGTGGCTGGTACCGAACAATGAAAACGATGCCATTTCTTGGTTTTACCAAGGCATGCCCAAAGGCGCAGACATTCCGTGGGATGTGTGGGTGGTGCCTTTGTTTTGGTGGTTTTTGGTGGTGATGGCGGGGTTTGCATTGGTGTCGTGTGTGGCAATTGTGTTTCGCAAGCAGTGGGCCGAAAATGAGCGGTTGGCGTTTCCTATTGTGGCCCCCTTGATAGAGATGGTGTCTCAGCCCGGAGATGGCAAAGGGTGGTTGCCTGCCTTTACGCGAAACCGATTGTTTTGGATTGGGTTTACCCTTGCATTTGGTGCCATTGCCTGGAATTGCATCAGTTATTTTTTACCTGGTTTTCCGCAGTTTCCCATTGGCAGAGGCAGTTGGGTGTGGTTTGATCGGCAGTATCCACCCATTCGGGGGTATTTGGGCATTTTTACGTTGTTTTTTGCCTATTTTGCGAGTTTAGACGTTTTGTTTAGTTTGTGGTTTTTTGATTTGTTGTTTGTTTTTGAGGGCGGTTGGCTCAATCAACTGGGGTATAAGGTGATGACCCCTTATGAACCGCGTGGTGTGTATCGTTGGCAAATGCAAGGGGCTTATTTTACGCTGGTGTTGTCGATTTTTTGGGTGGCCCGCACGCATTTGAAAGATGTGTTTTTTAAGGCCATTGGGAAGGGTGATGATCGCATTGACGATTCGGGTGAGATGCTGTCTTATCGGGGGGCGTTGATTGGCATTGTGGTGAGCATGGTGTTTTTGTATGTGTGGATGATGCAGTTGCACTTTGACCCATTGCTCGCGTTTTTGCTGTTGGTGATGTTTGTGTTTTCGTATGTGGGGTTGGCCAAAATTTTGGCCGATACGGGCATTCCGGTGATGATCTCTTTGCAAGAGCCACCGGTGGGGTCTTGGAATTTGATCTTGTCTTTTTGGGGCAATCGCAATATTTCGGCAGTCACACATGTGGCTGAGCGGTTTGTGTATATTGCCGCAGGCAACTGGACGGGGCGCATGTTGCCAGGGATGATGCATGTGGGGCGCATTGCCGAAGGCATACCCGCTCGTCAACGGCGCAATTTGATGGGGGCCGTGGCCTTGGCCATTGTGGTGAGTTTTGTGTTTAGTGTGTATATCACGATTCGGTTGGGATATGTGGAAGGGGCCTATAGTTTTGGGGCGTTTGAAATTCCATCGAGTGCCGACCGTCAGTTTAACCATATTATTGATGTGCTCAAAAAACACCCCAATGCCCCCCCGTTTTTTATTAAAGAACCCTCTGAGTTTTTGTTTTTTGTCATTGGCAGTGGGCTGATGGCGGGGTTGATTTTTTTGCGTCATCGGTTTGTGTGGTGGCCCCTTCATCCGGTGGGTTTGGCGGTGTCGGGCACGCATTTGTTGCGGCACATCAGTTTTACCATATTCTTCACATGGTTGCTCAAGTTGGTGATCTTAAAAATTGGTGGGCCCTCCATATATCGAAAGTCTAAACCGTTGTTTGTGGGGTTGTTGGTGGGCTATGTTTTGGGCGTTGCGTTTTCCACTGTTATTGATGCCATTTGGTTTCCTGAGAATGGGCATCCGGTGCATATGAAAGGATAATCACAAAAGTTGCGGTTGTTACATTGCCTTTGTGATCTAAAAACGATGAAAAAAATAACATCCTATACGCTTGTAGCCGTTGTGGCTTTGGCTTTTGTGGTCATGGCACTGGGGCCTGATCGGATGAACCCCATTTTGAACACGCTGTTTGGGGTGGAGACGCCTCCGGCTGTAGCCCCTATTCCTGTGCCACGAGCCGACCGTGTTGCTGACCGTGTGTTAAACCATGTGATAGAAGCCGATGTAGAAGCGTTGATCAATCGGTTTGCCAATTTTGGTTCACGTGTGCCAGGGTATGATGGGCACACGCAAGCCGCACAATTTATTGTGTCAGAATTTGAGCGGTTGGGGTTAACCAATGTGGAAACCGAGTTGTTTGGTGTAACGGCACCCATTGATAAAGGTGGGGTGCTTCAGCGCCTGGACACGGGTGAAACGTTTGCTCTTCACAGTGTGTGGCCCAACTTGGTCAAGACATCTACCGTTCCTCAAACACAAGGCCAATTGATTTATGGTGGCGATGGCACATTTGCCTCTTTTGATGGGCATGAGATGGAAGGGGCCATTGTGTTGATGGAATTTAATTCGTGGAACAATTGGATCAATGCGGGGATGTTGGGGGCCAAGCAGGTTATTTTTATAGAGCCCGATTCGACGTTAACAGCAGAAGCCGAGCAAAAGTTTTTGCAGGTACCCAACAGTGTGGAGCGGTTTTGGATTGATAAGGCGTCGGGGCGCAAACTTCAGGCCGAACTTGAAGCAAAGGGTTCATTAACGGTATCTCTTGAGGCCGAAATGCTTTGGGAAAAACACGACGTGCCCAATGTGTTGGGGTGGATACCGGGTACAGATCCTGTGCTGAAAGAGAAAACGATTGTGATCAGTGCCTATTACGATGCCATGTCGGTGGTACCGGCACTGGCACCGGGTGCCGAAATGGCAAGTTCTATTGTGGGGCTGTTGAAGTTGGCCGAGTATTTTGCGCAATACCCCCCCAAACACACGGTGTTGTTTTTGGCCAGCTCGGGGCATCATTTGGGCTTTCGGGGCATTTGTGATTTTTTGGCTCGGCATGCGCGCAAAGAAGAACACTTTGCCAAGTTGATGACTGAGCCATTGGACTTAAAGCTGTTTATTGGCCTGGATTTGACGAGCCAAACCGATGAGATTGGTGTGTGGCACAACAATGTCAACAGCGTTTATTTTAAGCGATTTTTTACGCCTTTTGGAAAAACATTTGTGACGTATTCGCAGGCGATTGCCGAGCGTTTTGGTTTGGCGCCAGAAGATGCTTTGGTTGATGGTATTAATCCAAAAGGGGGCATGAGTTGGGAGATGTATGTGCCAGGGCAAATGATTCGCACCGATGGGCAGGTCACCATGACGGCTGGGTTGCCATCGCTGTCGATGATTACGGTGAATGATGCACGCTTTCGGGTAGATACCCCTTTGGATGTGCCGGCCTATGTGAACGTGAAAAATTTGACGGGGCAAATTCGCACGCTTGCAGGTGTGTTGGATTTGGGTATGAATCAGGAAAACTTTATTCCGCCCTATCCCATTGATCCCAAGGATGACATGCGGGGTTTAAAAGGTTTTGTGCGCACCTTTCCAAGGCGAAGCATCACACCCGACAGGCCACGTGCGGGTGCGATTTCTTCACTGCGTATGGGCAATGACAAGTCGGTTAAAGGGGTGCGACGCATCTATTTTGACTTGGCCGATGAACAGGGTGAGTTTTATATGCCGGGCATTGCCGAGCGGCGTGTGGATGTTCAGTCTTATTATATTGACCCCACCTCAGGTGAGATTACGTATGCGCCCAATCGGGGGCGTCAGGCGCGCATTTATCGCAGTGAATTTGATATGGATTGGTGGATTACAAAAACCACGCGCATTTTGTTTCCGTGTATCGCCACCGATTTTTATGAAACCGTTGATCCACGGTATTTGACCAAATTGTCGAGCATCAGCATTTATGGGCCGGGCAATACGGCACCGCAAGAATATGGCTATGCCATTGGTTTTGGTGCCGATGAACCGGTGGGTGTGGTGTTTACCACACCGGGTGAACGCGTGAAAATTGCGATGCGTTCAGGTTCGATAGGGGTGCGGTATTTGTTGCTCAATTCATCTGGGTCGGACACCGAAGAGATGGCGCGTGGAAAAGGCTTTCAAACGCTCACACATGGGTCGTTTTTGCGCACGTCGTATCAGGCGGCCAAAGATATGTGGTTGCTCAATGAAGCACGGATGAATGAGTTGGCGGCTTATTCGGTGGAGAATATGCGGCTTAACAATTTGCATGCACAATCCAAGTCTTATTTGGATCGGGCAGAAGCCGCTATGCAAGACAAACGGTGGGGCGATTTTGTGAAATATACCCGTGCGGGTATGGGCATTGAATCGCGTGCGTATCCCGATGTGAAAGCCACACAAAATGATGTGATCCAGGGTGTGATTTTCTTCATGTTGTTGGTCATTCCATGTGCTTATTTTGTGGAACGCTTGTTGTTTACCTTTGCCGATATTCGGTACCAGATTTTAGGTTTTTCGGGTGTGTTTGTGGTGATTTGGATGTTTTTGTCGCAGGTGCATCCGGCATTTGAGTTGTCGAGCCCAATGGTGATTTTGTTGGCGTTTGTGATTTTTGCATTGGCCATTTTTGTGATTTCGATTGTGTCTGCGCGTTTTAATGAAAATATTCGGCGGTTGCGCAGTGCCGAAGTGATGTTGCACGAAACGGATGTGGGGCGCATCAGTGCCTCTTTGGCGGCATTTCATTTGGGCATTGCCAATATGAAGCGTCGAAAATTGCGAACCTGTTTGACG
Source organism: Candidatus Latescibacterota bacterium (assembly GCA_038279365.1). Lineage (GTDB taxonomy): Bacteria > Latescibacterota > UBA2968 > UBA2968 > UBA2968 > JABIFK01. The sequence continues at coordinate 59,726 of JAYODI010000017.1, read as the reverse complement.
TTTGTGACATTGGTTTTGCTGACCTTTACGGTGTTGTCTTTTACGTCGATTCAATCGGCATTGGAATATCATCGTTTGCCTCGTGATACCGATGGGGCGTATCCGGGCATGTTGATTCGCAGCAAGTTTTGGGGGGCACTGGAAGAAACGGCTTATGATTATGCGCGGGTCAATTTTGAAGATGTGGGTACGGTGGCACCGCGAAGCTGGTATATGACGCGCAATAAAAAAGCCATTCCAGTAACGGCAGATACCTCGCGTACCAAAGCATTGGGTGTGTTGGGTGTGACGCCTGAAGAAAAAATGGTGACCCATTTGGATACGCTGTTGGTGGCAGGGCGTTGGTTTTTGCCTGGTGAGCAGGCGTGCATTTTACCCCAAAAAATGGCGAACAAATTGGGTGTGACCAAAAGCAACGTGGGCCAGGCCTATGTGCGATTATTTGGCAAAAACTTGCGGGTTATTGGGTTGATGAATGCAACAAAGATGCAAAAGTTTTACGACTTGGATGAAGAACCACTTACTCCTGCCGACTTTCAGGCCACGGGTTCTGATGTGGTGGAAGACATGACACAAACGGAACAACGCGAGCGACAAGGTTTGGAGATGCCCGAAGTGGAAATTGCACCGTTTGATCATTTGCACCCCGATGTGGTGATTTTGGTGCCTTATGACTTCTTGCGTGGCATTGGCAGTCCGTTGCAATCTGTGGCGGTGCGGTTTGATGAGGGGGTGAATGTAGAAGCGCGTGTGAAAGACTATTTGTCGCGGTTGTCGGTGGTGTTGTTTGCGGGTATTCCCGATGCAACGGGAAAAGTTAATGTGTCGGTTTATAGTTCATTGGGCAATACGTCTTTGCGCGGGTTGGCCAATTTGTTTATTCCCATTTTGGTGGCGGCACTTATTGTGCTGAATACCATGATGGGTTCGGTGTATGAACGTTTTCGTGAAATTGGCGTGTATTCGGCCGTGGGTTTGGCACCTGTGCACATTTCATTTTTGTTTATTGCTGAGGCGTGTGTGTATGCGGTGTTGGGTACGGTGTCGGGTTATTTAATGGGGCAAGGTGTGGCCAAAGTGTTGCTTTGGGGTGGGTGGTTGGATGGGTTTGTGTTGAATTATTCGGCTATGTCTACAGTGATTTCTTCGGCGCTGGTGATGTTGGTGGTGTTGCTGTCATCGCTATATCCGGCTCGCCAAGCGTCTCATATGGCGGTGCCCGATGTGACGCGCCGGTGGAAGTTGCCACCCACACAAGGTGATCGCTGGGTGTTTGAATTTCCATTTACGGTGGGTGGGCGCGATGTGTTTGGGTTGTCTGTGTATTTGGTCGATTTTTTTGTGGCGCACGAGTCGGAAGATATGGGCAACTTTTTCACCGAGGGGGCGACTTTTGACGCCATTGAAACGGAGACTGGAAAAGCGTATACCATTGATACCACGGCGTGGTTGGCGCCTTTTGATTTGGGTGTGAGTCAACAGGTGCATTTTGAAGCGCGGCCTATGGAAGAATACGACATTTTTACACTCACACTTACAATTGATCGTTTAAGTGGTGATTCGGCATCGTGGCAGCGGGTGAACCAAAGCTTTATTAATGCGTTGCGCAAACAGTTTTTGATTTGGCGCACGGTTGAACCAGCCGATAAGAAGCGGTATCGCGAAAAGGGTGAACGCATTTTGGCCGAAAAGGTCATGGTGTAAGGTGATAATAAAAAGTTCATGATCATTTATTTTTTGGAGAAGAGATACAATGGCTGATGTTTTTGAAAAAAATTTGAAGGACTTGGAAGACAATGGTTTTTTGTTGATCAAAAATGCGTTGGACAAGGAAACGGTTGAAAAGTGGAAGACGATCTTATACGATTTGTATGATCGTGGAGCGTATGAGATCAACAACAGTGTGGGCAATGTGGCTTTTGAAAAATTGCTTCAGTTGCAACCAGAGATGTCTAAGGCTTTGATTGGGCATGAAAGTGTGGCGCCTTATTTGAAGGCGATTATGGGCAAGCAGTGTCAGTTGCGCAGTTTGCGGGCCCATGTGAACCCACGTGAATATTTGCAAGAATGGCATATGGATTTTTACGATTATTGGTATCAAGAAGAAAAGGCCGAAGCCCAAAAACCTGCGATTGCTTTGTGCATGAATACGACGCTTTATTTGACGGACAACACACCTGAAACAGGTCGGTTGACGTTTATTAAAGAGTTTTTTAAAAAACCCATTCCCGATGAAATGCGCCAACACTGGGGGTATACTGATGATCGCACCAATCCGTTTCAGGTGTGGTGTGACAAGCAACCTCATGTAGACTTGTACCCCAATGCTGGAGATATGGTTTTGTTTTATAGCCATGTGCCACACCAGGGCGCAAAGACGGGGCCAGATGCACCGGGGCAACACCGTGCCAATATTGTGTTGCACTATCAGCAAAACCCGATGTTTCCGGGGATTAAGTTTGTGAGCAATCCGCAATTTACGTTGGAGCAGTTGGGGTATGCAGGGACGTTTCCTTTTGCGGGGTAGATAGGGTTTTAAGCAATCAGCTATCAGCGGTCAGCATTCAGCTTTTGACTGACCGCTGATAGCTGATTGCTGATAGCTGATTGTTTGTCCACCATTTGAAATATAAAAATCCGCACGCTGAATGTTATCAGTGTGCGGATTTTTTTTATTGGTGGAGATACGTTTTTTAAGATATGGCGTAGGCGGAACCTGACCAGACGGTTTTGGCAACGCGGAGGATGTTGCCGCCAATGATTTTGAGAATGTCTTCGTCGGTGTAACCGCGTTGCACGAGGCCAACGGTAAAGAGGGGCCAGTTGGTCCAGGCGAGGCTTTGTTCTTGGTGGGGTTGTTTCCAGTCGGGTGATTTGACGGGGTCATCTTTGGGCCAAAGGGCTTCCCAGCGGTTTCTTTGTGGGCCACGCGATTTGAGGGCGCGGTTGGTTTCGGGAATGTATTGGGAGTTGTAGGGGCGGTCTGTGCCAATGGTAACGTGGTCTGTGCCAAATGTTTTGGCCACGTAGTCGATGTGGTCGAGAAAGGCGATGATGTCTCCGTTGCCACCCAAAAAGGCGGGCACGTTGGTGATGCCCATGGTGCCGCCTGTGTCGAGCACGGCGCGGATGACGTTGTCGGGTTTGCTGCGGATGTGTGTGTTGAGTGCGCAGGCTGTGGAGTGGCTCACCACAACGGGTTGTTTGGAAGCTTGGGCGGTTTCGAGGCAGGTTTGCCAACCGGTGTGGGCCAGGTCGATGATGATGCCGAGGTGGTTCATTTCTTGAATGGTGGCATGGCCAAAATCGCTGAGGCCGGCATTGGCGGGTTCGCCACAGCCGTCGCCAATGGGGTTGCGGCGGTTGTAGGTGAGGTGCATCATGCGCGCACCGAGTTGGGCAAAGATGCGGATGTAGCGCAGTTCTTCATCGGGGTTGGTTTGGTCGCCTGAAAGGGGAATGCCGTTGCAGGTGAGGTAGGTGCAGTGTTTGTTTTGTTGGTGGGCCACTTCAATGTCTTTGGGGGTGGGCACACGGTGCATAAAGGTGATGGCGTCGGTGTTGTAGGTGTGTCGGGCAAGGCGTTTGATGAGGCGTAGGGGGTCGTTGCTTTCTTCTCCGGCATTTTTAAAGGTGCAGGTTACGCCCGAGGCGTGCCAGGCGTCTTGGTATTCTTGAGTGAGCTTGGGCACGGTTGCCCAGCGGGTCATGCGCATGTCTTCGGTGAGGTCTTGTAGCTCGCGGTCGGAGGCACCGGCTTCGATGGCTTGGTTGACAATGTCGGGGTCTACGGGGGCACCGAGACCGAGGCCGTAGGATTCGATGACGAGGGCGTTTTTGTGGAGTTCGAGGCCGTGGTCGAGGTCGCGTTGGGAGGGTTTGAGTTTGTCGAGGGCGACGTCTCGGGCTTGTTGAATGGCTGGGTTCATGGTTTGGGTCTCTTTGGGAAATTGAGTGGATGAAAGGGATTTGATTTTTGTGCCTTCGGCGAGATACTTTCTTTCAACAGCTAAAGAAAGTATCCAAAGAAAGCCGTCACTGCGTGAGGCCTTAAATGTACTTTGGTGTTTTTACAGGCAGAGACCACCCTCACCTGCCCGTGTGGTTCCCGCCCTTCCGCATATTCCATATGCCCCTTCCACACACACCCAACACCGCCACACCAACCACACAACGGCCCACCCCACCTGTGGGTGGAATTGACGTTTTTGATTCCCCTTCCGTATGGATTTTGTTGAAATAATTCGGTAATAGATTTGATTCGTTTTTGACCTTGAGTCCGAAGGACTTTTCCATCTTAGCGTGGGAATTTATTCCTGCGCGAAGGGTGGGCGATTACCGAAGTCATTTTTCAATCTCTTTTAGAAGGGGATTCGGTCGTTTTTATTCAATATCGTGATAGGTATGGGTGTGGTGATCAAAGCGTTGGCCCTCGAAGGAGCGAATGAGGGAGGTGTAGACGCGTATTTTGAGGGTGTTTTCTCCTGTGTTAAGGGTGTTGCTTGGGATGGGGCAGGTGTAGGGTGACCAGAGGAGGGGGTGGTCATTTGAGTTGTTGATGGCGATTTCGCAGGCTTCGAGGAAGGGTTCTTCAAATGCGAAGTGGGCGAGGAGGGTGTCGCCATTGGGGATGGTGTTGAGGGTAAATGGCATTTCGTATTCGACGATGCCTGCGTAAAAGGGGAGGCCATTTTTTTCGTAGGTTTCGAAGTTGCCTGTTTGGGGGCGTGGAGAGAGGGTTGTGGGGGTGAGGGTGACACCAAAATCGCCAGCGAGGTAGAGGGGGTTAACAAGGCCTCCGTCGGGGCGGTGGGTGATGAGGTCGATGGTGATGGTGTTGGTGCCTTGTTTGACAAAGGGGGTGATGTTGGTGCCAAGGCTGCCGCGTACGTGGGCATCGAGTGGTGCAAATTCGGGAGGAACGAGGGGGTCTGAGTCGTTGATGCGAATGGCCCATTCGCCTACGAGGGAGTCGGGTTCCATGACGAGTTCGATGCGATCATTGTATGTGTTTTCAAATGTGGTGGTATAACGCACGCGCAATTCGGGCAGGTGGATGCTGGGCATGATGCCAAAGGACATGTGAATGTCTGGGGCGATGCGGAATTTGCCGTGGGCGAGTTGGTTGGTGATGGGAATGGCGGGTACGGTTTCGGTTTGGATGATGTTGTCTTGCATGTCGAGCAGTGACATGTCCCAGTTGTAGAGGCGCAGGAGGTTTTTGTTTGGGGTGGTGACTTTGGCTGGGCCTGCAATTGGGATGGTGATGTGGGGCAGAGGTGAAACGGGTTGAGATTGCGTGACTGATTTGAGGAGGGTGGATTCGAATGGGGCGAGGCTGCGTTGGTTGTTGTGTAAACACACGGGCATGTTATTGAGTGGGATTTCTTGGACGGGTTGGTCAAATTGGAGACCGAGAGATTCACTGCCGGTGTTGATGAGAAAGTATAAAGTTTGGTCTTTGTTTGTGCGGGTGACGAGTTGGAGCTTTTTGAGGTCGCCTGTTGTGGCTTGTAGTTTGAGATGGGGTGTGACGATGTTTTGGACCTGTTGGTAAATGGTGTCGGCGGTGTCTTGGCGTTGAATGTGGAGGACGTGTCCGCCTTGTTGTTCAAAGGTGGCAAGCCAGTTGGCGAGGGGTGCTTCAATGTCTCGACCCGGTGGGCAAATGACGAGTTTGGCCTGAATGTCTTTGATGTGAACGCGCCCGTTTTGGATGGTGCCCGATTCGAGAATGTCGGTGTCGACAATGAGGAAGTCGATTTGGTTTTGGATGAGGGTGTTGCGAATGACATCGTCGGTGCGGATGTCTTCGCGTGTGGGCAAGACGGTGGCATGGTCGATGAGCAAGGTTTCGGCAGGGATGTGGGTGCCTTCGAAGTGTTCGTATAAGGTGTCGATGTGATCGGAGAGGTGTTTCCACAAGGGCCAATAGGGCATTTGGAAAAAGAAGGTGGGTGGGGCATCGTGTTTTTTGAGGGCGTGTGTGGAATAGAAGAAGCCGTGGGGGACGAGGTAGCGAATGTCCATGAGGATGAGAGACTCTGCAATGAATTTGGCATCTTGCACGGTACCACTCCAACCGAGGCTGTGATAACATTCGTCGAGGGCACCCTCTTTGTTGTAAAAGTAAGCGGCTGATGCGGTGGCTTTGGCACTTCGGCGGGTGTCGCCGGTGAGGGTGTCGAGTTCTTCGGCTCCGGCTTTGGTGTGGCCTGGGTCGCACCCTGGAATGTGCATGTATTGCAGCTGGGAGAGGCGCATGCTGCCTTTTTCACCCGAGTAGGCAACACCGTGTTTTTCACACCAAGCTTGCATGGGTTTGTCGTAGGTGTTGAGAAAATGTTCGTATTGGAAGTGATAGAAGTCTCTAGTGACTTGGAGATGTTGGGGGTGTGTGGGATCTTGGCGTGCGTGCAACAGGGGGATGAGGTCGTAGCCATAGGTGGCTTGAAATGCTTTGGGAAGCAGTGTGGACCAGCTGGGCAATGTTTCGTCTACAAAGATGGAGCGAATGGTGGTGCCAAATTTGTCACCGAAACGCGCATAATAACGTTCGTGGGTGAGGTTGATGTAGTGTTGCACCGCTTCGGGGTTCATGACGTCTGTGTAATACCCCCAGTATTTGTGGGTGGTGACTTGGGCTTGCACGGAGACAAAGATGCGGTGTGTGCCTTCGGGTAAAAGGGTTTCGAGTGTGGGCGTGGGGTTGCTGGCAAAGTAGCGTTTTTGATTGTATTGGGTGAGACCGGCCACGTTGTAGGATTCGTCGGCGAGGACCATGCCCACGCTGGATCGCAAGTCGGTGGGGTGATGCCAATCGACTTGGTCATTTTTGATTGGGTATGCAATACAAGAGAGCACATTGCCCCGTGGCAATTCTTGGCGAATGGGACCGCCGTGTGTGTCGTAGGTGCGTTGTATTAAGCGGGTGCCTTGGAAGTGTGGGTTGCCTTCTGTGACTTCGCCGCCTGCAATGCCACTGGGGTAGGGGTATTCGTCGTAGAGGTGTACGAAGAGGCCGTGTTGCTCGGCGGCGTTGATGGCCACTTCAACCATTTTGAAAAAGGCATCGGATAGATAGGGTTGTTTGAGACCTTGTCGAGGGTGAATGAAAAAACCGCGAATGCCTTTGTTGGCCATTTCGGCAATTTGCCAGCGAATTTCTTTTTCGGAGAGTTCATCGTTCCAAAACCAGAAGGGGTAAAAGCCGGGTAGATTTTTTGAGGGCATTGTAGAACCTATGTTTGAGAAGGTGTATAAAGATATGGTTGAGGTGCAAGATAGGGAACTCTAAGTGCTGAAGCAATCGTTTCGAGTAGGCAAAAAGAAAGCTCTGGATAACGTATCCAGAGCTTCTTTAATCACCATTATTTTTACATGCTTCCTTCATAAAACAAGGTCGCAAGTCTCAGGTTGGCAGGTCACAAGTCAAAATCTGAAAAACCTGTCGTCTTTCAAGGTTTTGACCTGTGACTTGCGACTTGTTGACCTGTGACTGTCTTATATGCTTACGCGCTGTTCGCGATGAATGATGTCGGGTGTGTTTTCGACACGTGTCCACCACAAGGAGCCGGTATCAAAGTCGTTGTCGCCTGTTAAGAAACGCCAGAGTTTGATGCGGTTCATGATTTCGATGCGGTTGCGTTGGCCATGCCAAGGAATGCTTTGGCTGAGGATGCCAGGAATTTTGGGATCGGTAATGTCATCGGTGTTCCACAGGCGTTGTTGGCGCACGGTGGGGTTGAGGCGCAGTTTGAGCATGTAACGGTCTTGGTTGGTGGTGTTGCTGCGTGCCGAGTGCCACAAATTGGCGTGCCAGAAAACAATGGTGCCTGCTTCGCATACGGATTGCACTTGGCCGACGATGTTTTGGTAGCGCATGATGTCGGCTTCGTGTACGCGGCGAAAATGGCTGCCTGGCACCAAGAGGGTGCCTCCACTTTCGAGTGGGGTGTCGGCAGGGAAAAAGCAGGTTTGAATGTCAAAGTGATGCTCGCGAATGTCGTATTCGGCATCTTGGTGTAGGTTGGCCCCTTTGCGCGTGTTGGCCGGGGTGAGGTGCGCGGCGTGGTGGTCGTAACGGGGGTTGGGGCCTACGAGGCTGTGAATAATGGCCTCAACTTTGGGCAAACGAAAGACTTGCCCCAATGCTTCGGTGGGCCAAACTTCTGAGAAGGGCGCGGCTGTTTTTTGGGCGGTTTTGTGCGTGCCGTCGATCATTTCTTTGTGGGCGGCTTGGCACAGTTCTTTGGGTACAAGATTGTCAAAGCGCAAAAACCCATCGCGCACAAATTGGGCCATTTCGAGTGAGTTGAGTTTGAGATCTTTATCAGCCATTAATTGCCTCCATTTTTTCAAGAACAAATTCAAAGTCGAGATAATCGACTTGGTATTCGCGGCCAACTTGCGGGGCTTTGAGTGTGGGTGATTGAATGACACGCCAACCATCGCGCATGGCATCTAAAACAGATTTGTAAGGCGGTTCTTGTGCTTCGCCAGCGGCTTCGAAGTTTTCTTTTGTTGTACCATCATATAAAGACCAGCCAATGACGGCGGCTTCTAAGTTGGAATTGCCCAAGTATAAATAGAGCAATTTTTGTCGCATTTGGGGTTCTGACATCTGTTAAGCTCCTCAATAGGTGAAAATGGTGAATGTTTTACAATATACGTTGGAATGATGTGTTGTGTCTATATCGAATTTCGGATTGTTTGATTTCTAAAAAAAAAGCCCGCCAAGGAACATTGCTTGACGGGCCTTTGTTCACATAAGTGAACTTATACAAGTTCTTCTGATGGGATGCTTTTAAGGAGGTTACCAAGTACCTTTTCCGCATTAAATATATCAATCAATAAATTAGAATTCATAATCAAAGACCAATACATCGTCTACTAAGGGACGCAAAAGAGTTGTTGCCAGTTCTTTGTGGTCGGGGTGTGGCAAATAGGCATCGCGTGCGGCGATATTTTTAAAGCGCATGGTGAACCCCCAAGTAAATCCGTGTTCTTTGCCTTCGGGGCTGTTGTTGTATCCGGCGGTGACAGATTCGATGCCTGGGATGGTGCCTTTTTTTTGAAGGGCGATGAGGCCGTCGTGAAGGGTTTGCGTTTGGGCTTCTGTGACGCCATTTTTTAGTTTGAGTAAAACAATATGTTCGATCATGTGGTTTCCTTGTGAAGGTTAAGATTTTTGTTTTTTGAGTGTGTCTTCGATGGGTCTATTTTTTGGATTTCCAAAAGCGATGAAAATTGCGGGCAATTTCGACATGCATTTTAATGCCATAGGGCAATGCGTCATCGGCAAAATCGAAATCGGGTTGGTGCAGGTGTGCGTAGGTGTCTTGGTGGGGTGCGCGAAGACCTAAGGCAAAAAAGGATGCTGGAATTTGTTGGGCATAAAAAGCAAAGTCTTCGCCGCCCATAACGGGTTGAATGTGGGTGGCTTTGATGTCTGCGACGAGTGTTTCTTGTGCAATGGTTTGCACGATTTGTGTGGCTTGGGCATCGTTGATGAGGGGCGGATAACCGGGGTCGATGTGCACGTTGGCATGCCCGCCAAACCCTTCGGCAATTTGGGTGGTAAGACGCATGAGGCGTTCGAGGGTGTGGGCACGAACGTCTTCATTGAGGGTGCGCACGGTGCCTCGCAGTGTGGCCACTGGGGGAATGACATTGTCGGCAGAACCTGCGTGAAATTGGGCAACGGTGACAACGGCACTGTCTAATGGATTGGTGTTGCGTGAGACGATGGATTGTAAGGCGGTGACGATATGTGAGGCAATAAGGATGGGATCTGTGCCTTGATGTGGAAAGGCAGCATGGCCCCCTGTGCCGTGGACCTCGATTTCGAAATCGTCGGTGCCTGCTAAAAACCCACCCGCACAAAGACCGATTTGGCCTTGGGACATTTCTGGCCAGCCGTGTAGGCCAAAGATGGCGGCAACATCGGGGTTTTCGAGGGCCCCTTCTTCACACATGGTGCGCCCGCCAGCACCGTTTTCTTCGGCGGGTTGAAAGATAAATTTGACGGGGCCAGAAAGGTCTTCTGTGCATTGGGCTAAAACAAGGGCTGCGCCTACGAGGCAACTGGTGTGACCGTCGTGCCCACAGGCGTGCATTTTTCCGGCGACTTTGGATTTGTAAGGCAGGTCAGATTCTTCCTGCATCGGCAGGGCATCCATGTCGGCACGGAGTGCAACACAAGGGCCTTTTTTTTCTTTGCCTAAAGTGGCGACAATGCCTGTGCCACCGATGCCACTGCGAATGTCGATGTTGGGAATCTTCTTTAAATGTGCCAAAACCTGAGCTGCGGTGTTGTGTTCTTCGTAATGTAACTCTGGGTTTTGGTGAAGGTGGTGGCGCAGTTTGATGATGTCGGGCAATAGTTTTTGAATGATTGGACCGATGTTTTTCATAAAATCTTTCGGGTGAAATGATCGTTGTGTGATGTATCTCGATGTTATATTATGGTGTGTGGTATGTGTTGTCAATGAATTCTCATTCGAAGAGGGCTTTTTTATGTTGAATGATCCAAATGTAGAAATGGGGCGACCCCCTGTGCCACGTAGTGCGGTGATTAAACGGGTGGTGTGGGATTTGGAGGTGGTGCGTGAGGTGTTGGGGCCCAAGGGCAAGCGGGGCAATCGTGATGGCAGTGATAATTTTCCGATTACGTGGGCCGCTGATGGGAACTTGTATACGGCTTATGGTGATGGGTATGGGTTTGAACCGGAATTGCCTATGAAGTTGGGCATGGGGTTTGCGAAGGTGTTGGATGGGCCTGAAGGTTTTAAGGGTGTGAATATTCGATCTGACGGTGAAAATCGAGGACACGGTCGGTCGGGCAAAAAGGGCAGTGGGATGTTGTCGGTGGGTGGGGTGTTGTATATGTGGGTGTTTCATGCCGATGAACAAGGTGGGCAAGCACAGTTGGCTCATTCGGTAGATGGGGCCAAGACGTGGACATTTGCACCGTGGAAGTTTGCTGAGTTTGGTTTGTGTGCGTTTATCAATTTTGGTCAAGATTATGCGGGTGCACGTGATGGGTATGTGTATACGGTGACACACGATGCGCCGATGGCCGATGGACCTGCAGATCGGTTTGTGTTGATGCGTGTTCCAAAAGACCGCATTTTGGATCGTGATGCGTATGAATTTTTTGTTCGCGCTGACGATCAGAACAAACCGACTTGGTCGCCTTCTATTCATAGCAGAGGCGCAGTGTTTGAGCATGAAGATGCGTGTTTGCGGTCGGGGATTAGTTATAACGCAGACTTAAAGCGCTATCTGTGGTGGCAACACATTCCAAATGAACCGGGGCATAAAGATCGGGGTGATACACGTTTTCAAGGTGGGTTTGGCATTTATGATGCACCCGAACCTTGGGGGCCGTGGACAACGGCATTTTTTACGCGTGAATGGGATGTGGGGCCGGGTGAACGGGGTGAGTTTCCGCCTAAGTGGATGGGTGATGATGGGAAGACGATGTATTTGGTGTTTTCGGGAGATGACAATTTTTGTGTGCGCAAAGCGACGTTGGAATTAAACGGGTAAAGCGTTTGTAAAATGCAATAAAAAAAGGGATACGCTAGAAGGTTAAATGAATCTTCTGACGTATCCCTTTTTATTTGGTAAAGATGTTGTGTTTACAAAAAACAAAATTACTCTGTTATTCTTTTTCTCTGATAATGGTTGCACCGGCTTTGCTTAAGGCTTGGTCGATAGACTCGTAACCACGGTCGAGTTCATCAACACCGTGAATGGTGGTTTCACCTTTTGCGATAATGGCGGCAAGGAGATACGTGAAGCCTGCGCGCAAGTCGGGTATGGTGATGTCGGTGCCTTGCAGGGGTGTGGGGCCTTTGATGAGGGCGCTGTGTCGGTTGTTGGTGGTGTGGTATCGGCAATTGCCTGTGCCGAGGCATTGGTCATATACGGCAATATCTGCCCCCATTTTTTGAAGTTGAGGCACATAAGTGAGACGGTCTTCAAAGACGGTTTCGTGAATGACAGAGATGCCTTGGGCTTGGGTGAGCAAGACGGCAAATGGGGGGTGCCAATCGGTCATAAAGCCTGGGTGTACTGTGGTTTCAAGGGCGATGGATTTGAGGTTTTGTGTGTGGTAAAAACGAATGCCATCGGCTTCGATGTCGAAGTGACCGCCCACGCGGCGCAAGGTGTTGAGAAAGGTGAGCAAGTCGGCTTGGCGTGCACCGCGCACAAAGAGATCGCCTTTGGAGGCGATGGCAGCTACGGCAAAGGAGGCCGCGACCAAGCGGTCGGGAATGACTTCGTGTAAAGCTCCATGAAGGGTATCGACACCTTCGATGATAAAGGTGCGATCAATTTGGTAGTCGATAATGGCGCCCATTTTTTGGAGGAAATAAACGAGGTCCATAATTTCGGGCTCAATGGCGGCATTGCGGATGAAGGTGCGGCCATTGGCGAGTACGGCGGCCATGAGCAGGTTTTCGGTGGTGGTGACGCTGGGATAAGGCAGTGTGATTTCTGCGCCTTTCAGGCGGTCTGCTTCGGCAATATAGACACCTTCTTTTTCTTCAATGTGTGCCCCCATTTTGCGGTAGCCATCGAGGTGAAAGTTGATGGGACGCACCCCGATGCGGTCACCACCTGCTGATGGAATGACGGCTTTGCCCGCACGATGTAAAAGGGGAGCGAGCATCATGATGGAGAGGCGGTTTTTGAGGGCAAGGTCTTCGGGTACGTCTACGTGCGTGATGTTTTTGGTTTGAGCAATGAGCAGGCGAGGATCGTCTTCGAGAATTTTTGCGCCGAGGTTTTGGCAAATTTGTTGGGTGATGCGTGTGTCACCAATGGCGGGTACATTGGAAAAAACACAACGTTCGGCAGTAAGCATGGAAGCGGTTAAGAGTTTGCTGATGGCGTTTTTTGCGCCGGGTAATTGTACGTCTCCACGAAGCGGTGTGGGGCCGATGACACGTAGCATATCCATTGCATATCCAATTGTAAATTATGTCTAAAGATGAATGTGGAGAATGTTCACGTTTATTTGGGTGCGTTGATCGATTGGACTATTTATTTTCAGGGTTTTCGTTGGCGTACAATTCCCAAGGGGCCCAAATGTTGTTGTAAGCGCGGCGACCAAAACGCAAGGGCGCGTGTCCGATTTCGAATGCACCTACGTCGGGGGCATTGCCTGTGAAGCCATCGTTGAAGTTGGGAATGGGTGTGCCCCCGTCGATGACGGGATTGGGCACGGTCACGACGGGGTCTGTGATGTGGCGTTCTTTGCCACCTTGTTGAACGGCAATGCGCCCCCATTCGATTTTGGTGGTCACGGGGGCGGGATAGTATTCGAGGTAAGGTGAGGGAATGTAGGCCATTTTGCCTCGAAGACCGTTGGGTTCTTTGGCACGGCCTCGGTCATATCCTGTGTAGAAATCGTAGTCGTAATCACCATCGACATCTACTTCGCGTTTGGAGGCCAAGCGACCTGGGGCGTCGAAGATGTTGTTGCGGGTGACGGTGTTGGGGTCGGGATGACCGCTGAAGACATCAAAGGCGCCATTGGGTTGTACGCCTGTGTTGTGAAAGATGTATTTGCGACCACCACCAAATTCATTGCGCTGACCGGTTTTGATCATCGATCCGCCTTGTGGGTTTTTGTGCGTACGGCGGCTGGAGCCGAAGACGTTGCGAAAGATATAAAGCGGACCTTTGGATGTGCAGGCCGTGGCAATGTGTTGAAAGGTGCGTTCGATGTGATTGCCCCAGATGCGCACGTTCATGTTTGCGCCTTCGCTTTCGATGGCGTCATCCCAAACACCTGCGATGAAGTTGCCGTAGATGTCTGAGTCGCGGTTGGGGCTGCCTTCGAAGCTGTAGTTGGAGCCGCCGCCAATGGCGTCATTGAAGCCGTGGTCGTCGGTGGTGACAATTTCGTTGTAGCGAATGATGTTGTTGCCCGAGGAGTTTCTGAGGCTGATGGCTTGTGGGCCGGCTGGATGACCGGTGTCCCAATCGTTGGAACCGCCTCTTGGGTCTTCAATGCGGTTGCGTTGGATGATGAGGTGGCCTGCACCTGTGCCAGCATAAATGGCACTGTCGCTACCGCCTTCGTTGCCAAAGGTGAGGGGGCCACCTACGCGACCCCAGAATGTGATGCGGCAATCTTCAATGATAATGTGGTGGCGGCCATTGGCAATGTGAATGCTGTGAATGGCGGCGTTTTTGAGTTCGAGACCGCGAATGATGATGTAATCGGCATCGATAACAATGTTGTTGTTGGCTTGGTTGCCCACGTCAAAGGTGGTGCGCATTTGAGGGGGCGGTGTGTAGAGATGGTAGCCTTTGGGTGTGCCCGATTCGGTGATGTTGAGGGTGGCTGATTGTGAGGTGACGTGTGTGGTTTTGCCAATGGGGAATTGATCGTTTAGGGTTTGAGACTTGAGCGTTTGAGAGATGTTGTTTTGGGTGAGGCGGATTTCGTATTCGGTGTTGGGTGTGAGGCCAACGATGCTGCCTCTGTGTTCGTTGTTGCGGGGGTCGAATACGAGGCTGAGGGCTTGGTGCCATGTTTTGGTTTTGATGGGGCGATATTGGACGGTACATTCGCCAGCGTTTTCGGATGGGTAATAGAGGCCGATGCATTCGAAGGTTGGGATGGCGGTGGGTTGCGCTTGGATGGTTGTGGTGATGAATAAAAGGGCGATGAGTGTGATGATGGGTTTCATGGGTTTGTCTCATTTTTTGTGGGTTATTTATAAAAGATGTTTTTTATGCCTTCGGCGACCTACTTTTCTTGAACACCCAAGAAAAGTAGGCAAAAGAAGGGTGCCACTGCGTGGGGCATTAAATGGACTTCCGTGTTTTTACGGGCCTGAATCACCCTCACCTGCCCATGCCGTTCCCACACCCTGCCTCGCGTTCCACGCGCCCTTCACCCACACATCACATCCACACCAACGGCACAACGGCCCCCACCACCTGTGGGTGATATTGGGGGTTTTAGAAAGGTTTCACAACGGCGAGGAAGGTGATGATGATCAGGAAGCCGGCAGAGATGAGGCTGAGGGTGCGGAAGAAGCTGGCTTCTTTGGTGTTTGTGCCGTTGGCAAAGTTTTTTCTGTGTTTGGCGAACATGCCGTGTAGGCCTGCAAGGAGGATGACGAGTAAGAATTTGAGGTGGAACCAACCGCCTACTTGGCCACCGACGGCAAAGATGAGGAGGATGCCTGTGATGAAGACCAAGATCATGGTGGGGGTGAGCAGGCTTTTGAGGAGACGTGTTTCCATGGTTTGGAAGGCGGTGTCTGCTTCTGAGCCAGAAAGTGTTTCGGTGTGGTAGGCATAGATGCGAGGGAGATATAACATGCCCAGCATCCAAAGGGTTATGGAGAGGATGTGGAGGGTTTTGAGATAGGGATATATTTCGGCGAGGCTGCTCACGGTGACACTCCTTGTAAAAGAGATTATGAATGATGGGTATAAAATACGGTTTTGGAGAGGTCTTTTGAAGTTAAAAATGGATCGCATGGTTTGGGTGTGATGAGGGTGATACAAAATGCTTGATCTTATGGCGTTAACCATACATTGTAATGGGGTTTGGGTGACTTAAAATTGAACGATTGGGGCGGTATGATTTTGGACAATACGTTGGCGATTACAGAAAATAATTTGTCGGCTGTGTCGTGTGATGCTGTAATGCGCGATTTGGATGCGTTTATGCAAAAGCGACGCGAAGACAATATTGTGTTGGATTTGTCGCAGTTGGGGTTTGTAGATCCTTATGGGATGGGGATTTTGTGTTTGATTGGACGTCATTTGAGTACGCGGTATTGGGACATGACGTGTCGGTTGCCATCGGACCCCGATGTGGTGAGTTATTTGACGCGTATGAAGGTGTTTGAATCTTTGGCGGCTTATGCCACGTTGGAAGGCACGCCGCAAACGGAACGCCCACCTGTTCATAATGAGCGTTTGTTGGAGGTGATGTCGATTGAGCAGAAGGTGGATATTGAGACAGTGTTGGGTGTGATTGAACAGCGGGTGGGTGCGATTTTGAGTGAAGAGTTGCATTATACGGTGCGGGAGATTACGGGGTTTAAAAATGTGGTGGCAGAGTTGTGCCACAATATTATTGATCACAGTGGGGATAAGGGTTTTGTGGTGGCGCAGCGGTATATCAACCATAAGCTTAAGAAGAAGTTTGCGATTATTGGCGTGTGTGATTTGGGTATTGGGATTCGGGAGAGTTTGTCGAGCAAACACGATACGTCTGCGTGGAGCCATGGGCAGGCAATTAAGATGGCGGTGCAAAAGGAGTTTTCGCGGGGCGATACACGTGGGTTGGGGTTGTATATTGTGGGGCAGATTTGTCAGGACAATGGGGGGAGCTTGCATATACGATCTGGGGATGAGCGGGTGTATATTCGTGGCAATCGAACGTATGTACATCCGTCGGGAAATTTTCCGGGAACGCAGGTGAGCATTACACTTTATGAAAAGCAATGAGGAATCATTTATGACGGATGAGCAAAAGTATGTGTTCGATTTGCAGGGGTATATTGTGTTGGAAAATGTGGTGCCCAATGAGGTGATGGATGCATGCCATAAGGCGTTGGATCGGTTTGAAGAAATGGACCCCAACGCATTTCCTGAACCGTTGTGCTTGGGCAAACCGAAGACAGAGAAAGAGTTGTATATTTCGAATATTTTAGAGGGTGATTCGGCTTTTATTCCGTTGATTGATTTGCCTGAGGTGTTGGATGTGGTAAAGACGGTGACGGGTGGGCCGTATCGGTTAAATCATACGTACACCATTTATAGGTGGGGTGGTGGGTATACGGGGCTGCATATGCACGGTACGCCCATGATTCCCAAGTGCCAATACCGGTGTGAGAATGGGCAGATGATGTCTACCTTGACAAAGGCGGTTTTTCCATTGTTGGATTGTGATGCTGAAGATGGTTGTTTTGCTGTGATTCCGGGAGCGCACAAGAGTAATTTTCCGAAACCGTGGGGCAATCACCCCGATGAAAATCCGGCTTTGGTGCCAGTGTCTGCAAAAGCGGGTGATGCGATTATTTTTACAGAAGCGTTGACACATGGTTCTATGGTGAATGTATCTGGGCGGCGAAGGCGAACGTTGTATTATTGTTACAGCACGGGCTATATGCCCGATTGGGGAGGCCAAGGTTTGCATTTTAGTGATCGGGTGATGGAACCGCTTTCTGATGATCAGCGTGAAATTTTACGATTAAAATAAATGGAGTTTTTATGAACGAAGTTGAACAGTATGAGTTTGATCGGCAAGGGTATATTGTGATTGAGAATATGTTGACCGGTCATGAGGTTGATGCTTTGCGACGGGCTGTGGATGCGTTGGAGGCTCATGCTTTGGACAATGTGAACAAACCGCCTCGATTGGTGAGTGCTTGGGGGCCTGAATATCATGTCAATGAAGAGAAGGGGTATCATGTTCAGGGTTCAAATGAAGAAGGCAAGACATTGATTGTTGAAGATTTTTGGAATGCGGATTCGACATTTGATGTGTTGGTGAATCATGAAAAAACGATGGCTTATGTGAAGGCGGTGGTACGCAGTCGTCCAACGATTAACAATTCGGAGATTCGCATTCGATACAGAGGCAATGCCTCACGCAGTCATGGTGGCAACCGGCCCGATAACAGTAAGTATCGATATTCATTTGAGGGTGGTATCAATTGTTTGATGGTGCGGATGGTTTATTTTATTCACGATGTGACCAATGAGCAGGGTGCGTTTTGTGTGGTGCCTGGGACGCATAAGGGCAATTTGAAGTGCCCATATGACAATGACCCCGATGTGGAGCCTGGCATGATTGGGTTGGAAGTGAAGGCGGGTGATGCGATCTTTTTTACAGAGCATTTAAGACATGGCGGATTGACCAATCGCTCGGATCAGGTGCGTAAAACGATTCATGTGGGATATGGGCCGTATTGGATGATGTCGCAAAATATTGCAACAATGGATGAACCTCCGTTTGTAACTGAAGAAACGTTTGCAAGATATACGGATGATCAACGCGGCTTATTTCGGGCATGGCCCAATAAGGGATGAGATATGTATACAACAGTTGAGCGTGTCATAAAAAAAGATGTGGCGCCATTTGATGCAGACAAAACACGAGAACTTGTGGCGCAGTTTCATCGCGATGGGTATTTGTTTTTGAAGGGTATTTTGACGGCGAAAGAAGTAGACGTGCTTCGTGAATTGATGGAACGCAAATTTCAAGATCCTAAAATGCACGAGGAATCTGGTGATCATATTCGTGGCATAAGTATGATGCGGATGTATGAGTATGATATCAACTTTCGCGATTTGATCACACGAGAACCTGTGGCGAGTTTGGCTGAAGCAATTTTGGGTGATGATTGTCATATGATGTCGCAAAATGCATTGCGTTATGAACCCGGTCAAGGAGGAGGTTGGCATGTGGATGATCGGGTTCATTTTCCATTGCCAGATGACATTCCTCGGCACGATGCGCGATTGAGGTTGCCATGTTTTGTGTTGAATGCACTGTTTCCTTTGAGCCGTGTTGATGATGTGAAGTATGGTGTTACAGAGGTGGTGCCAGGCAGTCATTATTCGGGCCGACGTCCTGCTGATCCACAAGGGGTACCCGAATTTGATGGACAAGGCCCCGTGTCATTGTTGGGCGAACCAGGTGATATGGTGATGTTTCACAATCAGGTATGGCATCGAGGGCGTAAGAATATATCAGATCAGGTTCGTTATGTGGGCTCGGTGGTCTATAGCCAGCGGGTTATTGCTCAGCGGTTGTATCCATTTATTGACTATCGAATGCCCGACGATGTGTGGCAGGGTGCTGATGAGCGGCTGCAAAGGTTTTTGGGACGACATAAAAAAGGGGCTTATGGGTAAAACATATATGAATTCTTCTCTAAATTAAACCATCCAAAACTTCGGCACGTCTGATAGATTCACGCCAACCTTCCTCTGGGTCATCTATGTTCCACCTTGCCCAGATACAGGCCAATACGACGCCAAACTTGATCACGCGATCAGATGGCAGGTCGAGTTCTTTGATCATGATGTGGATGCGGCGCACGTCGATTTCATTTCGGTCTTGTCCATTACATGATTCTTCGGGATAGTTGGCCAAATAGGCACCGACTTCGTAACCCGGGTCACCATAATAGCCTTTGGGATCAATGGTGAGCCACGGTTCGCGTGTGGCACTTAAGATGTTGTAGTGATGCAAGTCGGCATGAAGAAGAACGGTTTGTGTGCTTGTGGCCATGAGTTCTGCATAAAGTGTTTCTGCACGCGTGGCCCATTTTTCGGGAAATTTGCCCGTGGTGCCGTTGTTTTTTTTGCGCAATTTTTCAAAGCCTTCGATTTCGTAATCGGTTGATATAAAGTTGTGTTTTGTAGGAAGGAGTCGCCAAAATTTTTTCATCTGATGACAGGCGATGCGCGTGTTTTCTTCGTCGTCTGTGTTGACGGATAAGGGAATGCCTGGACGCGCACGTTCGATCATGATGGTGCCTAATTTGTCATCGTAACCGAGGAGTTTGATGGTGCTTTTGCCATCGCATAGTTGCAGTGCCTGTCGTTCTCTCAATTCTGCGATTAGGTTTGGGGGGATGATTTTGAGTACGACCTCGGTGCCGTTTTGTTGTGTGGCGGGTGTGATATATCCGTAGCCCATTTCGGCATAGTCTTCGGTCATGGGTGCTTCGATATTGAGATGCCATTTTTTTGCACATGAGGCGAGGATGTCTGGCAATTCAGCGAGCCAATCGGCCCATTTTTGATTGCGAGATAATTTTTCGGGAATTTGGATGGGTATGGACATGGTGATCTCATTTGTAAAAATGAATTAAGACGGTTTGAGGATGTCTACAGGAAATCCTTTTTCTATCCAGGCATTGAGACCACCTGCAAGTGGACGTACTTTTGTGATGCCGTAGCGTTTGAGTTTGAGTGCCACACGGGCACTGGTTGCTTCGTTTGGTCATGTGCAAAACAGGATAATTTCACGATCTTTGGGAATTTCGTGATATCGGGTGTTTAGTTCATGAGGTGCTATATGCAGGGCATTGTGCAATGTTTTGGATGTGTTTTTAAGGTCTAAGGCGTGTCGTAAATCAATAATGGTTACGTCTGTTTGTTCATCGAGCTTTTGTTTGAGCTCTTCTGGGGTGATGCGAGAGACACGCAGGGTGCGGATCATGAAGTAGCGACGGACGTATTTATAAGCGGCATATATGATGAGCAGGGCAATCACAACGGTGGCCAGACTGCCACTGAGGTTGAGTGCAATTTCGAGCAGTTCTTCCAATTGGCTGTGAAAGAAATAACCCAGACCTATGAAGCTGCTTGCCCATAGTATGGCGCTTAGGCCATTGAGAAACAAAAAGACAACACGAGACATTTTGAAAACACCCGCCACGGGTGCTGCGACGGCATTGAGGCCGGGGACAAATTTGGCAAGAAGCAAAGAGCCTTTGCCATGTCGTAAAAACGTGTCTTCTGTACGACGGACACAAGAATCGGGTTCAAATGAAATTTTACAGATCAAACCGAGAATGGCCTTTCCTTTCCATCGCCCCATTTCATACCAGAAGATGTTGCTCAAAAAAGAACCACTGGCGGATAGCAGAATGATGGATAAAAGGTCGAGTTGACCTGTTCCCGATAGGGCACCGGCTGTGAGAAGGAGTGGCAAGACGGGAAGTGGAATGCCGATTTGATCGACAAGAACGCCGATGAAGAGAATGATGTAACCATACTCGATCAGGTAGTGTAGCGATTCGTTCAAAGAGGATCTCCAGATGGATGTTTTTATTTTGAAATATGACAAACTAATGCTGTATTGACCAGATATAAATGGGTTTAGAAATAATGTCCAAGACCGAGAGAGATTTGCCAAGCACGATCTTGGATGGCATAGGCAAGGTCGGTGCGGAGAATGGGTTGGTCGTAGACATTGCTGGCGGCAAAACGAAGGCCCAAACCTGCGGCGGTGTTGAATGTGGGGGATGTTTGGTGGGGTGTCCAGGCATCTCCGGTATCGACGAAGAACGCAGAGCCAACAATGAATGTGCGGTGTTGATAGAGTGTGGGGCGGGCTTCGATGTTCAGTGTGTAGCGGCGTGTGCCATCAAAACGCCGTGGGAGGTAACCGCGTAGGCCACGGTTGAGACCGAGGAGGAGCTGGTCATTGTCTTCTGGGCGTGATAGGGTGTTATAGCGGGCGCGAAAGGCGAGCGTATGTATGTTGTTGATGCGTGTGTAAAATGTGAGTTCGGCTTGCGAAAAGAGATTGGTGTAGGTGCTGTTTTGATATCGCCCGCTGAGTGAAAAGTGAGCAAAAAGAAATGTGTTTTCTGTGGGTTTGTAACGGGGGGAAACTTGCAGGGTATAGAAAAGATGGTTTTGATCGGAGCCAAGCATTTTACTTGAGATGCCTAACCGTGTATAGATGCTGCTGCCCATTTGCAGGTCTTCGGTGCGACCCAATTGTCGTACGAAGACCTGTTTTTCGTAGTGGGGTTTCCACAAGGTAAATGTGAATGCGGGTAAGATGCGACGGCGGTTTTTGGGGCTGTAGGTGTAGCTTGTTTCGGGCGTGAATTTTTGGTCTGAGATGCTCAGTTGCAAACCGGGTCGGGCTTTGATGGTTTTGCCATAGGAGCGAATGACCCAGAGATTGCCACCTGAGATGCGGTCGTTGTATTTGTCTGCCAAGATTCCGCCACGATAGCGACGTTGGATTTGCTCTTGGTTATAGATGCTGAACCCATAGTTCCAAGGGGTATCGAGGGTGTAAAATGGATGGGTGAGCGAGAGGATCAGATGATGGCCTTCGTCGGCTATGCCTGTGTTGGATGTGATGGCGTAATGTGAGCCGTTTAGGCGTGGATTGTGATAGTAAAACCGTGCACTGTTGCCTGTAACGGCATCGTGAAATGCGGTGAGTTGGGTAATTTGCCCACGCCCTAAAAAGTTGAAGTCTAATGCGGTGATGCCGTAACTGAGTTCGTTTTTGTTGCCTTCTAAGAGCGGTGAGAGTGCGCGTGCATAGAGGTCTTTGACGCGAATGGTGATGTCTGCAAAAAGGCTGTCTTGTTGGATGTGAAGGGCGACATTGCCAAGGAAATACAAGCGTCGTAAGTTGCGTTCTGTTTCGGCTGTTTTGAGGGTGTCGAGAGGTTGCCCCGATTGGAAAATGAGCTCTCGCTGAATAATTTCGGTGCGTGTGCGCGTGTTGCCTTCGATGGTGATGTTGCGAATGATGGGGGTGGCGTGGGAGAGGGATAAAAGCACGCAGAGGTGAACGCAGAGGGTTAGACAGGCAAATGGCAAATGTGAAACGGCAAAAGGCCCAACCCAACTACCCCAAGACGGTGATGACTTCACGTTTTCCATTTGCCATTTGCCGTTTGTGTTGTTCATACCACAGACCAAAAAACTTTGCCATTTTCGCGTTCTTGTTCTTTGGCATATTTGGGATCAATGTCGAATGTGCGGTTGAGCCAGAGCACTTCTTTTTGCTCGGGTGTGAGTTGGGCTATGAGTTCGGGGGTGAGGCATTGTTCAAAGTGAAAGCGGTGATTGGCTTCTTTGGCAGGGCGAAAGAGCCAGTGATGCATGAGGCGGCTTTGCTCGGTTTGGTTGACCCAGGTGGCGTGGTAGATGCGGGAACTGCGCACGAGTAGTTGGTGGGGGGAGAGTTCGAGTGAGACTTCATTGGGTAATTCGACATCGGGGATGGATTGGCCTGTTTTGGGATTGTGATGGCCGTGTTGTTTGCGCAGGTCTTCGACTTGTTTGGTAAAGGGGTCTACGGGGCCTATGTGACTGCCGGGTACGACGCGGAGACAGCCGTTTTCTCTTGTGGACCCAGAAAAGTAGTGCATGAATTCGACATAATCCCATTCTGAATCGCGATGCCAAAGGAACGAACGGTTTGGGGCGAGTTCATTAATGCCACCGTTGCGATAATAGACGTCTGAGTCGTTTTCAAGTTGGCGAATCAGTTCGACGATTTCGGCATGCAGTTCTATTTGGAGGAAAGGGAGTGAATGATCAAGTTTGCTCCAATACGAGTTGGGCATTTGGGGGCGTAGGCGATGATGGTTCATTTTGTCATCGTCTTCGGGCTTGGGTTCTTCGGCTACTTTTTCAACGGCTTCAAGGCATTTGTCTGTTAGGGTTTGAGGAAATGGGCAGTCGATAATGACGTAGCCTTGTTCATTGTATTTTTTAAGTTGCTCGGGTGTAAATTGCATGGTGAATCCTTTTGACGGCCTTTTGTTTATGAAAGTCATATAGATATTCATTGTGGATTTTACTGACGATCAAAATAAGGGGTTTTATGACAAAATCCAGTGATATTCATCAAGACAGAATGGGTCATGACAATTTTGATCTTGATGGTTTAATAAAAAAGCGTGTGAGTCATTTGCTCACACGCTTTTTTATTGTCTGGATTGTTTCGATATGGATGATTAGCTGATTTGGCGGCGTAACCACGCTTTGGCGGGACCTTCGCGGCGTTTAACGAGCATGACGGAGATGGGTGCATATCGACCAATGCGGTCGGGGATTTCGCCAAACACGAGTTGTTGGAACAAGCCTGTGACTGCGGCACCCAGTACGACGAGATCGTGTCCATCTGCTGCGCTGATGATGCCGTCTGCGATGATGTTGGATCGCACAATGCGGTGTTCAACATCGCCAAGGTCTACATTGCGCAAGGTGCGTTGAATCCAGCCTTTGGCGTCGCGTTCTTGCTGGGCATTGGCCTCTTCGGGAATGATGTTGCACGCGGTGACTTGTGCGCCCCATGCTTTAACGAGGGGAGCAATGAGCTCGGCGGCAAACTCTGTGTTGGGGCCACCTGCTGTGGGAAAAAGAATGCGTTTGAATGGGGGCTCTCCGCGTAGGCGCACCACGGCAATGTCTCCACGCACACGGTGTACCACTTGGTCAATAATTTCGCCAAAGACGCGTTCGCCTGTGGTGGTGTATCCTTTCCAACCCATCAGGGTGAGGTCTACGGGTTCGTCATTGGCGGCAGAGAGAATGCCTTCTTCAATTTGGTGGGCCACGCGAATGTCTGAGGTGATGGGAATATCGTTGGTTTGCCCATAGTCTCTTGCGGCATTGAGCAGAGGCATGCGTTGATCGATATAGGTCATGCCTTGGTGGATGGGCAATTGAATGGGCACTTGTATGACGGTGCTGGCGAGAATTTCGCCATTTCTGGCGCGTACAATGGGGGTGGCAATATCGAGTAGTGATTTGACATTGCTGGGATTGGCTAAGGGGACGAGCACTCGGTAGGCCGTTTGCGAAATATCAAGGGGCAAAGCTTCGAGTACGCGGGGTTGATCTTCTCCTGCGGCTGTTCGAAAATGAAGGGCATAGGCCAACAAACCCAGTATGATCCACGCAATGGCCACATACCAAGCCAATGGGTCAAATTGAAATTGATAAACTGCGAGAAAGAGATTGGAGGCTGCTGCGGTAAGGGGTAACCACGGAAAGAGTGGAATTTTGTATCGGCGTACAATGCCGGGTTCACGGCGGCGCAATACGATAAGTGAGAGATTGACCAAGGTGAAGGTGAGCAAAAACATAAGGCTTGCGGCAGAACCGACCACTTGGATGGGCAAAATTAATGCAATGGCCAACAAAATGCCCCCCGTGGCCAAAATGGCGATGTGAGGGGTGCGTTTTGTGGGGTGAATGATGCCTACCATGCTGGGCAACCAGCGGTCTCGGCCCATAGAAAAGGCCACACGGCTTGAAGCGATTACGGTGGCGTTGAGGGCCGACATGGTGGATAATAACCCACCAAAGACGATGGTGGCCACGCCAAAGGCTGGCATGAAGCTGTCGGCGGCTTTGACAATGGCGGTTTCTTGATAGGCTCCGAGAAATTCCCAAGACGACCCTACTTCGGGTTGTACGGCACCCAAACAAACAAAGAGGATGAGCAAATAAATGACAATGGTGACGCCAAGAGAGATGAAGGTGGCTTTGGGAATGTTTTTTTCGGGGTCTTTGATTTCTTCGGCAACGGTGGCGATGAGGTCATACCCTTCAAAGGCGATGAAGGTAAGCCCCATAGCCACGAGCACACCGCCCATACCTTTGGGAAGAAAGGGCTGAAAGTTTTTAAAGGATTGCTCGGGTGTGTCAATGATGTGTGATATGCCATAGGCAATAAAGACGAGCAAGACGGCAACTTTGGCCAGTGTGATGATGTTTTCGGCTTTGCCAGCGCCTTCGGTGCCACGGATGTTGAGCCAAACAAAAAAGACACAAATGATGATGGTGATGATGGCTATGGACGGGTTGACACCGATGGCGTGTTGGATGGTGTGGCTGATATCGGGTAGATATTTGTGGAAGAACTCCCAAAAATAACCGGCAAACC
Organism: Candidatus Latescibacterota bacterium; assembly: GCA_038279365.1. Taxonomy (GTDB): domain Bacteria; phylum Latescibacterota; class UBA2968; order UBA2968; family UBA2968; genus JABIFK01. Next base: position 34,285 of record JAYODI010000017.1, on the reverse strand, counting down.
CTAAGGCATAGAGCGAGCAGGCTACCGTGTAGGCAAACCAGAGCATCCAACCTGCTAGAAACCCGATGTGGCCAGGAAAGGCTTTTTTGACATAAGAATACCCCCCACCTGCTTCTGGAATGGCAGAGGACAGCTCGGCATAACAAAAGGCCGTGAGGAGGGTGACAAACCCATTGAGGGCAAATGCCAGAATGGAGGCTGGGCCTGCTTCACCAGCGGCAATGCCTGTGAGCACAAAAATGCCCGCTCCAATCATGGCACCAATGCCGATCATGGTGGCATCGAAGCATCCTAAGTTGCGGGCAAATGTAACGCGGTCGGTGGTGTGGTGGGATTGTGTACTCATAAATGGGTATCCTTAAAGTGTTGATGTTAAAGGAATATAGAGTACGAAATATGTCTGTGCAATGCAAAAGGGGGTTATTGGGGCGTGGGGTCGTTGGCGTCGTAGCGCCCTTTAAAGCGTATTTGGAGCTGGTCTCTTGTTTGTGGATTGCCGTCTTTGTCGCGAAATATATCTGTCCAAGGCGGGCGTGTGGTTGGATCGACTAAGGGCGAATAGGCTGATATGTTGCGCATATTTTGGTTGCCTTTTTTGGGAACCCACTGACCACCATATTTGTTTGCGGTACGCTCCAAAAAGGGCTGAAGGTGGAATGCCATCCAACCAGGATGATGGGCTGAGAGCTTACTGATGAGGTTGCCTTGAGCATCAACGGCATAAGATCCACCGTTGTAGATGGCGGCCACAATGGGCAATTCGGAATCGAAGGCGCGGGCGGGAATCAGGTGGCTCATATCGTCGGCAATAGAAATGTGAATGACGATATCGGCACCAACGAGTTCCCAGCAGCGCACGGTTTCGGGGAACCACATATCGGCACAAATGCTGATGCCATATTTGACCCCATTGAGCTCAATAGGGACAAAAGATGGGCCTTGTGACCACCCCCACCAGGTTTGTTCGCCGAGGTTGGTGTGCACTTTTTGGTATTTGCCCACATATTCACCCGATGCATTGAGTATAAAGGCGGTGTTGTAAAGTTGGTTGTTTTCGGTTTCGACCAACCAGCAGAGAAGAGGGGTTTTGAGTTCTTGGGCGAGTGTTTGGTAACGTGAGTACCACGTGCCGTTTCCTGGAATGGGTTCGGCAATGCTGTTGATGATGTCTTCTGGTGGATAGGGCCAGCCTGAAATGGTGTATTCGGGAAAGGCGATGAGGTCGGGGCGGGCTATTGTGGCTTGGCGTGCTTGGTGGGCCAGTAGGTTAAAGTTGGCTTCAAGGCCCAGGTTTTGGGAGGTGCGCCCAGTTTGTACGGTGGCGATGATGACGGTTTGATTGGACATGGCGACTCGCTGATTTGGATTTTTAGGGATAAGTGCGTTGGGGCAGGTGTTTTTGGGGTAGAAAAGATGCAAACTACAAACGGTTTTGACGTGCGTCAATGGGTTTTGAGTGTCAGATGGCGCAATATTGTGTAAAAATTCTTATAGTAAATACACCATATATATAAGTCTTGTTTTTGATGTTAATTTGATTTGTTGGAGGATTGTTTTTCAGATCCAAAATGATGGGTGTCGAATTGTAAATTTTTTTTTGGGTTTGGGTCTGAGGATCATTTACATGATCTAAAAGTGTCCCAAAATCGGACACTTTTAGACCTAAATTCCGCAGATACAAGCAATTGTGTAATGTGAGTGGTTGCATACATTTTGTGTTGACTTTTAACGAAAACCACCATATATTGTGTTCACCTTGTGAAACGTGGTGTGTCTCGCACACCATTCGAGCGATACGTAGGCTGATTTTTGGAAGCCGTTGATAAAACAATGATTTGAGCTTTGAGAGCCCCCTTTCAAAGCTCGTTTTGTCGCCGGTTAAAAAGATCTTTATGTGGTTTTTCCCCAATTCTGCGCATAGGGTCTTTTGACCGCGAGTTTTACCTGCGTTTGTTCCCCCGTTTCTCCCTTTCCCTACGAATATTCAAGTTTTGAGATTTCCCACAGTGTGGCGTCTGTGGGAGATGGTCTCTTATTCATTTTTTGGAATATGGATTCGTGCGCCCAGACGTTTTCTTATTCCACCCGTTGCACTCAGGAGGCACGCATGGTCGAGGCAGTAGAAGAAGCCGTACAAGCATCAGTTGATTTTATGGTGCGCAAACGTGATGGTCGCATTGTGGCATTTGATCGTTCTCTTATTGAGCGCGCAATTTCTGCTGCTTTTAGAGCAGAATTAGGGCTTCCCGAAGGGCAAGCTTTGCCACCTAAGATTGCAGGCGATATTTCAGATATTACAGATACTGTGATTGCAGATGTGTCGAGTAACTTGCGTGACCCTGAAAATGCGGTGGATGTGGAGCGCATTCAGGACAAAGTTGAAATTCAGATGATGCGTGCAGGTCACTTTACGGTTGCCCGTCGTTACATTGTTTATCGTGAAGATCACAAAAAAGCGCGTGTGTTGAGCGGTGAAGAAACACCTGCTGATCCCAATGCGCCTAAGTTGCGTGTCAAAACGGCTGACGGCAAGCGTGAACCTTTAGATGCCAATCGTATTCGGGCTGAAATTTTTACGGTTTGTGATGGTTTTGAAGGTGTAGATGCCGAAGATTTGTTGGAAGAAATCTATCGTTCTTTATATGATGATATTCAACCCTCAGATATTGAACGGGCGATGATTTTGGCTGCGCGCAGCCGTGTGGAAAAAGAACCTGCTTATGGCAAAGTGTCTATGCGCATTTTGTTGAACGTGATTTATCGCCACGCGTTGGGTATGAAACCCATTGTTGAAGATGTGGATAAAGCTTGTCGTGAAGGTTTTGCCAAATTTATCGAAACGGGCATTGAAAATGATCGCCTCGACCCGGTGTTGCGCGATTTCGATTTGGGCAAATTGGCCGCGGCTTTAAAACCTGAGCGGGATCAAGATTTTGAATATTTGGGCATGCAAACGATTTATGACCGGTATTTGTTGCACGTGAATGACCGCCGCATTGAAACGCCTCAATTTTTCTGGATGCGCGTGGCGATGGGTTTGTCTGTAGATGAAGAAAATAAAGAAGATCGCGCCATTCAATTTTACGAAGTGTTGTCGAGTTTCCGTTTTGTATCGGCCACGCCCACCTTGTTTAACTCGGGCACGCTCCACCCACAACTGTCGTCTTGTTATTTGTCTACGGCGCAAGACGATTTGGAACACATTTTCAAAATGGTGTCTGACAATGCCAAGTTGTCAAAGTGGGCTGGTGGTTTGGGCAATGACTGGACCAATGTGCGGGCAACGAATTCTTATATTGCGGGCACCAATGGCAAAAGCCAAGGTGTGATTCCCTTTTTGAAAGTGGTGAATGACACGGCTGTGGCAGTCAACCAAGGTGGCAAACGCAAGGGTGCGGTGTGTTCTTATTTGGAAACATGGCATTTGGATGTGGAAGACTTTTTGGAATTGCGCAAAAATACGGGGGATGACCGCCGTCGAACACACGACATGAACACGGCCAACTGGATTCCTGACTTGTTTATGAAGCGCGTGATGGAAAAGTCTACTTGGACGTTGTTTAGCCCCGATGAAGTACCTGAATTACACGATTTATATGGCAAAGCATTTGAAGCGAAATATGTGGAATATGAAAAAAAGGCCGAAGCAGGTGAACTGCGCCAATACCGCCAGATTGATGCCGTACAATTGTGGCGCAAAATGTTGTCGATGCTTTTTGAAACGGGTCACCCGTGGATCACTTTTAAAGATCCATCTAACATTCGTTCGCCCCAAGATCACAAAGGTGTGGTTCACAGCTCCAATTTGTGCACGGAAATTTTGCTCAATACCAGCCGTGACGAAACGGCAGTGTGCAACTTGGGGTCGGTGAACTTGGTGGCACATTTAAAAGATGGTGGTTTGGATCGCGAGCTGTTGGAAGACACGATTTTTACGGCGTTGCGTATGTTGGACAATGTTATTGATATCAATTTCTATCCAACAGAAGAAGCGGCCAACTCAAACAAACGCCATCGCCCAGTTGGTTTGGGGTTGATGGGCTTTCAAGACGCGCTTTACAAGTTGCGTTTGCCTTATGATTCGAATGGTGCGGTTGAATTTGCCGATGAGAGCATGGAATTGATCTCATATTATGCAATTTTGGCATCCACCAAATTGGCCGAAGAGCGTGGCACCTACGAGTCGTATAAAGGCTCTAAGTGGGACCGTGGCATGTTGCCCATTGATACTTTGAAATTGTTGGCCGAAGAACGTGGTTCACATTTTGAAGTGGATATGTCGGTGCGCTTGGATTGGAATGTGGTGCGCAAATCGTTGGCCAAACACGGCATGCGAAACAGCAACGTGATGGCCATTGCACCTACGGCAACGATTTCAAACATTTCGGGTGTGACGCAATCGATTGAACCCACGTATCGCAATTTGTTTGTGAAGGCCAATTTGTCGGGTGACTTTACGGTATTGAACACCTATATGGTTGAAGACTTAAAAGCCCACGGTATTTGGGACGATCAGATGGTGGATGATTTGAAGTATTTTGATGGTTCTTTGGCCGAAATTGATCGGGTGCCTGATGACTTGAAGGCTTTGTATCGCACGGCATTTGAAGTGGCCCCTCAGTGGGTGATTGATTGTGGCAGCCGCCGTCAAAAGTGGATTGATATGGGCCAGTCGCTCAACTTGTATATTGCCGCCCCCAGTGGCAAGGCGTTGGATGATATGTACAAACTGGCTTGGGTGCGCGGTTTAAAAACGACGTATTATTTGCGCTCAATTGCGGCCACACAAGTTGAAAAGTCTACGATGGATATTAACCGGCGTGGTGTGCAACCGCGTTGGATGCGTTCAAAGTCTGCTTCGGGTGATGTGCAGGTGAATCGTGACGAGGTGGCAACACCCCCTGCATCTGAGCGCTTACCCAAACAACCCACGCCTGTGGCTTGTGATATTACCGATGGATCTTGTGAAGCGTGTCAATAAGGTTGAGACGGCAAACGGCAAATGGCAAACGTGTAGCTGTTATTGTGTTTAGGTGTTGGTTTGATGTTTTTGCCGTTTCACATTTGCCGTTTGCCTGATATGTCGAGACACTTATTTTTTGTTGATTGAACCTGAGGAGTGATTGAATATGGCCGATACGTTAACATTTGAAGATGAGGTAGAAACGGCAGACGCTGAAGAGGTGCATACGAGCACGGGATGCTGCGGGGACAATGGCGAAGCCTATGATTTGAAAAAACCATTTAAAGCCGAAGACAAACGTTTGCTCAATTGCAAACAAGTGGATGTCAATCAACTGATGCCTTTAAAGTATGACTGGGCTTGGGAACATTATTTGAATGGTTGTGCGAACCATTGGATGCCAACTGAAGTACCGATGCAGCGCGACATTGAATTGTGGCGTACCAATGCGTTAACCGATGCCGAACGCCAAGTGATTTTGCGCAATTTGGGCTTTTTTAGCACAGGTGAAAGTTTGGTAGGCAACAATATTGTGCTGGCAATTTTTAAGCACATTACCAATTCGGAAGCACGCCAATATTTGTTGCGCCAAGCTTTTGAAGAGGCCATTCATACACACACGTTTCACTACATTGTGGAGTCGTTGGGGTTGGATGGTCGCGAAGTGTTTAACATGTATCACGAAGTGTCGTCTATTCAGGGCAAAGACCAGTTTGTGATGAAATTGACAGCTGATGTATTGGATCCCAATTTTTCGACTGAATCTATTGAGGGGATGCAAAAGTTTATCAAAAACTTGGTTGGTTTTTATGTGATTATGGAAGGCATTTTCTTTTATAGTGGGTTTGTGATGATTTTGTCTTTCCACCGCCAAAATCGGATGACGGGCATCGGAGAACAGTTCCAATATATTTTGCGTGATGAGACGATTCACTTGAATTTTGGCATTGATTTGATCAATACCATTAAAGTTGAAAACCCAGGTGTTTGGACACACGATTTGCAACGCGATGTTTATGATATGGTCAATGAAGCTGTGGAATATGAAGTGCGCTACGCACGAGATTGTTTGCCCGAAGGTGTGATGGGTTTAAATGAGAAGATGTTCCGTGAATATGTGCAGTTTATTGCAGATCGTCGTTTGGAGCGCATTGGTTTGGCTGGTGTTTACGGTTCCAAAAATCCATTCCCTTGGATGGGTGAGACGATTGATATTGTGAAAGAAAAGAATTTCTTTGAAACACGCGTGACCGATTATCAAAGTGCGGGCGCGTTGTCTTGGGACGATTAGTCACACACAGACCTTAGGGGGAGAAGCGGGAATCAGAGCCTTGCTTTTCAAAAGGGCGAAAGATCGGTTAGATCTTTCGCCCTTATTTATTTGTAGATTGATGATGTTTTGGGTTGAGGGTAAGATTATTTCAAACAAAACCCACCATCGACGTTTAGGATGGTTCCCGTAATGTAATCGGCGGCATCGGAGCATAAGAATGTGGCTGCCTTTGCGATGTCTTCGGGGGTGCCAAGGCGTTTCCACGGTATGTCTTTGGCGGCTTCTTTGATTTGTTCATCGGTGGCAAATTGGCGTTCGCCGGGTGTGTCGATGTAACCGGGCGTGATCACGTTAGATCGGATGCGGTGATCGGTGAGTTCGTTGGCAATGGTGGCCGACATTTGATTGATGCCTGCTTTGGCGGCGTTGTAGGGGAGTGATGTTTTCATGGGTATTTTGGAGAGAACAGAGCTGATAAAAAGAATGGCGCCCCCGTTGCCTTGTTTGGCCATTTGTTGGGCACCTGCTTGCGCAATGTGAAACGCACCCCAAAACGTGACGTCGAGAGTTCTGTGTGCACCGTCGAGTTCAAGTTCGAGAAAGGGTTGGCGTTTGGAGTAGTAGGCGTTGGAGACGGCAATGTCGAGGTGGCCAAATTTTTCGACGGTGGCTTGAACCATGGCGTTAACGGCCGTGCGGTCTGAAACGTCTGCCTGATAAACGAGAGCTTGAGAACCTGCTTTGCGAATTTCTTCGGCGACTTCTTCGGCTTCGTCGGGGTGGGTGCGACAGTTGATGGTGACGTTTGCACCTGCTTTGCCCATTTCAATGGCAATGCCACGGCCAATGCCGCGCGATGCACCCGAAATGAGGGCGACTTTTCCTGTGAGATCAATTTTCATTTGTTGCTCCTTTGGTTGTGTGAATGGGTATATGATAGGGTTTAAAAAGGAGCGTGAAAAGTACAAAATTTAAAAATTCGTTTACAAAAATATGAAGTTATTAGTTCCTGTTTTGGGTATTTTCCCACAGGGAAAAAGTGCAGGTGTTATCATAATGTGTTTTTTATTTTTTTCTTAAAGAGTGTTTCTATATTTTGTCTTTGAAGCATCTGTGCTTCATCGTAAATTATGTGCACACACTTTTATTGAGGAAAAACAAATGGCTACAGAAAAAGCATATAAAGTTCGTGCAACACATTGCAGTCATAAGGCTTCGCGTGAAGAGATTTATCAAAAGCTCAAAACGGTGACAGAACCATTGACGCGCAGTTGGGATAAGCTCGAAAAAGCCAAGAAGATTGGCATTAAAGTGAATATGCAAATGCGCACGGATAACATCCGTCGCATTGGGGGGCGTCGTCAGGAATTGGTGGATGAAGATGTGTTGCACGGCGTGTTGCGTTTGTTAAGAGAACGCACACAGGCGCATATTTTTGTGTTGGATACGAGTACCGCACCAGTGGGGGAACGCCCTGGGGCTGATTTTAATATGCGGGCGATTTTTGAGGAATACAAAATCCCCTACGTCGAAGCGGGTGACCCACCTTTTACACAATACAAAGTGCCTGGCGGCGGCATTATGTTTTCCGAATATCAGCTTTCGGCTGCGCTTGGTGAAGCCGATGCGTTTGTATCGTTGGCAAAGATGAAGAGCCACGCGTTTATGGGGATTACACTGTGTCTTAAAAATCTGTTTGGTTTGCCGCCTATTCCGCCTCATGGTCGTGTGCGCACGTATTTTCATCACCCCATTCGCTTGTCTTACGTTTTGCCCGATTTGGGTCAAATTGCCAATCCTTGTCTGAATATTATTGATGGGCTTACGGGGCAGTCGAAAATGGAGTGGGGTGGCGAAGGGCGCATTTGTGATGCGCTGATAGCTGGTGATCACATTGTTGCTACGGATGCGTGTGGTACGCACCTGATGGGAACGGATCCTGCACTTGATTGGCCTAATCCACCTTATCGGCGGGATCGCAGCCCTATTGCTGTGGCAGCTGAGCACGGATTTGGCACCGTGGATTTGAACGAGATTGATCACGATTTGGGTGGATTGGTTGCCCCATTGGCTGAGTTTAATTCGAAAGAACTCAACAGCGAAGAAGGCATTGCGCTTTTGCGAAAAACAGCTTGTGAACAAGCTTTGTATTATCGCGACAATCAAAACGATTTTACAAAAAAATATGCAGGCAATTATATTTTTCTTCAAGATGGTGAGGTTATTTGGAATGGGCCTCATCCTGAAAAAGCAGGGCCTGTGAATGAAATAAATCCGAGCAAAAAGAACCGCGCGCTTTGGTTAAAACGCGTTGACCCTGAAGAACGAGAAGGTGAACATTTTAGTGTTTATGAAAAGCTTCTTGCTTCTTCATTTTAAGAATAAAAAAGCCAACCATCTTTGGTTGGCTTTTTTTATTAAATAGGGAATAATAAAAATTACCCCTGCATGATGATAAATGCAGGGGTAATTTTATGTTTTAATAGATCTTGGACATTGTTTCATCAAATTCTGGAATCTATTCTTCTACCCTTTCATCACCACATCTCTGAGTGCTTTGATGTAACCGAGTTCCCACGCAAAGCCGATACGTCCATCATTGTCACCTGCAATGCCCACAGCGTGATCGGGGTCGATGTTGCCTTGATAGTTGTATTTATACAGCAGTTGCATCACATCGTGCATGTCGAGGTCGCCTTGGTCGAGAAAGTCTTCTTGGTAATAACCTGCGGGAACGGTACCTGTGGGATTGCGGAAGTGGACTTGGAAGATTTTCTTTTGCTGTAGGAAATGTTCAATGGCGTTCATGGTATTGTCGCCCATTTCGTGAAGGGTGCCAATACAGAGGAGGAGGCCACTGCGTTCGCTGGGAACAAGATCGACGAGTTTTTGGAGCCCATCTACGGTGTGATGAATTTGTTCTACGCCCCTATAAATGGGCTCGGGTGGGTCGTTGGGATGTGCACCTACGTTAACGCCTGCTTCTTCGGCGGTGGGAATGACGCGCTCATAAAAGTAACGGACGCGGTCCCAAAGTTCGTCGGCACTGATGTGACCATAGGGTGCATTTTCTTTATCGGGCACGCTTTGCATGTCTTCAATTGCGCGGGCAGACGTGTGGGTGAGTAAGTCGGCTTGACCGCGTCCTGAGGCGAGGTGATAACGCCCTGGGCCAGAGCCGTGGCTGAGGTCACCTTTTTTAAGTGCGGGTAATGACGGGATGCTGGACCACGAGGTGTTGAGGCTGCGCCACGGGGTGAGGTTGTAATACACAAAGGGAATGCCCACTTTTCCTGCGGCGCGAATGGTGGTACAGATGTTGTCTATTTCGCGATCTCGATCTGCTGGGTTACACAGGGTATTAAAGGTGTCTTGTGGGCGAAAGCGCAGCGTGAGCAGTTCGAGGTCGTAAGATGCGATGTGTTTTTGGAGCGTGTTGAGTTCGTCGATGTTGACCACGCGTTTTTCGGCGTAGTTGGGAATCACACTGGCGGTGCAGGTGAGGCCATCGGCACCGAGTTGTTTGGCATATCGCAAGTGTTGTTCGCTGAGATCACCGGCGTGAAATGAAATTTTCATGTGTCTTCTCCTTGCCACAATTGGCGCATTTCTTCGCACGATTCGAGGAGTGCATCCAGTGTGCCCACGGCTTCGATATGCCCGTTTTTAAGAACAATGATTTGATCGGCACGGCGAAGCGCTGGGCGACGGTGTGACACGACAAGACAGGTGGCTTGTTTTTGCTCAAAGACGCGTGTCCATAAGATGCGTTCGGTTTCGACGTCGAGGGCGCTTGAAAGGTCATCAAAAACGAGTAGCTCGGGGTTGCGAATAAACATGCGTGTGGCGGCTGTGCGTTGAATTTGCCCGCCAGAGAGTTTGACACCTCGTGGGCCTACAACGGTGTCGAGACCATCTTCGAGGGTGGGCACATCGGTTTCCATGACGCCGTTGTGAATGGCTTGTGCGATGGTTTTGGGATCGTCAGGAAGCCCAAGCAAAATGTTGTCGCGCAGGGTTTCGCTAAATAGGTGTGGAATTTGTGGGGTGTATGCACAGCGTGGTGGCACAAAGAAAGATTTGGGATCGGTGACAGATTCTCCATTCCACAAAATATCGCCTTCTGATTTTGGCAGCACACCCAAGAGGGTGCGAATGAGGGTGGTTTTGCCCGAGCCAATTTGTCCTGTGATAACGGTAAAAGACCCTGCTGGCACTGTGAGGTCAATGTTGTGAATGCCGTTGTTGGTTTTGCCATAGGTATGAGAAAGGTTGCGAATGGTGAGTGTTTTAAGCGTGTCTTTCTCGGTTCGGGCAGGCAGATGTAAAGCTGGGGCTTCTTGATTGAGATAGACGGGATTGTGTTCTGAAATGCGCTCGCGAGGAATGTCGTCTATGGTATGGGCCATGCGAAAATAAGAGACTTCGGCGCGTTTGTGGTTGGTGAGAATGGTGCCCAAGAGCGAACCGCTGCGTGCCACTTGACCGACATAAGTGGTAAAAAGCGCCATGTCGCCAACGGTGAATGAACCCGATTTCATTTTTTGTGCCACAAGAATGAGGATCACGCCTGTGGCAATGTGACCGAGGTTGAAGTTGATGGAGCTTAAGATTTGATTAAAGAGGTTGTCAATGAGGGTGGATTTGCGGCGCTCATCGTTGAGGATGCGAAAATGCTCGGTCACGTGGGTTTCGGTGTTGGACACTTTGATGGCAAGAATAGACTGAAACATTTCGTTGATAAAGTTGGTGGAGCGCTCGGTGGCAATGCGTTGGGCGGTGCGATATTTATGGATGTATTTGCGGGCAAAGTCAACAATAATGACCACACAAATGGCTGGGATGATGGTGATGAACGTGATAAAGGGATCAATTTTGGCCATGTAGGTGATGGCGAGCCCTGCAAAAACGAGGTTGCCCCACATGTGAATGTAACGGTTAAGATATTGAATGATGCCCATCACATCGTCGCGAAAACGGTTGGTGACTTCGCCCGAAGCGTTGGCAATGTGCGCCAAATTGCGCACTTCGAGAATGGCGGTCATGAGGTTTCTGCGCAGAAGGGTTTCTACGGCATACCACCAGCGTGGCCAAGCATATGCCGAACCTAAGAGGGCGATGCGATCACCCACTTCTACGGCCACAAAAAGGGCCACCAGTGTCCACGCGCCAAAGTCGGCTTCGGCTTGGCCAGTAAGGGCATCGAAGAAATTTTTCATGATCACGCCTGCCAAAAATGGCGCCACGTCATCAATGCCCCGAAAAAAGATGGTGGCCAAAAAGAGGCCAGGCCGATACTTGAGGAGGCGCCATGTGGTTTGCCCCATGGTCATGTGATGAGTTCCTCTAAGCCTGTTTTGAGTAGGCGTGAAAATTGCGAATGGGGGTTTGAGACAAGTTCTGAACGGGAGCCAAATTCTTGGATGTTTCCGTGGTCAAGAATGAGAATGTTGTCAACGCGCTGTACGGTATCGAGGCGATGAGCAATGATGATGCCTGTGCGATTTTGTAAGAGGCGTTCTACGGCGCGGTTGATGTTTTGCTCTGTGGCAGGATCGAGGCGTGAAGACGGTTCATCGAGAATGACAAGGCCTGGGTCTTTGAGAAAGACACGGGTAAAGGCGAGCAATTGGGCTTCACCAGCAGACAGACCACTGCCTCCGGTGCTGAGCTCGGTGTCGAGGCCATTGGGCAAGGCGTGATACCACGTGCTTAACCCAAGTTCTTCTAAGATGGTGATGATTTTGTCATCGGAAACACTGGGTTTAAAAAGGGTGAGATTGTCTCGCACAGAGGCATTAAAAAGTTGCACATCTTGGGTCACAAGGCCCACGTGTTGGCGAAGGTCATCGAGGTGGATGTTTTGGATGGGCTGATCACCCAAACGAATTTGCCCACTTTGAATGTCGTAGAAACGAAAGAGCAAGCGGGTGATGGTGGTTTTGCCACTGCCTGTGCGCCCCAAAAGGCCCAGTGTTTTACCTGGTTCGAGGGTGAACGTAACGTTTTTGAGTACGTTTTCATTGGGGTTGTAAGCAAAGGTGACGTTGTCAAAGGTGACACCTAAGGGGCGTGTGGCCACCAATTTTTGGTGGCCATCTTGAATGCCTGTTTGAATGCGGTGGAGTTCTTCAATGCGTTTGAGCCCAGCGGTGGCACGTTGGAGTTCGTTGATTTGTTGGCTGATTTGAAAAAGGGGTTCGCGCAACATTGAGGTGTAGTTGAAAACGAGAAAAACAGCACCAATGGTAAAAGTACCTTCTTGATACATCCAAATGCCCATGCCCATTGCCAGTGCATATCCGAGTGCAAACATAATACCTGTGATGGCGCGTAAGATTTCGCTCATGACTTCCGATTTTTTGATGCGGGCAAACACGCCATTGTTGACATTGAAAAAACGGTTCATGGCATAATTGCCTGCGCCATTGGTGCGAATGTCTTCAAGGCCGAGCAAGCGTTCTTCCAAAAAACCGTAGAGACGTGCATAACTTTCGCGCTCGGCGGTGTAGATAGGCACGGCTATATTGCGTGTAAGATTGAATACGAAGAAGGCGACAACGGAAAAAATGGTGAGTGCGGTGCCTACGCGCCAGTCTTCGCGGTAGACCAAAATGAGTACGCCAAGGAGAAAAAACACACTGCCGATAACTTGGATGACAAATTGGGAGAAGAAGTTGGAGAGGGCTGTGGTATCACCATCGACGCGTTCGATCATTTCACCTGGTGTGTGCTGATGGTGAAAACCCATGTCGAGGGTGAGGCAATGGTGGGCCAGATCGTTGCGCATTTGGTTGGTGGCACGCCAACCCACATCTTGGCCGAGGTAGGAACTGACAATTTGCACACCTTGGCGAATAATGCCCACGGCAAGAAAGGCAATGCCTGCCCAAACGAGATCACGGATGGCACCGTCGGCCTGTGCGGTGTCGATAAAGTAGCGAACAATTTGAGGGTTGAGCAAATTGAGGCCAATGCCAGAGAACATGAAAACGCCAAGTACAATAACGCGTTTCCAGTAAGGGCGAAGATATTGTGATAAGAGTGCGGCGTAGTGGCTAAGAGGGACGCGTTCCAAAAGGATTCCTAAGGGTGAGATTTTAGCAAAAAACCAGCGTCCGAGTGGGCACCGGTTTTGCCTTGGGTGCAAGTGGTTGGAAGTTAAGGCGCGACATGATAATTTTCAAGATAAATTTTATAAGCTTTGTATATCCTTCAAAATAAACAAGGCTCGTTTGGTTTTGAAGGATATCGGTCATTGTTTTTATTCGTTATTTTTTTATATTGAAACGTTCCGTTTTATATTTTTGTGCTGTGGTAGGTGATCAGGTAAAACATGAAAGTTGATTCGCCTGTCTAATTGAAGGGGCTTAAAGATTGTGAGGTTATTGGTAAGCCTGGTCGCGACACGGCGTTGAATGACGTGAAGAATTTAAAGTAAATTTCGGTGAATTTGTTTTTTTATAATGAAGAAAACGATATAACTCTGGGAGAATGGACTATGCAACCTCTTGTGGGTGTGATTATGGGGTCTCAATCTGATTGGGGCATTATGCAAAATACGGTTGAAACCCTTGAAGCACTAAATGTGCCTCACGAAGCACGCATCGTGTCGGCACATCGCACACCTGATTTGTTGTTTGAATATGCGTCATCTGCCGAATCGCGAGGTATAGAAGTGATTGTTGCTGGGGCTGGCGGTGCGGCACATTTGCCCGGTATGGCGGCAGCAAAAACCGATTTGCCTGTTTTGGGGGTGCCCATGGAGTCTCATGCGCTGAAAGGGATGGATTCTTTGCTGTCTATTGCACAAATGCCTGCCGGCATTGCGGTGGGCACATTGGCCATTGGTCGTGCCGGCGCTGTCAATGCGGCGTTGTTGGCTGCGCAAATTTTGGCTCGCAAATATCCCGACATTCGCGAGGCGGTGTCTGCATATCGCAAGGCACAAACCCAGCGCGTGCTCGACAACCCCGATCCTAAGGCGCAATCATGAAAATTGGTATTTTAGGTTCTGGGCAATTGGGGCGCATGATGGCTCTTGCAGGGCGTCCATTGGGGCTGACTTTTTCTTTTTATGACACGCCGCTCAATCCACCCATTTCTGATTTGGGCCCCTATTTTAACCCCGATGTGGATGATGATGCACTGAACAAGTTCATCGATGCGAATGATGTTTTTACGTATGAGTTTGAGAACTTTCTCCCTGATCTTGCTCAGAAAGTTGCTGAAAAAAAACCGTTTTACCCGTTTGTTGAAAATCTTGCACGGTCTCAAGATCGGGGGCGTGAAAAGCGTCTTTTTACTGAACTTGATATACCTGTACCCCCTTATGAAATTGCACGATCAGAAGATGAAATGCAAAAAGCTTTTCAAAAATTAGGGGTTCCGGTGGTTGTTAAAACGACAACAATGGGATATGATGGCAAAGGGCAGGCAGTGGTCCGCGAACTGTCTGTGGCGGACACCCTCTGGGAAAAATTTCAGACGGAAGTAATCATCGAGCAATTTGTGCCTTTTCGGCGCGAGTTATCACAGGTTGCAGCGCGTAACAGAAGGGGTGATATTGTATTTTACCCTTTGGTTGAAAACTTTCATTATGAAGGTATTTTGCGCTATACTTTAGCACCCGCCCCCAATCTTTGTGATGATCTGACGGTTCAGGCACAAAATTATGTGGGGCGTATTCTTGATCATTTGGGTTATGTGGGTACGTGTACGCTTGAAATGTTTGAGACAGAAGCGGGATTGTTTGCCAATGAGATGGCGGCACGCGTACACAATTCGGGGCATTGGACACAAGACGGTGCGGTGACCTGTCAGTTTGAAAATCATTTGCGTGGGATTATGGATTGGCCGCTTGGACAGGCCGATGTGCGTTGTTATACGGCAATGATCAATATTATTGGCGAGTTGAATGACCCTTATCAGGTTTTGGAAATGCCAGGAACGCATTTGCATTTGTACGACAAGAGCGAACGCCCTGGTCGCAAAATAGGGCATATGAATATTTGTGCAGATTCTCAAGCTGATCTTGTGGCGCGTATTAAAGAATTAAACCGATTTTTACCTGCGTGTGCGCCTGTGCTACAATAGATATTTTGAGCGATTAAAAATGCCCAATCTTGTTAAGAGATTGGGCATTTTTTTATGCGTGTTGATAAGGTGATAGTGATGCTCTAAATTTTGCAATTTATTGGGTGATAAAGGTTGTTGCAAATAATGGTATCCGTTTTCTAAAAACTTTGGTTGGATTTCAGACACACCTTATCTGTGTTTGTGGCTGGATGTCTATCTTTATCAAAGGCGTTTGATCTCCGTCAAATTGTTGGATCGCATTGCGCAGGTTTGTGGCAAATTTTTGTCAGCATATGTTGACAAATAAAATTTGTAGGCATATATTGTCAACGCACATTGACAATATGCGAGGGGAAAATGTCCAAATCAGCAGACTTTCTGAATCACAACATCAACCGTCTCATGCGAGACAAATCGGAGTGGATTACAAGCCTGATGAAGGCGCGTATGGCAGAGAATAAAACTTCCGAACTCACACCCGCCGAGGGCAAAATCTTTGGCACACTGCGTGGCCGTCGTCTGACCATTTCGGAGATTGCTCGTTTGCGGGGTGTTAGCAGGCAGTCGGTACATCGCACGGTATCTGATCTCGTGGCGCGAGGTTATTTGTGTCTCGAGTCGGCAGAGGGCAATCGTCGGGACAAGATCGTTGTCGTTACACCATTGGGGCAACGACAGAGGGAGCGCGCTGGCGAACATCTTCGCGCATTGGAAGATGAGATTGCCGCAGTTATTGGCAAAGAACGACTCGAAACATTGCGGGAAATTCTGATGGAAGATTGGTCGAGAAGGGTGGATTCGTAGTCAGATTTTAAAGGCAGATTATGGAAAAGAGACTGCCAACAAAACCTATTTGATACGCTTTTATAGTTTGGCTACGGACTGACTTATCAGGCCCATGATAGAGGTCACATTGGAGGAGGGACGATATGGATCGGCGCGATTTTATTAAAGCTGTTGGGGTTGGTACCGCGGCGTCATTGATGGCGCCAGAGTTGTTTGCACAAGGCACCAAACGGCCAAATATTCTGTGGATTTCGACAGAAGACATTGGTCCTTTGCATGGGTGTTATGGCGATCCCATCGCGGTGACCCCTTTCATTGACCAGTTGGCATCAGTGGGTGTTCGATATACCAATGTGTTTAGATGAGACCGATTCAATCGCTATAATTGTTTTGGAAGATATTCGACCGTATTGCAAAGATGAAAGCAAGTATGTATCACGCGTTGTCAATCGAACACTGAACCGAATTGAAGGTACATCTGAGCGGGTGCGCTAAAAAGGAATGACACATGAAGAAGATACTTATGATTTTGTTTTTCGTTTTGCTTTGTTCAAACAGCATCATGGCGCAACGGATCAATACGACGATGAATGCCGGTTGGAGATTCCACGAAGGGGACATCCAGGCGCCCGTGACAAATATCCATGCAGAAGAATGGCGCATAATCAACTTGCCTCATACCTGGAATGATCAGGATGCATTTGATGAAACGCCCGATTATTATCGCGGTGTTTGCTGGTATGTCAAAGAACTGCCAGTGCCACAGGAATGGAAAGGCAAGACCGTCGTTCTGTATTTTGAAGGCGCCAATCAAAAAGCAGAAGTTTTTCTAAATGGCAAACCATTGGGAAACCATGTGGGAGGGTATACAGCCTTTTCTTTTGATATGTCAAAGGGCCTGAAATATGGAGACATGAACACGGTTGCTGTAAAACTGGATAATGCACACGATGAAAACATTCCGCCATTACGCGCAGATTTCACATTTTATGGTGGCATTTACCGCAATGTCAGCGTGATTGTTTCAGAACCCATCCATTTTGATTTTTTCAACAACGCCTCAGACGGTGTCTTTGTTGAAACACCTTCTGTCAATGAGCAAAATGCTCTGGTAAAAGTCTTGGGCAGTATTGCCAATGACACAGCCATTCGCAAGAACGTCATAATTGAAACGGCCATCATTGACAAAAACAATCAGGTGGTTGCAAAAAAAGCAACCAAACTTCGACTGCCTCCCAACAGCAAAACTGATTTTTCTATTGAAAAGTTGAAAATTCAGTCTCCAAAACTTTGGCATCCAGATCATCCCTACCTTTATCAGGCCATCACACAAATCAAAGAAGATGCTCAGGCGGCTCCTGTTCTTGATCAAATGGTTTTACCCGTGGGACTCAGGTGGTATGAATTTGACCAAGCGGGTGGTTTTATGCTAAACGGCAAACCCTTGAAACTTGTGGGTGCCAATCGCCATCAAGATTTTGAAGATTTGGGCAATGCCCTGTCAGATGCATATCATTTTAACGACTACAAAAAAATAAAAGAAATGGGCTTCAATTTTATACGCACAGCCCATTATCCACAAGCACCAGAAGTCTACCGAGTTTGTGATGAATTGGGTTTGCTGGTGTGGTCAGAAATTCCTGTTGTCAGCAGCATTACAGATTCTGAAGCATTTGCACAAAACAGCCTGAATATGCAGCGAGAACATATTCGCCAGACGCGTAATCATCCATCTGTCATTTTTTATGGGTATATGAATGAAGTCCTGCTTGGATTACAATATAACAGGAGCCTTTCAGATACCGAGCGCCAACAGGCCTTAATGGCCACCGTTGATTTGGCCAAAAAATTGGAAGCCTTAACCAAAATGGAGGCACCCGACCATTACACGGTTATGGCACTGCACAATAGTCCTTCATACAACGAATCGGGTTTGGCAGATATTCCAGATGTGGTGGGCTGGAATCTTTATTTTGGCTGGTATTATCAGAACATTGATGATCTAACAACATTTTTGGCTGAGCAACATGCCACATATCCAAAACGACCTATGATCGTATCGGAATATGGACCAGGCGCAGACGTTCGTATACATGCCAAAACGCCTGTTCCCTGGGATTTTTCGGAAGAGTATCAATATGTCTTGCATGCTTCTTATCTCAAACAAATGATGAATATGCCTTATCTGGCTGGATTTGCTGTTTGGAATTTTGCGGATTTTGGATCGGAAAGACGAAATGATACCATTCCCTTTGTCAATCAGAAAGGACTGGTTAATTTTGACCGCACAGAGAAAGATGTGTGTGGGCTTTATCGTGCATATTTTTTGTCTGAATCTGTGGTTCATATTGCGTCACATCACAATACCCATCGTGCAGGCATTGAACAATCAGCGGGCACAGGCATTTGTTTGGATTCCATTAAAGTATTCTCAAACCAGAAAACAATAGAATTAATTTTGAACGGCAAAACACTGGGTCAAAAACCCGTTAAAGATCATGAAGTAAATTTTGAGGTTCCCTTTAAAGAGGGAAAAAATGTGTTGAAAGCCGTCGATGAAAGTGGTCATTTGGATCAGGTTGTAATCAATTATACAATGATACCCTTTCACCTTGATGCCGTAGGTGTCAAAGCGTTGGCAATTAATGTAGGCTCTGATGTATCATTTTATGACCCTAAAACAAAAGTTTTGTGGATACCTGATCGGAAATACACACCAAAAACCTGGGGGTATGTGGGTGGGGAACCGTATGCCACACAGCGTAGACAGCGCATAACAGGGATTTCTCAGAATGTATTGGGTACAGAAATGGATCCTGTATTTCAAACCTTTGTCGAAGGCATCAAAAACTATCGTTTTGATGTGCCCGATGGTCAATATAAACTCACACTTTGTTTTCAAGAATACATTACCCGCACGCGTCAAAATGAATTGATCAATAATCTTTCAACCCGTGATTCGGCTGAAAATACGGCCGAAGCTCGGGAGTTTGATATTGCTATTAATGGGAAAAATGTTGTGAAAAAATTAAACTTGGAACGCGATTATGGTCGTTTAAGAGCCGTTACACTTGATTTTGTCATTGATGTAGAAAACGGAACAGGCATTCAGACAGATTTTAGCCCAACAATTGGAAAAACACTGTTAAGCGGCATTCGCATATCTTCCCATCCTTAAATAAAAACCCTTGTCATCAGAGAAATTGATGGCTGAATGTATCTCGAAATTGCAGAGGTATTGGGCTGTGCCATTGGCACGGTCAAGTCGCGTTTATCTCGGGCCCACGAACAATTGAAAGCCTCGTGGGAAATGAAATACAAAACGCATTGGGAAGGCGTTGACGCACAAATCATGTTTACTACGATATCATCGGAGGAAGTGATATGCTAAAAATCTATATTTTTAGTTTTTTGTTTTGCTTGGCAACAGGCACCACAGAGATTCAGGCACAGGGCACATATGCATTTCAACCAGAATTGGAATCTCGCGTTGTAACCGTGCTTCATCACAATGGCCTTTTGTTTAAAGATCTAAATAAAAATGGCAAAGTTGATGTGTATGAAGATTGGCGACAACCGGTTGAAAAGCGCGTGGCCAATTTGCTTTCTCAAATGACATTAGAAGAAAAAGCGGGGATGTTGCTGATTAACACATTAAATGCCGATGCCGGTGGCAGGCTTGATGAAAAAGCCGCGCCATATATTGAAACTGAGAAAATGACCCGCTTTGTTTTTAGAAACACCGTAACCGCCACACCCAATCCATCTGCGGGTGGGCGAGGTGGCGCAGATGTTACTGCGTATGAAGCTGCACAATTTATGAATCTCATGCAAGAACTTGCCGCATCCACACGGCTTGGTATTCCTGTGCTGTTTAAATCCAATGCCCGAAATCACTACGAACACGATGCGGCCGCAGGTATCAATGTTTCTGCTGGATCTTTTTCGGAATGGCCCAAAGAAGCAGGGTTGGCGGCAACGCGTGATATGGATTTGATTGCTGAGTTTGCACGCATTATGGCACAGGAATGGACTTCCATTGGATTGCGTTCGATGTATGGTTATATGGCAGACCTTGCAACTGAACCACGCTGGTATCGCAACCACGAAACATTTACAGAAGATGCCGATTTGGCGGCCAATATTATGACGGTTCTGGTGAAAAATTTGCAGGGTGAAAAATTAAATCGCAAAAGTGTGGCTTTAACGATGAAGCACTTCCCTGGCGGAGGCCCGCAAGAGGGTGGTGGCGATCCACACTATGACTTTGGTAAAAATCAGGTGTATCCTTCAGGTAATTTTGAATATCACATGAAACCATTTGTGGCAGCCATTGATGCGGGCGTGTCGTCTATTATGCCTTATTATGGCATTCCTGTTGGTCAAAAATATTTGCCAAATGATGTGGGCATGGCCTTTTCAAAAGGGATTGTGACGGAGTTGCTGAGAAATAAGCTCGGGTTTAAAGGGTATGTGAACTCCGATACGGGCATTATTGGAGATCGGGCATGGGGGTTGGAAGATAAGCGTGTTGAAGAGCAGATTGTGATTGCCATAGAAGCAGGCACAGATGTTTTGTCTGGGTTTGACAACAACAAGCAAATTTTAGATTTGATCACATCCAAAAAGTTGTCCGAAGACAGAGTGAATCTTTCTGTCAAAAGACTTTTAACAGAACAGTTTCAATTGGGATTGTTTGAAAACCCTTATGTTGACCCCAATCGCGCTGCCTATTTGGTGGGCAACCGTGCTTTTCAAGAAAAAGCGGAGCTGGCACAGCGCAAGTCAATCGTGTTGCTTCAGCGTCAGGAAGGGTTCTTGCCACTTCCCATGCCAAAACCTAAGCGAGTGGGCGAAAGATTACCTGCAGGTCTTCGCGGACGTCAGATTGAAAGGGCTGCACACAGTGAACGCGACTCCGTCAAACTTTATACTATGGGTATGAACCCTGATGTTGTGCGTGATGATCGATGGTATGGTTTTACGGTTGTGTCGGGTGATTATGATTCAAAAAAAGAAGAAACACGCCCACCTGTTCCAACAGGTACTGATTATGCCATTATCCGCGTTGTGGTTGGCAATGATCGTTCACCCGACCGACGTTTTGGTGGGCCATTGCCAGAAGAGTTAAACATGCTGTCATTCTCCGACATGGCAAAAGCAAAGTCATGGACAATCACCCCTTCTTTGTCAGATATCCAAGCGGTGATGAAAGAAGTGGGAGCCGACAAGACCATTCTTGCCATTCGATTTCGACAACCATTTGTATTGGATGAGGCGAGTGGCTTGCTCAAATCCGGTGCGATTTTGGCAACCTTTGGTGTGAGTGATGCAGCGATTATGGATGTTTTGACAGGTAATTTCAAGCCATCGGGCAAAATGCCATTTGCATTGGCCAAAACGACAGAAGCCATTATCAAACAGGCACCCGATGCACCCGGTTATGATCCAGCAGATACCCTGTTTCCATTTGGGCATGGTTTGAGTTATTAATCTCCTGTTGGTTTTTGTCATTTTGTGACGTAAGTTCATCCATCCCATCTCTGTTTAGAGCTGGGGTGGGTTTGGTAACGTGTCTAAGTTGTGATTTTTGACCGATGAATATTTGGAACCAAAAAGCGATCAAGCAATTTGGCCAATCTCTTTTATGGGGTGTGAGCTGATTTTGGGTCGATGTATGTAGATCGCTTAGATTTTATATCTCAATGTGGAGATTAAGATGAGCAAATCTGTGTCTATGTTTGTGGTGGGGCTGTTAACAGGTGTGCTATTGGCCACTGGTGTTTTTGCTCTGTTTGTACGAGGCCAAAATTTGGCAGGACAAGAAAGTGGGCAACACATTGTTTTAAAGTTGGGCCACAGTTTGGATACCTCTCACCCGGTGCATGCGGGAATGGTGTATATGGCTCAAGAATTGGCAAAGAAGTCGGGTGGGTCTGTGGTTTTGGAGATTTATCCCAATGGGCAATTGGGTTCTGAAACAGAATGTATTGAACAGTTGCAACGCGGTGCCCTTGCCATGACAAAAACGTCTGCCGCACCAATGGAAGGGTTTATTCCTGAAATGGGTGTGTTTGGTATTCCTTATATTTTTAGAGATGCCGATCATTATTGGCGTGTCTTAGAGGGGCCCATTGGTAAAGAATTGGCTTTGGCTGGCGAAGCGGTTGGGCTCAGGGGGTTGTGTTATTATGATGCAGGAAGCCGTAGTTTTTACACAACCAACACACCCGTTCTTAGCCCAGATGATTTAACGGGGTTGAAGATTCGAGTGATGAAGAGCAAAACGATGATGGACATGGTAGATGCGTTGGGTGGTTCTCCCACACCGATTCCGTGGGGCGAACTCTACACGGCACTCCAACAAAAGATGGTGGATGGTGCCGAAAATAATTTGCCGAGTTTTTATACCAACCGCCACTTTGAAGTGGCCCGACATTTTTCAATTGATGAACACAGCCGTGTGCCCGATATCTTGTTGATGAGCAGTGAGGTGTGGAAGCGGTTGCCAGTATATGTACAACAGTGGGTTCAAGAATCTGCCGATGCTTCTGCACGTTATCAGCGGGATCTTTGGGCACAAAAAACGGCAGAGGCTTTAGAAGCCGTGGAGAAAGAAGGGGTTAAAGTTTATTACCCCGATAAGGGTGCATTTGTTCAAAAAGTTACAGCAATGCACAAGTCTTATGCGGGCACACCTCTTGGACGTTTGCTCAATCGCATTTTGGAAACGGAGTAGTTTATGTTTGGAAGCGTTCGCCAGAAATTGACATATGTGTTGGAAATATTGGTGATCATAACTATGGGTGTGCTTGTGTTGGATGTGTTGTGGGGGGTGATATCGCGCTTTGTTTTGGGTGCGCAAAGTCGTTGGACGGAAGAGTTGGCAACGATGCTGCTGATATGGGCATCCCTTTTGGGTGCGGGTGCAGCATTTGGTGATAAGGGGCATTTGGGTGTGGATTATTTTGTGAAGAAATTGCACCCTGATGCACAAAAAATAATGACGGTGGTGATTACATTTGTCGTAGGATTTTTTGCGGGTGCGGTAATGGTTTATGGTGGTTATGAACTGGTGAGCAAAACATTGGCCAGTGGTCAGGTTTCTCCTGCGATGGGGCTTCCTATTGGATATGTTTATTTGGCAGTGCCTATTAGTGGGCTGTTTGTGCTTTTATACTGTGTTGAAGATTTGGTGAATGTGTTTCAATCATAAAGGGATGACCAATGGAAGTTTTGATTTTGGTTGTGAGTTTTTTGATTTTGTTGGTGATGAATGTGCCCATTGCTGTGGCGATTGGATTGAGCACATTTTTGACTATTTTGTCATTGGGCGATGTGCCAACCAATTATATCATTGCCCAGCGCATGTCTACGGGCATTGCAAGTTTTCCACTTCTGGCCATTCCGTTTTTTATTTTGTCAGGTGTGTTGATGGGGCAAGGGGGGATGGCGCGTCGGTTGATTGATTTTGCCGAAGCCTTGGTGGGGCGTTTTACGGGTGGGTTAAGTTATGTGAGTACATTAACGTGTATGATGTTTGGCTCTATTTCGGGGTCTGCAGCGGCGGCTGTGTCTTCGGTGGGTGGGTTTATGATTCCCGAAATGAAGCGCAAAGGTTATGACAACCGTTTCGCTGTGGCGGTGACCACCACGGCGGCCACGACTGGGTTAATGATTCCACCGAGTAATATCATGATTGTGTATGCGGTGGTGGCGGGCAATGTTTCTATTGCGGCGATGTTTATGGCGGGCATTTTGCCAGGGCTTTTGGTGGGTGCATTTATTATGGTTGTGTGTGGTATGTTGAGTTGGAAAAATGGGTATGGTGCTGGCGAGAGGCGTTCTTTTAAGGAAATGCTTGTCGCTTTTAAACGGGCTGCGCTCAGTTTGTTGCTGATTGTGATTGTATTGGGTGGTATTTTGGGGGGTGTGTTTTCGGCCACAGAGGCGGCGGCCATTGCAGTGGCTTATGCTTTTGTGTTGGCGGTTGTGGTGTATCGGCAAGTGAAGATAAGTGATTTGCCGCAGATTTTGCTCCAAAGTGGCAAGACGACTGCTATCGTGATGATTTTAATTGGTACGAGCAAAGCCATGAGTTGGGTGCTGGCTTATCAAAATATTCCTCAAACGGTGAGTACTGCTTTGCTGGGTATCTCTGACAGTACGTGGGTTATTTTTATTATTATTAATTTGCTGTTGTTGTTTGTGGGCACGTTTATGGATATGACCCCTGCGGTGCTTATTTTTACGCCCATTTTTTTACCTGTGGTGGTGAACTTAGGGATGCATCCCGTACATTTTGGCATGATTCTTATTACAAATTTATGTATTGGGTTGTGCACTCCCCCTGTGGGTACGTGTTTGTTTCTGGGATGCGGGGTTGGAAAAATCAGTATTGCCGAAGTGACCCGTCCTTTGATTCCATTTTTCTTGGCTATGATTGTTGCTTTGATGCTGATTACATATTGGCCAACACTTTCATTGTGGATTCCACGCAGTTTGAATTTGATTTAGCACGATATTAAAGGAACATTGGCGCTTGTGTTTACGTCTAATAGTGTATTTGACAACACCATTTTTTTGAGATATGATAAGATTATGAAATTAAGAGCTTTAAACAGCTGTTCATTTGCCCAATGCCATGGTTTTTTTCGGTACATTTGGGTGATTTTTTTGTTTACGGCGTGTGCGTCTGTTCCGCGTCGAAGCCCTGTGCCCGAGGCGGTGACACCTGCGGTATTTTCGTCATCGGGTGAAGTGGTTTTGGACGCGCGGTGGTGGTTGTCACTTCATGATGCGCATTTAAATGCGTTGATGGATCAGGCTTTGGTGAACAATCCGGGTTTGTTGGCGACTTATGAACGATTGGCACAGGCTAAGGCGGTGGCCAAAAAAGACGGTGCTGGTCAATTTCCAACCTTAGATGTACGTGCTGGGGCAGATCGCACCACACGTCGAAATGCAGGTGTGACCACATCGACGAATAATTGGTCTGTGGGGGCTTCGGCGGGTTATGAGGTGGATTTGTGGGGGCGTGTGCGGTCTACGGCACAAGCGGCCCGGTTGGATATGCGGGCCAGTGAGGCCGATTTGAAGGCGGCGGGTATGACTTTGTCGGCTTCTGTGGCCAATGCATGGTATCGGCTTGTGGAGCAACAGGCACAAGTGGATTTGTTGACCGAACAGTTGGCCATTAATGAACAGATTCAAGAACTGATAAATTTGCGTTTTAAACGCGGTTTGGTGCGTGCCGCCGATGTGTTGCGCCAGCGGCAATTTGCAGAAGCCACGCGTGGGCAAATGGCATTGGCACGGTCTCGAAAATCAGTTTTGGCGCATCAGTTGGCTATTTTGTTGGGGCAACCCCCTTTGTTTGGTGTGGCCGATTCAACGGCCAATTTGATCAATTTATCTCCATTGCCCCAAGTGGGTGTACCTGCTGATTTGATTCAGCGACGCCCTGATATTCAAGCGGCATTTTTTGATGTGATGGCTGCCGACAAACGGGTAGCTTCTGCGGTGGCAGATCGTTTTCCACGTTTGAGCCTGTCTGGGCAAGCCACATCGTCAGATAGCCGTGTGGGTGGTTTGTTTAAAGATTGGCTGTTTAATTTTTCGGCTAATTTGGTGGGACCACTCATTGATGGGGGGCGGCGTAGGGCAGAAGTGGCGCGTACCAAAGCCATTGTGAATGAGCGGTTGCAGGTGTATGGTCAGGTGGTGTTGAATTCTTTGGCAGAAGTAGAAGACGCATTGGTGCAAGAAGCTGAGCAAGCGGTGTATTTGGAGAGTTTGGAAAAACAATTGATTTTGTCTGAGCAGGTCATTGTGCGGGCGCGAGATAATTATACGAGTGGTGGTGCAGATTATTTGCGGGTTTTGGATGCTTTGCAAACCCATCAGCAGTTGGAGCGTACACATTTGACGGCTAAGCGTGAGTTGATTGGTTACCGAGTAGATTTGTGTCGGGCATTGGGTGGGGGCTGGGAGATGGTTGGGCAAGAACGGGTGATGAAATAGGTCATAGGTCTAAAGACGGTACAAGCTTTCAGACGGGTGACTTGTTGACTTGCGACCTGTGACAGTTCTTAATATTTGGAGGATTGGCGTTGGTAAATGAAAATAGGGTGGGTTCGAAGCGGTTGTGGACCATTTTGCCGCTTTTGATTGTGATTGCTGGTGCTATTGTGGTTTTTGTTTTGATGGAAACAGGACCACAGGCTCAGCGAAAAGAGCGGCCACGCCATGCGCGATTGGTGGAGGTGCAAGCCATTCGACACGCTGAAAAGCCCATCGTGGTTGATGCTATGGGTACTGTGGTGCCAGCACGTACGGTTGATATACGACCTCAAGTGAGTGGTGAGATTGTGACCATAGATGCCGATTTTGTGCCGGGTGGGCGCTTTGTGGCAGGGCAGGCATTGGTGCAAATTGATCCGCTGGATTATACCCTCATTGTGCGTCAGCGCAAGAGCGATGTGGCACGTACTAAAAGTGCTTATCAGTTAGAGGTGGCACAACAATTGGTGGCTGAACGTGAATATGAATTGTTGGGCGAGACCATTTCGAAAGACGAACGCGATTTGGTGTTGCGAAAACCCCAGCTTGAGAGTGCAAAAGCAGCGTATGAGGCCGCAGAAGCGTTGTTGGAAGCGGCCCGTTTGGCACAATCACGCACACAGGTGGTGGCGCCCTTTAATGGGGTGTTGCAAAGCCGACATGTGAATGTGGGCACACAAGTTTCGCCATCGACTTCTTTGGGTACTTTTGTGGGTACGGATGCCTATTGGGTTGAGGTGTCTGTACCTGTAGATCAGTTGCAGTGGTTACATATTCCCCGATCAAAAAGCGGTATGGGATCTGTGGTGCATATCTATAATGAAGCGGCTTGGGGGCGTGATATTTTTCGCACGGGGCATGTAATTCGCTTGGCTCCTGCAGTAGAGGCCGAAGGGCGTATGGCCAGGTTGATTGTGTCTGTGGATAATCCTTTGGGGCGTGATGAAGAGGAAGCAGCACTGCCAACAATGTTGTTGGGCACGTATGTGCGTGTTGAAATAACGGGCATTCAGATGGACCACGCGTTGGTGGTGCCGCGCACATCACTGCGTGATGGAAATATGGTTTGGGTGATGAATGACGCCGATCAGTTGGATATACGTGCGGTAGATGTGCTTTTTCGAGGGCGTGATGAGGTCTTAGTAAAAAAAGGTGTGCGGTTGGGAGAGCGTGTGGTGACAACCGATTTGGGGGCTCCTGTGGCAGGGATGCCTTTGCGGGTGAATGAGGTGACCAAACAAAAGAATGTTGAAGAAGGAGTTGTAAAATGAGCGATTCATCGTCTGACAATGCGGGTGGGCCGTTGGCGTGGATGGTTCAAAATAGAGTCACACCCAATATATTGATGTTGATCTTTATTGTGGGTGGGTTGTTTATGGCCACGCGCATTAAACAAGAGGTGTTTCCCTCTTATGATTTGGATCAGGTGAGCATTCGTGTGCCTTACCCTGGTGCAAGCCCCGAAGAAGTGGAACAGGGCATTGTGTTGGCGGTAGAAGAAGCGGTGCGGGGTTTGGATGGTGTTGAAGAAGTAAATGGTATTGCTGGTGAAGGTATGGGCAGCGTGATGGTCGAATTGATGCCTGGCGTGGATCAACAAAAAGTGTATCAAGATATTCAGCAACAAGTCAATCGTATCACCACTTTTCCAGAAGATACAGAACAGGTGCAAGTGGTGCTCGAAACGCGTCGTCGAGGTGTGCTTACCCTGCAAATTTATGGCGAAGCGAGTGAGTGGGCTTTGCGCGATTTGGCAGAGTTGGTGCGCGACCAATTGTTGCAAAATCCCAATATTGCATTGGTCGAATTGGATGGGGTGCGTGATTATGAAGTGCGTGTAGAGATCTCACAAGATCAGTTGCGAACCTATGGTTTGACGTTGAATGAAATTGCGCGCAAAATTGATGCAACGGCGGTAGAGATACCGGGTGGCAGTGTCAAAACGGCCAGTGGTGAAATTTTGATGCGCATGAAAGAACGGCGCAACTGGGCACGTGAATTTGCACAAATTCCTATTGTTACATCCAATGATGGTACAACAATTTACTTGAGTGATATTGCGCAGGTTCGCGAAGGTTTTGAAGAGTCCAATCAGGCGGCCACATATAATGGGCATCGTACGGTGGGTTTAAATGTGTTTCGTATTGGTGAGCAAACACCCATTCAGGTGGCCGATGCCGTGCGGGATGCGATGGAAGAAATTGTGGCCGACCTGCCGCCAGGGGTGCATTATGCGATTAATAACGATCGGTCTACCATTTATCGCCAGCGTTTGAATTTGTTGTTGCGCAATGGGTTTTTGGGTTTGGTGTTGGTGTTGTGTGTGTTGGGTTTGTTTTTGGAGTTTAAGCTGGCATTTTGGGTGACGTTGGGGATTCCCATTTCGTTTTTGGGTTCGTTTTTGTTTTTATCTGGCATGGGGGTGTCGCTTAATATCATTTCACTATTTGCATTTATTG
Source organism: Candidatus Latescibacterota bacterium (assembly GCA_038279365.1). Lineage (GTDB taxonomy): Bacteria > Latescibacterota > UBA2968 > UBA2968 > UBA2968 > JABIFK01. Next base: position 5,664 of record JAYODI010000017.1, on the reverse strand, counting down.
TGGCATTGGGCATTGTGGTGGATGATGCGATTATTTCGGGTGAAAATATTTTTGAATATCGTCAACAAGGCATGTCTTTTTTCGATGCGGCTATTAAAGGCGCGCGCGATGTGTCTGTGCCCATTACGTTTAGTATTTTGACCAATGTGGTGGCGTTTTTGCCACTGATGTATGTACCGGGCTTTTTGGGTAAAATATGGAAAGTGATTCCGGCTGTTGTGATCACGGTATTTCTGATTTCGTGGGTGGAGTCGTTGTTGATTTTGCCATCGCATTTGGCGCACGGTGAACATGCCAAAGACGGACGTTTGGCGACATTTTTACATCGTCATCAACAACGGTTTAGTCGGAAGTTTATTCATTTTGTTGAGACGGTTTATTCACCGTTTTTAGAAAAGTGTATGCATGCGCGGTATTTGACGTCGGCCATTGCAGTGACCACATTGATGATTGTAATTGCGTATGCGTTAAGTGGGCGTATGGGTTTAATTTTGATGCCCAAGGTGGAGTCTGACCAAGCCGTGGTGACGGCCATTTTGCCTTATGGCAGTGCGATGGAAAAAGCGGAGGCAGTACGTGATCAATTGGTGGCAGGTGCCAATGCGGTTGCCGCAGAATATGGGGGTGAGCAACTCATTGAAGGGGTTTATGCAACCATTGATGAAAACCGCATTGAAGTATCGGCTTATTTAACACCTCCCGAAGTGCGCCCCATCAGCACAACGCAAGTGGCTGAGGTGTGGCGTGAAAAAGTAGGCACCCTTGTTGGGTTGCAGGTTTTGCGATATGAGTCAGATCGAGGGGGGCCTGGTTCGGGGCCTTCGATTACGGTGGAACTGAGCCATCGCAATATTGCTGTGCTGGACCAAGCCAGTACGGCTTTGGCTGCATCTTTGGAACAGTTTTCACAAACGAAGGATATTGATGATGGCTATACACCTGGCAAACGGCAATTGGACTTCCAATTGACACCAGAAGGACGCAGCTTGGGGTTAACGTCTACAGAAGTGGCACGGCAGGTGCGCGCGGCTTTTTATGGCGCTGAAGCATTGCGACAACAACGTGGGCGCAATGAGGTGCGTGTGCGGGTAAGTTTGCCAGAATCTGAGCGTGTGCGCGAGTTTGATATTGAACATTTGTTGATTCGCACACCCTCTGGGCGTGATGTGCCTTTGCGCCAAGTGACGGAGGTATCGGCTGGGCGTGCGTATACAAGCATTACACGCCGTGATGGTCGCCGTACGATTTCGGTGACGTCGGTTGTGGAACCTGTGGATGAAACGGGTCAGGTGTTGGCTGCATTAACGGCTGAAATTTTGCCCCAATTGGCGCGTGATTATCCGGGGCTTGCATATGGTTTTGAAGGTCGACAAGCTGATTTTAAAGAGTCCTTAACGGCTTTGGCCTATGGCTTTCTTTTGGCTGTGGTAATTTTTTATGTGTTGTTGGCCATTCCGTTTCGCAGTTATACACAGCCATTGATTGTTTTGGTGGCCATTCCCTTTGGTATTTTTGGTGCCGTTATTGGGCATCTGATTATGGGATATAGTTTGAGCATCATTAGTATGATGGGCATTATTGCATTGTCGGGTGTGGTGATCAATGATGCGCTGGTGATGATTGACTATGCCAATGGACAGCGCAAAGCGGGTGCCAGTCCGTTTGAATCGATTCACAGTGCGGGCGTGCGACGTTTTCGCCCCATTTTGTTGACCACACTGACGACCTTTGGTGGCTTATCACCGATGATTTTTGAGACATCTCGACAGGCACGCTTTATGATTCCGATGGCGTTGTCTTTGGGGTATGGCATTGTGTTTGCCACGGGGATTATTTTGGTTTTGGTACCGTGTTTGTATATGATGATGGAAGATTTGATGGATTACTTGCAACGTCGTCGCAAAGGAGATGTAGCGGTTTCTGAAGCGGCAGATTGATTATTATGTTGGGGAAAGATGGGAAAAGAAAGGCTTCGATTTTTTATATCGAAGCCTTTTTTATTGGTATTTGACGGTTGTGAGGGTGGTTTTTATGGCTTCGATATTGAATGATTGGGCAAGGGTTCTTAGGTGATTGGCGAGGTGTTGTTCTTGCTCGCCCATTTTTTCTAATTGACCAATATATTGGCGCAACTCTGTGATGCTGTGTGTGTCGATGGCATTTTGAAAATTATTGTACAATTCAAGGGGCATGATCAGGTCTGTCCAACTTGTATTTTGGGGAGCTGCTTGTTCAACAAAGTCGAATGAAACATTTAGATGTTGAGACAAGCAGGTGTAAACCCGTTCTATGCGAATGGGTTTGTCTATAAAATCATCAAAGCCCATGGTGAAATAACGTTGGCGTTGGTGGTCAAATACCGATGCTGTAACGGCAATGATTTTGGTGGTTCCTTTGCCGTGTCTATCAAAGATATGTTGCAGGGTTGTTGGGCCATCCATTTCTGACATTTGTATGTCCATAAAAATGATATCGGGCATCGATTTTTCTATTTTCTCAAGGGCTTGTTTGCCATTTTGGGCGGTTTCTACAGTGGCACCTATTTTTTGGAGCATTTGCTCTAAAATATCAATATTGGTTGGGGTATCATCAACAACGAGAGCGTTTACTGCCAGACCTTCAGATAACCGTTGTGCCTGTGTCCATTGAACACCATCAGATACTGACGTTGTTTCTATGGTGGGCAGGGTGAGGGTGAAGAAGAATGTTGCACCTTCTCCTGGTGCAGATTGCAATTCAATGCGCCCGCCCATCATTTTGATGTGACGCAATGAGATGGCCAACCCCAGTCCTGTGCCTCCTTGTTTTTTGCCTGCTTCTTCTTGATGAAAGGGTTCGAAAATTTTGCTTTGTCGCTCTTTGGAAATACCTGGTCCAGAGTCTGAGATCTCAAAGTGGTATTGGTTGTTTTCACGTTGTTCGACTTTTAATTTGATTTCGCCTTGGGAGGTGAACTTGATGGCATTGCCCAAAAGATTGATGAGAACCTGACGCAATTTATTTTCGTCAGCTTGTACAGAGACTCTGGGCAAGTTTTCTTCCATTTTCCAAATGAGATTTTCTTGTTGGCATCGTATTTGAAAGATTTGTTCCAGCCCTATTAGAAAATCGTTGAGGCTAAAATAGGTGAGATATAATTCTTCACGTCCAGCTTCAATTTTAGAGATATCGAGCACATCATTGATCAGTCCTAAAAGATGTTCACCACTGTGCCCAATGGTTTCGATGGCTTTGCGTTGATCGGGTGACAGGTTGGTGTCTTTGTTGAGGATTTGTGTGTAGCCTAAGATCGCGTTCATGGGCGTTCGTATTTCGTGGCTCATGTTGGCCAAAAAAGTGCTCTTGGCTTGGTTGGCGTTGTCGGCTTCTTCTTTGGCTTTGGCCAATTCTTCATTTGGTTTTTGAAGCTGGAGGCGGGCTTGATGTTCTTGTTCTTGAATTAGAATGCGTAAATGTGCCGATTCGCGGCGTTGGCGGATGTAGCGTGATGTGAGAAAACCGATGCCTAAGAGTCCTGCAAAAAGAAGACCACCAGACAAAACAACAGACCCTGGTTCGCGATACCAAGGTGTGACAATGGTGAGTGTCATTTGTACGGGTGGTGAATAGTTGAGATCTAAGTCAATTGCTTCGACCTCAAAGGTATATGCACCTGGTTTGAGGTCGCGATATTCTGCTCGATTTGCACGCGTTTGTTGCCAAGTTAGATCATGGTTTTTGAGGCGATAGCGGTAAACGATGGCGTTTTGTCGGGTGACCAAACGTTCGCTTGAAAATTCAAATGCAATGTAGTGCTGGTCTGAAGACAGCGTGAGCGGTTCCTGTGTTTGGTATTCTCGGTCGGCAACGACTTGTGTGAGCTTGATCGAAAAGGGTTCTCGATGAGGACGATATTTGGTCACGCCTCCTTCGGTTGCAATCCAAATGTTACCTTGTCTGTCTTCGTGTAAGTCGCGGATATTGTGTTGTACTAAGCCATCTGTTGGAAAAAGGTTTTGAAACACGTTTCCGTCATAGCGTGTAACACCGCTGGCTGTGCCAAACCATATGTGTCCATTGTTGTCTTCAAGGAGGGTTTGTACGCGGTTATCGGCCAAACCATGCTCTGTCGTAAATGCGTGAAATGTTTTGCCATTGTAATGATGTACGCCAAATAAAGAGGCCATATAAAAATTGCCCAAACGATCTTGCAAGATGTCGTAAATGTTGTTGTGCGTGATAATTTGGGCGGGTAATAAATATGTAAATGTGTTGCCATCATATTGACTGGCCCCTAACTGGGTGCCAAACTAAATATGATTTTTTTGATCGGTGGTTATTTTACGAACCGCATTGGGTGTGTCTTTATGAATGGTTGAAACATCAAAGTGGGTGAAGGTATGGCCATCAAAACGCGATGCGCCCCAACCATCTCGGGTGTAGGGATCGCCCAAACCGAACCAAACCTGACCTTTTTGATCTGTGAATGTGGTGAGAATGCTGTTGTGGTATAGGCCTTGTTGGGTTGTGAAGGGTTGCCATGTGTGACCATCATAACGGGCAGCCCCTTTATCTGTACCTATCCAAATGTTGTTTTGATGGTCTTGTGTGATGTCGCGTATGGTGTTACTGGGGAGGCCATTTTTTGTGGTGTAAGTGGTGAATGATGTATCGTTGTAAACACTTACACCTTGAGCTGTTGCAAACCAAATGCGGTCTTGATTGTCTTGGTAGATGTTTCGAACATCGTTGCTTGCCAAACCTTGTTTTTGGGTGTAATTGGTAAAGTAGAGCCCATCATATCGGCTTAGACCACCTTGTGCAGTTCCAAACCAAAGTCTGCCTTCGCGGTCTTCAAAAATGGATAGGATGTTGTTGCCGGCCAAGCCACTTTCAGTTGTGAAGATTTCTTGATGGTGGTGATTAAAAAAATGAACACCCGTGCCACCATCTTCTTTTTGAAAATCGGCCAAGGTACTAAACCAAAGGTTTCCTTGACTGTCTTTGAATATTTGTTTGACGGCTGTTTTTGTATTTTTGAATGCGGTTGAGACAAAGTGTTGGTTGGATTGGTTGGGTGCAAAGCGTGCAGCACCTGCAGAACTACCGATGTAGAGATTGTCTTGTTGATCAAACATCAGTTCGCGAACATCGTTGCTTGGCAACCCGTGTTCTGTGGACCAACGGATAAATGTATTGCCGTCAAATTGATAGAGGCCTTCACGTGTTGCAAACCATATGTTTTCTTTTTTGTCTTCTAAAATATCGTATACTAAAATGGGCGCTGATGCCGTGTCTTTGTGATCGTAATGTATGAACCGTTTGCCATCAAATAGGGTGGCTCCGCCATCGGTCCCAAACCAAATATTACTTTTACTGTCTTCAAATATGACCCAAACTTGGTTGTCACTCAATCCATCTCGTGTGGTAAATGTGGTAAAGGTTTTGCCATCGAAACGACAAATGCCATTTTCGCGGGTTGCGATCCATATGTTGCCGTGTTGGTCTTCAAGTATGTAAGTAATTTGATTGCTGGGTAGCCCGTCTTGAGACGTATAGATGGTAAATTGTTCGCCATCAAAGCGACACAGCCCGCCATCTGTGGCCAACCAAAGATAACCGCGTTTGTCTTGCATGGTGTGTGCGATATGTGGTGATGGAAGGCCGTCGGCAATGCTTTAGGTT
>JAYODI010000016.1:0-71454 GCA_038279365.1 Candidatus Latescibacterota bacterium | reverse complement strand
CAGGCTACAACGAGCGTAGCGAGTAATAGACGAATAGACGAATAGGTTTTGATTCGCTAATTCGTTGATTCGCTGTTTCGTTGATTCGTTGATTCGCTGTTTCGTTGATTCGTTGATTCGCTAATTCGCTGTTTCGCTGTTTCGCTGTTTCGTTGATTCGCTAATTCGTTGATTCGCTGTTTCCCTACCTCGCCACAGCTTCTTCACCCAAATGTTCCTCAATCCACGCCTTCAATGGCACATCCTCTGGTTTGGGCGACGTGTACCCATGCCCACCCGAAGGGCTGGCACCCAACAACTGACGTCGAATCGGATCGCTTCTGTCCATATAATGCGCCACCGTCATATTGTCACGTGGGCGCAACCAACGATAACTATAGCCATAAAACAACGTACGCCGAGGACTATCCCAATAATTTTCACTGCTGGAATGCCACACACGCCGGTCAAAAACAACAGCCCCACCTTTGGGCACACACGCTTGGATCGCGCCCTCTGGCAAAGCTTTTCGATCTTCACCTGGAAAGGTGTTTGATTTTTGCGAACCGGGTACCACCGTAAAGTTTCCCCGCCCAGGTTCTGACGCGTCGGTTAAAAAGAAAGCCACTTTCAACGACACCATCGGGCGCGGGTCGGTCTCAAAATCTTGATTGAGTCGCCCACTGTCTTGATGCCACCCCAAGCCCAAACCATTTTTTTCCAATGACTTTCCTGGCCCAGCAGGTGGCGTCACAATCATGTGAGAATGGTATAAATTGATGTTCCAATTCATCAACCCCCACACTTTGGGAAAAGTTTTGTACCAATCAATCAATTCCAAAAAGAGATCATCTTTGCCAATAAAGTCGAGTTTATTTGAACGCTGATCTGGTGCAATACCATCTTCTCGGCGATATTCCTGATCGACCCGATCCACAATAGGAATCAATTCTTCTACCAAATCGTCGGGCAACACATCTTCCAGCACAAAAAAACCATCGCGCGCAAATGCCAAACGCTCTTCTTCGGTAATCACATAATCAACACAACGTGGGTCCATATCTACACTCCTCTATTTGACTCCAATCACCATTGAATCGGGGCCAATCAAATGTTCGACACGTGTCTCCTTAAAACCCACTTCCTGCATCCACCCCATACAATCGGCACCCGTATAGTCAAACCCGCCAGGTGTTTCAATTAACATATTCAAACTCATCATCAAACCAAATGCATTTTTCGACCGATCATCATCAATAATCGCATCATAGACAACAAAAGTCCCCCCCGTAGGTAACGCATCATATGCTTTTTGAATAAGCACTTTCTTTTGTTCCAAATCCCAATCGTGCAAAATATGCCCCATTAAAATAACGTCGGCCTTGGGCAAATCCATTTCAAAAAAATTACCCCCCTCAAATGAAACACGGTTGGAGAGTCCATTTTTTTCCACATGATCTTCAAAAAAAAGTTTTCAAATCTTCAGGGTGTTTGGCCAATTCCGTAAAAACTTCCATTTCCACTGCACTCAATAGCGTTTTAGAAGCCCAAAATGCCAACCCCGTTTGCAATATATGCTCGAGTGTCGGTTGTTCTTTCATGCACTGCTCCCTCTATGTATTAAGATGATAGATTTCCCCCTTAAATAGGATAATCAATATAAACAGCGCGCACATCTAAAAAATGATGTGCGCGCCAATCCAAAACATCGTCATAAAATGCAATATGCAACTTGCTGCATTAAGCGTCTAAAACATCTCTTATCTTTTCGGCCAAGTCTTCTCGTGTAAAAGGCTTTTGTATAAACGCCATATCCATATCTAAGGCACCATGTCGGCCAATAAAATCATGTGTATACCCAGACATAAAAACAATTTTTAAATTTTCTTGGCGGGCTTTTAAACGCTCCACAAGCATTTGCCCCCCCATATCTGGCATAATTACATCGGTCAAAAGCAAATCAATCTTACCCTCTTGTTCATCAAATATCTCACAAGCCTTATTGCCGTCTTCGGCCACCAAAACCACATACCCCCAGCTTTCCAATAAATACTGTGCAAAACCACGCACAATTTCTTCATCCTCTACAAGTAATATTGTTTCATCCCCTCCACAGATCAACCGCGTGCTATCTTCAACTTCATCTGCCAACATATCCGTGTGCAAAGGCAAGTAAATAACAAAACGGGTTCCATGCCCAACCTGACTATCTACCGTAATACATCCTCCACTTTGTGCCACAATACCATCCACCATCGCCAACCCCAACCCCGTCCCTTCCCCTTGCCCCTTGGTTGTAAAAAAGGGATCAAAAATATGGCGCATTGCATCCTCACCAATGCCACATCCTGTATCTTGTACAACTACAGTTACATATTTCCCAGGAGACAAACCGTCATACTTCTGAGCAAAAGCAACATCCACATCCACATCTGCCGTTTCTATCTTCAACTCGCCACCTTGTGGCATAGCATCGCGGGCATTGACCACCAAATTCATAATCACTTGTTCCAACTGATTGGGATCTGCCTTAACAAACCCATTCCCAGCCCCCAGCATTGCCACCAATGACACATCTTCACCTATCAAACGGTGCAACATTTTCAGCATATCGGCAATCAACAAATTCAAATCTAACACTTTAGGCTGAAGTATCTGACGACGACTATAAGCCAATAATTGATCTGTTAAAGCTGCAGCACGTTGACCTGCACGCAAAACTTGATCTACCAAAAGGTACAGCTCGTGTTCTACATCTAAGCGATCCAGCACGTGTTCGCTGTATCCGTTTATTACCGTTAATAAGTTATTAAAATCATGTGCCACACCCCCCGCCAACTTACCCACAGCCTCCATCTTTTGAGACTGCATCAATTGCGCTTCCAATCGTTTGCGTCCAGTCACATCACGCGCAATACCCAACACCGCCCACTCACCATCCAACATCAAACGCCCAACACGCACTTCCACCGGAAATTCTGAACCGTCCTTACGCCTGTGTGTGCTCTCAATAATTTTTGACTGGTCATCTGCAAGGGCGTGCCACAAAAGCTCAAGCATCTCCTGTTTAAAATGGGCATCAACATCTGAAACGGTTAGATGCAACAATTCTTCTCGTGAATATCCCAAACTTTCACAAGCTTGATGATTCACCAACAAAAAGCGCCCGTCCATATCATGAACAAACAACGCGTCTGCGGCATTTTCAATGAGTGTTTGAAAACGGTCTTCACTCTCTTGAAATGCCATCGTGCGTGCCACAACCCGTTGCTCTAATTCTGTTTGTATTTGACGCTGTGTCTCTTCAAGCAATTTGCGATCACTGATATCCCTTACAACCGCTTGGCCTAAGCCCAGTTTTGCATCAAAAATGCTGGCACTCACATCCACGTCTATTACACAAGTATCTTTTTTGATAAATTGTGACTCAAAACGTACCGATCCGTTTGTGATCAATTCTTGATAAACTTTTTCAATATGATCATCCAATGCTTCGGGGCGAAAATCAGACACATATCGCCCCAACAATTGAGAGGGTTCATAACCAAGCATATCACAAAATTGCGGGTTTACATCCTTTAAACGTCCATCTAAGTCATAAATAAAAATTCCGTCTCGAGACAGCTCGAACAAATTGCGAAAATACGTCTCATTCCGAAAATTCGAATGATCACCCAAAGCATCTTGATCGGTCATTCAGTCACATGTCCTGATACAAGTTATCGTTACCCAATCTCTTCGGCCCCCTGAATAAGCGGATGAAAATCAACAATACCCGTCCCAGGGCCTTTTGGCACCGTCATTTGTCCATCAAAAATTTCCAAAACAGGATCAAATAAGGATCGATATTTTTCAATACCACGTTTGTATTCCTGATACCGCCCAATATCGGGTGTATACGACGCAAAAATCAACATGTAAATAAAACCAAATCCTCCAGAAATATGTACGGTGGTCGGCATATTGGCCAATGCCGCCATTTTGGCCACACGGGTCGAACGAATAAGCCCACCATAATAATGCAAATCGGGCTGAACAATATCCACCCCCCTATTGGCAATCATCCACCGAAACCGTCGCTGGCTCGATTCTTGTTCACCACCCGATACCGGAAGGGTCAACGCATCAGTCACCACCTTGGTATCTTCCAGGTGATCAAATGGGCAAGGTTCTTCCAAATACACCGCACCAATATCTTCCAACATCCGCCCCATTTCAATGGCCAAGGGTGGATCATAAGAGCTGTTTGAATCGGCGTGAATATCAATATGATCACCCAACACTTTTCTTGAAAGCGGAATCAGCGTTTTGGTGCGATTGGGCAAGGCATCTTCATTGCGACTCATGCGCCCACCAATGCGATATTTCACTGCCTTGCCACCCGTTTCATCCAACAGAGATTGTAAATATTCGACCTCTTCTTCTGGTGTGCTGTCTCGGCGTCCACTGGCCACATAAAACGGTGCTGCTTCACGCACAGCGCCCCCCATCAAATCGGCAATAGATTTGCCCGCCACACGCCCCAACATATCCAAAATGGCCATTTCAACCCAAGCCACAGGACACCACAATGCTTGGCCCAACAATTTATAATTGCTGCTGTGCCGATACACCCCCCATAAATGATCTTCCAAATCACGTGCGTCTTTCCCAATAAAATAAGGAATGATCAAGTGGTTTAAGATCGGATACAGCACCGATGCTTTGCCATTGGTAAAGGCCAAGCCTTCTGCCCCATCAGTAGACCGCACATGCACATAATATTCTCGGTCCTTCTTTAACAGGCGCATCGACTCAATAATCACAGGCCGATCCACCCCCGCCAAGTGCAACACGGGCTCAGAGGCCACCGCTTCTAACGCTTCAACAGAAATGCGTTCTGCCATTTTTAAACCCCTTCTATAAAGTCACGCACATAAAACCACCATACAACATTTATCCATCAACACTTACTTCTTCAACAGGGTGAACCAACTCGGGGTCGAGCAACCCACCTTGTTCAATCAGCCGTTTTTGCAAAGCCTCTATGGGCACGGCATGAATGTCTCCGCCAAATTCTTGCACCGCCATCGCACTGGCTATGGCCGCTGCCTCACCTGTAAGTGCACACGTCGGAATCGCGCGCGTCACATCCCAAATGGTGGTATCAGCAGACATACATCGTCCTACAGCCGTCAAGTTCTTCATCTTCACACCACAAATTGTCCGCATCGGAATGGCATACACAGGGCCTCGTCTGCGCCAATCACTGGAATATCCAATCATATCGTCAAACCACGTATGCACATCATTTCGACTTAGCGACATCGAACCGACCAATCGACGTGTCATGCGAAAACAAGCAATGGACGGGTGCATAATAATCTGCATATCCGACTCTGGTGCACGTTCTCGAAATTCTGCCAATTTTTCACGCATCAAGGCATGCGATTCAATCATATGTTGCGAAACTTGGTCCCCGTCATCGCCTCTAAAAAACGGCCCAACCGCATTCTCTTTGTCACAAAACTCACTAAACTTATTCGACATCACACGCAACTTTAATTCATTTTCATCCAACGTATAAAACCACCCTGCCAACACATTCGAATCCAGAGACTCGGTTTTTTCGCCTGCCAAATAACAAATATCGGCATCGCCCGTGGCATCCACCACCGAACCACAGGCAATGGCCGTACGCCCACTTTTGTTTTCAACAATAATATGACGCACCATTTGGCCATCGGTATCGACGGCACACACACGTGTGTCATACAAAATCTTTACGCCTTCATCCACCAACAGCTTTTCCAAAGCCAGTTGATACGACGCAGGGTTAAAATCCGTTCGAAATCGCGTCTTTTTTCTTTCTTCCAAATCACCACCAGGTAACCAACACGTCGGCACCCCCTTAAATCGTGCAGGAGAATTGTCGCGCTTCAAATCCGCCACAGACAAATGCAACAATTCTTCAGCCAATCCCCCCATCACCTGACGCCCCATGCCATCGCAAATGGGCAAATACACAATCACATTGCCCAATGTGGCCAACCCACCCAATCCAAATGCTTTTTCGAGCAAACACACCGACGCACCATTGCGCACACCCGCTATCGCCGCGGCCACACCCGCAATGCCGCCCCCCGCAACCACCACATCATAAGCCCCCGATAAGGGCAATGCCCGTTCTGCCTCAATCACATGTTTCACAACCCTATCCTTCCATATAAAAACTCACATCTACATTCGCACATTCAACACACAAACTCATTTTACATGTCCATAATATTTACGCGCATTATGTTGTGTACCTGTGCTTGGCGATGGGTCATCTTCTTCATTCACCACCCCATCGGGGTGTGCCACCACAGGGTTATCAGGCAGTGGATCACCCGTTTCTTTCATCCATGTTTCCAACCGATTGCGCATACTCACCAACACCTCTTCATAAACCAAGTCGTTCACCAAATTATTTGTCTCATTCGGGTCAAACATCAAATCATACAACCGCTCTTCGGCCACCTCTCGCTCATGCCAACCATGTTCTTTCCACTGGTCCTTGGTAATACTTTGGTCGCAATTAGGCAACATAATCGTCTTGCGATCATGAAATTTGCGAATGTATTTCCATCGCGTAGTGCGCACCATGCGTTGCGGCTCATAACATGCATGATAATTCACATCGGCAAACACCGCATCCCGAATGCTGTCTGCGCCCCCATCTTGCCCAGCCACCAACGGCAACATCGAAAACCCTTGTAACCACGCTGGTCGGTCAATGCCCACCAACTCACAAACCGTCGGGAAAATATCAATCTGACTCACCAGCGCATCCAACACCTTCCCACCCGTAAACCCTTTTGGCCCCCGCATAATCACCATCACACCCGTACCGTGATCGGTCAAATGACACTTCATGCTCGGAAACGCAATGCCATGATCGGTCGTACAAATCACCAATGTATTTTTAACCAAATCGTGTTCGGCCAATGCGTCAAAAACCTTCCCCATTTTCATATCCAACGTGCGCGCCGAATCAATATACTCGGCCATATCTTGCCGTGCCTGCGGGGTATCCAAAAATGGCAATGCAGGTCGCACATACCGCGCATCGGTCTTGGCCTCCCCTTCAGGCTGATCGGCAAAACCACGCCCTTTGCGATGTGTTTCACTAAATCCAATATCCAAATAAAAAGGCCGATCGCGTTCTTCACCCAAAAACGCCACCGCCCGATCTTCCGTGGCCGCTTCCGACTCCTTTGCCAATACCCTTTCCCACCCCCCCGTTGTCACATCTTTCACAACATGCTGAAACCCCGCCAACGCCGTTTCATATCCCGCATCTTTTAACACATGTGACAACAAATGCTTAGGCTCCGGCAACGACCATCCTCGGTTCACCAACCCCGTCATATCACAACTGTGCGCCCACTGCCCCGTCAACAAACAAGCTCGGCTTGGTGAACATGTGGGGTTGGCACAAAACGCCTGCCGAAACAACGCGCCCCCTTCGGCCAATTTTTGAATATTTGGCGTTGGAATTGCAAACCCATAAGGTTGCACATAGCGTCCCGTATCGTGTGAATGAATGTAAATAATATTTGGCCGATCCATAAACCTGCTCCTTCCAAATAGACACCAACTCATCAATAAAATGCGCGCGCCCCTCACCCAAGTCCTATACAGTTTAGTGAAAAATTAAAAATTAAAAATTAAAAAAAACACACCCCATCTTCAAAAAAGAGGATAGCCTATCGCCCAACACATCAAACACACCTTGTCACTTATTCTGATACAAAAAAACGACCCACAAATGATGTGGGTCGTTTACACTGGGTAAGGCCTTCAAAGCCCATACCCACAAGTTTGTTTCTCTTGTTACATCGCCAAAATATTTTCAATATCGGCATTGCTCAACTTCTCCTCAAAACGTGGCCCATACTTCGACACCACCCGAGAAGACACATACGTTGCCAATTTGGCCGCTTGCTCAGTCGTATATCCATTGGTCACCGCCGCCAAATAGGCTCCTGCAAATGAATCACCTGCCCCGTTGGTATCTACCGCATCCACTTTAAATCCAGAAGCGTGAACCAAATCGCCACCATCTTTTACCCGCGCACCATCGGCCCCACACGTCACAGCAAAAGCACCCACCCGATCTGCCAATGCCGCACATGCATCTTCAACCGTATTCGTTTTGGTAAACATCTTGGCTTCTTCTTCATTGCAAAACAACAAATCAACACCCGCATCTACCAAGGCCTGCATGCGTTCCATAAAAATATTTGTAATAAACGGATCACTCAGTGTCAATGCCACCTTCACACCGCTTTCCTGTGCCATTTTTTGTGCCACTTTTGCGGCTTCATATCCCGAATCACTGGCCACCAAATAGCCTTCAATATAAATGTATTTGCTTTGTGCAATCACATCCCGATCAATCTGATCTGGCCCAAATGTGCTCGTAATACCCAAAAACGTGTTCATCGTACGATCGGCATCTGCCGTAATCATCACCAAACACTTTCCCGTCGTCCCCTCTCCCCGATTCGACAAACTCGATTTCACATTGGCGGCTTCCAAATCTTTCAGATAAAAATCGCCATCACTGTCATTGGCCACCTTACACGCATAATATCCTGTACCACCACAATTCACCACACTAATCATCGTATTGGCCGCCGAACCACCCGACGAACGTGCCATTTCTTTTCCACCCAAATTGCCAATCAGTTGCAATTGCCTGTCTTCTTCTATCAGCGTCATCACACCCTTATCAATACCCATTTCTTTTAAAAAAGAGGGCTCAACCTGATATTGAATATCAACCAAAGCATTTCCCAACCCATACACATCAAAAGACATAGACCTCTCCTTGCATATACGTGTGAATTTTGTATCTTGCGTGTCCTTACAATATCCAAAAATGAAACTTTAGGCAAGGACAACAACCCGTGAACACATACGACATCTGCGTCGTCGGAGGTGGCAGTGGTGGTTTTGGTGCTGCCTGCGCTGCCGCCCGATATGGTGCAAACGTCATCCTCATAGAAGCTGGCTTAGGTTTAGGTGGAACCAGTACTTATGCGGGTGTCAACAACTACGAGCCCGTCGCTGGTGCCACAGGCCTGCCCCAAGAACTATATGAATATTTGCGCCAAACACCCAACGCCGTTGCCATTCAAAAACGCGCGGTTACATACACGCCCGAGCGCCCGTGGGGCAAATACGACTGTGCCACCGAAACCGACTACCGCCTCAGTCTCAGCCGCAAAACGGGCATGCCCATTACATTTGAACCCGAGCTCATGGACAAAGCCATGCAGCACTTCCTCCAAGAAGCCGGATGTACCGTTTTGCTCCAAACTCGGTTTACAGATCTTCAATTAGACAAAAATCGCATCACATCCATCACCGTCCAAAATGCACAAGGCACACACACCATTCAAGCCACCGTTTTCATCGACGCCACAGCAGACATTTATCTTGCCCGTGCCGCCGGATGCCAAAGTGCCATTGGCACCGAAACACCCGATGCCTACGGTGAACCCTCTGCGCCTGAAAAACCCGAAATGGTGCTCAACAACGCCACCCTGTGTTACCGCATCACCCCTCTCAAATCAGGCGAAACATCCGAAATCCCACCCTTACCACCCGATGTAGACCTCGCCAAAATCAAACCCGTCACCAGCATCCGCACCTATCCCAATGGGGATCTCAATATGAATCCCCTACACACCATGACCGGTCTTGAAGCCTACGAGTTGGGCAAAAAAGCCTACACCGTTGCCAAAAAACGCAATCAAGCCCATTGGCACATTTTACAAACCCGATACGGCTTCGAATTTGCACCCTGGAAAATGATCTGGACAAGCCCCTTTTTAGGCGTGCGTGAAACCCATCGCCTCGTGGGCCAATATGTCCTTCGCGAGCAAGACCTCATGGCCACCCTCGCCAAGCAAACCCACCACGACATCATCGCCATTGCCGATCATTCCATCGACTTTCACGGCGCACGCCCCAGCAGTGAACTGCCCGGTCCCTATGGCATCCCATTTCGCTGTCTCTTGCCCAAAGAAATTCGCAACCTGCTCGTTGCCTGTCGTGGGGCCAGTTTCTCATCCATTGGCGCATCCAGTTGCCGCCTCAGCCGCACAATGATGGTGCTCGGACAAGCCGCAGGCACCGCCAGTGCCCTCTTTGGCGAACGCGTTCACGATTTTGATGCAGATCAACTGCGCAAACAACTTACAAAAGACGGCATCGCCCTCGACCTTGAAACAGGTTATTTAGACGCCATGCCTCACATTCAACCCCTAACCTAAACGCAACCAATCACAAAGGATCAAAAATGTCCATCATCCAAACCTGCACCGTACGCAAACAAACCATCTTACTCGACCTCGACACCGACCAAGAATCAGAAGACGGCATTCGCAACTACGAACTCTGGCGTGCCGGTCACTACGACCACAAAGAGCCCGATACCCTCGACTGGATCGACACCCACCTCAAAGAAGGCGATACCCTCTACGACATCGGTGCCAACATCGGCCAATATGCCCTCTATGCCGCCAAATGCCTCAATGGCAACGCCCAGATCCTCACCTTCGAACCCGAAGCCCTCAACTTTGCCAAACTCAACCGCAACATTGTGCTCAACAACTTGGGCAAAACCATGACCGCCTACCCATTGGCCCTATCCGATCAAACAGGCATCGACCACTTCTATTCCAAAGCCTTTAAAACCGGTGCGGCCCTTCACGCCTTAGGCCGTGCCATTACCCAAGGCGAAAAAGCCTTTGAACCCCAAAACCGCCAAGGCATCATGGCCGTCTCCCTCGACGACCTCACCGGCAAATTTGGCCTCCCCTTTCCCACCCACATCAAAGTAGACGTCGATGGCATCGAAGACCGCATCATATCAGGTGCAAAAAACACCCTACGCGACCCACGCCTCAAAACCTTTCTCATCGAAGTCTACATGCACGGCCAAATAGCCCAAAACATTCAAGAAGCCTTCACCGAAGCCGGCTTCACCCTCTCCAACGCCGACCTCATCAGCTTCACCCCCGGCGTGGTACACAATCTGATTTTCACCCGCCCATAAGGTATATTTAGAAAAGCCCCATTCAACCTCCCGGTGGTGTGGGCCGTTGTGCCGTTGGTGTGGAGGTAGTGGGTGGGATGCGGGGGGTGTGGGAACGGCACGGGCAGGTGAGGGTGGTTTACCTTTGTAAAAACACTGAACATGATTAAAAGCCCCTCGCGGCCAGCGAGAGACTTTCTTTGCTTCTTTCTTGTGTCTCTACAAGAAAGAAGGCGCCGCAGGCAACACAAGCAACCCAAGAGGCAACCTTGCACAAAAAACTGATCTCAACGCTCTTAACCATTCTGATCTTTTTTATCTCAAACACAGAGGCCCAAAAAATGAACTCAAACACCCTACTCAACACCCTCCACCCCGAACACCCCCGCCTCATGCTCAAAAATGACCGGTTTATCGAACTTAAAAATCTATCCCAAACCGACGCCACACTCCAATCTTATGTCCAAAAATCCATTCAAGAAGCCGACAAAACCCTCACCAAACCCCTTCTTGAATACAAAATCCCCGACGGCCTGCGCCTCCTTTCTACCAGCCGCGACTGTATGGCCAGAGTTTACGCCCTCGGTTTGGCTTGGCGATGGACAAGCGAACAAAAGTATGCCGACAACCTCCTTGAAAACATCCTCGCAGTTTGTGCTTTCCCCGATTGGAACCCACGCCACTTTCTCGACACCGCCGAAATGTCACACGCCGTAGGGGTTGCCTACGACTGGCTCTATCCCATCTTAACCGAAGACCAAAAACAGCACATTCAAAAGGGCCTTATTACACACGGCCTCGAACCTGGCCTCAAAGCCTATGCGGGTACCGAAAAATATGGCTGGTGGACCAAATGTGATCACAACTGGAACCAAGTCTGCAATGCAGGTCTCATCGTTGGTGCCCTCGCCATTGCCGAAACCCACCCCCAATATGCCCAGCAAATCATTCCGCAAGCCGTTGCATCTCTACCGCGCGCGCTCAAAATGTATGGTCCCGACGGTGCCTGGGCAGAAGGCCCCGGTTATTGGGGGTATGCCACTCGCTACACCATGTTCGGCTTTGCCGCCCTCGAAACCGCACTCAACACAGACTTTGATCTGCTCCAAATAGAAGGCCTCTCCGAAGCTGGTCTTTCTCCCATTTACACCACGGGCCCCACAGGCATGTATTTGGCCTATGCCGACTGTGGCGAACGCCCGCACCACCAGCCCATGGCCAGCATGTTCTGGCTATCCAAAGTCTTCAACAATCCCTTTGTTGCCGATGCCGAACATCGCCTCATCGCAAAAACAAATCACGTTTCTCCACAGCACGTCGTTTGGTATGTTCCCCAACCCCAAGGCAATTTGGAACAACCTTCTCTCGACAAACGCTTTAGAGGCCCCGTAGAACTCGCTCTCTTTCGCAGTGCATGGAACGATCCCAATGCCCTGTGGGTGGGCATCAAAGCCGGATACAACGAAGCTAACCATTCCCACCTCGACTTAGGCAACTTTGAGCTCGATGCCCTCGGAATACGTTGGGCACGTGACTTGGGCTCCGACAATTACAACATGCCTGGTTATTTTGGTGGCCAGCGTTGGCAATATTATCGCCTCATCTCCAAAAGCCACAACGTTCCCACGCTCAATGCCAAAGAACAAGACCCAAGTGGTGTTGCCACACTCACCCAATTTGACACCACAGGCGCATTTCCTTATGCCCAAATAGATCTGACCAAAGGCTATCCAAACCAAGCCAAATCTATCTTGCGCGGTGTTGCCCTCATCCATAACCGACGAGCAACACTGCTACAAGACGAATTTGAACTCACCCAAAAAACCGACATCACCTGGGGCATCACCACCGATGCCAACATTCACATAAACGGCACAACCGCCACCCTCACACAAGAAGGTCAAACCCTCAAAGCGCATATTCTATCTCCGCAAGGTGCCACATTCACAGTCGCTTCCGCAGAACAAGAACCGCCTGAAAAAAAGAATGAAGGTGTCAAGCGCCTTCTCATCCATCTGCCAAATCAAACAGATCACACGTGCATCTCCGTTTTGTTCGCACCCCAATGGCCCACAGGTGAGACAATAGAAACAACAGAAATCAAACCCTTGTCCAAATGGTAAACAGGTTTAAAAGGATCAGGCACATGTATCGCCACATTTACATCTTTGTTTTGTGTTTACTCCCCACCGCCGCAATGGCTCAAACAGCCGATTTCGACGGCAATGGCAAAGTGGAGTTTGTTGACTTTTTGCGATTTGCAACCGCTTTTGGCACCACCGAAGCACATTACGACCTCAACAACAATGGCAAAGTGGATCTGCCCGACTTTATCATTTTTGCCACACAATACAATGCACAAAACGCCCAAACAGGTACGCCCAATCCAGATACCCTTTTAAATACCCTCGACAAAAATCACCCACGTCTCATGCTCAAAGACGACCAACTCGCCCAACTCAAAATCCTCTGGCAAACCGATACAGCACTTAAAAAAATAGTTTCCGATGTGATCTCCGAAGCCGACAAACTCATCAGCAAAGCACCCCTTCACCATGTACTCATTGGGCCACGTTTGCTTTCTGTCAGCAGAGATGCCTTAAACCGCATCTATCACTTTGGCATCGCTTATCGTTGGACCAGCAATGTAAAATATCTCGATGCAGGGCGCGATGTACTCCTCACCGTAGTGGCCTTTCCCGACTGGAACCCATCGCACTTTCTCGATGTTGCCGAAATGACCCATGCCGTTGGCATCGGATACGACTGGTTTTATCCTGCCCTCAACGAACAAACCCGAAACACCATCAAAACAGGCTTGATTCGGCACGGTCTACAAGAAGGCATCAAAGCCTACACGGGCACCAAACCCGCCTGGTGGATCAGCTCCGAATTCAACTGGAATCAAGTCTGCAATGGCGGCCTCATCGTAGGGGCTTTGGCCATTGCCGAAACAGATCCCCAATATGCCCAACAAATCATTCCCGAAGTCTACAAGTCACTGCCCACCGCACTTAAAACCTACGAACCCGATGGGGCTTGGGGGGAAGGCCCAGGATATTGGGATTACGCCACGCGTTATACCGTTTATGGGCTATCTGCCCTCGATACCGCACTGGGCACCACCTTTGGCCTCAAAAACAAAAATGGCCTGACCAAAGCAGGGTATTTCCCCGTTCATGGTGCAGGCCCAACCGATTATTATTTCAATTATGCCGACGTTGGTGAAACCGCCAAACGCACCCCCATGCCCAGTAACTTCTGGCTTGCATCGGCCTACGAAGATGACTTTATTGGTGCATCCGAACATGCCATTGTGGCACGCAAAAAAGCCGAACCACAACACATCATGTGGTATGTGCCCAAACCCAATATCTCTGCCATTCCCGAGTTAGATCGCAAATTTGGTGGCATTGTCGAAGTGGCCTTTTTGCGAAGCAGTTGGGAAGACCCCAATGCCGTATTTGTAGGCATCAAAGCCGGTTATAATCAGGTCAATCATGGCCACCTCGATTTAGGCAATTTTGTTGTTGATGCCCTCGGCGAGCGCTGGGCCAGTGATTTGGGGTCCGATGATTACAACTTGCCCAACTATTTTGGCAGTGGCATAAATGCCACCCGCTGGACCTATTATCGCCTCAATTCCGAAAGCCACAATGTACCGCTCATCAACAACAAAAGCCAGCACCCCAATGGCACAGCCAGGCTCATTGGGTTTCGAAGCGAAGGCGCATTTCCATATGCCACAGTCGATTTATCTCAGGCCTACCTCGAAAACGCTTCGGGCAAAATCATACGCGGTATTGCGCTCATCAACAATCGCCAAGACATTCTTATTCAAGACGAATACAACTTAGATAATCCTCGTTTCATTCAATGGGGAATCACCACCAAAGCAACCATCGCATTACAAACGGATGGATCTGCGATCTTGACACAAAATAACAAAAAAATTTATGCCAAAATCCTATCGCCTTCAGGATGGAAATTTGGCATCGACTCGGCACAACAAAAAAGCCCTCAAAAAACAAACGCGGGGTACAGCCGCCTCATCATATCACCTCTATTTGAAGCAGCACAGTTGCAATTTACAATATTACTCACACCATTTCCAGATGCATCCCCATCACCCGTGACACCCATTTCAGAATGGTAACATTGTCATAAACAACTTTTAGAGGAATCCCATGCCCAAAGCCAAACCCTATTCCGACAAAATATTAAACGACTATGGCAAACAACGCACCTTTACCTCTGACAACAATTTACAAATTGCATTTCCGATAGGTGGTTTGGGTGCAGGCATGATTTGTCTCAATGGATACGGTGGTTTACAAGATTTTTCCATTCGAAACAAGCCCGCCACCTCAGCTACCCCCGACGGGCACGGCACCAGTGATGCGGCCTTTGCAACCCTTCACATCAAAGGCAAGAATGGCATCACCAAATTGGTCGAAGGCCCTATGCCCCCCGAAAAAATTTACAACTTAGGCACCAAAGGACAAGGTTTTCGAGAAGGTGGTTTTGAAGGATTACCACGATTTAAGAACGTCACATTCCACGGTGAGTATCCCTTTGGCAACGTGACCCTCAAAGATCCCAAAGTTCCCCTACACGTAAACATCACAGGTTTTAACCCTTTTATTCCCCTCGATGACAAAAACTCAAGTATCCCCTGTGCCATTTTAGAATACACCCTCACCAACCACAGCAAAAACAAAGTCGATTACGATTTTGCCTACCATTTGTCACATTTGGCACAAGGCACAAGCGGTGGTAAAAACAGCCACAATGCCCTTATTCCCAATGGGGCACATTTTTACAACACAGAACCTGCCAACGACGAAAATTTTGGCAGCGCCTCATTAACCGTCATAGGCCACAAACCCAAAACCAAAGCCATGTGGTTTCGGGGCGGCTGGTTCGACAGCATTTCGGCCCTTTGGCGAGAAGTATCCACAGGCACGTTTAAAAGCAATGCAGGCAATGAAAAAAAGGAATACACTGGGCGCAATGGAGGTTCCATTCAACTATCGGGCAGCCTCAAAAAAGGCGAAAGCATCACCTATCCGATTCTCATCACCTGGCATTTCCCAAATTGCCATTATACCGAACGCCGTATTGAAAACGATTCAAGTTGCAACAGTGACGCCTGCTGTGATGACACCCCACCCCCATCTTGGCGACCCTTTTATGCTGGTCTATGGCACAATGCCGCCGAGGTTGCTTCATACGTACATAAACACTACGACATGCTCAAAACCCGTACCCAAGCCTTTCACAATGCGCTCTTTTCATCTACCCTGCCCGCGTATGTGCTCGATGCCGTATCTGCCAACTTAGGCATCCTCAAATCCCCCACATTCTTGCGCCAAGAAAATGGCAACGCTTGGGCCTGGGAAGGGTGTTTTGTAGATCGAGGCTGTTGCGCAGGCTCTTGCACCCACGTTTGGAATTATGCACAAGCTTTCCCACACCTCTATCCCAACATCGAGCGCACCTTTCGCGAGCAAGAACTCGAACGCACCATGGACAGCAAAGGACACGTCACATTCCGCTCGGCTTTGCCCGATGGAGAAGTGACACACAACTTTCATGCCGCTTCCGATGGTCAACTCGGGGGCATCATGAAAGTCTATCGCGAATGGCAAATCTCTGGTGATAAAAAATGGCTTCAAAAAATGTATCCACTCGCCAAACGCAGCCTCGACTATTGCATCAAAGTATGGGATCCCGACCACAAGGGTGTACTCATCGAACCCCATCACAACACCTATGATATTGAATTTTGGGGTGCCGATGGCATGTGTTCCAGTATCTACTTAGGTGCCCTGGCGGCTTTGGCCGAAATGGCAAATGATTTGGGCAAATCAAACGAAGCCACGTTCTACAAAGATTTAGGCAAAAAAGGCGCGGCCTATCTCGACAAACATCTTTTTAATGGCGAATATTATTATCAAAAGGTTCAATACAAAGGTCTACATGACACAACCTTTGCCAAACACGTTGCCAAAGTGAATCGCAACAGCAACGAAGTGGACAAACTCCTCAAAAAAGAAGGCCCCAAATATCAATACGGCACAGGGTGTATTTCCGATGGGGTCATTGGTGCCTGGATGGCCAAAATCTACGCCATTCCCACCGCCCAAAACCGCACCCGCACACGGCGCACCCTCAAAGCCATTTTCGAATATAATTTCCGCCACGACCTCAGCGATCACGCCTGCACACAACGCCCTGGTTATGCCAACGGCCCAGAACCCGGCCTTTTGCTTTGCTCTTGGCCACGCGGAGGCAAACCCACCCTCCCCTTTGTATATTCCGATGAAGTCTGGACAGGCATTGAATATCAAGTCGCCTCGCACCTCATCGAAGAAGGCCTCGTCAAAGAAGGCCTCACCCTTGTCAAAGCCGTACGCAATCGACACGATGGCCGCACGCGAAACCCCTGGAATGAATACGAATGTGGCAACTACTACGCACGCGCACTGGCAAGTTTTGCGGTGCTCAATTCCCTATCAGGCTTCCACTATTCACGCGCAAAAAAAGCCTTGAACCTATCGCCCAAATTGCAAAACGACCGATTTAAAACCTTCATCTCAACCGCCACAGGCTTTGGCACGCTCACCCTTACAAAAACCCAACTCACCATAGACCTCACAGAAGGCGAACTCGAAATCGACAAACTCACCCTCAATGGCAAACAAGTAAAATTGACCCAGAACATTCACGCCAACGCAACCAAACGCACAACCATCCGCCTTTAAAAAGCTACCTCTCCCCAACGCCAATTCCAGCCACGGGTGGTGTGGGCCATTGTGCCGTTGGTGTGGTGAAAATGGGTGGAATGAGGGGCGTGTGAAACACGAGGCAGGAGGGGATGAACGGTACGGGCAGGTAAGGGTGGTTTACCTTTGTAATAACACGGCACATTATTAAAAGCCCCTCGCGGCCAGCAAGCAACTTTTTTGGATACTTTTTTGTCGTTAAAAAAAGTATCTCGCCGAAGGCAAAAAACTTCAATCAAAAGGTGTTCTACAAAAATGATCAAAAAACTCAAAGACATCACCCTCTACAAAGACCCTTTTTATTACATCGCATTCCCATCATGCATCACCCTCGACACCAATGAAATATTGCTCACCTGCCGCCGTGCCCTCGACCCACGTTATTTACTCACAGACGAAGCACCTCCCGAGCTCAAAAACAAAGTCATTCACGTCGAAGCCCGTTCCCATCAAGCCTACATCAAACTCGACCCCAATCTAAATCCAATAGGCGAACCACAAGCCATCCCACTCAACACCCAAGCCGCAGACCAAGATGGTTCTCTTATCAAACTCGCATCAGGTCGCATCATCCTCGCCGCATTTTCTTGGTATCCCTTTCCTCCCCCATTTGCCGATGTCGTAAAATCTTACAAAAGACCCTTTCACGGTACCCCCGAAACAACAGGGGCCAATTACCTCATGTGGGGTGCATTCACCCGCTACAGCGATGACAATGGGCAGACTTGGTCACCACACCAATATCTCCCTGCCATACCAAATACCGATGACATCATTCCCAACAAACGCCCCCTATTGGGAGGGGCCATTCGTGGTTTACCCGTTGAAAACGATGGCGAAATCCTTATCCCCTCATACACCAGCCCACGCCAAGGTACAAAAAGTGCGGCCTATGCTTTTGCCTCTTCAGACAACGGACAGACATGGTCATTCAGATCAATCGTTGCCCAAGACCCCAACAACCAAGTTGACATGCATGAACCCGCATTTTACAATACCCCATCGGGCAAAATCATTTGCTTCATTCGCACTGCCAACTTTGACGATCACCTCATCACCACAGAGTCAACAGACAACGGTCACACATGGTCCACGTGGCAAAAACGCAACATCATCGGTCACCCATATACCCCCATTCGCCTGCCCGACAACCGTGTCTTACTCGTCTACGGTTATCGCCACGAGCCATTTGGCATTCGTGCGCGTTTGCTCAATCCCGAATGTGACAACATCGACAGTGCGCCCGAGTTTGTCATTCGTCAAGACGGTTTGGGCAAAGACCTCGGATATCCGTGGGGCTGTGTTTTGCCCGATGGTCGCGTTCTTGTCACTTATTATTTTTATACCCAAGATGGCATTCGCCACATTGCTGGCAGTGTATTAGACATCGAATCATAAAAGGACATCCCATGAATTCACTCGACAAATACCAATACGAATATCTCACTTGGCCCGAAATTAACGAAGCCGCCGAAGCAGGCAAAGTCATTCTCTTGCCCATTGGCAGCACCGAACAACACGGCCATCATCTCCCCTTAGACACCGACAATTTCTTGGCCTCCAGCATTTGCCTCGAAGCCGCCAAACGCGATCCACGCAACCTGCTCGTGATGCCCACCATTCCCTATGGGTATAACGAACACGCCCAAGATTTTCCGGGCACCATCCATGTCACCTATGAACACTTTATCGAATATTGCCTCGATGTCTGCAAAAGCGTGGCCTATGCGGGTTTCAAACGCATCTTTATCGTCGATGGCCACGGCTCCAATGAACACCTCTGCGAATTTATTGCCCGCCGTGCCACCCTCGAAACCGATGCCCTCATCGCATCCACCATCTGGACAAATTTCATCAAAGAAGAATTTGAAGAAATTCGCGACTCTGGTATGGGCGGTGCGGCACACGCTTGTGAATTGGAAACATCGCTTTATCTTGCATTGGCCGAAGACCGCGTGCAAATGGACAAAGCACAAGACCATTATGGCGGTGCCGCTGGGGCCGAAGGTTCCAAATACCTCTACGTCGATCTCACCAAAGGCATCGGTCCCGTCAAACTCGTCAAGTGGACAAGCTCAGCCACACCAAACGGCGTATCAGGTGCACCCACTTTGGCCACAAAAGAAAAAGGCCAAACCATTCTCGATGCCGCGGCCAATCACGTGGTCGCCTTTTGCAAAGAGTTTAAAGAATTGGCAGACCCCATACGCGTTGATCATCGCACCGTCAAACCCAACAAGCCCACACTGCCCAATTTAGATTAACCCGCCCAAACGGAGCCCTTTATGCGTACCATATTCATTATGCTCGATTCACTCAATCGACACTATATCCAACCCTATAACAAAGACGCGTGGGTACAAACACCCAATATCAATCGACTCGCCCAACGGGGCATCACCTTCGACAACCACTATTGTGGTTCCATGCCCTGTATGCCTGCCCGAAGAGACATGTACACAGGTCGCCTCAGCTTTCTCGAAACCCCTTGGTCACCCATCCAACCTTGGGACGATTGTTTACAACCAGAACTTTACCGTCAAAAAGGCACCTATTCACATATGATCACCGACCACTATCACTATTTCCACAGTGGCGGAGAATGTTATCATACCCGGTTTAATTCCTGGGAGTTTTTACGTGGGCAAGAAGGTGATGTGTGGCACCCCTTGGTCAATGACCCCGACATTCCCGAATTTAGAGGCAAAAACCGACGTGCCTATTGGGTCAATCGACAATTTATGGACACCGAACGCGATGAAGATTATTCCACGCCTCAGTGTTTCATCAAGGCACTTGATTTTCTCGAAAACAATCACACAGCAGACAACTGGCATTTACACCTTGAATGTTTTGACCCACACGAACCCTTTGTCTGTCCGTCCAAATACCGCAACATGTACAATGACACGTGGGACAACCGTTACCACTTCGACTGGCCCGATTATGCCCCCACCACCGAAGACGAAGATGCCATTGCACACATTCGCAAATCGTATGCAGGCACCCTCACCATGGCCGATTATTGGCTGGGCAAACTTTTAGATAAAATGGACGCACTCGATATGTGGAAAGACACCACGCTGGTGCTCACCACCGATCATGGTCATCTTTTGGGCGAACACGGTTATTGGGCCAAAAACTACATGTTCGATTACGACAAGCTCACCCACATCCCCCTCTTTGTGTGCGCCCCCAATGCCGACCCACGTCGGTCTTCTGCCCTTACCACAACCATGGATCTCATGCCCACCTTTATGGAATTACACGGCGGTCAAAATCCATCTGCCGTACAAGCAAAATCTATGGTTCATCTCTTTACCCAAGAAGAATCGCACAACGACGCCATTATTTATGGTTATTTTGGCAAAGACATTGGCCTAACAGATGGGCAATACACTTATTGTCGACAAGCCTTAGAAGGGTCTACACTTTACAATCACACCGCCAATGCATGCAATTTTTCAGACTTTGAAAAACGCGACGTATTGGCCAAAGCCGAACTCGGTATCTTTATGAACCATACCTACGACATTCCACACTATCGCATCCAAACCCAATCGCGCAAACACCACAATGCCCCCGATCACAACCTCATTTACGACATCACAAAAGATCCAGAACAAGCAAATCCTATTTTTGATACTGAGTTAGAAAACAAACTCGCCACCAAAATGAAAGACCTTCTCACCCATTACGATGCGCCTGCATGCCAATTTGAGCGCATGGGGCTTTAAAAATATGCTATATTATTCCTTCTTACATTTTCAAACCAAACCACATAAGGATTTGATACAATGAGCAAATTCAAAGCTGTTGTTATGGCCGGTCGCTGGCAAGCATGGATCCCCGAATTCCAAGCCGTATCCAAAGACCTCAACGTTGTTGCCGCATCCACAAACGAAGATTTAATACGCGAAATTGTCGATGCCGATGTGGTCATTGGGCGCCTGCCTCGCGAAGCCTTTCTCCAAGCCAAAAAACTCAATTATGTACAAAGCATTGGTGTGGGTTTTGAAACCATGCTCTACCCCGAAATGCTTGCAAGCAAAGTACATATCACCAACACCGCTGGTGCATACGATTCCGTGATCTCAGAACATGCCCTGGCGCATATCCTTGCGCTCTCGCGTGGTATTATTGGGCACGAGCGAAACCGAAAAGAACGCATATGGGCACGTGAAGCAGTGCCCGTTATGCAACTTGATGGGCTCACCGCTTGTGTGCTCGGTCTCGGTTCTATTGGGCGCACCATTGCCTTGCGTCTCAAAGCATTTGGCATGACAGTCATCGCCGTAGACGTACAAGCCACCACACCACCAGAAGGCGTAGACCGCGTGGTCAAACCCGATGCCATGCACCAAGCCTTGGCCGAATCTGATATTGTTGTGGTAGCACTGCCACACACTCCTGCCACAGAAGGCATCATCAATGCCCAGTGTTTTGACAGCATGAAAAATTCAGCCCTCATCATCAACATTGCGCGTGGCCCCCTCATTAACGAATCTGACCTGATTGACGCCCTACAACAAGGCAAAATCGCAGGTGCCGGCCTCGACGTTTTTGAAAAAGAACCCCTGCCCAAAGACAGTCCGCTTTGGGATATGGCCAATGTGTCTTTCACACCCCATACCGCCAGCCTGTGCGGAGAAGGTGATGTCAACATCAAAAATATTTTTATCGAAAACCTCAGACGCTTTGTCAATGGGGAAACACTGATGAACATCATCGACAAAGAAAAAGGGTATTTGGTGCGAAATACATAAGAAAATCGTGCCCCATAAAGGTTGCCCCTTTTGCATAAACCACGCATATCTATTATATTTCGAGTCCTTAAAAATAATCGACCGTATCGAACAAGGAGCAGTAAATGGCAGATTTTTCCATCGCAGAAGCCGTTGAAAAAGCATTTCAAGACCATGCGATTGTAGACATTCACACCCATCTTTATCCACCCACCATGGGTGAAATGTATTTGGCAGGCCCCGATGAACTGGTCACCTACCATTATCTCAAAGCCGAATGTTCACGCAACTTGCCCGATGGCATTTCTGTTGAAGCATTCAACACCATGCCCAAACCCCAACAAGCCGACATCATCTGGCAACAACTGTTTGTGGGTGACAGTTCACCCATCGCCGAAGCACAAATTGGCGTGGTCACCGTTATGAGCACTTTGGGGTTAAACCCACGCGCCAAAGATCTGTCCGAGTTTCGTGCGCTTTATGCCTCCATGTCACGGGAAGAATATGTCAACATGGTCTTCGAAAAATCGGGCGTGGGATGTGTCTATATGACCAATGATCCCTTAGACCCCACCGAAGGCCCCATGTGGCAAAACAATGTAGAAATTGACCCGCGTTTCAAAGCCGTTTTGCGTCTCGACAGTGCCCTCATGAACTGGCCAGCACCCGTCGAAAAATTAAAAGCTTTGGGTTATGAAGTTGAAACCCAATTGTCCGAAAAAACCTATACCGAATTACGCCGTTACCTCACCGACTGGTGTACCAAAATGAATGCCCGTTATATGGCCATTTCATTACCTCCCGACTTTGCTTATCCATCAGAAGACAGCATCAGCCAACTCATGGCCAACGTGGTTTACCCCACCGCACAAAAACTCAACATTCCATCGGCCATGATGGTGGGGGTCACACGCCAAGTCAATCCTGCTCTTCGCGATGGGGGCGACAGCTTGGGCAAATGGGACATCAGCAATCTTGAGCGCATTGCCCGCGATTGGCCAGGCGTAAATTTCCTAATTACCCTCTTGTCTCGCGAAAACCAACACGAGCTTTGTGTCACAGGACGCAAATTTCCCAATGTGCACCCATTTGGTTGCTGGTGGTTCCTCAACAACCCCAGCATTATTCGGGAAATCACACAAGAACGCATCGAATTGCTTGGCACTTCTTTTGTGCCCCAACACTCCGATGCCCGTATTCTCGACCAATTGCTTTACAAATGGGCACACTCCATCAAAGTCATTGCCCCCGTCTTCACCGAAAAGTATACCCTCTTACGAGAAGCCGGTTGGCCCCTCACCCCAGAAGACATCAAACGTGATATTGCAACTATGTTTGGTGGTGGGAAATTGCTCGATTAAACAACCAAACACTTAAATAAAAAGGGCGTCTCCTTGCCAGAGACGCCCTTTTTGATATATTCTTGGAACAAAAACAATATTAAAAATGTCTAATATGTGGAAAGGAGGTAAATAAACATGATTAATACCGAATTAAAAGAAAAAATCGAAACCACGTGGCCCAAACCCCAACAGCGTGATTTTTATCAGCTGATCTGCCAAAAACGCCAGCAAATCCGCACACTCATACAAACCATTCGCAACCAAAACTAACGCAACCAATGGCGTTTGATATCGACAGGTTCGCCCCCCCCATATTTATGCATCAGATGGCTTTTTTCAGCCTCAGATGCCGTAAGTACCTCACGCAATCGTTGGCAGGTCAGCACAACTTCTTCATCTGTCAATTCCATAGCATCCACAGTAAAAAACCCTTCATCCACGTGGTGATCACGCAAATGGATGGCGGGGTCGTTGTCTTTTAAGACGGCAGAAACCACTGCCGGAGACAAACCCACCACCAACGCATCAATGCCCACATGGGCCCGACCAAACGGATTTCCATTGGGGTCATTGTCCACACTTAGTTGCACCCCATCAATGCCCTTTAACTGATCCAAAACCATCTGCATTTTGCGATTTTGTTCCGTCTGCCAACCCTTCACATCCAATTTCATCCGATATTCCAACGCAGCCATCACCCCAAAAATCCCCTCTTTCCCCACCTTCATCGGGCGGCCAATCCCCTTATTTTGTAAATGAACCGCTTCTACCAAATCGCGCTTGCCACACACCACACCCGCCGTTGTGCCCGACAAATACTTATGCCCACTGCAAATCACCAAATCAGCCCCTGTTTCCACTATCTCTTTAATCAAAAACGATTGTGCCGCACCATCAACGATCACGGGCACACCACGTTTATGCGCCAGCTCAACCACGCGTGCCAACGTCACACATCCAAACTGTACAGTATGGTGTGACACCACAAACAAAACAGCTGCCGTCGCATCACCAATGGCATGATCCAATAACGCTTCTGAGGCACCATCAACCGTGCCCACCTCTATCACCTTGGCACCCGCAAGGCGCACCATTTGTGTAACAGGCGCGCCAAAGTTAACCGTATGCCCCTTTTGGATTACCACCTCATTTTTCATGCCCGTGGTATCAGGCAATTGCCCCACTTTCCCCAAAGACTTACCAGTCATGGTTGCCGCCACACTCAGTGTAATGCCCGCAGCCGTACAAGCCGTCACGCAGCCCCACTGTGCCCCCGTCGCCTTAGCAATCACTTCTCCCGAACGCATTTGCAACTCTTCCAAGTCAAAAAATTGCCCCATCGCTTCGGTCACCACCTCACGCACGTCTGGCAACACAATGGCACCCGCCAATTTAGTCACCTTGCCACAGGCATTGACAATGCGCGTCAATCGATATTTTTCATGTAAATCCATCAGATATCCCTTCTCGTTATCATCCACCAATACCTAACCCTCAATATCCGATCATCACGACCAGCCAGCCAGCAACCGCCCCACCCAAAACCAACCAAACAGCCCCAACACCCCGCCAAAGTCCCAATACAGCAGCCACACCCGCAATCACATACTTGGGCCAATCATCCAATGTCAAATAGCCCAATTCCAGGGTAACAGCCGCCAACAAACCCACAGCACACACATTAACCGCATCCAAAAAGGCCGATACCCACGCCGATTGTCGCAATTTGGGCAACACGGGATTCAACACCATAACAAATACAAAAGACGGTAAAAAAATAGCCCCAGAAGCAACCAATGCCCCCAAAAGCGATCCCCCCGTCACCACATATCCAATAAATGCAGCCGTAGACAAAACCGGCCCGGGCGTAAACTGGCCAATTGCAATGGCTTCTAGCAATTGCTCTTGCGTCATCCACGCATACTGCAACACCACCTCTTCCTCTAAAAAAGCAACCAACACATACCCACTGCCATACAAAATAGAACCAATTTTTAAAAAGAACAGTCCCAAAGCCAACAACGAAGGCCCACCAACAGGTGCCACACTCATCAGCGTTGCCGTCACAGACCCCGCAAAAGGCAATGCCACCATAGCCTGACCTGCATCACCTTCACGTTGTGACATACGCAACCACAGCATCCCCAACACGCCCCCACCCAATAACGCAAACACACCACTAAACTCAGTAAGTGCCACAAGCATCACCGCCACACCCAAAAACGTCAGTCGCCATCCTTTAAGCGCTTTGCTACCCAATCGCCACAGAGCCCCTAAGATCACGGCCAAAACCGCAGGTTTAATACCATAGAGCATCCACGCCACCTGCGGCACAGCCCCATAAGACATATACAACCAAGCAAACACCGTAGTAATTGTCACCGCTGGCAAAATAAAACACAAACCCGCCACCACCAAACCCAAGAACCCACCCCGCAAATACCCCACATGGATGGCCATCTCAGTTGAGTTGGGCCCAGGAATAATGCTGGTGACACCCACCAAATCCAAAAACTGCTCACGAGACATCCAACTGCGTTTGCTTACCACCTCGTCTTCCATCATGGCAATATGTGCCGCAGGCCCACCAAATCCAATCACACCCAATTTTAAAAAGAGGGCCGCAATTTCACCAATTCCACCTTGTTTCACCAATAGAAACCTCTTAAAAAAAAGGTGAATCGAACCATGTTCAATTCACCAATCAATGAATAGATGTATTTAACCTCATGGTGCCGGCTGTTTTCCTTCCAATTCTGCAACACGTTGCATCTGTTCCACAAGTTTACGATCCGTCTCCACCAACCGCTCAGCAAGCAAATCAACCACATTTTGCAAAATCACACTTTTTAGATGAACCTCAGTCTCCATAAGGTTGCGCAGGCGCGACCGCTCAAACATCACACAGACCGACTGCTCTGCAGCCATAATGGTTGCAGAACGCGGCATCCCAGTAAACAAACCCATCTCACCCGTTGAAGCCCCTGGCGGAATATCGACCAACGGTTTGCCATCTTTACTCATCACTTTCAAACGCCCCTTGATTAACACCAACATATCATTGCTGGGGTCGCCAAATGTGTAAACAATCTCAGCCTTTTCAAACTGTCGCATCTGCGCAAGCGAAAGCAAAGTTTGTGCTTCATGAATCTCCAAGCCATCAAAAACGCGAATCTTCTGGAGAATCGTCATCAACATATGTTGTTGACGATTCATATACACCTCACCTAATGGGATGCCAACACAAAACTCAACGCCGTTGTCAAATTAAGCACGTCTTGATTGGCCTTATCCAAACGATCGCTCAACATCACCGCAATGGTGTTAGAAATGCGATAGCCAATTTCCATGTCCGATTCACAAAGATTAAAAAATGGCTCACGATAAATCACACCCAACGTAGACGCACAGGTGGTCTTAACAGTGGCTGTGCGTTTGCTGTTGTCACTAAAAAGAGCCATTTCTCCAAAAATAGGCTTCCCAAATGTGGGATGGGGTGCCGAAGACAAACTTAAAAACGATTTATCTGTTTGATCCACCTCTTGCCGAGACATGCGCAATACCAGTGCTTTGGTCACGGCCACCTCACCATCCAACAACAAATAAAGGGTGTCCCCCACCTCACCATCTTGAATGACAACCTCATCAGCCGCCCATTTTTTGATCTCTATAATGTCGCGAACCTTTGCCAACTTTTCATCACTCAGGTCACGAAAAATATGGAACAAACTCAATTCTTTGAGTGATATCAAGCCGTCGGTTTCAGGCATTTCTGATGACGATGGCATAGTCGCTTTCCCGTATCACATACTCATTTGGCGGATTGAGCTGCACGTCAATTTTACTTTTGGTACGCGTATTGATACCCGCTTCTTGCACTTTGCGCTTGATCAAATCCAAGATCTCGCGGTTGCCCCCCGAAATTTCATCGTCCAAACCAAAACCAGGCGCTTCACGCACAAACCCAATCAAAATACAATCGCGTTCTTGTTTGAAATGCACAAACAGATCCATAAATTTTCGCCCCACAAACTCTGCAGGAACAGGTGTGCGTTCCAACTCCGACTGGGTCTGATCGTTGAGCAACAAATCGACCACTTGTGGTGTGCCAGGTGATGCCACATGTTCGGCCAACAGTTCGCCAGAATAGGCATCACTCACAACCACCCCATCTACTTCTGCACGTTTGAGATCCATCAAATACTCTTCTTCAAGCAAATGCGCATACACTTTCATTTCGGGGTTAATCGACCGAATCACATGTGCCCCCAAAATGGTGCGTTGATCAGGGGCATTAATGGTGTTGGGATCAGACAAATCAGGCAACAAAATGGCGGCCCGGGCATACCGGATATTGGCGTTGTCCAAAACTTCTTCCTTGGTATAATCGCCTCGCACAAAACGTATATCCATTTTGGAATGGGCTTTTATCACATTATCCATATCATCAGGAGCAATCGAACTCACCAAAACCACCTTGGGCGGTGATGTAGATTGATATAAGGTATCCACCACCCGAATGGCCTTGGCATTCCAACCACAAATCAACACATGGTCTTCAAAATCAACCTCTTCCAAACCGCGTCCCTCTCGAATTTTTCGTGCCACAAAAATAGACGATATCGTTGCCGTGAAAACCGACACCAACCCAATGCTCGAAAACATCAGTGCCACACCAATAATACGCCCCGGCGTGGTAATGGGATATTCATCGCCATATCCCACAGTGGTCATGGTTACCACAGCCCACCAAATACCATCGGCAAGCGTAGCAAATTCTTCGCGGTCGGGTTGTTTTTCAAACAGCAAAATTGCATATCCACTCACAAGTGCAAACACCACAATCATCGAGACAATCCAAACCAACTGGTTCTCAACAATGGATCTCACAAATCGCCAAATGGAACGCATCACCCGCCGCATGAAAACCTCAAATGACCAACAAGCAATGTCTATGCTCTTCCGACTTCACATTTGCCCGCACCTTACCGACTGGCAATAACTTCATCCACACATGAGGCCAAAACCTGCAAACCATCTTCTAAGGCCTCTTGTGTAATAGTTAAGGGCGGCGATATTTTAACCGTTTGGCCCCAAGCACCCACAGGGGCAAAAAAGAGCAAGCCTTTGTGAAAACACTTTAAAATAATGTCATAGGCCAAATCTGGGTCGGGCGTTTTTTCACCCGCCTTCACCGTTTGTAAACCACCCACCAAACCTTTACAGGTCACATGCCCAATCACATCTGGGTGCTTTTTCTGAATGGCGGTCAATGCATCCATCACAATCGGTTCCAAACGTGCCGCATTTCCAGTGAGATCTTCATTGACAATCTTTTTTAAACTCGCCAACGCCGCGGCACAACACACCGGATTACCCGTGTGCGTACTCGTCATCGACCCAGCAGGATATTGATCCATTACTTCTTTGCGACCAATTACGCCCGACAATGGCAGCGAACTGCTCACGCCTTTGCCAAAACAAAGCAAATCGGGCACAACGCCATAATGTTCAAATCCCCAAAATTTTCCCGTGCGCCCAAAGCCTGCTTGTACTTCATCAAAGATGAGCAACACATCGTGCTTTTTACACCACTCAGCCAATGCCCTTACATATTCCACAGGGGCAAAGTCCGGTCCGACACCTTGATAGGTCTCCAACATCACCCCACATACTTCATCGGGTTTGAGACCTTTTTTTTCTAAGCTCGTGCAAAAATAGTCAAAATCAACATTTTCAGTCCAATACCCATCGGGAAAGGGCACTTGCACGATTGCAGGGTCTTCATTTCCGATCCAATTTTTTTGTCCCGGAATCCCACCCGCTTGCTGTGCCCCCAAGGTTCGTCCGTGAAAACCACGTTCAAACCCCACAAACCCGATCTTCTTTTTGCCACCCTTAGAAATACCATACGTACGTGCCAATTTAAACGCATTTTCTGTCGACTCAGATCCCGTCGTGAGCAAAAAAACTTTGTCCATTCCTTCAGGTGCCAATTCAACCAAAAACTCGGCCAATGCCGCACGTTCTTCACTTGGAAACACATAATTGTGCAACAACCCACTGTTGACTTGATCAATAATGGCTTGTCTCACCTCAGGCATACCATGCCCTGCATTGGTTACCAAAACACCCGAACTCCAATCCAACCACATATTGCCATACTTGTCATACACCTGGCAATCTTCGGCGCGCTCCCACACAATAGGAGGCTGCCCTCGCATTGAAATGGGTTCGACACGGTGCAGTGTTTTAAGGGTTTGAACCGATTCAGGATGTGGAATTTGTGTCACAATGCGTCTATATTTTGTTTCAACTTTTGGCACATCTACAGGTGTTATATCAAACTCTTTACCCATCACAACTCCTATTCAATCACACAATTGAAAATTGGTTTTAAAATGATGCATCATAAAACTAAATGGGTTTGTCATAAATCTTTTGAAACACAGCATCGGCACCTTCATCCAAACGGTTTGGATCGACAATGGTAATGCCGTCTTTGCCAAATCTCGCCGTTACGGTTGCGCCTTTTCCTTCACTTAAGTACTTAAAGTTCAAATCGCGCACCACACGTGCCGCATCCACAATAGCAGACGTAATGCGCCCATCTTCTGCTGTTGGATAAATCGCTTTCACATCTTCCACAGAATCACCCAAATACTTCACCCGACAAATGGCCACCAAAGACACCGTAATACTGTCCACACCATACCCAATATAAGCATGTGAACCATCTGGGCGTTCCACATCACGCGTAAAGTGATTGTTAGACGTGCGACTCCCCCCGCCATTATACCAATATCGAAACCCTCGGTATTGCTGATCCGACTCCACTTTGCCATCGGTGCCAACAATTTCGTGTTCCTGATTCACATTGCCTTCAAAATCTTCGGGGTTAATCCAGTTGTTATGAAAATAAATACTCATCCCATTTTCAAAATCAACACGCACTTGTACGGCATCATAAGCATCAATATTGTCGCGCACCAAGCGTTTCTTTTGCCCCACAGCAGTTAACGAAACAGGCTTGGAACGATAGTAATTATAAAACAAGTCAACCCAGTGAGGCCCCACATACGAAAATGGGTCACTCTGCTCTGCCCATTTAAACGTGCCCGTTGAAACCTCTAAGGGCTCTTCCAACATGGCCAAACCGTAAAGCGGTTCACCAATACGTTCCGAAATATCATGCTGAATACGCAAGTGATCGGGGTCATATCGTTTGTGCATGTCCACTGCACAAATCAAGTCTTTTTCGCGAGCCAATTGCACAATCTCATCGGCCTCTTGAATGGACAAACACATTGGCTTTTCAGTTAAAACATGTGTACCATTTTTCAATGCTGCCAACACAACAGGTGTGTGCAAATTATCAGGCGTTGCCACAGCCATCACATCTAAGTCTGGAAAG
This sequence comes from Candidatus Latescibacterota bacterium, assembly GCA_038279365.1. Lineage (GTDB taxonomy): Bacteria > Latescibacterota > UBA2968 > UBA2968 > UBA2968 > JABIFK01. The sequence continues at coordinate 40,114 of JAYODI010000016.1, read as the reverse complement.
TCTTTTAAAACATCTTCCCAAGGGGTTTCTCCCCAATAGGGTTTGGGCGCATGTCCGGTCCACGCTTTAAAGTTGGCTTGTGCACGTTTTGCCGAAGCTTCCGATCGTGTTGCCACGGCCACCAAGTCAAACTCAATATCGGCCACATCCCGTGCCCAAGCATCCAAACCCACACGCCCCAAATTGCCACTAAGACCACACTTTTGCAAATCGGCATAGGCCCGAGCGTGCACATCGCCACCAAACATCCCCGCACCAATAAGCGCAATGGTTACCTTACGCGCCATCAACAACCCCCTTCGAAAAAAAACACCAAATTAATAACACCATTTATCACGACTCATGATCATCAACACGGGGTGGCTTACCCCACTGTTGATAATCTTTTTCTGAAATAAAATCACCTGTTTTATCAAGAAAGCCATTGGTTTGAAGTTTTTCAACAAAAAAACCTTTTACATCAATATATCCCCAAACATTACCTTGTTGAACTTTGGCAAACCCACCTTGAAAAAAACGCGCCTGATCAAATTGGGGCACAATAACCATTTCACCCAAAGTGTTTACAAAACCCCACTTGCCATTCATTTTAACACGTGCAAATCCTTCAGAGAAACTTCCCGCACCATCAAATTGGGCCGCGATCACCACTTGCCCAGATGCATCGCGAAACCCCCACAAAGAACCCTCTCTAAAGGGATATAATGGGTCAGTCATAATACCGTCCTTATCAAATAGACACAAAACCATCGCATCCAAGTGACCCGTGTGGCCTCACCACACATAGAAATGTTCCGAAACTGACCCTTCATGTAACCATTTCTCCCCCCATCCACTGTGATACAAATCACCATCACCCAGTTTTGCCCAATTAGGGGGTATGCGCACGTAAAAAGTCCAAATCAGATTTGGCTGCAGCCCACAAGTCATCCATGTTTTCCCCAGGTTCACGTGTGCCTTTTGCAAACTCAACCGTATAAGAACCCTTAAATCCTGCATCATACATCAACTTTAATGCGGCTTTTGCCCGAGAAGAATCTTCTTCCAGCATCATAATATTGCGTTGTGCATCTCGCATTTGCACATGGGCATGTGTCACTTTGTCTCCAAATAGATCAAACCAACGCTTCAATACATTTTGCTCAGGAATAAAACAATGCACCATCACTTCCCACCCATCCATACCCAATTCGTCAAAAAAAGACTTGGCCGCTTCAGGGTCTTCCACAACAGTACCAGGGTGACATTCACACATCAAAGTACACGAATCAGGTACGGCCTCACGCCACGCACGTAAATTCTTTAAATATTCGGCACGCAAAGCAGGGTCTTTGCCCACATTAAATTTCACCCCCCGAGAACCCAATTGAGCAATCATATCTGCCGCAGCCATACGCTCAGCTTCAGAAGCATCATTAAAGTCTGAATAAATATTGTACAATGTACTGGCAAAGTCCGATGCCATTAAACGTTTGCGTTCATCCTCAGAACACAATGTCGCATGGTACTCCCACAGTTCAACCCCGTCAAAACCAGCCTCTTGAAACCGATCAAGCCACCCACTCACTTCATATGTGGGCGCCTTTGGGTTTCCCCATCGGTTTACATCCAACAATATCGATCCAATCAAAATATCTGCCATATCCACACCTCTCATAAACAGGGCGTTTATTGGCCGCCCAATAAACGCCCCACAACCCCTTTTATCCGCTTATTATGCTTTCCAATTGCGAATCAGACGCCGCCAAACTTTCATGATTTCATCTTTTTCCCGAATGGCATCTTTCCAAATATCAGGAAAACAGGCCAATGCATACCCCGACCCCTGAGGCCCCAATTCGGGAACCGCATAAAGTGTCTTACCTGGTTCTGCACCAGCAAGCCAAGCGGCCAATGCGGGTTCCAAATAATTTTCAAGCCAAACCTTAAAATCACGATCCAACTGCCCACGTCCATTGGTCACGGGTGTTTGACAATGGCTACCCGTAAACGGACGAAAATGTATCAACTCATGCATTTGTAACAAGTCGGTGCGCTCAGACAACCGTGACCAATAATCAGCGGGGCGAATTTGTTTGATAATCGCAGGATGAGAATGGTCAAAATTCATTCGCAATTTCTTTTTGTATTTTTTTTCATAAGCAAGTGCCAGTGCAAATGCCTTTTCGGGGGTTTCCGTACAGGTATCGCGATGCACTTCAATCGCGGGTTTGATCTTGAGTTTATCTCCTACCTTCATCACGTGTCGTGCAATCTTTACCGCATCTTTGGTCGGTGTATCATGATCACACAATTGCACATTGACATGGATCACACCCACATTGGCAAATGCCTGTAGCTTTTCTTCAGCAGCCTTTTTACTGCCCACATCCACCCCCCCAACCAACTCCATGCCATGGGCCTGTAATTCTGCGGCCAGTTCTGCATTGGCTCCCGAAGCCATGCCCTGAAAACCCGCTTCTTTGACTTTTTGTACTTTGGTCTGTATCGACCACGGTTTACCTGCCGAAGGATAATCTCGCAATGACCAATCTGCGGCCATTATTTTTATTTGTGGTTTTTGAACCGCTGCTTTTGCCATATCAACAACCTCCCAAACGTGAAAGACCCGGAAATACCATTGGAGGTCCGCGACGACCAGATCCAGTGAATAAAATAATCAAAAACACCCATCATCTTCAACAAATATCCCAATGCACTACATCGGCCCAATACGCGGTGGTCCTTTATCCATGGCCAATATAGACGCATCAAAACTGCGCTGCATCAAGTCCATCTTGATGGTTTGATGTGCTTCATCATCCCACAAATTATGAAACTCATCGGGGTCGTTTTGAAGATCGTATAACTCTCCCAAACCATGCCCATGATACACCACCAATTTATATCGGGCATTGCGATACATCGTAGCAAACGTATTGTCTTTCATATCCAGTGCATTATAATATTCACAACGCACAAAGTCACGATGTTCTTGGGGTGCTCGCGATCCTGTTAGCAAGTGCCACAAAGACGGTGCATCAACCCACGCAGGCACGTCAACACCACCCAAATTGAGCAACATCGGTGCAATGTCACGTAACTCAACCAATGCATCATTCACAACATCTTCTTGTATTTTTCCTGGCCACGAAACAATCAATGGCACCCGCACCAAACCTTCATAAAATCGGCACCCTTTTTGAATCAGGCCATGGTCGCCCAATGTTTCACCGTGATCGCTCATAAAAATAACGAGCGTATTTTCACGCTGGCCCGTTTCTTCCAACACATCCAACAGGCGCCCAATTTGGTCATCAATCAATTTAATCATCGCATAATAAGCCGCCTTCAACGTCTTTCCATCGCGCAAACCCGCCGACTCTGGCTCTTTTAAACCACGCGTTTGCTTCCACGGAATAATCGGGCTTTTAATGTCCAATTCACTCGGGTGTTTTGCCCTCGATTGAAAATCCAATGCGGCCAATTTTTCTTGTTGAACCAAATCGCTTTCCAAAAACAACGGCTCAGGCATGTCATCTGGGTCAAATTGGTCGCGATAAGCCTTGGGTGGGTTAAAGGGCGGGTGTGGGTCATAAATATTCACACTGGCCAACCACGGTCCTTTGCGTTCTTCCTTTATAAATTCAATGGTCTTTTCGGCACACCACGTTGTTTGATGAAATTGGGCAGGCACGCCATCCACACTTTTGGTTAAGTCTCCCAATACCTCACCTTGATCACGTACCCAATCGGCATAATCATGTCCCGTTTCCCAATCATCGCGTGGTGCATGGCTATATTGCCAATACCGATAACCATCGTCCACACGTTTTTCCACGCGCCCAAATGCACTCGACAAATGCAATTTGCCAATAAGCCCGCAATCATAACCCGCATCGGCCAACAACTTGGTCACCAACGGCGGGTGATCGGGAAAGTGCGCATTGCCATTGCCATTTACATGCACCGCGCTGGCATACATCCCCGTTAAAAAACTGGCTCTGCTGGGTGTGCAAATGGGGCTTTGACAATAGGCATGAGTAAAAGCCACACCTTCTTTGACAAGTCGGTCAATATTGGGCGTTGAAACATGCACATTACCCAATGCCCCAATCGTGTCATAACGCTGTTGATCCGTACAAATCCACAAAATATTGGGCCGTGATCCCGTCATATCTTATGCCTTCTTTCGCCGAGATTTGGACGGCACGGATGTGACCAATTTCACCCCATCATGCATCCAATCGGTTAAACACGTTACATCATTTAGTCCGCGCAACGCAATGCTTCTTGACGCGGCACCCAAGTCCAAATCGTGTATCAATATTTCTTCCGTAAACATACCTGCTTCAACCAACACATTTCCATCGGGGTGAATGACCTTTGACTCGCCATGAGAAGACCCAGAGCGATGCAAATCATTGGCGTCGGCAGGGGCATTGGTCATCACCACATAAATACTGTTTTCAGTTGCACGGCTAATAGGCATAGCCCGATAAGCCGACAACTTATATTCGGAAATGATTGAGCTTTCACAACTGCAAAAAAAACACACCTTCGCCCCAGCCGCCGCAGGCAACCGCACCAATTCAGGATAACGCACATCGTGGCAAATAATAAAACAACAAGGCACGCCACAAAGGTTAAAAATGGGCATGTTTTGAGACGGCGCACACCATTTTTCACCGGCCAAATGGATTTTGCCATACCGCCCCAAAACCGTGCCATCTTTATCAATGATCAACAAACTGTTATATCGAACATCGGCCTCAACATGTGTTGAGCCCAACACACATCCAATATCCAATGTTTTACATGTCCGAATAATCCGACGTTCCGCTTTTTCGATGCGTTTTTGATCAAACGTATCCCAAAATTCGGGCCGACAAGAATATCCATAAAGTACACCCTCGTGAAATGCAGCCACATCAACACCTTCACGGGCACAAGATCGCAAACGATCAACTATTTTTTGGGCATTGGATTCAATATCTTCACCCGCCAACATTTGACAAGCCGCAACACGAAGTTTCTTCATGGCATCATCCTATCTCAATTTCCTTTGGGCCAACCTTTACTTTTGAGTTTTTTCAACGGATTCTGTCGATGACATTCTTCCATTACAGCAATTTGAGGAATCACCTGTTCAGGTGTCATGGCCAAAGGTGCTCCCTCGGTCAAAACCTTATAAAGATGATCGTAAAATGCTTTCGACATATACGTAAAAGTGTCTTTCTGTTGCGCATTGGGCACCCATGTTTTTTCTGTAAACGTCAACGTTTCTCTGCAATAACTGGGCCCAGGCAAGGGTGTACGAATAAGGCTTTGTTTTTCATTTTTGTCTGGGTTAAAATACCGCCACTTCATTCCCGATGGCCCGCCCGTAAGCCCACCCCGTGTGCCATATACTTGATACATATCGCCCGAATAAGCACAACAAGAAGATATCTCCAAATCAATGGTGGGCGCCCCCTTACGTGTCATAATCACCTTAACATGATCTTCTGCATCACCATACGAATTGGCACGATCCATTACACAATGCACTTCTGGCATTTTCCAATCGAGCAAACACATGGCCTGATCCATAGGGTGTGGGCCTGTATTGTACAAATTCCCTGCCGAAAACTCTTGCAAAGTTTGCCAATCCCATCGACGCGCATACCCATTATAAGCAATCTTAACCATCACCGCCCGCCCCAATACACCCGAATCAATTACTTTTTTCATTTGCTGAAAGGCAGGTGCATTGCGCGACTGTTGAAAAGGCGCATAAATTTTACCCGTTTTTTTAGCCGTTGCAATCACACGCTTCACATCTTTTACCGTAGCACCCAAAGGTTTTTCACATACCGCATTGTGTCCGGCTTTTAAAATGTCTATGGTGCCTTGTGGGTGCAAATGAGAAGGCAATGAATTCACCACCAAATCCAAATCATCGCGTTTGAGCAAATCGTGATAATCAGCATATGCCGTACAACCCAATTCTTTTTCAGCACGTTCGCGTCGGTCTTTTAAAATATCCGATACAGCAACGATTTCATATTTGGCTTTTGATTTGCGAAACCATTCACAATGAATGTTAAGCCCACTACGCCCTTGCCCCAAAACCCCTACTCGGATTCTCTTCTGCTTAGCCATACGACCTCCACAATCTGGTTTAAAGTTCAAAAATCTCTCTGGGTGCAGGATAGTCCACCCGTTTAAATCCTTTTTCTTTAATCGCATCACGCAATGGCAATGCTTGTTCTTCTTCTCCGTGTACCAAAAAAATATGTTTCAGCTTTTCTGGTGATGCATAAGAAATATACTCAAGCAACTCATTGCGATCTGCATGCCCACTAAAAGCATCCATGCGTTTGACCTGACAGCGCACATCAAATTCTTCACCAAAAATTTTCACTGGAGAATGCCCATCCATAATCCGGCGCGCCAAAGTATGCTCAGCGGCATACCCCACAAACAACACCATCGCCCGCGAATTGCCAATGTTATTCCGCAAATGATGCACAATGCGCCCACCTTCGGCCATACCAGACGCCGAAATAATGATATGCGGATATTTTAAATCATTCAATTTTTTTGAATCTTCTACACTGCCCACATATTTTAAACGGTCAAAACCAAAGGGATCATCTTGTCCATCTAAAAATACCCGATAGGTTTCTCTGTCAAAACATTCTGGGTGCGAACGAAATACTTGCGTTGCCGCTGTGGCCAATGGGCTGTCAACAAAAATGGGCATATCGGGAATGCGGTTTTGATCAAATAGCTTGTGCAACATATACACAATCACTTGGGTGCGCCCCACCGCAAAAGCAGGGATGATCACTTTCCCACCCCCTTTGGCCACATCCCGAATTGTACTGGCCAATTCTTCTTCAACGTCTTCTCGGGGGCTGTGCAATCGGTTGCCATATGTACTTTCCATAATCAGTGCATCCACATCGCGCAACACATCAGGGTCGCGAATAATGGGCACTTCTGTGCGCCCAATATCTCCCGTAAAACCCAAACGGAAAGTACGGCCATTTTCCTTAATGTTGAGCAACACTCCCGCCGAACCCAAAATATGTCCTGCATCGCGAAACATCATTTCCACACCGTCACAAATCTCATATGGACGATTGTACTGCATACCTACAAATTGGGTCATTGCTTTTTCGGCATCTTCAATAGAATAAAGCGGTTCAACCAAATCTTCACCACGTTTGCGACGAATTTTGTTTGCCCACTCTACGTCTCTTTCTTGCAAATAGGCCGAATCGCGTAACATAATTTGACATAAGTCTACCGTTGCCGCCGTGGCATAAATGGATCCTGTAAAACCGTGTTTTACAAAATTGGGAATATTGCCACTGTGATCAATGTGCGCATGTGACAAAATCATGGCATCTATGGTTGCTGGATCAAAACAAAAATTGAGATTGCGATCATACGTATCGGCACGACGACCTTGAAAAAGACCACATTCCAATAAAATACGTTTGTCATTTACCATCAACAAATGTTGCGATCCCGTAACCGTTCTTGCCCCACCACAAAATTGCAGCTTCATAATCATTCCTTTCTAAAAAGGTGATGGTGCAATATAAAACCAAATAAAAATAAAAGACAAAAAAAACGCACCCAGCCATCCAATCAAAATTTTAATAAAGACGCGCTTGTGCAAAAGTTGTCCAATAAGGTATATTAGGTATGGGAATTTAAACTCATCTTTTTTCACCGAGGAAGGAATGTTATACATGAATAACATTAGCCTGGAAAAATATCACATTACCAATCAGAACATCCTCCGCAACTGCTCACCAGCCGTTCTTTATGAAGAAGCACTAAAACGAGAAACCGGATCAGTCATTACAAATACAGGTGCATTGGCGGTTCGATCTGGCGATAAAACAGGTCGAAGCCCAGGGGATAAGCGTGTGATGTACCACCCCGACAGTGAAAAAGACATTTGGTGGGGTGACATCAATATCAAACTCGACGAACACACTTTCTTGGTCAACCGCGAACGTGCCATCGACTATCTCAATGTGTGTGATCGCCTTTTTGTTGTCGATGGTTATGCCGGTTGGGACCCCGAATATCGCATCAAAGTACGCGTCATTTGCACACGTGCCTACCATGCTCTCTTTATGAACAACATGCTCATTCGCCCCACCCGACGCGATTTAGAAAGTTTTGGTGATCCAGATTATGTCATTTTTAATGCGGGGCGTTTTCCAGCCAATCGTTACACCGCAGCCATGACATCTACAACCAGCGTAGACTTAAGCTTTGAACACAAAGAAATGGTGATTTTGGGCACCGAATATGCCGGCGAAATGAAAAAAGGCATCTTTACAGTGCTCAATTATTTGCTCCCCAAACAAGGTATCATGTCCATGCATTGTTCTGCCAATGTAGGCAATGCCGGCGATACGGCACTCTTTTTTGGGTTATCAGGGACAGGCAAAACCACCCTTTCAGCCGATCCTCGCCGTCGCCTCATTGGTGATGATGAACACGGCTGGAGCAATAAAGGAGTGTTCAACTTTGAAGGCGGCTGTTATGCCAAATGCATCAACCTATCACAAGCCCGTGAACCCGAGATCTACAATGCCATTCGTTTTGGTACCGTCTTAGAAAATGTGGGATACGATCTCAACAACCGATCTGTCAATTATGAAGACGACACCATTACCGAAAATACCCGAGCCGCATATCCAATTGAATACATACCCAATGCCCAAATTCCTTGTATCAGTGGGCACCCACAAAATGTAATATTTCTCACCTGTGATGCATTTGGGGTACTGCCTCCCGTGAGCAAACTCACACCCGAACAAGCCATGTACCATTTTATCAGTGGTTACACAGCAAAAGTAGCAGGCACCGAAATGGGCATTACCGAACCACAGGCCTCCTTTTCAGCATGCTTTGGTGCACCCTTTTTGGTTTGGCACCCCAGCAAATATGCCGAAATGTTGGCTGAAAAAATCCGTGAACACGACTCCCACGTTTGGTTGGTCAACACCGGGTGGTCCGGTGGCGGTTATGGTGTGGGCAAACGCATCACACTCACCAATACACGCTCTATCATCAACGCCATCCACAACGGTTCTCTGGCCAATATAGACTACGACATCGATCCTGTCTTTGGCCTCAATGTGCCCAAAACCTGCCCCGATGTAACAGGGAGTATTTTGTGGCCCAAAAACACGTGGGCCAATGCCAGTGCCTACGATGCAAAAGCCGCACATTTGGCACATTTGTTTAAGCAAAATTTCAAACAATTTGAATCTGGCACCAGCAAAGAGATTATCAAAGCAGGTCCCAAATAAAAGATCACGCAAAAGCCCCCAGCAACGCATGTTGCTGGGGGCTTTTATTTTGTTATGCCAGTCCTATCCCAAAACGTCTCGCAACCATTTTAGCTTGCGGCTTTGATGCAAATTACCACCGCCTTCATGGCCGTTATAAGGATACACAGCGATCTGCTTTTCAACAGATGTGGGCAACCAATTATAAGACGCATAGACCGTCGATGGCGGGCAAATATTATCCCACAAACCCACAGAATAATAAGCCTGAGAAACCCCTACCCGGCTTACCAAATTCATATTGTCAAAATAAGCCAAGGTAGAAAATGCATCTTCAATGCGATCTGGAAACCGCTTCATAAAATCCGTAATCTCTTCATAGGGCCCCACCGCCAAATCAACCGAACGCCGAAAATGTGACAACCAAGGTACATCAGGAGCCATCACCGTCACATGCGGAGATAAAGCCGCACATGCAATGGTCAACGCCCCCCCTTGGCTGCCACCAATGGCAGCAATGCGCGCCCCATCCACTTCCTCGCGTTCACGCACAACTTCTACGGCTCGAATGGTGTCCAAATAGAAATTTTTGTAATAATATTCGTTCTTATCCAAAATACCATGGGTAATAAATCCGCGCTGTCCACCATGCGACGTATCCAACCGTTGCCCCGTATTGCCCCCTTGCCCGCGAGAGTCCATAATAAATGCACAAAAACCATTCAGCACATGAGACGCCAATGCGTGCGGATAATCTCGCCCCCCCGAATACCCAATAAACTGTACCACAGCAGGTAGAGGTTGGGCAATATCCTTGGGTGTCAAAAACCACCCTTTTACCCGAACACCATCTACCCCATCAAATGCCACATCGTACACATTGGCCAAAGGCAATATATCATCCACCTTTGTAAAACTGGCATTGAGCGGAATGGATGCACTTTCACCACACAAACCATCCCAAAAAGCATCAAAATCTGAAGGTGTTGTTTGATCAGGTTTATATCCCACCAACTCTGTCAATGGTTTATCTATAGATCCCATATTACATTCCTTCCGGTCGTTGTCGATATTGAGCATACACATCAGAAGTTAAAAAGGCATCCAAATCTATGCGTTCACCATTGCGCATGTGTGACACATTTGCGGCCAATACCGCGGCCAAACTGTTCATGCTGCTGGCAAACGTATTGCGCATACCCGATTCATCTCCCGATTGTACTGCCTGAACAAAAGCTTTGTTGATCTCATATGTCGTGTCGCGTTGCTCTGGCATCTCCAAAACATGGCGCACCGAATCCGTAGTAGGTTTGTCTGAAGGCGGATAGGGTCCATCATAATAGTAAGCCACTGCCTCGTTGCCTTCTTGCACCAAATGACCGTGATTCCACATCGCAATTTGATACCCACCCGAGCGATACACTTTGCGCAAACGCGACATCAGCAAATTGCCCACCGCCCCATTTTCAAATCCATACGTCACCGTATAGGCATATGGGTTATCTCCTCCGTCTTCCACATCCTCTGCATCACGTGGCACATAAGCCGCTTGTACCCATTTGATATCGCCAAACCAATACCGCATCAAATCGGTTTGATGAATACCCGCTTCCACAACCGTCATACCCGACCAAGCCGCGTTTTTGGCCCACACATTGTCTTTGGGTCCACCCTTTGTTGCCGTTTGCGTGTGTTTCACCGAATGCTGTTCCAAAAACCCTTCAGAAATCATAGTGGCCATCACGGGGCGTTTGTCTTTAAAAAACTGATGCGCAACCTCACTAAAAGGTTCGTGCCTGCGTTGGAAACCCGTTGTTGAAATCACACCCGATTTGCGAATGGCTTCATCCATTTCGATGGCTTCGTCCAAAAACAAGCTCATAGGTTTTTCGGCAAAAATATGCACGCCATCACCTACCGCACGCACAATTTCACCTTTGTGAAATCCTGGCGGAATCACCATATATAACGCATCAAATTTCGTATTGGCATATAAATCATCAAACTGTGTAAATGTTGGAATATCACCCAATACAAAACCGGGTACATATTTGGCAATCTTCTCTTGCGCCAAATTGCCTTCAAATGCATCACCCAAAGCAACCACGTCTACTTGCCCTTCACTTTGTAATGTCCACAAAGCTTTGAGGTGTTGCAAACCACGTTGCCCCAAACCAACCACTGCAACCTTCACCGGATTACCCATCTGAACCGCCTCCCTTTTGTTCTGAAGTTATTCTTGGCCTAAAAAATTTGCTGCCAAAATAGACATCGACACTTTATCCTGCACAAATCCAATCACGTCGATCTTTTCTCTTTCAAGTCCATCAGGTATTTTCAAACGCACCACACCCATCGTATCTGCCTTTACAGAGACAAATTCACGCACCACATGATGATGCTGTAGACTACGTCCAGCATTCTCGCCACGTGGCACCTGCACCTGTGCCATTTTTTCCACCAATGCCACATGCAACACGGCATTTTCAGGAACCACATCCAATCGATAAACCACCTGTAATCGGGTAGCATTGCCTCCAGATTGCGTCGTCAAATCTAAGGACACGTCCACCGTATCGCGCAAAGCTTGTGCAATGCGATGTTTGGCTCTTTGACGATCCGAGCCAACAAAACCATCTTTGCCATTCACCACCATTTCGGGCGTATACACACGCCGGTCTTTCAAAACTTGGGCATAACGGCGTTGCCGTTGCGAAAAAGCTTTTTGACTAAAAGGATCCACCCACCCCAAACGATTCCAATAATCTACATGGAAACTCAACGCAAAAATACGTTGATCAACATCAGACAATTCGCCGAGCAACTGATCGGCAGACGGGCAACTCGATCAGCCTTGAGAAGTAAACAATTCCAATACGGCAAAGGGCTCACCAGCTTGTAAAGCCCCCACCATCAGCAAATACATCAGCCCAACCGTCACCATTTGAAGCAACACCTTTGCCATTTGCCGTTTGCCGTTTGCCATTTTTTATTCCTTCAAAGAAAGAGCCACAATCACCGTCAATGCCATGCCCTTGGGCAGTTCGCCCACCAAACGCAAATAGGTACCAAAATGAGATACCTTACCAAAGGTCACACCATCCACCTCACCCGAAAGCGGCACCACCGTCCCTTCATCACACCAACGCATGCCATCGGGTGATATCTGAACCCTTGCGTCAACATCTCCCACCACACCCAAAACCGACAACGTACGCACAAAAAAAATGGCTTCCGACGCCCAAGCCACTTCATAGGGTTCTGTCTCAAATGCATCTTCCCAAGTGATATTCCGCTCAATAATTGATGTATGACTTTGTCGCATCAGTCCCACTCCCCTGAAATCATCACCGAATCCACAGACAAAAATGCCCGTTTGTCACAATCGGTTTCCACAAAAAACACCATATTTAACATACACCACAAATTTGCCATCGCAGGCATCACCATAGGCGCAATCTGTGACACATCAAATATGTGATTGTTAAACCGAAAGCCCGTAAACATCATAGAATCCAAATCAAAATCAACACACATATAATGCCAATTTTGCTTGGTTGCAATTTCATTGTAACACATTAGTTGTGAAGCATTTGGAATATCTTCCCACCCGCTGTTGGCCAAGTGAAAATGCGACATTGTTTTGCCCGACTTGCCAATATCTGCCAAAGGCTCACGTTCTTTTTTAAACTGCCATTTCGAAATACGCTCACCATTTTGCGCGTTCACATAACGCAAATGCGGCATCACACGGTCTTTTTCATTTTGCAAATCCCACAAAAACCCAAAAGCCCGCACATCCAACTCCGACAATTCCAATTCGGTGGCTTCGGGTTTAAAGGTCACATACGCTTCCAAACGAATTGGCCCAGCAAAGCGCCAAGTCAATCTTTTTAGTGCCACCGCCAAACTTCCTGCCTTTGGGCGTGTGGCCAGCTTCATCGCATAAGTACCATCCCAAGACCCAGCAGACCCCGTATCCCACATCGTTGCATTGCTCAACATAGGGGGGCGCAAATCGCGATATCCAGGTAACAAGGCATCCAACGTTTTCTCATAATTGCCAATCAACCCCGTCCACCCATTTAAACCACTATCAAAATCGTCAAAACAAACAATGCGCGACAAAGGATTAAATCGGCTCATTTTAGCGTTTATCACATCAGTCATCTCACAGCCCTTCTACATAAGGAATGGTGAGTGGGCCATCAGGCAGTACGGCCACACGCACCGCCCCCCCCAACGTTTTAACATGGGCACTGATGGCCACATCCAAATCATCCACCACCGTCATTTTACAATTGCGTACATGATCGGCATCCATGGCCGTAAATACATGCACATCGGCACGTTTCAGGATATTGCTCAATACCTGTGCTTGCCACTGATCCAAGATCGGTTCTTTTTTATAAACCGATGCAATCACATCATCTGGTGTTTGCCCCTCCAACATCAAAGATGCAAAATTGCCATGATTGGGCACCCCATCACTGCATTCACTGGCCACAAAAATCTTGCCACCATCCGACACAATGCGTGCCGCAGCAGACAGCCCTTTCACGGTTTGATACAAATTCTGATCCAAAGGAAAACCACTGTTGGATGTAACCACCACAGGAAAGGGTTGTTTAACAGCCACCATCGCAGATTTTTTCACATCAGCACAGCCTTTTTGATGCGCCTCACAATAGTCACCCACATAATATCCCGAAATTTTCTTCTCTGCATTAAGCGTCACATTCACCATAAAATCGGGCGGGCAAAGTGCCACTGCTTCACGCACTTCGCGATGGAGCGGGTTGTCGTCCAACACACCCCACGTACTTTTAGGATCACCAATCAATTCAGCCCGATGCAGGCGAAAAATCGTCTCAATACTGGCCACCCCTGGTGCAACCGCCTTAGGCCCACCCGAAAAACCCGCAAAAAAATGGGGTTCAATAAACCCCACCGCAATCTTAAAATCCGCTTGTAAATAAATCTTGTTCAACACAACAGGCGTGCCACTTTGTGTCTCTCCAATGTGTTCATTACCCCCCCCATCAAATGCATCATGGTTCACAATATGAACCCGCCGCATCACATCCTTCCCAAACATCTCCTCCAATTCTGCATCGGTATTGGGCCGGTGCGTGCCCGTGCCCACCAATACCGTCACCTGACTTTCGGGCACAGGCAATTCTTCGAGCAACCACGGAATCAGTTGTTTGTTGGGCACTGGGCGCGTACCATCCGACGTAGCAATCACCACCCGATCACCCGGTTTCACCATATCTCTTAAAGGCTTCGCCCCAATGGGGTTGCGAACCGCTTGTGTAAAAGCCTGTTTGGGCGCATCTAATGCCGCTTCAAACTTAGGGCGAATCACAGACCAATCGGCCAAATCAGAATCTGCCCGAATAGGTATGTAACCACGCCCATAGGCAACATCAATGTTTTCAATCATAACATACCTTTGTTTTTGGCACAATATCCAATCACAGACCCAATTGATGAGCCAAATCGTGGAAATCTTGTGCCACATAATCAAACTGAGGGTCAGGTGTTACATCAATTTGACAGTCAGTCCCATACTCCAATGGGCGCATCACAAAAGCCGTTTTCATCCCCACTTTGGCTGCCGCACGCAAATCGCCTTGGTGCGCCGCCACCATCATCACCTCATTGGCTTGACAACTGAGCAAATGGGCGGCCATCAAATACGTTTCAGAATCGGGCTTATAATGATGTGCCAATTCCGCAGACAAAATACAATCCCACGGCAAACCAGCATATTTGGCCATATGTGCCAATAAAGACACATTGCCATTGGACAACGTTGCAATCAAAAATTTCGATTTTAAACGCAACAGCCCCCCCACCGCATCGGGCCAAGGATCAAGCCGATGCCACACACAATTCAAATCCACTTTTTCTTTTTCGCTCAAACTTGAAATGCCAAAACGATCCAAAAGATCATCTAAGATCATGCGATGCAAATCATCTATTTTTGTCCAAGGCAAGTCACCCTGCCTGACCCGCTGCATGGCAGGGCCATATCCTGCTCGCCAAGCGTCGGCAAAAGCCGCCCAATCGACATCCATTCCTTTGGCCTTGCCCAATCGCACACCATCGCGAATAATTGAACTGCGCCAATCCACCACGGTGCCAAACACATCAAACGTCAACGCCCGAACAGCCATCACTCACTTTACCCCCACAGCAACCAAACGCCTCGCCCGATCATCGTATGGATCGCCCTCTAAAGACCCAAACAAACTCACGCGAGAAAAACCAACGTCCAACATCGCTTTTTTTAAAGCCTCACCCGAATACAATCGAATAAACAATGTGTGTTCAAACTTCTCTTCCCCACGCAACAACGTCCACTTGTTTTTAATGCCCTCCCAATCACCCATGACTTGGCGATCTTCAGTCCAAATCAAACCCCGTTCGGGTTCTGCACAACTGTATGGTGTCAGGGCTTTTTCCACCACCTCTTTGCCCGACAAATCCATCAACAACTTCCCCCCCGACCGCAGCGATTCATAAACATTTTTGAGTACCTGAAGGTCATCAAAAGGGTCTTGAAAATAACCAAAAGACGTAAACAAGCTCAACGCACAATCGAATGCCTCAATACGCCGAAACAAACGCACGTCTGCTCGTTCAAACACCACATCAACGCCCGCATCTTTGGCTTTTTTTTGCCCCACATTCAAATAAAACGCGGTGCGATCAACCCCCAAAACGCGATGCCCCAATTTTGCCAGTGCAATGGCATGCCGCCCAGGGCCACAACAAAAATCCAAGACATCCGTTGGAGAATGAATGTCCAAAAGCGACAAGGCAGATCGGACTTCGTCATCGGCAACTGCCCACCGCGCATCTGAAAACATCACAGGGTAAAATGCGGTCCAAAACGCGTCGTCTTCATGCCAGTCAGACACGCTTGCGCTCCAATAAAAGCATTCGGCACCTACGCATACTTATTCACAACAATCAACTGAGATGCGCCCGAATCTCGATCGATAAATTTCACCAACATCGACACCCGATTGTCCACATTTAGTATATGCCAATACGCATCTGCCGTTTCTTGCGCATCATCATACAAAGCAACGGTAAATGGCTCGCCATCAAATGATGGCAAAGGGTTTCCATCATCCACATAGGTTGTTACACAATGCCCCACACCAGCAATGGCTGTTTCATAGGTAAAAAATTGTCGAGAACAATAACGTGCGTCACCACCCACCGTCTTCAACACGGCCAATCGATAAGCAACAACATCTTCTAAATCGACAACCCCAGAAATCCGAGGCGTAAAATTGGGGCCATCGGGTTCAAATGTGCGCGTCATTAAGGCCGACTCAAAAGTACCTCCCTTTTGCAAGGCATCATAAATGGTATCGGTCTGATCACCATTGCTCACAATATGTGATGCCCCGGCAAATTTAATGGGATAATACAGGGTAAGTGGATCGACCTTTTGCGTTTTATCTACTGTATCGGTCTTTACAAAATCATCCGCCTGCACAAACACCCGATTGCGACTGGAAGGACTGCGTCCCATAATCCAATACACTTGAACAAAGTGCCTCTCACTTGGCGAGAGCCCAATTACGATGCCTCGCCCTGGATAACTTGCCCGTTGAATTCGATTCATACCCTCTTGCACACGCATACCCATCCCCTTTTAAAAAGACTTTTGTTTATGGTTTTTCAGGTGTTGCCATCTCGTCAACCTCTGGCAACAACACAAACCGTGCATAATTTTCCATATTAAAATATTGTTGTGCCGCCCGTTGAATGTCCTCTACTGTCACTTTTCGAATCACTTCATCGTCATAAGTCAAAATATCCAACGGATCACTGTTGTTTTCATAAGCCGAACGCAACGCCCCACGCCAAAAGCTGTTCTCTTTATAATTCGTTTCTCGTCTGCGCAAATCCATCTCCGTCACCTTGTGAAGATAAGATGCTTCAACTGGAGATTGTTTTAAACTGTCCATTTGGACAAACACCAAGTGCGTGAGCTCTTCCAATCGTTCAGGATCACATCCAAAATTCACCGAAATACTATAACGCGGTTCCGGATGTTGCCAACGAGACCCACGCACGCTCACACTATAAGTCCCACTTTCGTCTTCGCGCAATGTTTCGCGTAACTTAATTTGCAACACGTCGACCATTGCATCAAAACGATAACGGTGCAATCGGTCTTGCCAATCAAACATACCCGTAAATTGAATCAGCGTTTGGCTTTTGGGTTCTTTACCCCGTTTCACTGTTTTTTCAACCACGCCCACCGGTGGTTTTGGAGCCACATCGCGTGGTGTTTCATTTCGAATTAATCCGGGCAAACTGCCCAAATAGGTTTCAATCAAGGGACGCATTTTTTCAGGTTCAAAATTGCCCACAAAAACAAATGTAAAATCACTGGCATCGGCAAACCGATCTTTATAAATCTCCAAAGAGCGTTGCAAGTTCATTTCGTTTAACATATCCATTGAGATCGGACGAGAGCGAAAATGATTTTGCGACATCGTTACCTGCACCGTATCGTTAAATGCCGCCTGTGGGCTCAAATTACGATTTTGCAACATACCTCTAATACGATCTTGAAATGCAACAAATGCAGAACTGTCTGCGCGAGGTGCCATAAATTCTAAATAAATCAACTGAAACATCGTTTCCAAATCTTGCGGAGACGCACTGCCCGACAAACTTTCCGTGCGACTGCCAATTCCCGTAGACACACGCGCCACTTTGCCAGCCAATTTTTTTCCCAACTCAATCTGATCAAATTTCCCCAAACCACTTTCAGACAACACCGTTGTTGCCGTTGTGGCCGCAATATAATCTTTGTCGTCAACCAATGAATGGCCACCAGGGCTAAAAGCAGTAAACAACACCTCATCATTTTTAAAGTCTGTGGGCTTCATGACCACGCGAACCCCATTGCTCAAAACCCATTCTGTCACATTCAACGCTTCAATACGGCTCTCTGCCAAAACAGAGCCAGGCGTTGGTATATCTGTAACAAGTGGTTCGTCCGAAACATTTTCTGCATAAGGTGCAATTTCTTTTTGTTGCACCGCTTCAATAACAGCCAACAAATCGGCCTCACTCGGAACCGGAACATTTTCTTTTTCGGGTGCATTTACCAAAATAACGCGATTGGTATTTGTAATCCACTCATCAACCAATGCATTGATTTCTTCCACCTGTATTTGAGGCACAAGCTCCTGATACAATTCATACTCATATGCAATACCCGGAATCACTTCTCCGGTTAAAAAATGGCGCACATATTCAGAAGCAAACCCACTCGAGCGAGATTTGTCACGCTCGCGATATGCTTGTTCAATTCCTCGCAACATGTTAATTTTCAACCGCTCCAACTCAGCCACCGTAAACCCATGGCGTTGCACCCGCAGTGCTTCTGTCAACACAGCATCCAAACCGCGTTCAATGCCACCTTCTTTTACACCTGCGCCCAAAATATAAGCTGCTTTTGTTCTCACCAAATTGCCACGACTTGAACCTGCCCCCAAAAAAGGTGGATCGGGTTTTTTGGTCAATTCACGCAATCGTTGGTTTAACATATTGTTAAACATAGAGCGAATCAGCATCTGCCGATAATCTTCTTTTGTACCTTGTGGTGCAACATCCTGCATAAAATAAATCGACACCGAAGTACTCGTTGCTTCAGGGTCCGTTGCAATGGCAAACAATGTTTCTTCATGGTCTGGAATCGTATATGATGTACGCTCACGTGCATTTTCAACGACAGGCAGTTCACCAAACGTTTTTTGAATCAATGCCTCAACCGAATCACGGTCAAAATCACCCACAGCAATCACAGACATCAAATCGGGGCGATACCAATCTTGATAATATCTTTTAAGCGATTCGTGGGCAAACGTATCCAACAGTGCCTTTTGCCCAATGGGCAATCGTTCGGCATAACGTGAGCCTTTGAGCAATATGGGCAGTTGTAAATCACGCATACGTGCACCCGCGCCACGCCCTGTTCGCCATTCGTCAATCACCACACCGCGTTCTTTTTCTATTTCTTCACCATCAAAGCCAACCCGATATGCCCAATCACCCAATATCTGAAATGCTTTGTACATCACCAGCGCGCTATCAGTAGGCACTTGCAACATGTATACCGTTTCATCAAAACTGGTATAGGCATTGAGATCTGCGCCAAAACGCATGCCAATACCTTCCAAAAAGTTGACAATATCTTGTTTGGGAAAATGTTCCGTGCCATTAAATGCCATATGTTCTGCAAAATGTGCCAACCCTTGTTGATCTTCGTCTTCTAATATAGAACCCGCATTGACCACCAACCGCAACTCCGCCCGGTTTTCAGGTCGTTTATTTTCACGAATGATGTACGTCAGGCCATTGTCCAATTGCCCTTTGCGCACAGCGTCATCAATGGGCAACACCACCGTCTCAGAAACAGGAAAAACATCCGCAACAGGAGGTGTTTGAACACCTTGCTGTGTGGCAGAACACCTTGCAAAAATTACGCATAAAAACACTATCAAGCAGCGTCTCATTAAAACCCCCTTGGGTCGAATAACAATCTCATACGATATTTGACGAGATCTACTAAATTGACCTTATTGTTTGGGTGTCCAAACAGCATCCAACTTTCTGTGTGTAAAACGCTTGCCACTTTGCCCACCATAATCCCCAACTATTTGTCCATTGCCTTCCACCACATATTTATAAATCACCAAACCTTCCAGCCCTACGGGCCCTCGGCTGTGCAAACGAATGGTACTGATGCCCACTTCGGCCCCCAAACCATATCGAAAACCATCGGCAAAGCGCGTAGACGCATTGTGCATCACCGATGCCGAATCAACCGCCTGCAAAAAGTAGGTCGCAGACGTTTGATCTTCCGTTACAATGGCATCCGTATGATGGCTGCCATACGTATTAATATGGTCAATCGCACCCTCTAAGTCATCGACCACTTTTACCGAAATAATCAAATCCAAATATTCCGTTGCCCAATCAACGTCCGTTGCCGCAACCACATTGCCGCACAGCTTCTGAACACGTTCATCGCCACGAACTTCCACACCCGCCTCCTGAAACACCTTCACCATATCAGGCAAAAATGTTTCTGCAATATCTTGATGCACCAACAGCGTTTCAGCAGCGTTGCATACCGATACATACTGTGTCTTAGAATCCAAGGCAATCCGCTTTGCTTTTTCAACATCTGCAAATTTATCCACATACACATGGCAAATCCCATCGGCATGTCCCATCACAGGAATTTTTGTGTTGCTCATGATGTGTTGCACCAACTCATTGCCACCACGCGGAATAATCAAATCGATCAGATCGTGCAAATCCAAAATGGCGGCCACTTCTTCACGCGCTTCAAGCAAATGCATCCAACCATCGGGAATACCTGGCAAACCAGCCGTTGCAGCAACCATCACTTCTGCCAAAGCCCGGTTGGTGTGCAACGCTTCACTGCCACCTTTGAGCATAACGGCATTACCCGATTTAAGGCATAAACACGCAATTTGTACCAATGCATCAGGTCGCGATTCAAAAATAACGCCAATCACACCAATGGGCACCGAAACGCGAAACAAATTGAGCCCATCATCCAATTCTGTTGCCGTTAGGGTCTTACCAATCGGATCTTCTTGATCGGCCACACTGCGCACCCCCACCACAATTTCCCCTTGCAACTTGGCCTCATCCACTTTCAATCGCTTAAGTAAAGGCATGCCCAACTTGCCTTTTTGAACCATCTCTTCAGCCACCTTCATATCACGTGCATTGGCTTCCAAAATTTTATCCTGATTGGCCCCCAACGCCTTCGCAATGGCTTCTAAGGCAGCGTTCCGTGCTTGATGACTTGCCTGGCTTAGGCGCAACCCCGCTTGGCGAGCCGCCTTTGCTGCGGCTTGAATATCGTCTGCCATATCCTATCTCCTTATTTTGCAGGATACCTCCCGCCCCAAAACAAATGTCCTAAATCTTCACATTCAAATCTTTTGCAAGTTCACTTATTTGCTTCCAGGTTGCTTCTTCAACTTCAATGCCTTGTTTTTCTCGCGCCATACACGTGCGCCAAGACCGTTCTCCAGGAATCAAAATTTCATCAACCCCTGGCGCTTTTGGAGACGACTTTACATAGTCAATAAAACGCCCCACTTCACTTTTAAAATCATCCATCGCTACAAATGCATCTATTCGTATTGCCTGCACAAACAAAGCGTTTCCCGTTACAGGAGACTTTTCTCGGGTGCATCCAGCCGGTGAAAACGCCCCCGACAAAATATCAAACACTATGCCCAAACCATATCCCTTGTGCCCCCCAAAGGGTACCAAAGAAGCATTGCCATGCACATAATCTCCCGGTTCTTGAGTGGGCAAACCATCGGCCCCCATCAACCATCCTTCGGGCACTTTTTCACCCCGTGCCAACGCCACCCGCATTTTGCCACCCGCAGCAGCAGCAGCCGTCAAATCGAGCGCCACAGGAAATGCGCGATCCGAGGGAAATGCAACAGCCATACAACTGGCCGGTAATATGCGCCCCAACCCACCAAAAGGTGCCATAGACCGATCTGCCCCATGACCATTGTTGGTCATCAACCCAGCCATCCCCACATCGGTCGCCAACGGTGGATAAGCTCCCAATCGGCCAACATGATTACACCGATGCACGGTCACAATACCCACCGCAACTTCACGGGCTTTTTCAATGGCCAACTGCATAGCGGCCTTGGCGGTGACATGCCCAAACCCCCAATGCCCATTGAGCACCGCCGTTGCCGCAGTTTGTTGTTCTATTTCTGGCGCTGTACCCAACTTGATTTGCCCGCGTTTGATGGCAGACACATATTGAGGAATGCGCACCACACCGTGAGAATCGTGCCCTGCAAGATTGGCGTCAACCAACAAATCGGCTACGGTCTTGGCTTCACTGGCAGAAGCACCCATACACTCATAAATCGCACACCCAAGTTGGCGCAATTCTTCTGGCCTAAAAACAGGCATCGTAATTTATCCTATTGTTCATATGCGGTTTGAATGGCCGATTCATAAAGGGCCATTATTTTTTTAGGTACCACCTTCTTCAATCCCCGTGTTAATGTGCCACTTTCTTCACTTAAGGGTGCTGGCAAAACCAACACCTTTTGGGGCCGCTCATGCCCGGGTAACCCCGCATCGGTCGCCTCTTTGAGCAACCGCTCTCGAATCCGTTCAGCAATCGCAGGATGCGTGCGCAAAGCATCGTCGTCAGTGGGCAAGTCGGGTATATCGGTTTGCAAACGCGCCTCTTCAACATTGACTGTTACCACAGGTAAGGGAAAGGTGCGCGACTGATCGCCACAAACCAACACATGCTCAATAAGGGTCACCCGCGAAAAGATGCGCTCCAAACGCTCGGGGTTTACAAACTCGCCATTTTTCAATTTAAACTGCCGCCCCACACGCCCCTGAAACGTAAGAAAACCATCATCTTCCATACGAAACAAGTCACCAGTGCGATACCATACCTTTCCCGCATCATCCGTCACCAAAACCTCAGCTGTACGCTCTGGTTCATCCAAATACCCCACCATCACATGATCACCATGAACCCAAAGTTCACCAATCCCACCACCGCTTCCTTTATAAGATTGGGTCACTGGGTCACCGTGTGCGATTTCTACGCCCGTTTCCGTTACCAATTTGACGGCTTGCAAGGGGCGTCCTACGGTGCCTGTTTTTTGCCCGTGTAATGTATTGGCTGCAATCAATGGGCTACATTCGGTTACCCCATATCCTTCAAAAGCACGAATATCCAACACGTCTTGGAAAAAATCCAAAGCTTCTGGATCGGCCTTGGCAGACCCCACAATCAAAACCTCCAACCGAGCACCCACCCGCTGTGACAACTTTGCCTTAATTTGTGCCACTACTTTTCGCCCAATGGCCACATAAATCAACCGATCCAAAATCGATGCCTTTCCACGTGCCAATTTCTGCTTGGCACGCACAGACCTTGCGATCAATTTCCCACGTGTGCCACCGGCCTCAATTTCTTTTCGCACATTGCCATATACCTTGTCCAAAATAAGCGGCACCGTCAAAAACCCGTGGGGTTCTGAATACCGAATATCGGCCAACACCCGATCCGGAGACCGCGCCAAATCCAACGTCCACCCCTTTACCAAAGCATAATAAATATTTAAAATACCCATGGTATGGTAATCTGGGGCCGATTTGAACAATATCAGATCTTCACGCTTACTGATCGCATCAAACACAGACAAAACATTGCCCACCAAATTGCGATGTGTTTGCATAACGCCTTTGGGCAAACCCGATGAGCCCGATGTATACAAAATTTTAGATTCGTCATCGGGGGCAATGTCTATTTCTGGTGGCGGTGCTTGTGCACCTTTTTGAACCAATTCAAAAAAAGATTTTGCATTTTCAGGGTGCCCTTCCGTAAGCACCAATTCAGGCGGGTGATCCAATTGCGGGTGGACCCGCATCACCTGATCCAAACTTCTGGCATCTGAAATCAACCACACAATGCCCGAATGATTGATGTTGTGAATGAGCAAATCATCGGGCAGTTTGTTACACAATGGCACGGTAGAAATCCCCAACATATCACAGGCCAAAAACACCAACACCGATTCTAAGCCACCATCAGTCACCAAACCAATCCGCTGCCCCTTGCTCAACCCCGACAGCGCAAAACCAGAAGCCAATCGGTTGCGCTGATCACGCAACTGTTTATAAGTAACTGGCACATAACGTAAA
The DNA here is from genome assembly GCA_038279365.1 of Candidatus Latescibacterota bacterium. GTDB lineage: Bacteria > Latescibacterota > UBA2968 > UBA2968 > UBA2968 > JABIFK01. The sequence goes on along the minus strand of JAYODI010000016.1, from coordinate 16,031 downwards.
CCTTTTTCACCCGGTTGGTCGGCCTGTCGCAATACGCGCACAGCCGTACGATCTGCATAACGCTCAAAACTCTCATTGAGCAAATCTTTTAGAGTTTGACTCATGTTTACTCCTGATCAATATGTGCCAAGATGCGCCGTGCCACTTCATCAACCACTTTTTTTGTATTCGCTTCACCATGTTCTGCCGATGCTTCACGGGCATCTACACCCATTTGCGAAAACAACGGATCATTGGGGTCAAAACATACTTTTGGATGTTGCCTGTCTTTTGGCGGTGGTTCCCCACCAATCCAAACTTCTGAGCCCCGCCCAGAGGTCAATTGGTTCATATCAACATATTCGGGAAACAATGCCAAGCCAAAAGACGTTTCTTCTTTGGCGGCATGATCGCCCTGAATGGAGACCACATCGGCACAAATCTTGACCTCAGTGCCCCACAAAATCAATACGTCGGTGTTTGCTTCTTGAAGCGCTGGCAAACATTTGTCTAACGTGCTTTGCCACGGATAATGCCCAGCCAAAACCACAATGGCCTTAAACCCATATTCGATCAGCTTTTTCACCGTTTCGGTTAAAATGGCCGCATAAGCTTCTTCCGATTGGTAAAATGTCCACTTAAACACATCGTGTCCACCACCACCGCCCCACCACATCACGGGCAACATGACCCCACCTGTTTTTTGGCCAATCCGTTCGCACATGCGCTCGGCCTTAATGCCATCAAACCCCACAGGCAAATGCCATCCATGATGTTCCAACAAACCCAATGGCCACAATGCAACAGGGGCATCTTTTAAAATTCCCTCTAACTCATCGGGGCGCATTTCTATATATTTACGGAAATTAGCCATCTTCACCTCACAATATAAAACCCATAAAGAAACATCTCTTTGTAAGATATAAAATATCACCACTGGAGGCTCGATAAAAACCTAACAACTACCTCCCCCCAACCCACCCACCTTCCATAAGAATATGTAAAACAAAACACTTAAACAAAAACACATTGCACAAAGAACAGGATGCAACCATGTATCTCATGCTCTTACTTGCTCTGCTTGCTACAAATGCCCAATCCGACACACTCAAGCTCATAGATGGTACAGAATTAACAGGTACGTACATTGGAGGCACCCGCTTACGTATTCAATTTGAAGTTCAAGACAAGATCCAACACATTCCCATTTCAAATATTATGGGTCTGAGCTTTGAAAACAAAGAAACCATTCCCTCCCCAACACCACCCGAACAACCTGTGGTTAAACACCCAACATCACCACAATTTCCCACACAAATCACACTCAAAAACAGCCCCTCAGGACTCACTCTGCCTGTTCAAACAGCCTTAAATGTAAACCTTGCCCAAATGCTTCACACCGCAGACCAGAAACGAGGCAATCGCTTTACCGTTACCCTCAAAGATGACATTCGGCAAAACAGACGCGTCATCTTACCCCAAAATACCAAAATATATGGGCGCATCACACGCATTCAGTCCATTAAGTTAGGCACATCACAAATTGCAATGGAACTCAGCACCGTTAATATAAACAACCACCTGTATACCCTCACCACAAACCGCATCGAACTCATCTGCGACGGTGACCTCATCACCGTTATTGCAGGCGAGTCGGCCTTTGATTCACAAACCGAATTGGGCGACTTTATTACCCATTCCGGCGAAATGCTCATCCCCGCCCAAACCCCATTGCGATTTCACTTGGTTACCCCACTGCGCATTCGAAATCCCTAAATTCATTCTGCCACAACATGCCCTTGCGCCACAGCCTCATCAATGAGCCCAACCGCATAATCCCATAGCATTTTGCTGCCATCTTCTATCACACAATTGCGTTTGCGTATTTGTTTGGCAGATATGCCGTGCTCAGACCACGCACGCCCTTGGGTATGAATATTATGCAAAAAAGGTTGCAAACGATCCAATGAACCCGCAAACTTCGATTCTGGTGTTTCTTTGGCCTCAAACTCGATCCAAAGGTCGTGTAATTCTTGGCCCACATCCGGTGGCAACAAACCGAAAATGCGTTTGGCCGCCTTTTCTTCTCGCTCTGCTTTATCGGCATTGCCCACTACATCATACAAAAACGTATCTCCAGCGTCAATTTCAACCAAATCGTGCACCAGTGCCATTTTGATCACCTTGAGCAAATCGACTTTTTCATTGGCATATTCAACCAGCAGCACAGCAAACATTGCAAAGTGCCACGAATGCTCTGCATCGTTTTCTTTGCGTGATTCATCCAACAAATATGTCTGTCGAAAAACCTGCTTAAGTTGATCAATTTCCATCAAAAATGCCATCTGTTTGTGTAACCGATCAGACATAGATTCTATCCTCATAATATAACAAATGGAAAAGGCGTCATATGCTTAAGACGCCTCATCCAAAACCCACAAAATCAAAATGAAATAAGGCTTATTTGATCACTTCACCCACAATGCGCATCACACCTTGAAACCCCTCACCTGGCTTAACGCGCATCAACCCTGCGTCAATACCCTGCACATCCAAATTGACCGCATTGGTCACACACGTATAGGGCTCAAAACAAACCACGGGTCGCGAATCGGGTGCATATAAAACCAATTCACGAAACACGTCATCGGCTTCCATCGCAATTTTAACACCCGCAACAGGGTCGATATATTCACACCGACTCCACCCATTCGTCAAGGTCACACCCGACCAAACATGGTCATAATAAAGCCCTTTTAAAGCCGTAGGTTGGCGCACATCAAATTTTGTATCGTCTACAGGCAAAATTTCACCCGTTGGAATGGGATCATCACGCAATGGCCAATACGTATCGGCAGGCATTTGCACCGTGCACACATCTCGGTTTCCGGCTTCGGTTAGCGGAAGTGGAAAATAAGGGTGAATCCCCAAGCCCATCGGCATATCGCCTTGCCCCACATTTTTCCCTTCAAACTCGTGAACAAGTGCCCCATCCTTGATGCGATATGTGACACGCGCTTCAAATGGAAAAGGAAAGTGTTTGCCAATTTCGGGAAAATCTACCGACTTAAAAACACTGGTTAACCATGCGCCATCGGCATCCGAAGCCCCAGAACCGGCCACCTGCCAAGGGCGCGTATGCACAAAACCATGTGATGCATGTTGGCCAGGGCCAGGGGTTTCCAATTGATATTTTTTGCCATCAAATGAAAACTTCCCTTCATCAATCCGATTGGGCCAAGGAAACAATATCGGAATACCATAGCCGCTGGCACGCCCTTGCAAAGTTTCAGGATCGGGCGTAACCCATAACAATTCAATTTGCCCCTCCCCTTTGCGAATTTTATATGAATAACAATTGTTTCCCACCGAAGGCAACACACGGGCCTCTTGCCCCATTTGGGTATCGGTTAAAACATACACCGTATGTCCTTTAAAATCTTCTTGTTTTACCGTATAACGCTCTGCCATGCTGATGCCCTTTAGGCTAAGTGTGAATAGCAAAATTAAAAAATAGCAACGTGTCATCACAATCCTATCGTTTGATCTTTTGATCATCCCGGAAGTGGCCAGTGTTCACCAGCCATAAATCCACCATCGACATAAATACTCTGCCCCGTCACATAGTTAGACGCAGGTGCCGCCAAAAAAACAGCCGTCCCCACCAAATCATCGGGCGTTCCCAAACGTTTGAGAGGCACGCGATTGACTCCCCATTCGTTCATTGTGGGATTGGCCCAAACCTTTTCAGTCAATGGCGTTAAAATAAAACCCGGGCAAATGGCATTCACCTGAATATTATGCGCCCCCAACTCCAATGCTTGCGATTTTGCCAACTGACCAACCGCACCTTTGGTGGCCGTATAAACCGAAATCTGCGAAAGGGACCACCCCGTTGTCAGTGAACCAATATGTATGATCTTGCCCTGTTTGCGTGGAATCATATGGTTCACAACCGCTTGTGTCAAAAAATAGAGCCCTTTTAAATTGACGGCCATAATTTCGTCGTAGTGTGCTTCTGTCACTTTTTCAAAAGGCTCACGTATGTTCATACCCGCATTGTTCACCAATATATCCACCTGACCATATGCATCAATGGCGGCAGAAACACCCCCACGCACAGAATCCAAATCTTTCATATCCATCTCATAGGCCATGGCCTCACCACCTGCATCGACAATGGCTTGCACCACATCTTCCAACTGAGATCGCGTACGTGCCGCACAGACCACCTTGGCACCGCTGTGGGCCAACCCTTCGGCAATACCTCGCCCAATGCCCCGCCCTGCACCTGTTACAATGGCCACTTGGCCTTCTAATGAAAACAATGACATCTCGACCTCCCCAAAATAATGAACACGCCCCTGACTTTTTCAGTTTAATATAAAGTCTTATAAAATCAAACATTGCCAATATATACAAACCTCGTCTTGCAAACAACCTTGCTAAAGAGTGGTCATAAAAAAACCTTGGCCAAAATCTGACCAAGGTTTGATGCACATCCATAAAGCCATAAACTATCTAAAAAACATCGAAACACCTGCCGTTATCATATGGCGTCTGATATGTTGTCCATCGGTAAACAACACCGAATAACCATATGTGGTGGTCAACGCCGTACGACGAGACACCAATTTGCGCACCCCCACGCCCCCCCCTAACTCACTCACATTGCCCCAACCCCAAAAATCGCGAGCACCAAAAACCTCCACATATGGATATGTGCGCCGTTCAATTTGCCAAGGAATGTTCAACCGGTAAAACCCCGAAACTGAAGAACCAAATCCTTCATCCACGGTCAAATAACGCCCCCGAATATTCTGCACCGCATCCACATTTGAAATACCCGTTGTATTATTTGGCGCCAAACGGTTGTATTCTCGCTTGCCCGCCACAAAAGAACCGCCTAATTGATGGTGGCGATTGATCGAATACGCCACCGCAATACCCGCCCGATAGAACAAATCGCCATTTGAAAACCGCATCGACATAATGGGCGTAATTTCCCATCGCCCACCCCGAATCGGTTGCACATTCACACCTGCCACCAATTCGTCATCATCTTCTGCCAAACCCGTAATGTCGGCTTGGACTTGTGTTACCCCCACCCAAAAAACAGCCGTCAAACACACCCACCAACGTTTCATCAAACACCTCCTTCAAGATGGATATTCCCGGCTAAAAAAACGAAGCAATCAGCAGTCAGCAGTCAGTCAACGCGCCAACTCTATGGATTGAGTCAGTAGGTCGTTGTCCACGTCCCATATTACTTGGGTAATCATGACCATATACCCCATATCTGAGACGATTCAAACGGTCAAAACGTTTGCATTTTTTGCAACAGCTTGTAAGGCACCCACAACACCTCGCTGGATATCGGACAAGGCCATACTGGCTTTATTTGTGCCAAGCACCATATCGGGTGTGGGTGGCAAGTGGATAAACCCCGCCTTGATATCCAGATCATGCACATCTATGTGATGCAACACCTGGTACATAATATGGTTACACAAAAATGTGCCTGCCGAATAGGTCAGTTTTGCAGGGACCTGAACCGTCTCTTGAATCTCCTCAACCATTTCTCGGGTTGGCAAAGTGGCAAAATATGCATCCGGACCGCCCTGAACCACAGGGAGATCTTTACCATCTACCACCTTCAAGTTAAGGGCCACACGCTCAATATGCACAACAGAAGCCGATCCATGAAGCCCCAAAGAAACAACTGCCACAGGCCGATGTTTTTTAATGAGTGGCTTTACAATGGCAATGTCTTCACCATGAATCACGGGCAATATAGCAGAAACAATTTCACACCCCGCTATTGACGCACCATCCAAAGCCAAAGCAATGTCACCCGATGGATTGTGTGACCAATTGTCCCAAGGTTCAAAACCCGTCACCAAAATCTTAGGCACAACAACACTCACTTTCTTTTTAAGTCGCAAGTCACAAGTCGGAAAGTCGCAGGTTTTTGATTCTGACCTGCGACCTGCAGACCTGCGACTGCCTTTAAAATACAATCATCCCACGCGCATTTACACCCGCCGCCAAATCGGCAAAAGCTTCGTTGGCTTGTTCCAAACCATATTGTTTGGAAATCAGTTCATCAATTTTGAGTTTACCTGCCAAATACAATTCGACCATCCGTGGAAAATCATCGTGTGTTTTGGCACTGCCATATTTGCACCCACGCACCACACGCTCACCACGCACCCACGCCTCCAAATCTAAAGGGGTGGTTGATCCTGATGCGGGCAGGCCAATAATCACACAAACTCCCGCCGGAGCCAAACAGTCCATGGCCTGCTTCACAGCACCTGCATGCCCAACCGCCACAAATGCATAATCGGCACCACGCCCCGTAATGTCTTTGATCGCTTCGACCGGATCGTCTTGCGATGCATCAATGCCATAATCGGCACCCATTGAAGTTGCATAATCAAGTTTGTTCTTTTGCACATCCACGGCAATAATCGGATGTGCAGACACCAAAGCACCCCCTTGTATCACGTTAAGTCCAATGCCACCGGCACCAAAAACCGCCATGCTGGCACCTGCAGGCACTTGTGCTGTATTCAACACAGCACCCACTCCCGTCATGACCGAACAGCCTATGAGTGCCGCCTGTTCAAGAGGCATATCTTTGCGCACCGGAATGGCACAAGAAGCAGGTAATACAGAATACGATGCATAAGAGGCCACATGGCCATAGTGATAGACTGGCGTACCATTTTTTAATCGCATGCGCGTGCTGCCATCTAACAATGTACCACGTGCTGGAGCCTGTTTTTCACACAATTGAGAACGCCCCGTCACACAATAATGACACCGCCCACAAGCCGGTGCCCAAGACAAAATTACATGATCGCCCACTTTTAAATCGCGCACACCAGGTCCCACCTCTTCAACCACCCCAGCGCCTTCATCACCCAACACAATTGGCACAGGAATACCCTTCCAACTGCCATCGGCCGCATGGAGGCAACTGTGACAAACCCCACTGGCCACCATCTTTACTAACACTTCGTCTGCTTTGGGATCATCCAACTCGATATCTTCTACTTCCAAAGGATGCCCCTGCTCAACCAACACCGATGCGCGCATAAATCCACCTCCAATAAAAAAACCTGCGATCACAACCATCCATCAGAAACGTTGCTCACAAATTACCAACACGACCATGATACACACATTTTTAGCAATCAGCAATCACAACAACCACCTTGACAGCGCCTACAAACAAGCCTTAATTTGTGCTATGCATACCCTCACCATCCAAACCCACAAACGCGACGAACTGGTGCCCATTACTGATCGCATCCAAGACCACATTACCCAAAGTGGCCTACAAAGTGGCCTGTGCATACTCTATGTGCCCCATACCACAGCCGCCGTCACGGTTAACGAAAATGCCGATCCCGATGTGGCGCGTGATATTCTCATGGCCATTGACAAAATCATTCCCTTTCACGATCCAAGCTACAAACACTTAGAGGGCAATTCTGCCTCTCACGTAAAAGCCTGTTTTTTTGGCACATCAGAAACCCTCATCGTTGAAAATGGACGTCTGGTATTGGGCACTTGGCAAGGCATTTATTTTTGTGAATTCGACGGACCGCGCACCCGAAAACTACATATCAAACTCATGTCTGATTAACGTGGAGGCCACAATGGCAAACACCGTTCCCGATGAAGTTCCAGTAGATCAGCACCCACCCGATCTGTATCAATTTAAACGCCAAGCCAATTATATCAACACGTTCCAAGATATGGGTGAAACAGAAATTGCCCAATTTCACGAACAAGGTTATCTCGCCGTTCGGCACGCCTTTACCCCCACACAAATTCAAACGGCAGGCCAAGCCATGTGGGATTTGATTGACGGCAAAAACCCAAACTTTAAGGGCCTGCAAGCCGAAGCTGGCACACGTGCCAATTTTGATGCACTCACATCAGAAGCCCGACGAGATGCCGTGCGCAAACTCTGGCAATTTATTGATTATGACCAACGCCTCAAAGACTTGTCGCAAGATGCCACGCTCATCAATACCATCACAAAGTTAATGAACGATACACCCGTACTTTTTCAAGATATGGGGCTGATTAAACCCCCACGCATTGGCCGAGAAAAGCCCTGGCATCAAGACTGTGCTTATTTTAACTACCCCGCCGAAACCATCGTTGTAGGCGTTTGGATTGCCATTGATCCAGCAACCGTCGAAAATGGATGTTTGCACATCATTCCAGGCTCACACAAACAAGGCCCTAAACCCCACTTTAACAAACGCGATTGGCAAATTTGCGACACAGACGTTGCCGTAGAAGAAGATGCAACCGTGCCCTTGCAAGCCGGTGGATGCCTCATTTGGCACGGTCTCTTGCACCACGGAAGCCCCAGCAACCACTCCAACCAACGCCGACGCGCCCTACAATATCACTACCGCCCCAAAAGCGCGGTGGCCCTTACCAAAGAAGATCGCATGGCCCTTTATGGGGGCGAAAGTTTGGGCGTCACGTGTTAAAAAATACATTAAAAATGTAAAATGAAAAAAGGGACAGCAGTTTTGCTGTCCCTTACTTATAGGCATCGCGCCAGGGTTGAAATTGCTAATAACAACATCATCCCTACTTTTTCTGTACCTGTGGCTCACGTGGAATGGGCACTTGTGGTTGCACAATTTTTCGCTGTTGTGGTGTGAGCCGTTCCAACAACTCTGGCGATGGTTGGTAACCATGTCGAAAGTTTGTCCACGAAGGGCCATAACGATACACTGCAATGCGTCTCAAACCTTCGTTTTTGCGCATCGCCGATCCATGCGAAATCCCGTCCACAAACAACAGGGCATCTCCTGCCTTCATATACACTTCCACTGCAGCCGTCACACCATCTACCGATCTGTCTTTGCCCATCTTAGCCTGATCCATTTCGGGATGTCTAAAATTGGACTTATGACTGCCAGGAATAAGCATGGTGCCACCATCTCCTGGGCCAATATCTGTCAATGCCATCAAAACATTGACCTGCCCGCACATAAACCGCCCGCCATGATACCGAAACTGGTTGCGCTGAATGGGTGGGAACCCACCCGAATGCAAACCAATGGCCTCTCCTGGAGCCCGAAAATTTGCAAAATTTTCATCAATAAACAAAGGCCCGTGGTGGTAATCAAATGTGCCTTCTCCGCCCACAAAATACTTCACCATCTCAAACCACGACGGATGATCAATCAAATTTTCAAACGGTTTGCCCGCCTCATAGATCTGCTGATAGTTCACCCCAGAAGTCACATCTCCATATGAATGACCTTGCACATACCCGTGCCATTCACCAGGCTTTAGAGAAGGAATTTCATCTAAACACGCATTTAAGTCTTTGACCTCGTCAGCAGACAAGGCCCCTTCCAAATGCAAAAACCCCTTCAAATCAAACAAGTACACATCCAAATCGCGAATCATATTGCCCCCTTTATATATCATATCTACATCATAATAAATTTGAAGTTGTTATATTACCTTATGATTTGCTATATTTCTACCCAAATCTGGGTTAAAATTTCCCGAATCCTAAGATACTCCGCCATGAATACACTAACCAACACCCATTTGGGCTTCCAAATTTGGCAAGGTGCCTTGCAAAATCGCATCATGCCTACCCCCCATGCCCATACAGCCATCGAGCTTAATTTTGTCATATCGGGATGGATGCGTTACTTTGTTGGTGGAAAATTCTGCGTCATTCCCGAAAACCGTTTGGCAGTCTTATGGGGTGGTCTTCCCCACCAAATGATGGCCCATGCCCCCAATGCCGAATGCATTTGGGTGACCATTCCTTTGGCTTGGTTTTTACAGTGGCGGTTGTCAGGCCTGCAAGAGCGTTTGCTCATAGATGGATGGTTGCTTTTTCCAAAAAACAACTACCAACCCCAACTCACACAGTGGCTTAAAGACACAACCGATGCTTCGGCAGAAAACACCACCATTGTATTGCTCGAAATAGAAGCCCTCTTTAGGCGTCTTGCCCGCGATTTGCGTTTGGCAACGCGCCCCACCGAAACAGGGTCGGGTGAAATCAGCCAATTTGAGCACATCACACGGCTTATTGGCGAGCAATATACAGAGCCCATAGCCATTACAGATTTGGCCCAACAAATGGGGCTCCACCCCAACTACCTCATGCAAATATTTAAACGCCAATGCGGCATGAGCATTTGGGAATACATCACCCGATTGCGCATCTCTCATGCACAGCGCCAGCTTTTAACCACCCCCAAAAAGATATTGACCATTGCTTATGAAGCGGGTTTTGCTTCACCCAGCCGATTTTATGATGCCTTTGCAAAATTTGCAGGGGAACAAACCCCCAGTCAATATCGCAAAAGTGAAAAACCATCTTTTGTTTAGCTTGATTTGGCCCTCGTTAACCCTTATCATTTGCGCATACCATTGATCTTTTAGGAGGCTTTAAAATGGCCCAAAGGTGTTCGTTTTGTCGTGTGCCAGACAACCAAGTAGACCGTATTGTGTATGGCACCAACTTCAATATTTGCTCAGACTGTATTCGCACCTGTTTGGAGGTTTTAGATGGCGAATTGGTCACGGGCTGGGCCATCACCACTTCGCCACAACGCTGTGACAATTGTAACCGCCGCCCCAGCGAAGGATACCGCCACTTGCTCAACCGCGCCACCTATTCTCCCCGTGTGTGTGAGCGGTGTTTGCGTTTTTATACCGAAGTGCTCTTAAAAGAAATGCCCACACTTGAGGAAGAACTCCAAAACATCATTCAAAATGTTTTTGAAGACCCCGAAAATCCAGACGACTTAGATGATCGCGATACACCAAATGGCCTTGACGACACCCAGCCAGAGGACCTGTTTGACAATTTAGAAAATGGCAACAATGGCAATGCGCCCTTAGACGAACACCCAACTGAGCAGAACATGCTCCAACAAATGCAAACGGAGTTGGCCACCCAGACCCAAGAAAAAATCAAAGACATCACACGCCAAGCCATTGAAGAGCTCGAAAGACGCCCCGAGCGTGTCAGCCAAACAACCACCCAAACAGAGCCCGCCCCACTATCCATTTCACTTGAAAAACCTTTGGGTATTCTGTTTGATTTGGGTGATACGCTCTTGCGCCATTTGCGCTTTGATCCAACAGCAGGTACAGAGGCCTTGCTTAAGATTGCAAACAACCCCTTTGGACATTCTGCAGAAAGCATTAACGAGCGCATTGAGAGCATTAACCAAGACCTCGTTCCCAGACGGGAACAGGCCCAAATTGAGTTTCACCCACACATCATTCAACGCCACGTTTATGAAGCACTCCACATCACATTCGACAGAGATCACGCCGCTGTCGAACGCGTTTTTTGGCGTCACGCCATGAAGTGGGAGCACGAACCGGGTGTAGAGGCCATGCTTCAAAAACTTCAGGCTTACGGCATTCCCTTAGGCATTGTAAGCAACGCCGCTTTTACAGGCAGTACTTTGTGGTGGGAATTGGAACAACAAGGCCTTTCTGATTATTTTCGATTTCTCATGTCCAGTGCCGATTATTGGGTGCGCAAACCCCATCCATTGCTCATGGACACCGCGGCCGCCAAGCTTGGTTTTGCCAATCGCGATGTTTGGTATGTGGGCAACTCGGCACACTACGATGTGGCTGCCGCGCGCAATGCTGGCATGGGTGCCATTTGGTATAACCGTGCAGAAGACCCCAACGACGGCCCTGAGCCACACGTGGAAATTAAAAGTTGGGATGCCTTTGTTGCGTTGGTTGAAAAATATCTTGATTAAGACTTGAAATATGCCATTCCACAAAAATGAGGATTATAGCATGCCATCAACCTTGCTCACCGATGCGTTTGATCAATTGCCCGTAGGCACACTTTCTGCAAATGTGGGGGCACACACAGAGTATCATTTTTTGCCAGAAGCCGCCCCCAAAGGCAACTGGAGTGTGGCATGTTTTGCTTCGGGTGGGGATCGTGGCTTGGCTTGGCATGTCGAATCTCAAGAAGGCAAAAACATCGTCACACAAACCATCCAAAACAAACACACGCACACACATCCCATGCTCAATGCCGGTGATTTTCTCTGGGAAAATTATACCCTTACTGTCTCCTTTACACCCAAAGAAAAAACAGGGCAAAACGGTGTGGTGTTTCGCTATCACAACAATCGGTGTTATTACTTCTTTGGTTTTTACAATGACGCGGTCACCCTCTTGATGCGCCAACACGATGTCACCTACCGCCAACCCAATGAAAAGATATTGGCCACCCAAACCTGCGCTTGGGAACCTGGGCAAACCTATACGGCCACAGTCACGGTCACTGGCACGCACATTCAAGCCAGCATTGAAAATGTGGCCACGCTCGAAGCCCACGACAGCACATGGCCCAAAGGCAAAATGGGTCTCTTGTCTGATAGCCCCACACAATATCACAGCGTGCACGTAACCACAGAAGAACTGACCGCTTTTCACATACATCGCGACAAACGTGAAAAAGAATTGGACGATCTTCGCGCCCAAAACCCCAAGCCCGTGCTTTGGAAAAAGTTTAGCACCAAAGGGTTTGGCGTGGGGCGCAATTTGCGTTTTGGCGACCTCACAGGCAATGGTGTGCCCGATGTGCTCATTGGACAAGTGTATCATCACGGCCCACGAGATGCTTATTGTGAGCTTTCTTGCCTCACGGCCTTGAACTTTGATGGTGATGTTTTGTGGCGCGTGGGCAAACCCAACCCCGACAACAACCACCTCACCAACGATGTGGGTTTTCAAATTGTTGATGTAGATGGCGACGGCAAAAACGAAGTGGTCTATTGCATGAATTTAGAAATCATCATTCTCGATGGCGCAACCGGACAAGTCAAACACAGGGCCCCCACGCCCAAGAGCTACCCTCCTGCAGACAAGTTTCCTCAAATCTTAGGCGACAGCCTTTTCTTTTGTGACATGCGTGGGCAAGGTCACAAAGGTGACATTTTGATCAAAGACCGGTATTGGCGTTTTTGGATGCTCAACGAAAAACTTGAAATACAATGGGAAGATGAAATCCGTACTGGGCATTATCCTTTTGCGTTAGACATTGACAACGATGGCAAAGATGAACTGGCCTTGGGCCATGCCCTTTATGACCATGATGGCACTCAGCTGTGGAACATTGAAAATACATTGCAAGACCACATTGACGGTGTGGCCATTGGCAATTTTAATGCGCCCGATGACGGCCCTCTCACCATTTTGTATGCCGGTAGCGACTCAGGCATTTTCTTTGCGGATTTGGATGGCAACATTCTCAAACACCACTGGATTGGTCATGGCCAAAACCCTGCCCTGTTAAAACTACGAGATGACTTGCCAGGTCTACAAGTGGTGTCCATTAACTTTTGGGGCAATCAGGGCATTTTGCACTTTTATGACAAAGACGGCAACATCTATCACGATGCCGAACCCAATCCTTTTGGGTCGATGTGTCTGCCTATCAATTGGACGGGCAATGGCACCGAATATTTTGTACACAACCCCAACCCCCGTTGGGGTGGGCTTTTCGATGGGTGGGGCAGACCAGTGGTCCAATTTCCCGATGATGGTCACCCCGACATGTGCAATGCCGTACTCAATATTACGGGCGATTGCCGCGATGAAATTGTGGTTTGGGACCCCAATGAGCTCTGGGTCTATACCCAAGATGATGGCCCAAAAACAGGCAAACTCTACAACCCCATTCGCAACTCATTATCCAACTATTCCAACTATCAAGCAACCGTCTCTTTGCCCAACTGGACGGAATAAGATATGGACGAACAACTCACAGATTATCTATTCGATCTCAATGGATATCTCATTCTTGAAAACGCCATAGCCACAACAGATTTGGCAGCCATGAACCAATGGGTAGATGATCATTGGGATTATGTCATAACTCCCAAAGATGCAGATGGTCGATCGCGTTGGATTGGGCGAATAGAAACTCAAAGCTATGGTGGCCAAGATGGTGTAAATTTTCAAAACATTGTGGATGGTGGAACTGTTTTTGAAAAACTGATCGATTACCCTGCTTGGATCCATTTGGTGCGCAAATACATTGCCCCCAACAATGGTTTGTCTATTCATGAAAATTTTCTCAACGTTCGCGGAAAAGGTGGCCACCTCTACATCCATAGCGGTGGCCATTTTCCACGTCAATATTTCACATTTCGACACCACAACACCAGTGAATGGATGGTGGGACAAATTAATGTGCTCATAGCACTTGAAGACATCGGCTTAGGCGATGGAGGCACTGTGTTGATTCCTGGGAGTCACAAAGTTACCGAAACCCACCCACGGTTGCAGGTAGATGGCGAAAAAGTCGGCAGTCTTAATGATGGATTGTTGGCACAAACCGCAATTGGTATGCAGGAAATACATCTCAAGGCTGGCGATGTTTTGTTTTTTACAGATGCTGTCACACATGGCTCATCTGAGCGTATCAATGACGGATATCGCCGATCGGTTGTGTATCGATATTCACCCAAACACATTCGCACGCGATTCAATATTGAACAATCCGACGATTTGCTAAACAAATTAACCCCCGAAAGACGACAAATTTTAGACCCCATTCCCATCCGACGGCCTTAAAATTTAGACTTTCAAAGGTTCAGCAACTGGCTCATAAAACCTCACAAAAGACACCATCCGTAAATTGCGAATGGTGTCTTTTGTTTATGTACGCCTCAAACTTTATAGCACACTTTTTTCCATTTAAGCCAACGTGTTGAACATGTTGTTCAAAATATATCCCATTTCCAAATTATCCTGACACATACCCCAAATTCTATCTATACTTGTTCATATGCGAAGGCACACCCACTTATTCAAGGAGATTTCATATGAACAATACCATTCGCATTTTCAAAGAAAGTGAAAATTTAATTGTCCATTTGCCGTATTCACCAGAACGCGTTGCCAAAATGCATACCTTATCTCACAGGCGCTGGAATGCCAATCGCAAAGTGTGGGTTCTTCCTCAATTCGATATTTCGCTCGAACAGTTAAAAACGCTTTTTGCTGACGAAAAAATCGAAATACTCCCTCCCAATCATCACACAATGACACGCAATTTAGATTTGATTATGCGTGCCCTTGACAATGAAATGAAGCTTCTTCATTTCAGCTACAATACCCGCAAAACCTACCACAATCAAATTAAACGTTTTCTTTCCATGTTTGATAAACCCTTCCCCGAAATCACCGAAACCGAAATCCGAGACTACCTTTTACATTTAGTAGATGACAAAGAGGTTTCTCGTAACTATATTAACCAAGTGATTAGTGCAATTAAGTTTTTGTTTCGCAAAATTTTAAAAATGCCTTATACCGTAGAGGCTATCCCTCGCCCAAAAGAGGAACGCCTCCTTCCCGTGGTTTTAAGCCGACAAGAGATCATACGTATTTTTAAGTCTTTGCAAAATCTGAAACACCGTGCCTTACTCATCTTGGCCTATTCTGCAGGTTTACGAGTCAGTGAAGCCGTTCGAATCAAAACGCGAGATATAGATACAGACCGAAACATGATCCATGTCAGAAAAGCAAAGGGTAAAAAAGATCGCTATGTCCCCTTATCTAAAATCGCACATAGAGCAATTACCATCTATCAAGAGGCCTATCATCCTAAAAATTGGCTTTTTGAAGGCCAGCGCACAGGACATCATTTAACAGAGCGGAGCATTCAAAAAACGCTTCAAAGAACAATAGCAAAAGCACAAATTACAAAACGTGTGACCATGCATACACTTAGACACAGTTTTGCAACTCACTTATTAGAAGATGGAACAGATTTGCGGTATATTCAAGAGTTATTAGGCCACCACCGCCCCGAGACAACGATGAGATACACACATGTAGCCCAAACTCACGCACGCAATGTACGCTCACCTTTAGACAATATAGATGAAGCAAACACACTTTAAACCAGAATACACAAACCCGAACCTTTTAGAAAAAAGTTCGCAGTCTAAAGAATAAACTCCCGATGTCCGAACCTTTTTTACGGA
>JAYODI010000001.1:182136-201523 GCA_038279365.1 Candidatus Latescibacterota bacterium | reverse complement strand
CCCGTTTCACCAGATAAATCAACCTGATCAACGCGCAACGCTTTGCCATGTAACAGTACCCGTTCAACAGTCCCATCCACTCGTTTTCTTACCCAGCCTAATTCTCCCGCCAAACGCACGCCCCACGCTTCTTGAATCACAACATCAGAAACATCTTGCAAATCATCACGATCTGAAACAATTAACAAATCGCACCGTCCATCCACCAACTGAACTTCAACCGCAACATAAGTATCTGGGCACCTGTCGCCGTTTTCCTTCACCAACGGCAAACGCGTGATCGACGCAATCTGAGAGCTTCCTTCATACGGTTCACAAACGCCCACAAATGTCGAAACCAAATTGGCATCCTCACTTTGGCGGCGCACCATCAATCGCGGAATCCAGGCAACATTGTCATTGTTAAAACCCATCGCCACCCACCCTTCGGCAATATGGGCTTCTGCCTGAGTGGTCAAATCGGTATATCGCACATGGACCGCTCGGCCCGCGTCTAAATAACCCAACCGATCCTCGGCCAACCAATCGACCCACCACCCTGTTTTGGGACTGAGATCACACCGAAAATTGCGCATCTGCGTTTGATAACCATAATCATCACCAGCCTGCAAATCCAAACCATGTGTCGTCACTTCACCAAAATGGCTGTGCATAAACTTTGCGTGATCACGCCCACCGGCAACCTGAAACACATCCAACACATAGCTATCCGTATCAGAAACATCCACCATCACAACGGTGCGCTCATATCGCGCAACATCATACACCGCTTCACAAGATGCTTGGATCGCTCGCAAACAATCGCCCACTGCCCAAAGCTTGGTCACCCCATCAATCGGCTTCTTCTGATTTTGACCATCCACAACAACCGTATTGTGCGCAGGTGTGTTGAGATACCAGTTAAACAGATCCCCTTCCCAACCGCCCATATGCACGGGGGGATAACCAAAATCGGGCATCAAATCCAACCCCTTTGCAAACAGCCCCATATTCAACGCATCCAAATGACCATGCCGCCCCCCCGTGTCATAATCCAACCACACCACGCGCTCATCCCCACCTTGCCCAGAACGCAACAGTGCCAAATGCCAACCTTCTTTGTTTACACTCACATTGTGAAATTCCAATCCTTCTTTTGCGATAATCTCTTGAACCGACTTTCGAAAACCTTCACAATCTTCAGCAAACAAATCAAATGGCAAACCATCCACCCCATATCCATTTGCCCGATACAAAGCCTGTACATATCCCACATCACCCGTGCGCTCATACAAACGCCAAAGAAAAGAATACATCGAAGGCAACAAACCCGCGTTTTTGGAAAACGACACACCCACATATTGCTCGGTCTTTTGTGCAAACCCACCCGTATCACCAATGCGCGGATAATAATTTTGAAGACACATTGTATCAATATGAAACCGATACGTCTGTGATAGTTTGGGATGCCGTTGAAGCATCTCATCTAAAAAGTGAGGATCTACCCGCCCAAACAACTCAAGAAATTGCGCCAAACTTTGAATCACTCCCGAAGAATATCCTGCCAATCCTTTTTCACCCGTCACACCATCCACCGCCGTGGCCGTCTCCACCATCTCATCAATCAATCCCATCACCGCATCTCTGTTTTCTGGCCACTCCAAAACCGTGTGACAGACAATCAACGCAATTTCTTGCCGAGGATAATTGGAGCGAATTTTATCATAGTTTACCAACGTCTCTCCTAAAATGCGCGTTTCAATATTGTGCATCACATCCTCTGGATGCGACTTCGACACACCTATTTGATGCTGTTCCGACTTCTTTTGGAGAAAGGTTGCCAGATCCTCATCTTCAGCAACAACCTCTCGAATTTGATCATAAGCCAAAATCAATTCACGCACTTCTTCGCACGCATCATGCCACGTAGACACATACCCCGCCGCCGCAGGTTTTTCATAAAGCACACCCTCTTCCTTAAAATCAAATGTCGGATAAAGATCGGCCACGCGATCAAGCATAATCCCCGCCTTATGGGCATACACGTGATCACCCGTGACCGTATATGCATTGGCCAACTTGCAAATTCCTTTTTGCACCACTTGTTTCCATTGGCCATAAATCAAATATGTGGCCACAAACCACCAAATATGATCATCAGCACGAAAACCATCACCATCATCCACACCAAAAAGATGCGCAGGTTGGCTGGGATCTGGATGTTCAACATTGAACAACAAAGACCGATCTGCCAAGGCGCCATCAAAAATATGATGTTCATCAAGTCCCGATTGGTAATACGCATAAAAATCATTCTTTGGGAAAATTTCAGCGCAATGTGGGCAACGCACTTTCCAAGGGCGAGTCAACGCATCAATTTCCCAATTATACATGGGCACACTTGTTTTACACACGGGGCAATGCCCATTGGACCACACCATCCAAGAACGCTTAAGCGTGTTGCCAAACATCAAACCCCAAAGGTCATCGTCCGAAAAACGCATCCAAGGTTGGGCATCTTGCACGATCTGGTCTTGTATGTCTTTTGCCCAAGTATACTGCGCGATGTTTTTTTGTGCCTTTTCGATAAGCGGAGCAGGGTAAAATAAACTGTTTTTGTTCATACCATAAATCCTTATTGATCAATGAAGTGTCGATTGAAACACCGAGACAACTTACCATTCTCTCCCTCAGCAGACAACATCTATCAAAACACCTCAAATAGAAACTTGAAATCTTTTGACTTCCATCTCCATTCATTGTAATATTCACCCTATTCTTTGCCTCAAAATTCGCGGGGAGATCAATCCTCTCGCAGCGTTTTAAAGACCTTGTACGACGCTACCACAATACATTTACGACAAATGGAATCGTGTTTCATTTTAGAAAGGATTCATTATGAAAAAAACACTCGCAGTACTTGAAGGGGATGGCATCGGCCCCGAAATTACGCGCGAAGGCATTAAAGTGCTTCGCACCATTGAAAAAAAATATGACCACGAATTTGTGCTCGAACACGCTCCTTTTGGTGCGGCCTCTTATTTTGATGAAGGCAGTCCCTTTCCTGACAAAACAAAAGCAATCTGTGACAATGCCGATGCCATTATCAAAGGCCCCGTAGGGTTATCGGTTGCCGAAATGAACAAAATCCCTCAAGAATCGCGTCCCGAACTCGGTGCCATTCTTCCGCTTCGCAAACGCTTTAACACCTACGCAAACTATCGCCCAGTACGCTTGCCCAAAGGACTCGCGTCCTTCTCACCCCTTCGCGACAGCGTCGTGGGCGAAGGCATCGACATTCTCATGATCCGCGAACTCGTGGGCGGCATTTATTTTGGCGACAAAGTAGAAGGCAGTGCTACAGGCATGCGATATGCCAGTGACGATTGCATTTACACCGAAGAACAAGTGCGCAACATTGCCAAAGTAGCCTTTGACGAAGCGCGCAAACGCAAAGCCTTAATGACCAACGTGCACAAAGCCAACGTCTTGGCCACCTCGCGTTTTTGGAACGCCATTGTCGAAGAAGTTGCCAAAGAATATGACGACGTTGAATATGCCTCTGTGATTGTTGACAATGCCGCCTTCCAACTCGTGATCAACCCCACACAATTCAACGGCGTGATGCTACTTGAAAATATGCAAGGCGACATTCTCACCGACCAAGCCGGTGGCCTCCTCGGCTCCCTCGGCCTTATGCCCTCTGCGTGTATTGGCCCTGAAAAAGGCTACGTGGAACCCGCACACGGTTCTGCACCTGACATTGCCGGACAAAACAAAGCCAACCCCTATTCCATGATTGGCAGTATTGCCTTCTTACTCGACAAATGTTTGGGCTTACAAGAAGAATCCGACGCCGTGTGGAATGCCATGTTTGACATTCTCAACCAAGGCTACGTCACTGGTGAATTGGCCAATAAAAACACAGACCCCAAAAAGATACTCTCAACCAGTGACTTTGGTGATCGGGTTGTCGATATTTTGAGCCATTCATAAAAGCAGTCACACGTCACAAGCCTACAGGTCGCATGCCAACCCAACGGTTCTATCTTTGCGTTAGACCTGCGACCTGCAGACCTGAGACAATATTAAGGAGTTTTCAATGAGCAACACTTTGGCATTTGTAGGCACCTACACAAACGAAGGCAGCGACGGTGTTTATGCATTCAATTACAACAGCGACACGGGTGAACTATCGCCCATTGGATCGGCCAAACTCAACAACCCATCCTTTGTGGCCCTTCACCCATCAGGCAAATACCTCTACGCGATAAACGAAATCAGCGAACTCAACGGTGAAAAAGTAGGCGCAATCAGTGCCTTGGCCATTTCCGATTCGGGGGAACTCACCGAACTCAATGTCCAATCGGTCAAAGGCCCTGGTCCTTGTCACCTCTGCATTGACGCCACAGGCAAATATGCTTTGGTTGCCAACTATGGCGGTGGCAGTGTTTGCGTGCTTCCCATCGGCGAAGACGGCTCACTGCAAGAAGCCTCCGATTTCATCCAACACCACGGTTCAAGCGTGAATGAACGGCGTCAAAAAGAACCCCACGCACACTCCATAAACCTTGACGCGCAAAACCGATTTGCCTACGTGGCCGATTTGGGCATGGACAAAATACTCGTATATGAACTCCATCACCAAACGGGCAAACTTTCACTTGCCCACTCGGTTGCTGTCTCCCCAGGTGAAGGCCCTCGTCACTTTGACATTCACCCCAACGGCAAATATGCCTACGTCATCAACGAAATAGGCAACACCGTAAATGCCTATAACTATGACGCAACAACAGGCGCACTCACAGAAATCCAAAGCATCAATACCTTACCCAAAGACTTTACCGAAACCAGTCACACCGCCGACATTCACGTCTCACCCGACGGGAAATTTGCATATGGATCTAACCGAGGCCACGACAGCATTGTCATTTATGCCATTGCAGACGACGGCACACTCACCCTTATCGGTTACGAACCCACAGGGGGTAAAAACCCACGCAACTTTGCCATTGACCCTTCGGGTAACTTCTTACTGGCCGCCAACCAAAACACACACAACATTGTCACATTTCGGATCAACAAAGAAGATGGCACCCTTCACAAAACAGGTGCAGAAGCAGATGTATCACGTCCCGTATGCATCAAATTTCTCACAAAGTAAAATGAGCAAAACAAGCATTTAGTGCTTGCCTGAATTCCCTCTAAAAGTGTATCTTTATTGCAACACAACACCACACCCCCTCGCGCGACAATCTCGTTCGAGGGGGTGCGTAGTTTTTAATCGCGATGCGTACACATCTCTTTACATATGGCACACTTCAAATCTCCAGCATTTTTCAACGCGTTGCAGGACATCTTTTCACTGCCCAAAACGCAGTATTAGATGGGTATATGTGCTGTTGTGTGCGCGGTGAGGTTTATCCGGGCATCAAACCCTTTTACGGTGCCCAAACATCTGGCAAATTGTATCTCCATGTCACATTGCCAGCACTCAAACGCTTAGATTTTTTTGAAGGTGATTTTTACAAACGCATTCAAACACGTGTGCGATTAACCAATGGCACAATGGTCAACGCTCATGTGTATTGCATACAAAAAAAATATCGCCCAGTGTTGTCCACACAACCTTGGCACATCGCAGATTTTACAAATCAAAAACAAACCCACTTTTTAACTGCTTATCCTTTTATGCCCGTGCATCACACAAAAGGTCTGCCCAATGTTTAAATGGCGTTTGCGAGTCCCTATTCAACCCCCACCAATCACCTCATCAACTTGTGACAGTGCCTTTTTGTCCATTCAAGACATTCACAAATCTTTTGGTGACACCCCCGTACTGCAAAACATCAACATCCAAGTCAACCGAGGAGAATTTGTTACCCTCCTTGGCCCTTCCGGTTGTGGCAAAACAACCCTTCTACGCATCCTTGCAGGCCTCGAACTACCCGATTCGGGCCATATTTTCCTCAACGGGCAACACGTTACACATGCCCCAGCTTATACACGCCCCGTCAACACCGTCTTCCAAAACTACGCGTTATTTCCACACCTCAATGTATACGAAAACATTGCATTTGGCCTCAAATCTCGAAAAAAGCCAGCCAAAGAGATAAAAGAAAAAGTGTCCAAAAGCCTTGCACTGGTGCAATTGGAAGCCTTTGAAAACCGTTTGCCAAACAACCTATCAGGTGGGCAAAAACAGCGTGTTGCTCTGGCACGTGCATTGGTTAACGAACCCTTGCTCTTGTTATTAGACGAACCCATGTCAGCCTTAGATGCCAAATTGCGCAACGAACTTCAAGTAGAATTGCGTCGCATACAGCGCAGCTCCAACACCACATTTATGTTGGTCACCCACGACCAAGACGAAGCCCTTACTGTATCCGATCGCATTTTTGTAATGAAAGAAGGGCAAATCGAACAATATGGTTCACCTTCTGAAATATATGAAAAACCCACCTCTCGGTTTGTGGCCGAGTTTTTGGGCAGTGCCAACCTCATTCAAGCTCAAAGAAATGGCTCGGCATTGGTACACACTGCATTGGGTGATTTTGCCTTGTCACAAAAACCCGACTGGCAAACAGGCACCATCATGATTCGTCCAGAACGCATTCGCATATGTGACAACCCAGCCGACATCAATGGCCTGTCTGTCACCATCCAAGACGCCATCTATCGTGGAGATCATTGCGAAGTATTGGTCAACCCCGGCGCCTTGCGCATTCGAACGGCACCCACAGCTGCACTGGTGCCCAACAACAAGCTCAGCATTCAACTGCCGCCCGAATACATTGAGGTCTTGCGTGATTAAGCAGTTTGTTTTTCACGGTCAAATCACCACCCGGCGACGATTGTTTCTCATTGCACTGGCAAGCATTGCACTGGGCATAGCGTGGATGCTGCTGTTTATGATTTTGCCCTCTTTTTTTGTGGGGCTTTTGTCGTTAACAACGCGTGGCCCCGATGGCCAAATTGTTTGGCAGTGGACACTCGACAATTTTAGGCGCTTGGCCGGTTATGGCATCTTTGGTTGGTCACCTGTCTATCTCTATATTTTGGGTCGCAGTTTGTGGGCCGCCATTTGGGTAACGGCCATTTGTGTTTTTTTGTCTTACCCATTGGCATTTTACATCAACAACCTCAGTACGCACGGTAGACAAATCGCCTTATCACTCATAGTCATTCCCATGTGTACCAATTTGGTCATTCGAACCTATGCTTGGGAATTGTTGCTCTCACCCCAATTGCCATTGTCTCAAATTGCGGCTTATTTTGGGCTCATTCCCACTGGGCGCGCGCTCTATCCCAGCACCATCGCTGTTTATTTGGGTATGATATCCTATTCTCTGCCCTATGCCCTTTTGCCATTATACACCAGCGTTGAGCGCCTAAATTGGTCTGTGGTCGAAGCCGCACGAGATCTGTATGCTTCAGAAACGCGCGTGTTTCGTTCTGCCATTTTACCTCAAACGCGCCCTGGGCTTTTTGTGGCCATCTTAATGACTTTTGTACCCACAATGGGCATGTTTGTCATTACCAATCGCTTGGGCGGTGCCAACTTTATGTTGGTAGGCAATCTCATCCAACAGCAATTTGGTGCCAGCCGAGACTACCCATTTGGGGCCGCTGTCAGTTTGGTGCTGATTGTGCTCACATTGGTTGGCCTCTATTTTTATCGCAAACAAGGTCAACAGGTTCATGTGCCATGAAACAAATGTTCAAAGGCACAATTATTGCCCTATCTGTAGCCATACTTTATTTACCCTTGCTGGCCGTTTCCATCTATTCGGTAAATGCAACACGCATAGGGTTGGTATGGAAGGGGTTTACACTGTCTTGGTATACCCAACTCTTCCAAAATGAACTCATTTTAAACGCCACCTGGAACACCCTACAACTTGCAACCCTATCCACACTCATTGCCACAGTATTAGGCACCTGCTTGGCAATTGGTTTGGAACGTTTTCCGTGGCGACCACGCACCCAATGGGCCTTAGACACTTTGGTTGATTTACCCATTGTAACGCCCGATATTATCTTTGCAGCGGCCTTGGTCGTCGCATTTGGCATTGTGCGTGTTTTTTGGGCCGAATACCAATCGGGCATGGCCTCAATGATCATTGGGCATGTAACATTTCAAATTGCATTTGTCGCACTCATTGTGCGCAGTCGTCTCAAAACATTGGGCAACACATTTAGCGAAGCTGCCAGTGATCTTTATGCATCGCCACCAGATCTATTCAAACGGGTCACATTGCCCCTCATTTTACCCAGTATTTTGGCTGGAGCCACACTGGCATTCACACTGTCTTTAGACGATTTTGTCATTAGCTTTTTTACATCGGGCCCTAAGTCCGATACCTTACCCATTTTTATTTATGCATCACTCAGACGAGGCCTCAGCCCTGAGCTTCACGCGCTCTCCACGCTGATTGTTCTCATAACCGTTCTACTTGTCTTGGGGCTTCAAAAACTCTCCAAGACACCTATCGAGGAGTAACGCCCGATGAAGAATCTTTTTCGTGCAGGTATGATTTTGCTGTTTCTGGGATCAGGCTTAATCACCCAGAACAGTCACGCAGAAGAAATCAATGTATACATTTGGTCAGAATATATAGACCCTGAAATGGTAACCGACTTTGAAAAGAACACAGGCATTAAAGTCAACCTGTCACTCTATGAATCGTCGGAAGAGATGCTCGCCAAAATTCAATATGCCGGCGGTGCAAGCCAATATGATGTGGTGGTCGTTTCTAACATGATGGTTCCCCTCATGTCACGCTTAGAGCTCTTAAAACCGCTTGATCATACCCAAATCCCAAATCGCAAAAATTTAGAAGCCGAATTTTTAAATCCGAGTTATGATCCCAAAACCAAATACAGCTTGGCCTATCAATGGGGCACCGTTGGTCTCATGTACAACAAGGCCAAATTTCCCAACCTCGATCCTTCTTGGTCTGTCATCTTAGACCGAAAAAAAGAGGTGGGAACCTTTATTCTGTTGGATGAAATGCGCGACCAATTGGGTGTGGCACTCGTTTATCTGGGTTATTCATCCAATACCACAGATTCCGAACAAGTCAAAAAAGCGGGTCAACTTCTCATCGACGCCAAAAAAAGCCCCAATGCCCAAGGATTTGAAGGTGGCGTAGGAGGCAAAAATCGGGTGGCTTCTGGGGCCGTAGATATGGCAGTGGTTTGGAACGGGGATGCCCTTCGTGCCATTTCTGAAGACGAAAACGATCAATTTGCCTATATAGTCCCCCGCGAAGGCTCCATTGTTTGGGCCGATGTCATGGCCATTCCAATCAAAGCACCCAACACATCGGGCGCGCATAAATTTATCAACTACATACTCGATGCCAAAGTGGGGGCACAACTTTCAACGTATACAGAATATGCATCTCCCAACAAGGCTTCAAAAAAGCTCTTAGACAAAGAAACACTTGAAAATCCCGTGCTCTACCCACCCGCATCGGCCATGAAAAAACTCGAATACCAACAAGATGTGGGCAAACACACACAACTTTATGATGTGGTTTGGACTGCCGTAAAATCACAGTAATCGGTTACAAAAAAAGCCCTGTCAAGTAAATGACAGGGCTTTTTTTATTTTCTACGCCAATTAAACCAAACGCCCATCTCGATCATAAACAACGTTCCCCCGACAAATGGTGGCCACCACATTCAACTGTTCGTCTAACAAAATCAAATCGGCATCATATCCCTTCACCAATTTGCCTTTAAAATGATCGACCCCAATGGTTCGTGCTGGTACCTCTGTGGCCATCCGTATGGCATCTCCAACCGATGCACCCGTTGCCACCAAAATTTGAACCGCTTTTTCCATCGTCAAAATACTTCCCGCATGGCGTTTGCGATCTTCGCGAAAAGCTTCATCGCCTTCCACCCACACCGTTTGCCCCATCATCTGATATTTTCCAGAACCCAATCCCGTAGCGTGCATCGCATCGGTGGTCGCACAAATCAAATCTGTTGGTTTCACCTTCAGTACAAAGGCCAACATTTCGGGTGTTAAATGAAACCCATCAGGAATGATTTCTATGGTCAAATCATCACACATTAATCCCACCTCTGCCACACCCAAATGTTTGCCATGATCAGTCCTGCAAAAAGTGGATTGCGCGTTGTAAATATGCGTGATCAATCGCACACCCGCAGCAATCGCTTCACGCATAATGGCACCTGTGGCCATCGAATGCCCCACGGCGGGAACAATACCTGCCCGACTCAACTCACGAATCATTGTCAATGCACCATTTCGCTCGGGAGCCACAGAAACAACACGAATCAAATCGCCATATTCGTCCAACCAAGTGCCATATTCTTCAGGATCAGGGTCTCGCATCCAATCTGCAACATGAGCACCTCGTTGCTCGGGGTTAAAATACGGCCCTTCCAAATACACACCCAAAAAGTCAATGGGTTGGGTTTTGGTTCTTTGCCATGCTTTTAACCTTGCCAAGCTTGCCAACCGTTTTTCTTTGGGAGCCGTATTTAACGCGCCCAACAAAGACGTAGTACCGTGCTTAGCATACAAATCCAAAATCTTATTCAACCCCTTGTCGTCGGCATCTTCAAATGTTTCGCCCATCCCGCCATTGACATGAATATCCATATACCCCGGTGCAACCATCAAACCCGCCACATCCACAACGCGTAAGTCTACATTGGACAAACACCCAACTTGAGACACCTTCCCCTCCACCACTTCCACATCACCAAAAATCACCTCACCATTGGGCAATACCACCTGGCCACCACAAAGTCGAAAATCTGCCACACCCAAAACAAACCCCTTAAGAAAAAGAACATCCGTCAAAATAAATCTGCGTGCTTTTTAATTTACATTTTTCATTGTTGTGCTATCTTTCAACATCTCAAATTTCATCACACATTTTACACTTTCACTTTATGCCCACACTTATTCTTACAGCCACAGCCTTTGAGCAACAAATCTTGCGTGAACAGCTCACGCACCCAGTCCAACAAAACATTGCATACAACACGTGGACACGAGGCATTTTGGGCAACCATCCTGTTATCTTGATAGAAACAGGCTTGGGTTTGGTTAATACCACACATGCTCTTACCGTGGCCCTTCAACAAATCAAACCCGACCTCGTCTTACAAACAGGCATTGGTGGCGCTTACCTACCTGCCCACCTCAACCTGGGCGATCTGGTTATGGCCAGCGAAGAAAATTATGCCGAACTGGGCATCATCACCCCAAGCGGTTGGCTCCCCGCCAATGAGATCGGAATTCCTGTTCTTAAAACAGATCGCGATTTTTTTAATACCTACCCACTCGATCCAGATCTCATCACAGACGCCCAAAACGCGCTTCACAATGCCAAAGAAGAGGTCATCGTAGGGCCGTTTGTCACGGTGCAACAATGCAGTGGACGCACCGATATTGGCAATGATATTGCCAAAAAATTCAATGCCATTTGCGAAAATATGGAGGGTGTGGCCGCAGCCCAAATTTGCTTGCAATACCAAATTCCATTTCTCGAACTGCGCGCCATCAGCAACCAGGTCGAAGACCGCAACAAAGACGCCTGGAACATTCCCCTCGCACTCCAACGGGCCCAAACAGCTACAGCCAAACTGATTCAGGCACTAAGTTAAGGTATAACCGGCTATCGATCAACGACCAAATCACAACCATCGTTCTAAATTTCATCGCTTTCTTTTGAGGTCTTTATGTCTGCCATTTCACTTGGTTATTCACCTTGTCCAAACGACACGTACATCTTTTACGGACTGGTACACAACAAAATTGAAGATGCACCGCTATTTAAAGAAGTGCTCGAAGACATTGAAACCCTCAATACAATGGCCACCAACAATCAATTGGACATGACCAAAATCTCATTTCATGCCTTAGGGCATTTGCGAGACCGATATTGTCTCCTACGCTCCGGTGGTGCATTAGGGCGCGGTTGTGGTCCAATGGTAATCGCACGCGAGCCCATGTCTTCAGAAGATTTACAACACAAAAAAATCGCCATTCCTGGCAAATTGACAACCGCCGCCCTTCTGCTTCGCCTATTTAATCCACAAATCCAAAACCTCGTTGTACTGCCTTTCCACGAAATTATGTCGGCCACCCAAAAAGGCGATGTAGACGCAGGACTCATCATTCACGAATCGCGCTTTACTTACCCCAACTACGGGCTTCACAAAGTCATCGACTTGGGGCAATGGTGGGAATCGGCAACGGGGCATCCCATTCCATTGGGTGGCATTCTTGCACGACGCGACCTTGGCACAGAAATCATTCAAAACATCGACCGTTCTCTACGGGCCAGTGTCGAATTTGCACACAACAATCCCAATGCTGTTAAAGACTACATTCGCCAACACGCCCAAGAAATGGACGAACAGGTAATGCAACAACACATTGATCTCTATGTCAACGATTATACCCTCGATTATATGACCGACGGCGAAGCTGCCATTACAGATCTGTATCAACGCGCCGAAGCTGCCAGCATCATTCCCCCATCTACACAACCCTTATTCATAGACAAATAACTTACGATGCGACCTTCTAAAAGGAGTTATGAATGGCAAAACCCAAAGTAGGATTTATTGGCTTAGGCATTATGGGCAAACCCATGGCTGGCCACCTCATCGCAGCAGGTTACGAACTCACCGTTCACAATCGCAGTCAAGCCGCCGTTGAGGCATTGGTTGGCCAAGGTGCCTCCAAAGCCACCTCACCCAAAGAAGTGGCACAAAACAGCGACATAGTGATCACCATGTTGCCCGACTCACCCGATGTAGAGCGGGTTGCCCTGGGAGAAAATGGCCTTTTGGCTGGTGCACACGATGGCATGATTTGGGTAGACATGAGCACCATTGCACCCAGTGTAACCACATCGGTAGGTGAAGCATTGGCCACAAAAGGCGTCAAATGCCTCGACGCACCCGTAAGCGGGGGGGATGTCGGTGCTAAAAATGCCACCCTCTCCATTATGGTTGGCGGAGAAGAAGCCACATTCAACACCGCCAAACCACTCTTCGATGTCATGGGCAAAAGCGCCATTTTGTGTGGCCCACTCAGTGCAGGGCAAACCGTCAAAGCCTGCAATCAAATTCTCGTAGCCGTTACCATTGCGGGCGTTTCCGAAGCCCTCACATTAGGTGCCAAAGCGGGCGTTGACCCCCTCAAAATTGTACAAGTCTTAAGCGGTGGTCTTGCCCGTTGTGGTGTGCTCGAAAACCGTGGTGAACGCATGGTCAATGGCGACTTTGATCCCGGATTTCGCATTCGCCTCCATTACAAAGACCTCAACATCGTACAAAAAACAGGCAACGACTTTGAAGTGCCATTGCCCGTGACCAGCGAAGTATTCGAACTTTTCAAAACCGCAATGGTCAAAGACCGTGGCGAACTCGATCACTCGGGCTTACTCACCATTGTCGAAGACATGGCAAATATTCAAGCACGCACAGGCAAATAACACTGCAAATATCAGTAATAAAAAAGGGGGATCTCTTTTTGAGATCCCCCTTTTTTATTTTATATACACCTTTGAAATCCTTTTTCTACGTACACCCTGTCGGTGTTGGCAAACCTGCAATTTTACACGCACCGTCAGCAGGCCCATTGGGAAACAAATCGTAAATGGTATCAATATCCAAATCGGTTTCTTTGCACAATCTGCGAATAAGCGGGGCAATCTCAAACTTGAGCCAATAGGTGCGAATATAGTTTACCACAGCCCAATGTGCTTCGGTCATTTCCACAATGCCATCTTGCGCGGCCAAATCTTTCGCAACCATCTCATCCCACAAATCAGGTTGCTGAATAAACCCATCTTCATCCACCTCAATCTCTTTCCCACCCAACGTCACAGTTTTAAAAGGCACCACACATCTCCTTGATTCAAATCTTAAAATACAGTCACAAATCGCAAGTCTGCAAGTCAACACCACGGGTTTCAGATTTTGACCTGCGACCTGCAGACCTGAGACTTGCGACTATTTTTTTCCATGCCGAGACGCAATATCAGCCAAACCTTCTATCACCGTCTCAATATGAGATTCGGTATTAAACGGCCCCAATGAAATTCTGACCGTACCCTTTACATCTTTGGTGCCCAACAACTCGTGAACCTTGGGCGCACACTGAAGTCCCGTACGCGTAGCCACATTAAATTTTACATCTAACAAAGTGCCCACATTATTCGCAGTCATACCCACCACATTCACCGACAACACCGCCACATGTTCATCCAAACGATCTGCACCATACAAAATCACACCCTCCACCTCACGTAAGCCATTTACCAACTGTTTAAACAAAGCCTTTTCACGCGCGTGAATATTGCCCAAACCTTCGCGGGCAATCCACTTTTGCCCATTTAACAAACCAGCGATACCCAGCAAATTACCCGTACCGCATTCCAAACGCCACGGATATTCATCCAAGTGCTCAAGGTGTTCTGAGCGCACGCCCGTGCCACCATATCGCAAAGGGGCCACATCCACGCCTTCACGTACATACATCCCCCCAATACCCGTTGGCCCCATCAAAGACTTGTGCCCCGTAAAGCACAAAATATCGGCTTGCATATCTTCCATATCAATGGGCACCATACCTGCCGTTTGCGCCGCATCCACACACAAAATCACACCCCTTGCACGACAAATTTCACCCACTTCAGCAATCGGTTGCAAGGTTCCCAGAACATTAGAAGCATGGCTCATTACCACAAGCTTTGTGTTGGGTTGAATCGCCCGTGCAATCGCATCGGGGTCAACATAACCCGCCTCATCAAACGGCACATACGTTGCCTCAACCCCTTCATATTTGGTCAAATGATAGATCGGGCGCAACACAGAGTTGTGATCCAAACAAGTCGCAATCACATGATCTCCGGCTTTTAGCGTACCCTGAATCGCAATATTGAGGGAGTCTGATGCATTTTGTGTAAACACCAATCTATCTGCACTGCCCGTCGCACCCAAAAATGAGGTCAAAGACTGGCGTGCCTCAGCCACCATCGCCTCAGCTTGTTGAGCCAGGTCGGTACCACTTCGCCCAGGGTTAACCCCATACTTTTGATAAAAGCCCAACGCATCTTCCAATATACCAGGCGGTTTTGGGTAGGTCGTTGCCGCATTGTCCATATAAATCAAATCGCTCATAAAAACCACTTTCAGCTTTTAGCTGGTCAGCAACAAGCTTTCGGCTCCCCCAAAAACCGATAGCCAAGGCTGATCGCTGAGTGCTATTTTATAACAATCGCATTGTTTACCAACTCATGCACACCCGTAATTTTAAGTGGCATTTTATGATAGCGTGCAATCTCTTTCAATTGTGTGCGACACTGCAAACACGATGTAGATACAACCTTGGCATCGGTCTCACGCATCTGTTCGGCCTTTTTTTTGCCAGAAATATGCATGCGAAATTCACGCACAGATCGCAAAGCCGACAACCCACCACCACCACCGCAACACCACTGCGTGTAGCCTCCTTCGGGCATTTCGCGAAAATCAGCACAAGCCGCTTTCAAAATTTCACGCGGTTCGCTCACAATACCACACCCAGCCGCAAACTGACACGAATCGTGATACGTAACTGGGTCTGCATTTTTAGAAGGATCCAATTTCAAGCGTCCGTCGCGAATCAGTTGTGCCGTATATTCAAAACCACTCGTAATTTCAAAAGACAATTCTCCCCACCATCTTCCTTCACTTGCCATAAACTTCATCACCCGATACGCATGCCCACACTCCCCCATCACCATCACCTTAGCATCCAGCACCTCGCACGCATCTATATAGTGCTTATTTTCATACTTCATCGAAAAATTATTGCCCGTTGTAAACCCAAAATTTGACCCATCGTAAGCCCGAGAGCTCATCGTCCAATCCACGCCAGCAGCATAAAACACCTTGGCCATGCCCATCAAGTTTTCGGCATAAACCAACACATCTCCAGACGGTGGCAAAAAGAAAACTTCCGCGCCTTTTTTATCCAAAGGAATGGGAATATCTACCCCAGTTTCTTCTTTTAATTCTTCTTCAATAAACGCAATGGCATCCAAAAAAGCTTCTGTTGAAGCCCCTTCCAGGTTGCCCGTTTCAAGCGAGTTCTGGGTGCCTTGCGCCAACGAGGGAGGCGTTAACCCCATCAGATCAACCAATGATCGCCCCACGCGCGAAACAACCGAATGATCGATGCCCACAGGACAATAAGCCGCACACCGCCGACACGTTAAACACTCATACATCCGTTCTGCAAAAACTTCCGCATCGTTATCTTCAAAATCGGGCGTGTCAAAAATAGAGCCCCAAAAACGCCCCCAAAATGTTGTATACTTTTTATATAAACGTATCACTTGGCGCGAACGTTCCACAGGGTGCATGCGTTTGTTGGGTTGGCCATAATAAACAGGGCACTCTTGGGCACACACACCACATTTGGTACACGTATCCATATACAACCGCAATGCCGATGGTTCATCTTGAATATCACGCACGAATGGGTCAGAATCTGCAATGCGCCGCATATATGTTCCCACCATACCGGGGGGAATGTATTTTTTTTGACGTTCGGGTTCTCCTGCTTCGTTTTCAACTGCCATTTCAGTTCCCTATATACACAACAGACCAGATCCCACTCAAAAAGAAAACAACAACTCCTTTTTGAATTTTTAATTTTTGATTTTTTCTCCAAACTCACCAGCAAACGAATCTGATGTACCCAAAAACTGACGGCTTAAAAAGATGCCACCAAAATGCAACAAATGTGAAAACGGCATCACCACCAACAACACCTGAACAGCCAACAGATGCCACACCCACCATTCACCGCCATCAATCATTACCACAGAAAATGTTGCCAGACCAACCACATAGGCCACAACAGCTTCGCCCGATACACCGCCATCGCGCGCAACCATCAAAGCCGAAAAAGAAAATGCAAACAATACCAAGTCAGATAAATAATCTCGAAAGGATGTAATCTCCCGAACACGTTGCACAAGCACACGACGCAATAACAGATAAATCCCAGATCCCACCATCAAACCACACCCCACCGTTGTTGCCGACACCAACAAATAATCTGCTTGCGCACTCAAAGGCAAAACCAACCTCACATGAGCCAACACATACAAAGCCAGTCCTACATGCAACAACCAAGACCCCACCCACAAAACTTTGTCGCGTTTCCAAAGCCCGCTAAAAAACAAAAACCCCTTGAGAGAACGCATCCATTCCAAACCCTGCGAACGTGGACGCCCCGGAAACAAATAAATGGTAGGGCGATACTGCCGTTGCCAAATCTGAAACACCGTTCCCCAAGCCTGAGGAAGCAATTTGAGTGCAGGATTATAAAAGCGAAGCCACACCCAAATGCGCAAACACAACATCACCCCATAAAAAGGAATGGTGACATAGGGCAATTGATAAACGATAAAATAAGCAAAATGTTCCATAGCATCCTGATTGACCCATACACAATAAATGAATAAATGGTCATTTATATTTTTAATTGACAAGCACAACAGCACCCAACTACATTGTTTGTATACCCAAAGGCGCACCTAACCTATTGAAAAAACCGCCAATTGTCAAGCAGGAGGGCACATGGATACAACAGCATTAAACCATCTTCTCACAGAAGAAGAACACCGTCAATTTAATGAGGAAGGATACCTCATTGTACGCAATGCAGTAAATGAAAATC
This sequence comes from Candidatus Latescibacterota bacterium, assembly GCA_038279365.1. Lineage (GTDB taxonomy): Bacteria > Latescibacterota > UBA2968 > UBA2968 > UBA2968 > JABIFK01. Next base: position 183,807 of record JAYODI010000001.1, on the reverse strand, counting down.
ATCTTGATTTGCTCGAACAAATTGTAGACACCATTTGGGCCGAAGAAAAATACAAAGGTCTATCAGATGATGGCAATCTCTTCTTTCCAAACTTTGTGGGCCAGCACCAAGCCTTTATCGATTTGCTCGACAATCCCAAAGTATTTCCAAAGGTTTGGGGCATTATGGGCTGGAACATTTATCTGTATCATTCTCACTTAGGGGTCACTCCACAGGAAAAACCCAACCATGAGCCCATGAAATACCCCCTCGGCTTTCATCAAGACAGTGGTCGCGTCAATGCCGACATCGAAACCACATCACCACGCCCACGCATCTCCCTCAAAGTCGCCTACTGGCTTAGCGATGTTTCAGAAGAAGGACGGGGCAATTTTTACATTGTGCCTGGTAGCCATCTCAAAGAAGCCATAAACAAACCCCAAGATGGTTTGCCCGATGGTGCAATGCCTGTTTGTGTAAATCGCGGTGATGCCGTCTTTTTTGACCGTCGCCTCTTCCATGCCCGCAGCCCCAACCACTCTCCCATTGTGCGAAAAGTCCTCTTTTATGGCTATGGTTATCGTTGGATACGCACCAAAGACGACACCACCATCCGCCCCGACTTATTTGCCAAATGCGATCCCATTCGCAAACAACTCCTCGGACATGGCACCAATTGCAACGGATTCTTTTCACCCAAAGATGAAGATGTTCCCTTAAAAGTTTGGATAGAAGAAAACTGCTCAGCAGCATTGGCATAAAAAAAGCCCCAAGGAAAATTCCTTGGGGCTTTTCAATTTTCAAAAATCAAATCTTAAATCGACCAACCATCGTTCCCAAACCATCACCCAAAACAGCCAAATCTTTTGATTTCATATTCACCGTTTCAGCAACACTTTCAACCTCTGCACTTGCGCGACTGGCCGCAGAAATATCCACAGCTATTTGCTGCGACACCATTGCCGCTTGCGAAATATTTTGAGCAATATCCTGCGTGGTGGTCGCCTGCTCATCCACTGCAGATGCAATGCTGTTAACAATATCATTCATATTGCGAATCACATCACTGATATTGCCAATTTCAGAAACTGTGCTCGTTGTTGATGTTTGCATCGCCTCAATGCGTGAGCGAATTTCATTGGTGGCATCATTTGTCTGCTGTGCAAGATCTTTAACTTCACTGGCCACAACGGCAAACCCTTTCCCCGCTTCACCTGCACGTGCAGCCTCAATGGTAGCATTGAGTGCCAGCAATTTGGTTTGTTCGGCAATCTCAACAATCACTTCAATTACTTTATTAATCTCTGCAGCGGCCACTTGCAACGTTGTTACCTGATGTGTAGCATCTTCCACATTACGCACAGCACCCGCAGCAGCCTCGCGTGCCAGCTCTGTATTTTGAGACACATCACCAATAGAAACAGACATCTCCTCAGTGCTCGAAGAAACCGTTCCCATGTTGGCACTCATTTCTTCAGCCGCGGCCGCAATCGCCGAAAATCTTTCATTCAGATCCTGCGATTGAGCCGACATCTGGCTCGACATGCTGGTCATCTCGTTAGACGACACATTTAGCACTTTTGCATTTTCAGCAATATCGCGAAACATATTTCGCAAACTTTGCGCCATTCCCGAAAAGCTACGGGCCAAAACATCATGCGAAGAGCGCGATTCCACCTGAATGGTCAAATC
>JAYODI010000001.1:0-182126 GCA_038279365.1 Candidatus Latescibacterota bacterium | reverse complement strand
GGTCAAATCTCCCTCACTCAAAGCACCAGCAGCCGAAGACACATTCTGAATATAAAGTATCAATTGTCTAAAAGCCTCGGCCAATCGTCCAATTTCATCACTTTGCCGAATGGTCACTTGTTGGTTCAAATCTCCTTGTGCCAAATGGTTTGCAATGTCCGTAATGCGTTGAATTGGGTTGGCAATTTTTGAGGCCATTACCAGTGCAATGCCAATTGTCAAAACAATAATGATCACCGTAAATGTCATACCCCATTGCAAACTGGCCTTGCTTGTATCGATCGCTTCTTGAATATCGCTTTCTGCACGTTCACGCATGGTCTCTAACATTCCATGAAGCGCCGTGGCCATCGCCTCTGCGTCCGTATCGAACACCTCCATGGCAACGTTACCCGACGGAGGCCCCCCATCAATATATTTTTGAGCCATCCATCGACCGCGCTCATAAAAAGCCTCAAATGCTTTGCTGGCCTCCTCAAAAGAATCGGCACGTTCGGGAAATATGCGCTCCAACTCAGCAATATGTGTCCGAAACTGATCGGCATATTTGGCCGCCTCATCAAAACCGTCATCAAAACCTTCAACACCTCGCGTGGCACTAATATCTGTTAACCACTGCTGCACCTGCACCACATCCAATTCTATCTCTTTGGCAAGAAAAGCACCCGCATATCCGTGACTCCGTGCACGTTCAATTGCCTCAATCCCCTTATTCGACATCATCCAACTCTCTAGAAGTTGCCCAACCAACAACAAGCTGATAAAACAAAAGGCACCCAGTAGTTTTTGCTTAATAGACATGCCAACACCCATCCTTTCACTTCAACTTAAAATGTGTCAAATTTTGCACACAATACTAAATTTCATGCCAAATTCTGCATAAGACCTTAAAAAAACAAACGATGCAATTTGAAGATATCTCTTTAGAATATCGACATTTAGTTTGCTAAATTTAATCATATGCCAATACATATCGCAAATACAATGCCATCGAAAGTATCGCCCAATGAGCGCATAAACGATATTGTGTATAAATAAAAATAAAGCTACAACATCGTGTATACACCCACGGGCTTCACACTAAATAAAAAGCGTGTCTGAATGACCAGACACGCTTTAAACCCCCACATCCACATATTGCAGAAAAAGTAATATTTATGAATCACAATACGTACATATCACCAAAGAAACCTATTCCGTCCAGCGAAGCACATCTGCCAAAGGTTTTCGCCTTGGCACCAATACCTCATCAGGATATCCCGTATAAAAAAAGCCAATGATATATTCATTCTTGGGGTTCACCCCCAGCAACTGAAATGTATTTTCTTCCAAAGTAATCGGCCCCGTACTCCACTGCATCCCCACCCCTTCAGCCCACCCTGCCAGAGCCACATTTTGCATGGCACAACACACTGCGGCATAGTCTTCGCGCTTTTTGATCTCATCGCCATCTTGCAAACACACCACAGCCACAATAGTAGGTTTAGACATAAATTTGGCGTACCCCGCCTTTTTCAAAGCTTCTCGAGCCTCGCTACTTGCACCAGCAGCGGCTTTGGCCTCTTGAATTTCGCTGTAGCGTTGTGCCAAAATTTCTTTGGTCGCTTCACCAATCACAATAAAGCGCCACGGCTCTGTCAATCGGTGATTTGGCGCCCAAATACCTGCTTCATAAATCCGTTCAATCACATCTTTAGGCACAGGTTCGGGTTTAAATTTAAAGATTGAGCGCCGTGAACGAATGGCTTCCATCACATCCATATCTAACCTCCAATAATGTCATCGTAAAACACTTGAGAGGTTAAAAATAGTGTAGTCAAATAAGAAAGGAAAGTAAAAAACCCTCACCCGATTAGGCGAACCTAATCCTTTCTCTGCACAAGGTCTGTATAGAGAAAGTTGACAGGGTGAGGGCAAGGCCCAAAGACATGGCCTAAAATCCATGCATCACAAGCTTTAAACCCGATGTGGTATTCATCCACACAGCCAACACACGACACGAAAACATGCCATAAGCAAACCACGTATCAAATTGAGACAAGTCACACACGCGACCAATACCACCAATCGCCACTTTACGCACCGTGTTTCTCACCATAAGCATCACTCCCTGCCTGTTAAAACGCTCTTTCTCACAGAAATCCCTCGCGACAGTGACCATTTAAAAAAAACTGTCACATACCCATCACCCCATCAAATACAAACTACACATCACCAATAACATACCGATCAATTTCATGTCTTCCTCCCAAACAAAATGGCCTCAATTTCGCAATATCACTTTGCAAGAAGAATGCCAACTTCCACCCAAAACACATATGGCGTTTATAAACAAATAGTTGCTACTAAAACAACTTGTAGGATCACTGGCAAAAAACATTGCGTGACTTTGCACTATTTGTCATATTAATGCGTATTATTGCACATTTAGATAAAAACAGATCTGTATCCATCTGATTTCAACTGTGATTTAGGTTTATGGATCAATCACCCACATTAGGAGGTTGTTGTGGTAAACGACTTAAGCCACCTACATCAAGCCATGCGCCACACAGGACTCACCGCCGATATTCAAGAACCCCTCGCTGTCAGTTCCCGATTGACACAAACCATCTATCACACCCTCCAAGCCAATCACACATCAATTGCCAAACAACTCATTCAAGACCTTCGCACACGCATCGACCAAGACGAATGTGACCTCTTGCTTCAAGGCCGTGGGTTCACATATTTCCATGTTATCCAATATTTTTATGCGTTTATTTTTCAACACATCAATCGCCCCAATCTCCTCACATTTCCAATTGAAGTAGGACGCAACGGAGGCGGTTTGTATATCAACCCAGAAACCGATGTTTTAAGTCTCACCCAACTGCTTGTTTCAGCCTTACCCCAAAACCAAGATGACCGCAACATTGGCCTCTTAGTACAAGCCCTCTCGCCCATGATGCTCGACAAAATCTTTCCCGCCAACCTCTTCCAAGTCACCAGCCAATTTACATCCAGTCACACACTCGAAGTTTCACTTCAATACAACAACCAAAACCAAACCCTTTCCCACTTGGCCAAACTGGGCTTGGTGCAAGATATTGGTATTTATTTTCAAATCATGGCACTACAAATACAAGGCACCATTCAACTGGGCCTGCGTACATTTGCCCAACAAATACGGGCCGTACGCATCACACCTTCTATTGAACGCCAATCACTGGCCCAACAATACACCCTCCAAACCACTTGTCAACACACCTGGACAGTCACCTGGAAACCCAACGTACATCTCAGACGCACAGAAAACCCCGATCACATACTTGACCAAGTTCAAACCATTTATGACACACTACACAGACGCGACCTTGAGTACTTCCAAGAGCGCATCAAAACTCTCGAAACACGCCTTCAAGAACTTGAAGGTGGTTATCATGACCTTATTGGCAACAGCCCCCAAATGCGTCGGGTTTATGAAATTGTGCAACAAATAGCCAGCACAGATCTCACCGTGCTCATTCGCGGTGCCTCAGGTACGGGCAAAGAACTCGTTGCCCGTGCCCTGCACAACAGCAGCCCACGTCGAAACAAACCTTTTGTGGCCGTCAACTGCGCCGCTTTTTCCGAAAGCCTGCTCGAAACCGAGTTGTTTGGGCACGAAAAAGGCGCGTTCACCGGAGCCGACCAAACCAAACCAGGTCGTTTTGAACGCGCCAATGGCGGTACTTTGTTTTTAGACGAAGCTGGTGACATTCCCCTCACCACCCAAATCAAACTCCTTCGCGTACTCGAAAACCGAGAGTATGAACGCGTCGGTGGTACCGAAATATTCACCACCGATGTGCGCATCATAGCGGCCACCAATCGCGACCTCGAAAGCCTCGTTGCCGAAGGCGTTTTTCGAGAAGACTTTTATTATCGCCTCAATGTTTTACCCATCAATCTTCCGCCATTGCGTGAACGCCTCGAAGACATTCCATTGCTGGCCAATCACTTTCTACATACCATCGCCGCACGCACCCAAGCCTCACCTGCCAAAATTTCGCGCGGTGCTTTGGATCGTTTGCTTGCCCACACCTGGCCAGGAAATATCCGCGAGCTACAACATGTCATCGAACGCGCCGTGGCCATTTATGCACACGGCAGCACCATCACCGCAGAACATATCGAACAAGCCTTTGGCATTCAAACACCACGTACCATGCCATCCGTTCTGAGTGTGCGCCAACAAGAAATCATTACACTTGTTCACCAAGCAGCCAACACCTGTACGGTAGACGACCTCTTTGCACAAAGCAACACACTCTCAGAAGGCATGGGCAAATCAAAACGCACCTTGCAAAATGATTTGCGCAAACTGGCCGAAATGGGATATCTCACGTGGCAAAAACGCGGCAGTGCCAGAACCTATGCGCTCACAGATAGAGGGTCTGAAATTGCCAGTACATAAAAAACGCAGAGGACAAAAATCTTCTGCGTTTTTGAAAAATGAGGCTTGGTGTATCAAATTGTGGTTAGGCGGTCAGCAGTCAGCAGTCAGTAGTCAGTAGTCAGCAAAAAACCATAACCCAAAGACCAGATGACAGGCTGAAAGCTGAAAGCTGATGGCTGATGGCTGATGGCTGAAAGCTGATGGCAGAAAGCTTTTTAACTCAAAAAATGCCCACGGGATGAACCCACACAAACCATTGGACGCAACGCGACGTTGTTATAATTTGCCCATTACAACTTCTCCACCACATCAATCAAAGCGCGAATATACCCAATAGCATATGCCCGCCCCCGATGCCCCCAAGGGGTATCGTCTATCATACGAGGCACATGATCGTCAATAATAAAACCCGTAAAATTCACTTCTTTAAGCGCCTTAACCACTTCAAACACATTCAAGTTCCCTTCGTCAATAAAACACTCATTAAAACAGGGCACCTGACCTTGCACATCGCGCATGTGAATATAAACGAGTTTTTTACGCTCACCAAAATGACGAATGGCAGGAATGACACCGTCAGGCCCCATCTCAGACCAGCAGCCCATACAAAAATCCAAGCCATGATTGGGGCTGTCAAAGCTATCCATTGCCCGCTTGAAACAGTCAAAATTGCGAAAAATACGTGCAACCCCACCCAAAGTTTCTACAGGTGGATCATCAGGATGCAACGCCAACGTCACACCCGCCTCTTCTGCCACAGGTAAAATGCGCTCCAAATAATATGCGTAATTATCCCACATTTCATCGGCATCATAAACCCGTTCATGAGTCAAGGGGGCATCTTTGTGTTCATCCAAATTAAACCTTGTGCCTTTGGCCCCGCCCCGCAGGGTTGCTGGGTCGGGTGTTCGCCATACTTTATTGGGCATCCAGTGATACCCTAAAATTGGAATCCCAGCCTTGCCCATATTGCGAATGGTGGTACTCATGTGTGCGATCTGCTCATCGCGACCTGGCAAACCCAACATCGCCTTTTCATAATAATGCACGGGCACATTTTCAAGTGCCATCAAGCGCACACCATGCTGTGTCGATTTGTCTACCAAGGCTTTTAAATCTTCGTACTCCCACTGATTTTCCCCAGGCAATCTTGGGGTGTTCATCAAAAAATCATTGGCCCCCAACTGTTTGACATAAATCAACATTTCATCGGTCAGTTCATTAAACTGGCCCAATGCCACGCGCATCTTCAGGTCTTGCATAACCCGCTCCTTTAAAAAGGCTACCTTGGCTTGTCTTCCACTATTTTGCGCGCAATTTTTCAATTGCTTTCACCACAATCTCTCCAGCCCGATCCACATCATCCAATGTTGTAAATCGCCCCACAGACAATCGCAATGTTCCTCTTGCCCATTCCGTAGGTACTTTCATTGCCGAAAGAACCTGCGACACGTGAACACCACCCGAGTGGCACGCAGCCCCCGCAGAAGCCGCAATGCCATCTTTCATTTCCGCCAACAGATTATCCGCATTCACACCTAAAAAAGAAATACTCAACGTATTGGGCAGTCGATATTCCAAATGACCATTAATTTGTGTGTCTGGCACCCTCGCCAACAAAGTATTTTCTAAATGATCGCGCAATTTTCTCTGGTGTGCATGATGTGCCTCCAAATCTGTTGTAATAATCTCACATGCTTTGCCTAACCCAACAATCTCCAACACATTTTCAGTCCCAGCACGCCAACCCATTTCATGCCCAGCTCCGTGCATAAATTTTTCCAATTCAATACCATCTCTCACAAACAAAACCCCAACTCCTTTGGGCGCATATAACTTGTGTCCGGCAACCGACAAAAGATCCACACCCAAAGTTTGAACATCCACACCTATTTTGCCCACAGACTGAGCCGCATCCGTGTGAAAAGCAATCTGCCGGTCTTGCGATAGAGCAGCAATCTCTTCTATTGGTTGAATGGTGCCCACTTCATTATTGGCATGCATCACACTGATCAAAATTGTTTCGGGTAACAATGCCGCTTCAACATCGGACACATCCACACGCCCCATTTCATCCACTGGCAAATACGTGACTTCAAAACCTTGTGTTTCCAGCCACGCACACACCTCACTCACCGCAGGATGTTCAATTTGCGTGGTCACAATATGATTGCCCAAATCACTCCGCGCAAATGCCAAACCTTTGAGCGCAAAATTATTCGCCTCTGTGCCCCCACCTGTAAACACCACCTCATGGGGCACGCACTTTAGCATCTGTGCCACTTGTACCCGCGCAGTTTCAACGGCTCGATGGGTTATCTGACCGTACTTATGCGTACTCGATGGGTTTCCAAAATGTATTTCTAAAAACGGCCGCATCGCCTCAATAACGTCTGGGTCGTGTGGTGTTGTTGCATTGTAATCCAAATAAATGAGATCAGACATGATGCCCACCTCTACAAAAGTTGATACACCCCAAACGCCACAAAACCACACCCCAACACACCAAAAACAATTCCCACATGCCACAAACCATTCCGCCCTACCACAATGGCCATCCCACTCAAAGAAATAGCCATAGCAAGTAGGGTCACACCAATGGCAAAAATTTCGTGTTTATAACTCGACAAGCGAACCAGCATTTCCTCTTTTTGAACAGCCAGTTTTAATTTTGCCGCGTCTGTTTCATAGGCGTGGATCCTTGCAAGTTCTGATTCGGCGGGCATTTTTCCCAATGATTTCAAAAGTTCATGTTTGGTGCGCAACACCTCAACATGAAGCTCGTCATTCGCCATACGAGAGACCTCAAGCACTTCCTCCGTTCGCTCCATTAACGAATCATTGGCCGTAATTCCCGCCAACAATGCGCCAATGGCCGAAAAAAGAGCCATAATCATGGCACTCACAGCAATCCACTTAATCCAACCATTGTGCTGTGAACCTCCCTGCAAATGCTCAAAATAACTTCACTTACAGACTCTGAGGATTTGCTAATCTCCGAAGGCATACCTCATCCCTTTCAAATGTTATGAATGAAACAAATATATTCTCCAAATGATATATCGTAATACAAATTACAATACTGAAAGTCAAGGAGAAATAACGAATATATGATTCCAACAGGGTTCTAACTTGGCATAAAAAATGCCCAGAAGTCACACACATCTTCTGGGCGCATAACAACCATTCAAATCCGCTAAAAAACGATTCCCAAACGCAATGCCCATACATGGGTATTGGGATCACTTCCGTCAAAGTTAACATAATGACGCACCTCTACACGCACACGCTTACCCAACCGCGTGCCCAAACCTGTATGTAAAAAATTGGCCTGTTGGCTCTGTTTACCAAGCGTATATCCCGATGAAATAAATAACGCATTCCTTCTGTTTTTTACTGGAAAAATTAAACCACCAACAGACAAGACACCTGCCCCATGTCTGGGTGCTTTCCAAGGTGCCAAATAACCCACATCGGCACTGTATCCTAAAAACCGCCATAAAATGCCTTCGACACCCACAAACACATGCCCCGCAGCCTCCATCTCACCTTCAAGTACAATACCTGGTGTTAAACCAGAAAAATACCACCGTTCTGCATCTGCATCCCTGGTCATCCCCAACGTCACTATCGCAATCCAACAACACACGAATCGCAACATACCCTGCCACCTTTCACTAAAAAAACAACTTGTCAAAGTCTATAAATATCGCATTTCCAAACCTCACATTCACCCTATATAACAAAAAACATACCACCACACACACAATGCAAATACCAATAAATAACAATAACTTAAAAAAATGACGATCTTTTTTTCCACTCAGAAATGTGTGAGATATATGCTTGTTTAACAAAAAACTGAAAAAAGCATTGACATATATTTTTATTTACTCTATTTTTCAGAGAACTCTACAAACAACTAAAAAGTAGCAAGTCATGCACACCGTCATCTACCTCTTATTCCTTCTAATTTCCACCACCCCAACCTTTGCACAACCCAACCCAGAAGTGCTGAAAACAGAAATGCAAAAACTTGATTTTCTTGTTGGAAAGTGGGAAGGCACGGGTTGGATTCAATATGGTCCTAATCGAAGCGTATTTTCTGGCACATAAACCGTGCAACGCAAACTCGATGGACTCATCCTTATGGTTGAGGGGCTGCATAAAACCCAAATACCCAATCGCCCAGAGCCCATCGTGGTTCACCATGCACTTGGCATATTTTCATACAACCCAGCAGGACAACATTTTCGTTTCCGCACATATTTACACAAAGGACAAGAAGGTGATTATACTGCCCATTGGGAAAATGATGCACTGATTTGGGAAATGGATATCCCCAACATGGGACAAATGCGCTACACCATTCGCTTAAATAAAGCAGGGCAATGGTACGAAATAGGTGAACGCTCAACAGATGGTAAAACTTGGACACAGTTTTTTGAAATGACCCTTAACCGCATAGGTGATGCATAATCTCAACGCAACAAGGAGAACAACAATGACAACACCCAACATAGAAAAAATAGAGTCCGACATCGCTTTTTTACGCGAAACCGTTGGCGAACGCAACAAACAGAGATATACTTCTATTGCCATATCCATTTTATGGGCCATCATCGTTGCCATTGGTTCTCTGCTAAACGATTTTTTTCACCAATACTCTGGCTGGTATTGGTTAACAGCACCTCTTATAGGTTTTTTTGTTAGTTTCTATTTGGGCAAACGTGCCAGTCGCAATTGTGGCACCTTAAGCAAAGCCGAAGGACGAAAGCACAGCATCCATTGGGGCAGCATGTTTTTTGTTTTTATAGCAATCTTATCCATATCAAATGTTCACAACCTCAATGGGTGGGTCGTTGGCCAACTTTTCATGCTCATCAGCGGTTTGTGCGGTTATTTTGCAGGCTTACACCTCGACAAACGATACCTTTTTCCAGGTATTGTCATGGTCGTCGGTGCGGCTGCTGTAGATTTTGTTGGCCCTTATCCTTGGACCGTAATTGGATTCGCATTTTCAGCAAGCTTGATCATCAGTGCCATCAAAATGAGGCCTCAGCATGAAGACGTCTGATACCGAAGCCACTGCCAATGGCCTTGCCAAACTCGACAAACTTCTCGAACATCGCAGCCGTCTCGGCACTTGTATTTTGTTGGCAGATACTGATGCCATGAGTTTCACCAATCTCAAAAAACTCTTAAAAGAAACCGACGGCAACATGGGAGCCCACATGCGCAAACTCGAAGAAGCCAACTATGTCACCATAAAAAAAGAATTTCAAAACCGAAAACCCGTCACGTGGTATACCCTCTCAGATCAAGGCCGTCACGCCCTCAAATCGCACCTCCATGCCCTACAATCCATCATTCAAAGCTCCAGCTTAACATAAAAAAACGCCCGAAAGGATAACCTTTCAGACGCATACAATAACCTCTGTAAATTCAGTCACAAGTCGCAGGTCTTAAGGTTTTGACTTGAGATTTGTAGACCTGTGACTTGTGACCAGTGACATATCTGCCGTTTTACACCTTAAACAAAAAGTGGATAATATCGCCATCATCAATAGCCGCATCACGGCCTTTTTGCACAAATTTTCCCGCCGCTTTCACTTTTTGCTCACTGCCCAATTCCATCAAATCGTCATACTTCATGACCTCAGCACGAATAAAACCGCGTTCTATGTCGCCATGAATCACGCCACCCGCTTCAGGAGCCAAAGCCCCTTGACGAATCGTCCAAGCACGCACTTCGTCTTCACCCACAGTAAAGTAAGACATCAATCCCAACGTCTCATAACACAGCAAAGTCAAACGGTCTAACGCTGGCTGTTCAATGCCCAATTCTTCCAAAAATGCAATGCGCTCTTCGTCATCCAATTGCGATACTTCTTGCTCAATTTGAGCCGAAATAGCAATCCACCGAAAACCTTGATCGGCAAATCGTTCCTCAATTTCCTGAGACAAACTGTCATCACCTATTTGATCTTCACCTACATTGAGCACTACCATAACGGCTTTTAAGGTCAAAAAGGGATAGCTTGAAATCAGCTTCTTGTCCTCATCCGTCAACACAAACAAGCTCAATGGTTTACCATCTTCCAAATGGGCCTGCATTTTGGTCATCAGCTCGGTTTCTTTGGCCGCCCGTTGTACATCATTGGGGCGTTTCTCTTTGGCCAAACGTTCCAAACGTTTTTCCACAAAAATCTGGTCACTTAAAATCAGTTCATCCCAAAACGACTGAACATCGCGCAAAGCATTGACATCTCCTTCAACATGAAAAACTGTCTCATCTTCAAAAGCCCGGGCCAAATAACAAATCACATCTACTTTTTCCAACCCTCGTAACGTTTCGGCATTGCGACTTGCTTCGGTATCCATATCGGGCAACAACATAAACTCCATTTGAGCAGGCGTTTCTTTTTTAGGATGAAACATGTCAACCAATTTCTCAAATCGAGCATCTCTTACCTTTGCCAAACCAATATTGACCTTATCACCATCTTGTCCCGTCAAAAGGCTAAACAATGTTCGTTTGCCCACTTGAGGCAACCCTACAAGACCCAATTTCATAGCACCAAAACTCCTTCATAATCACAAAACGGCAATGAACAATTTCGATAGAAGCACTGTAATATACATAAGACACCCTAAAACCCCAACTGTCAGCGCTAAAAATCCACCCATTTAACACACCACAAAACAAACCCCCAAGAACCAAAACCTGTTCTTGGGGGTCGAAAATTAAAAAAACACTTCCATCACTTACGAAGATTGCTTTGTGACCTCAATGCGTTCAATTTCATCGCGAATCATACCGGCATCTTCATACCGTTCTTCAATAACAGCTTTTTGCATCTGCTCTTTCAACACCGTTAACAACTCACCCGGGTCAATATCATCCCCTTGTAAAGCAAAAGCATCCTCGGCGTCGGCAATCAGATCATCTACGGCTTGTACAACCATCTCTGGTTCTTCCACATCCATCGGTGCAGAAATATCTTCTACTGAAGGGTTCAATGGTTCAAGCTCCAAACCATCTTGACGAACTTTTGCGTTATAGCCAACTTGTTGAATGATCTTGCCATCCATAAAAATAGGCGCACCAAACTTCAATGCCAATGCAATACAATCGCTGGGACGGGCATCAAACCGAACCTGCTCACCACCGCTTGACAACACCAACTCGGCATAAAAAATACCATCTCGAAAATCAACCACCTGTATCTCTTCAACTTCGGCATCAAAATGTGTTAAAAGCGTGCGTAATAAATCATGGGTTAATGGACGTGGCAAGCGCTCGCCAGTCACTTCTGCCCAAATCGAAAGCCATTCTGTGTGGCCAATTTCAATGGGCACAAGCACACTGCCCTCTAAGCTTCGCAACCACACCACTTCTTGTCCTGAATTGGGTTCACTCAAATTATCTACACGCATTTCGATCATAATGCCCCATCCTCCTGACTTTTTTGGCGCAAATTTTTGCGCAGCCCACAGATCTCGGGGGAGATCGCTGTGGCATAATATATGACAAATTTGATACATCGGCAAATAGACATCACCTAAAGAATAGCCAAATTTTCGTCAGATGCCAAATTGATTTTTTGTATGCCCAATCATCCATTGACAGAACAACAAAAATCATACATGCATATACACCAACAAAACACGAGGATCACCCCATGAAACTTTCACTCTCGGTGCGTGTGGCCGAAAAGTTTAGCAACAAACGGGAAATTGACATTGCCCTTCCCGAACTATCATCCATCGCCAAAAAAGCAGGGTATGATGCCTTGTGTATGCGCGCATCAATGGTGGGAATTCACCATACACCTGAGCGTATGTCAGAAGTCAAACGCCTTGTCGATCAAGCCCAATTGGCTATTTCTATGGTCACAGGTGATTTTGCCATACCAGAAAACGGCTTAGATGGCCCAGGCTGCCTGCGCAACATCACACCACACTTAAACTTAGCAGAAACATTAGGGTGCGATTTGATGCGCGTATGCCTCAAAAACAAAAGTGACATTCCGTTTGCTCAACGCGCCGCCGATGAAGCCCTTGAGCGCAATATGCGATTGGCCCATCAATGCCACACCCAAAGCCTGTTTGAAACCGTGGAGGGCAGCCTCAACACCCTTTCCCAAATCAATCGACCCAACTTTGGCATCATATACGAACCCGCCAATTTGGCCCTATGCGGCGAACCTTACGACACAGAAACCATCAAAGCTTTTGAACCCCATCTCTTCAACGTCTATCTTCAAAACCATGTACCCGACCCCAATGGGGGGTTGCCCATGCCAACTTGGGTAAAAGGTGTGGTTCCATCCACACTGCGTCCATTAGACAAACCCGGTGGCATTCAATTTCAACACGTCTTTGACGGTTTAAAAGCCATTCAATACACAGGTTATGTCACGCTTCATCACGCTTTTGGCGGCGACCTGCCTCCCCAAGAAGCAGCCCAACGCTCGGCAGATTTTCTCAAATCATTTATAAACACATAAACTTGCAACCCAACAAAGATCACTCTTAATGGACATACAAACACGAGGCCCATATGAATATCACCACACTTCAAAACACCTTCACAACACACAACATCAAAAAAGTGAAGCTTGTCACCTTCGACATAGAAGGCATCTGCCGAGGCAAATACGTTTCTCTCGACAAATTTTACTCCGCCGTTGAGTCGGGCATGAGTTTTTGCGATGTCCTTTTTGGCTGGGACGCCAATGACGAACTCTATGACCGCGACAGTCTCACAGGGTGGCACACGGGTTACCCCGACACGTTGGCCAAAATTGATACCAGCACTTTTCGCATCGTTCCCTGGGAGCCCAATACGGCACTTTTTGTGATGGATCTCTACGATAAAAATGGCGAACCCTACCCACTCTCCCCGCGCCACCTGCTTCAAAAAATGGTCAACAAAGCCCGCGACATGGGCTTTCGTTTTTATGCTTCTGCCGAATATGAATATTTTTTCTTTGAAGAGTCCAGTCACACCGTTTATGACAAAAACTTTACAAATCTCAAACCACTCTCTCCGGGTATGTTTGGATACAGCGCAGTAAGAGCCTCGACCTATGCCGACTTGGTGCATGACATCATCGACAAAATGAGTGCCTACGACATAGAACTGGAAGGCATTCATACCGAAACGGGTCCTGGCGTTTATGAAACGGCCATCAAATATGACGAAGGTGTCAAAGCCGCAGACAAAGCCGCCCTGTTCAAAACAGGCATCAAAGAACTAGCCCCCAGACACAATCTGATCGCCACCTTTATGGCCAAATGGAATGCCGATCTCCCTGGTTGTAGTGGGCACGTACACCAAAGCCTTTGGGATGTCGCGGGCAAAAAAAATCTCTTTGCCGATGCCACGCAACCGTTGTCAGAAACCGCCCGACATTATTTGGGTGGATTGTTACACCTTATGCCAGCATTCACATCTTTTTATTGCCCCAACATCAACTCCTACAAACGCGCCGTTCCTGGCGTGTGGTCACCCATCAATGTATCTTGGGGCATCGAAAACCGCACCAGTGCCATTCGGGCCATTCCCGGAAACTCTGGCAAATCAACACGCCTCGAAAACCGCCTATGTGGTGCCGACACCAACCCCTACCTTGTCATGGCCGCAGGATTGGCCGCAGGGCTTTATGGCATTGAAAACAAACTTGAACCCGGCGATGCCATTGCTGGAAATGCCTATACAGATACAAATCTCACCATGTTACCCACAAGTTTGGAAGCCGCAGTTGTCCAACTCAAAAACAGCGAACCTGCGCGCCAAATTTTTGGCGATACCTTTATTGACCATTACATCCTCATCAGAGATTACGAAGTCAGATTATATAACAAAGCCGTTACCAATTGGGAACTCAAACGATATTTTGAAGTCATTTAATCAAAATCTACCATCACAGCGCAACCAACCACATCGAATACACTCTTTCTTAATACAAACAGAAACTCAAACCATATTACCAGTGCACACACACCAACCCTTTTGATCGAGGTTTTTATGATATCCAATTTTTCATTTCCTACCCGCATGGTCTTTGGACCCGGTGCATTATCCCAACTTCCCAATCTGATCCAAGAACGCCAAGCCAAAAAAGTGCTCCTCATCACAGACCCTGGTTTGGTAAAAGCGGGTTTGGCAGATCGTGTTTTAAACACGCTCAAAGGGCACGTTGAAACCCTGTGTTTCGACGGCGTAGAACCCAACCCAACCGAAGCCTGCATGGAAGCGGCAACCGATGCCTTACGTACATCGGCGTGTGATCTTGTCATTGGGCTTGGTGGGGGCAGTGCCATCGACACCGCCAAAGCTGCCTGTTTTCGCCTCAACCACACAGGTGCTCTGGCCCCTTACGAAATTCAGGTAGACGGTCACTTAAAAATAATCCATCCAGTGCCCCCACTCATTGCTATTCCCACAACCTCAGGGACTGGCAGCGAAGTAGGGCGCAGTGCCGTCATCACCAATAAAGAAGAAGGTCGTAAGGTGGTTATCTTTAGCCCCAAACTATTGCCCGTTGTGGCATTGTGTGATCCCGAACTGACCATTGGATTGCCCCCACACATCACCGCCGCCACAGGCATGGACGCACTCACACACAATCTCGAAGCCTATATCGCAACCACCTATCACCCCATATGCGGTGCCATTGCCTTAGGTGGCATACGTTTGGTGGCCGAAAATTTAGAACGCGCTGTCAAAAATGGAACCGACATCGAAGCCCGTGGCAATATGATGTTGGCCTCCAGCATGGGGGCCATTTCTTTCCAAAAAGATTTGGGCGTTGCCCATGCACTGGCTCACCCCTTATCCACATTGGCAGATGTGCCACATGGGTTAGCAAACGCCATTGTTTTGCCACACACCATGGCCTTTAACAAATCGGCAGCCGCATCGGGGCTCAAAGATGTCGCTCAGGCACTCGGTTGTCAAACCGACAACAAAACCGATGAAGAAAGTGCCGACTTGGCCATCGAATTTGTGCATGACCTACTCGGGCGCGTAGATATTCCCAACCGTCTTTCACTCGTTGGCATTACCAAAGACCTCATCCCAGCGCTGGCCAAACAAGCCATTGCCGATGCCAATCATCGAACCAACCCACGCCCTTGCACCGAAGCAGATATGGTCAATCTCTACCACGCCGCCTTTTAATGACCAAACAAACCTATAAAGCCGACGCACTGCTGTTGCTTGCCGCTTTTATTTGGGGCACCACATTTGTTGCCCAACGCACCGGAATGGACTATGTGGAACCATTCATTTTTAATGCGGCACGCTTTTTCTTGGGTGCCATGATTCTGCTTCCAATTGCGCGAAAATACCCACTACAAAACCCATTACGACAAACATGCCAAGCTGGCATCATTTTGGGGGCTATTTTATTTTTTGGCGCAGCTCTCCAGCAAATAGGATTGGTTTATACCACCGCAGGCAAAGCCGGTTTTATTACGGGTCTGTATGTTATTATCGTTCCTTTTATGGGGCTGTTTCTGAGCATGCGCATTGGGCGCAATGCATGGGTAGGCGCTCTACTTGCTACTGTGGGGCTGTATTTTCTCAGCATTCGTGGTGACTTCACCTTTTCATATGGTGACCTATTGGTTTTCATTGGGGCATTTTTTTGGGCCTTACATATCCTATTCGTAGGACGTGTGGCTCCCCATCATAATGTATTCCACTTGGCCACTCTACAATTTGGGATCTGTGCCTGTTTGAGCTTCACAATGGCACTTTTCACAGAAACCATCTCACTCGCTCATCTTCAAGGTGCCACCACATCTATCGTTTACAGTGGCATCTTCTCCGCCGCCATTGCCTTCACACTTCAAATTTATGCCCAAAAGCACACACCCGAAACACATGCCGCAATCATCTTTAGCCTCGAAGCTGTCTTTGCGGCCTTAGCAGGTTGGGCAGTCCTTCATGAAACCTTAACTGCTCGCGAAGGTTTCGGATGTGGCCTCATGCTTGCAGGCATGCTCATCGCCCAATTTGATACAAAAAAGCCTGAGCAACTCGCTCAGGCATAAGCATTCATCCTTAATAATCACTCCCATCAAGACTCATTCTACCACCAACCGCACAGCCCTTACGGCATCTCCCGTTAGGTTAAAATGAACCGAAAGCGGCTCCTGAAAAGGGCGGGTTTCAGAAAATACGGGTTTCATATGCCCTTGATCGCCCGTCAACCTGAGTTGCTCCACACGAATACGATCTCCCAAAAGAAGCCCACTAAATGTGGCCGTAATAGGTGTATTGCCATCTTCACGTCCATGCCAAAAAACAGCCAGTATTGTGTCGTGATGTAAATGCGCTGCCCCCGATACGCCACCATCGGGAGCCTGAATCACCACGGGCACCCTTACCCCCGAAAGAGGAGCCAACCCCTTTAGTGCCGACCACCCAGCCACATCGGATGTATCGGCCAAACAGATCGCCTCAACATCTGTGGTCATCGCACGCATCAGTGCCGACATTCCTTGGCCAAAATCACTTTTTTTTGCATCCCAACCCGTAATTAAACGGCTGGGCATGCGACTTACAGGATATTGAGACGTCTGTTGATTGATGTAATCAATGGAACGGCGCATATCATCTGCCTCTTGAACCGCAACATGCCAGGTGACCACATGTAAGGGCAGTTTTCGTATGGCACAACGTTGTATAAATGCTGTCACATTTTCACTCGTCCAATCTAAGCCTGGGCCACCAACACGCACATTCATACCCAATTGGTGCACGGCCCAAACACCCGCTTCATAAAAACCCAAATACCGCTCAAAATCTGTTTCTGGTGCTGCTCGAAATTCAAACAAAGACACCTGACGCCCCACATGACGCACGGTTTCAACGACCAATTCCGTCCAATGCACATCTTCATAAAGCGGCACAGGCAACACCAAAACCACATCTGCCCGATGGCGTTTTAATGCCGCCAAAGCACGATCCAATGGCCCCCAGTCATAGCTCCCCCCACGTCGTCTCATCGTCCACGCGTGGGCAACGGGTTCTGGCCCCAAACATACGGTATGCAAGTTCAGTTGCTCGGGCCGATCACCCGTTTGTAACGTCATACCACGCCACATATTGGGAAACAGACCAATACCTTCTCGACAATCCAACAAAACACGAGCAGGGCGATCTTGTGCTGATACAAATGAAAAATTAAAAATAATGAGCGCAAAACAGAAAGCCATCCACAAGACAATATTTTTAAATTTTTCATTTTTAACTTTTAATTGGTTCATACCAAATCCATATCTGCTCGGTGCCCATCTTCCAAAAATGCGGCCAACAATTTAATGGTTGCCTGAATATCTTTTTTATCTGCCAACTCAATAGAGGTATGCACATATCGCGTGGGAATCGAAAGCGTAATTACTGGCACCCCAGCACGCGCCCGTTGAATACCCCCTGCATCTGTGCCACCTCGCGGCAAAATCTCCATCTGAAAAGGAATTTTACGACGTGTGGCCAAAGCCTTCATGTGAGCCACCAAACCAGGATGGGATATGGTGCTTGAATCTTGAATCTTGATCGCAGTGCCATTGCCCAACTGCGTCACATATTCATGTTCTGGCACACCTGGAATGTCTGCCGCCAAAGTCACATCCAATGCCACCCCCACATCAGGGTCCACACCATATGCACTGGACACGGCACCTCGCAAACCAATTTCTTCTTGCACGGTTGCTACCGCATAAGTCTCAAAAGCAAACGATTTGGCCATCTTCATCGCTTCAATCATCACATAAACAGCCAAGCGATCATCCATCGCTTTACAACTTACACCCTCACCAATTTCGGCAAAATCGCGCTGCAAAGTGACCATCGCTCCCAACTCAATTTCTTTTTTTACCTGCTCTACGGGCATATACAAATCCACAAAAAAATCGCCAATACTCAACGATTTATTGCGCTCTGCATCGGTTTGAATATGAGGTGGTTTGACCCCAGGATACATCAAACCCGTAAAATCTTTTTTGATACCAGCAACCGTCACGCGCTGAGAAACCATATTGCGCGGATCATGCCCACCCATAGGCACCAAACGCAACAACCCCTTATTGTCAATATGTGACACCACAAAACCGATTTCATCCATGTGTGCCGCCAACATCAGCTTTTTAGGTTTTTTCCCTTTGCTTGCGCCCTTTTTCACAATCAAATTACCCAAACCATCCACACGCATATCGTCTGCTAAAGCTTTCAACTCACGCCCCACCACCTTACGCAAACGATCCTCACGCCCCGGAATGCCCGAACATTCACACAACTCTTTTAAAAGTTTCATATATCCCTCTTATGAAAAACAGTCACAGGTCTGCACGTCACAAGTCACTGCCCTGAGACCTGTAACAAATTTATCCTTTTTGATACGATGCCGTAATTTCATGATCCACAGCACCGCGAATATTAAACCGACTGATCACCGTCATTTCCACAGGATCACACACAGCAACCAAATCATCCAAAATCTGATTGGTCACAGGCTCCATATAAATGCCCTGATTGCGATAAGACCAATAATAATGCTTCAAAGATCGTAATTCGACACACCGCGGGCCAGGAATATATCGAATCACAATGGTTGCAAAATCGGGTTCACCAGTTTTGGGACACAGCGACGTAAACTCAGGATAGGTAAATTCTATGGTATACGATCGTTCAGGATTTGGATTTTCAAACGCTTCCAGCAAATCTCTCGCACGGCTCATCGCACCCCTCCCACATAGCCTGCAGTCACCTTTGTTGTAATACCTCCTCTTACCGTAAAATGCCCAACCACCTTTAACTCTACGGGGTCACAAGCAGCGATCAAAGCATCTAATATCTGATTGATCACACCTTCGTAATACACTTTTTCATCTCGAAAAGATTTTAAAAATTGCTTCAATGACATTTGTTCAAGACATTTGTCTTGTGGTATATACGAAATTTCAAGTGTCGCAAAAATGGGTTGCCCCGTCTTTGCATACAATGCGGTAAATTCCGATGTCTCAAATTCAATCGTATAAGACCGTTCTTTTTCTGGGTTCTCGACACAGTCAAGCATATATCACAATACCTATATTGAATTTTAATGAAAGGGTACCAAACTTGCACCAACAGGATCTTCATTTTGAGACCGTATGGGCAGGGTGTCATAAGACCGATAGGCAATATTCAAATGTGGCGTCTCGATACGCACATGGCCCTGATAACGAGAATCCAGAAGCGCTTCTAAGGCACCTGTAATCAACAATGTTCGCTCGACAGGATATTGGGGTTTGCCAGTCAAAAACATGTGCTGAATATTTAAACTCAAATAACTAAAATGGCTATGCGGATTATCGGGCAAAAGAATACGCATGCCTTCCACTTTCCCATTGCGTTTTGCCGCATACCCCCAACCTTTCATAAACCCATTTAACATCAGCGTAGATGTTTTAAGACCATCGGCATATTCCATGACAAACAATGCCGGATTTTCACACCGTGTATTAACGTCTCCATCTTCTTTTGTTTCCACATGTTTAATAGCTGCATCAAAAAGGGCGCGATCCCACCCATCAGACGCCCACACAGCATCGCCTTCTAAACATTGCACTGCAACAATGCCCGTCTCATCACCTCTTCGACGTTCAACCATACACTGCAAAGCTTCCAAAGCATGAAACCCATACGAATCCAAACCGCCATAAGACACTGACAAAGCCTCGTCTATTTCAACGCCCAAATCGTATTCAATCCAAGGTTTGCGCCAGGCCAAAGGCACAGACGACCCAGCCATAAAGGGCACCTGCAATGCTTTTGCACGATCGTACATCCATTTTGCGTCAGGCCAATTATACGACAAATGCTTGTCAGTGAACACGGGCACAGAGCGCCCCGATGTTGCAAACACACCACACACCTGCTCAAAGAAAAACTTGCGCGGATACAAATGTTGCTCTTTTTCATTCCAAGCATAATCACCGTGTTCACCAATAATAAGCACCCCATCTACGGCCAATTCTTTCCCCCCCAATGTCAACGCTTGGGGAATACTCTCATAAATGGGCACACCAAAATCTTTGGCTGTTTCACGCCCAATATCACGCTCGTGAACCTGATCCAAATACATGGACACAATATCCACTTCGGGGGGTAACAATCCCTCGTCTGTAGGAAAACCTTTTAAAAACTTGGTGACCACCACATCTGCATGTGAGCGTGGATAATAGGCCGTGACAATTGCCGCAATCTTTTTTCGATCTGCCATACTAAATCTCCCTCACACCAATTGCAAATGCACGCTGTGGATTTTCCAATGTCATCAAATCAATTTCTTTTTGTGTAAAACCGTTCTTTTTTAATGCCGGCAAAACCGTCTCAAACAAATCAACAAATGGCCGAAAATTGCCCCCGTTGGGTTCGCCAGGGCGATACCATCCCGCATCGTGAGACAACAAAACGTGATCCAACAAACCATATTGCTTCATCGCTTTCAAATGGGTCACATCACGTGCCAAACGTTTCTCGTTTGCATTCACGCCATCAAATGCAATCCAAGCACCCGCCTGGGCGGCTTTTTTGTGCAGTTCATTGTCCTGTTCATTTTGGGCATGTGTCCAAATCCAAGCACGCGCATCCACACCTTCTTCTTTTAATACGGCAATTTCTTCGTGGGCGGGTATGCCATATCCCGTGTGCGACATAATCGTTAAACCTGTTCGCAAATGGGTTCTGGCCGCCGCACGCACCAGCTTTTCATCAATTTCCGACAAAGATTCTCGATCCACACCTATCTTAATAAACCCAGGGCGCACATCGGTGCCTTCAATGCCCTCTTCCCATTCCATTACCCATCGATCAGATAATTCATCTTCGGTTTCTTCATAAGCGTGTGCAGGCACATACTTATCATTTGCCGCACCATAATACCCTGTGTTGGTAAGCATATACAGGCCCGTTGCCCGTGACAACCGCTGTACCAATGCCGCATCTTTTCCAATATACGAAGGGGTACACTCCACAAATGTCTGGCAGCCCAATTTTTTGGCCTGTTCCAAATAGGGCAAAATGACATGAAAAGCTTCATCTTCATCATAGCGGTCTTTGCTTACCTCATCGGCGCCAATGAAGTCCACCAAAATATGTTCATGTGTCAGCACAAAGCCCATTTTTTTAGGATCAATTGCCCCCGTGGCCGTCATAATTTTTCCGGTCATATCCATCTCCGCATCTGCAAATACAGAAGGTGACACCATCATCGCCCCCGTCACCATAGCTGCCCTTTTGACAAAATCACGCCGATTCATACACAAACCTTCCCAAAACACCCCAACTTCGTATATACAGTTTTCACACCGCGATAACACGATATCAGGCTGCCAATTTTATACCTATAAAAAAACATTTTGAATTTTCTTTTAAAGACAGAACCATCTCACGTTAAATATAACGTGATCGAATATCGGAATCACCCTACCCCCTGTCAAGGTCAAAGCCCGAAACCTGCTTGCGTTCCTTCAAACCATCCCCTATTTTGCATCCACCACCTGAATTTTTAGCACTTCACATTTGGAGCATCACCATGGCCTATAGCAACATGCAAAAACACTTACAAAAAGAATTACAAACCATTACGGATAATGGCCTGCTCAAAGTAGAGCAACAAATCACAACGCCTCAAGGTTCGGATATTTCTACAACAAGTGGCAACACCATCAACTTTTGCGCCAACAATTATCTTGGGCTTGCCAATCATCCAGATATTGTCGCCGCCGCACACGATGCCCTCAACACACATGGCTACGGTATGGCCTCAGTACGCTTCATCTGTGGCACCCAACAGCTTCACAAAAACTTAGAGCGCAAAATTGCCGACTTCTTGAGCACAGACGACACCATTCTCTACTCTTCCTGTTTTGATGCCAATGGCGGGTTGTTTGAGACCTTGCTGAGCTCCGAAGATGCCATCATCAGCGCATCTCTCAACCACGCCAGCATTATTGACGGTGTGCGCTTGTGCAAAGCCCAACGTTTTGTGTACAAATACGATGACATGGCCGACCTTGAAACCCAACTCCAAAAAGCAACTTCAACGCGTTTTCGCATGATTGCCACAGATGGTGTCTTCAGCATGCATGGTGATTTGGCGCCACTCGACAAAGTTTGTGACCTTGCAGAACAATACGATGCACTGGTCATGGTGGACGATTCTCATGCCACAGGGTTTCTCGGCCCCAATGGACGCGGCACCCCCGAACACTTTGGCGTTTTAGACCGCATCGACATCCTCACCAGCACCTTGGGCAAAGCACTCGGTGGCGCATCGGGTGGTTTTACCACAGGGCGGCAAGAAATCATCGATTTTCTACGCCAACGGTCACGTCCATATCTCTTCTCCAACACCCTCGCACCACCCATTACCGCCGCATCCATCAAAGCCCTCGAACTGGTACAACAAAATCCACACTTGCGCAAAACACTCTTTGCGAACACCCATTACTTTCGCGAGCAGATGACATTGCGTGGCTTCCAAATTAAGGCGGGCATTCACCCCATTGTACCCATTATGTTGGGCGATGAAAAGCGCACTGTCACCATGGCCAAAATGATCAATGAACGCGGTATTTTCGCCGTAGGATTCAGTTATCCCGTTGTGCCCAAGGGAGAAGCTCGCATTCGCGTACAAATTTCAGCCGCACACACACAAACCCAGCTCGACAAAGCCATTGCCGTTTTTGAAGAAACTGGCAAAGCTGTCGGTGTGATATAACATTTTAAATTGAGAGTGACTCATGAGTTTTATTTTTGAACAAAAAATCGCCCTTATCACGGGCGCTGGTCAAGGCATGGGCAAAGCCGTTGCCTTCACACTTGCCCAGCAAGGTGCCCAAATAGCGATCAACGACCGCAACAAAGACGCCGCAGAAGAAACCGTATCAGAACTCCAAAAATTAGGTTTCAACGCCATTGCTGTACCAGCCGATGTCACCCAAAAAAACGATGTCCAACATATGATCCAAAAAACAATGGGGCATTTTGGCACCCTCCACATCCTCATCAACAATGCAGGTATTCTCTACCCCACCAAAGTCATCGACATCCCTGAAGATGAGTGGGATCGCGTAATCGACGTCAATCTCAAAGGCACCTTTCTCTGTTCACAAGCCGTATTGCCCACACTTCAAAAAAACAACTGGGGGCGCATCGTCAACTTTTCATCCACAGCTGGCAAAAACATCAGCACTGTGGGCGGTGCACACTATACCGCCGCCAAAGCAGGTATTCTCGGCTTCACGCGACACCTCGCCAAAGAAGTGGCCACACACAACATCACCGTCAATGCCGTATGCCCTGGCCTCATTGATACCGACATGGTGCGCAACACCATAGCCCCAGATCGCCAACAAGCCTACGCCAACAGCTTTCCCATTTCGCGCCTTGGCAAACCCGAAGAAGTGGCCGACCTGGTGGCCTTCCTTTGTTCAGACAAAGCGGCTTATATCACGGGTGCATCACTCGACATTAATGGTGGAGACTTGATGATATAAGCACACATATTACCACCACAAACGGCACCCGAAAACGATCTCATACACCCATCTCATTTCGCCCCCAGCACATTTGCCACTGCCCAAAAGCTTCAGCAGCTGACACCTGGCTCACCTCCTCTTAAAAGACTGTAATAAGAAAATAAAAAAACAATGATTTATAACAAAAAAATGTAAAGTTGATCATTTTTATACAGAAATTTGGTATCTTAATAGGTGTTTAAATTCAAATATCTTGATTTGCTTTCAAGTAGATGACCACCAACCATTCAAGAAAAAAACGCCAGAGGAGGCCCTTCTTGGCAAAAGAAAAAGCCACCAACATCGTGTGGCACGAAGGTCATGTAGACCGCAAAAAGCGCGAAGCATTGCTCAAGCAGAAAGGCGCACATATTTGGTTTACAGGTTTATCCGGATCTGGCAAAAGCACCATTGCATTTACTGTCGAACACGCGCTTATTGCCCAGGGTCGTTTGGCCTATGTGCTCGATGGAGACAATATTCGTCATGGCCTCAACAAAAACCTCGGTTTTTCGGCCGAAGACCGCGCAGAAAACATTCGACGTATTGGCGAAGTGGGCAAGCTCTTTACAGATGCAGGTATCATCACCCTATCCAGCTTTGTAAGCCCCTATCGCGCAGATCGCGATGGTGTGCGCGCACTCATGGGAGAAGGTGACTTTGTCGAAATCTTCGTCGATACCCCTTTAGAAAAGTGCGAAGAACGCGACCCCAAGGGATTGTATAAAAAAGCGCGCGCAGGGGAAATACCCGACTTCACAGGCATTTCTGCTCCTTATGAAGCACCCGAAAACCCCGAGTTGGTGATTAAAACCGATGAATACACCCCCCAAGAAGCTGCAATCAAAATCATTGCTTACTTAGAAGAACACAACATCATCTAAGCAACAGCAATAATAAAGACGAAGACGCATCTTCTCCCCCAAAACGTGCGTCTTTTGTTTTGACAAATCGTTTCACACCACATATTACGAGGTTTGTTATGATCTACCACCAGCTCTTTTCTCAAATTGATCGCACCGTACGTGTGGGTGTTATTGGTACCGGTCACTTTGCCACCGCCATCATCACCCAGTCGCAAGTCATCCACCAACTCAACGTACCCGTTGTATGCGATGTCAACCCCGATGCCGCACAAAAAGCTTATGATCAGGCTGGATTAGATTCAGACAAAACCGCTATTTGTGATACCACCCAACAAGCATTGGATGCCATAAAAAATGGCAAGCATGTCATTCTCACCGATGCGATGCTCATGATGGGGTTGCCGCTCGACGTCATTGTCGAATCAACGGGCAACCCCAACGCCGGTGCCAAACATGCACTTGAATCCATTCGTCACGGCAAACACGTGGCCATGGTTTCTAAAGAAACGGACGTTTTGGTAGGCCCCATTCTCAAATATCATGCCGCTCAAGCAGGCTTAACCTACAGTGCCGTAGATGGCGACCAACACGGGTTGTTGATTGCATTGGTTCAATGGGCACGCGACTTGGGCCTTGAAGTCCTTTCAGGTGGCAAAGCCCTCGAATCCGATCACATTTATGACCCCGACACACACCTCATACGTTGGGGGCGAAACACCTTACAGCTTTCGGCAGAACATCAAGACTTATTCAGTGCCAAAACACCCGAACGCGCCTCTCAGCTTGTTTCCAAACGCCGTGAAGTGGTCGGTGACTTGGGGGCCATTGCAGGTTTTGACCTTACCGAAATGGCCATTGCGGCAAATGCCACAGGTTTAAAACCCGACATAGAAACCTTACACGCCCCCATTGTGAGCATACCTGAAATACCACAAGTGCTGGCCCCCAAAGAAGACGGTGGCATCTTATCTCATCGCGGTGTCATAGACAGCGTATCCTGTCTGCGTCGTCCTTATGAAGCAGGTTTGGGAGGCGGTGTCTTTGTTGTTGTGTCTTGTGACAATGACTACTCTCGGCACATACTCACAACCAAAGGACTTATTTCCAACGAAAAAGAAAGCACCGCACTCATCTTTCGACCTTATCATTTGTGTGGCGTTGAAACCCCCATCACCACATTGGTCGCAGGTTTGCTCAACCAACCCACAGCAGCCATCCACTACCACCCCCATTACGACATTGTTGCTCGTGCCAAAGAAAACCTCAAAGCAGGGGATCAAATAGGTACCGACCACAGCAAAAATGTTGAATATCTCATGCATCCATCAAAACCCATTGATGCCAACAACCCCATTCCCTTCCACTTGGCCAATGGCAACACCCTCACACAAGATGTTGCCAAAGGTGAGATGTTAAAAGTAAGCCATATTAAAGAACCCACAGACAATGTTGTTTGGACACTGCGAAGAGAGCAAGATGCACACTTTTTGGCCAAATAGCTTGTGAATATAGCTATAAATTGATAAATTCCCATTTCATATAAACAAATGGGAATTTGTTTTGTTCGGGAGCTACTATGCCATTTGGTACCAGTGTCGCAATCATCAAAGAAAACAAAATTCTACTCACCAAACGCGAAGATTTTGAAGTGTGGTGTTTGCCTGGTGGAGCTGTAGAAATGGGTGAATCCATTCCACAAGCCGCCATACGCGAAGCCAAAGAAGAGACAGGGCTCACCATTGAGCTCACTTCTCTTGTAGGCATTTATGGTCGCTCAAGGGGCCAACAAGCCATTCACAACATTCTCTTTGCCGCCAAACCCATTTCAGGTGCTCTCACCCCCCAAGCCAGTGAAGTGGTCGATATTGGCTATTTCACGCGTGAAGAAGCCCTCAATCAAAAACTCTTAGCCGACCATGCCCAACGCATTACCGATGCGCTTAATGGCATTGGAGGCAGCGTTGTGTGGTGGCACGACACACCTTGGCCATTTGACAACGCCGTCAATACACGCAAAGAACTCTATAACAAACGCGATCAATCCAAACTCTCACGCCAAGAATTTTACCTCAAGAATTTCGGCCAAATCAAACCGAATGAAGGTCGAATGGAAATAGTGCCTCGCAAGGATTGCGACACATAACCCCCAATGGCAATCACCCCTTAGAAGCTGTTTAAAACCTCTACTTTGGCGTCGGGCGGCTGCAATGGCCGTATGCAGCGTTGGGCTTAATCACCGCATCTATCATTAATAGATGGGCCTCCATCACACGCCTTGCTCACGACCATTTCGCTCGTGCTTGGGCCTAAAAGCGACATTTTAAAACAGCTTCTTAGTCTTCATTTTGCCAATCGCTACACCCCCCAATGGCATATCCAAGCCCAAACTTGACCAAACGATTTTCAAAGGCCCAATAAAATGCCATCCGAAATTTACTCGCAAGCCCCCCACCGTATTCGTTTGGCACGTGGTCACCAAGGTGCCAAAGAAACGGCCATTGGCAAACACATCCTTGTTGTCATCGACACCCTCAGTTTTTCCACTGCCGCCATCACTGCCGTGCACCACGGTGGCATCGTCTTTCCTTGTGCCAAAGACGAAGACCCCATTGCCTTTGCCAAAAGCATACACGCCGAAGCTGCTGTTGGCCGTTTGGATGTGCCCACAAAAGGACGTTTTTCACTTTCGCCACGCACATACCTTAACTTAGAACCCGAAACGCGCTTGGTGCTGGCATCTCCCAATGGCGCAACATGCAGTCGTTATGCACGTGACGTGCCCTACCTGTTCATTGGCACCCTCATCAATGCCAAGGCTGTCGCAAAAGCCCTGGCGCATTTGCTTAAAACCACCCATCACACCATAACACTTTTATCCTGTGGTGAACGCTGGATTGCACCCAATGCCGATGGCGAACTTCGCTGGGCTCTCGAAGATGACCTTGGAGCTGGGGCCATTCTTTCCTACTTAGAAGGTGACAAATCGCCCGAAGCCATGGCCGTTGAAGGCATGTTTCTCCACCTTAAAGACCAACTCACTCCCACACTGGTCAATTGTGCCAGTGGCCGAGAACTGGTCGCCAAAGGGTTTGAGACAGATGTCACCCATGCCGCACAACTCAACCGCTATGAATCTGTCCCATATATGCAAAATGATTACTTAACCCATTTCAAATAAATTAAGCATATTTACTTATTTTTATACAAAAAAACACACATAAACACTTAAGCCTTTTATGTGCAATCGCCTCAGAAACCATGGTATATTATATATCACACGCTTGAGACCCGAAAGATTTAAACTATGGCAAATATTCTGATTATTGATGACGAAGACCTTGTAAGGCGATCTGTACGCAAGATTTTAGAAAAAGAAGGACATACGATCGCAGAAGCCTCATCGGGGCAAGAAGGTCTTAAGTTGGTGTACAATCACCCATTTGATCTTCTTATTACAGATATTTTTATGCCAGAAACAGATGGTTTGGAAGTCATTCAAAAATTACACCAAGAGAATCCCAATCTAAAAATATTGGCCATTACAGGTGGAGGCGCAACGGGGGGATTCAACTTTTTGCCTCAAGCCAAAGCCTTTGGCGCACATGCCACGTTACACAAACCCTTTTTGCGTGACGAACTCATCGAAGCGCTAAAAGTGGCACTCCAAACATAAAAAACGGGCGAATCTAAATGAATCGCCCGTTTTTCCTTTTCATAAAAAAAATGCTTACCATTAGCATTTGCACATCACCTTCGCCCAACTTTATTTTATTCCCAATACATCACGCATATCATACATCCCCGCATGGGCTTGTGCCACAAACCGAACTGCTCGAATCACCCCTGCCGCAAATGTATCTCGGCTTTGTGCACGATGCACCAACTGCACCGTTTCGCCAATACCGCCAAACATCACGGTGTGCTCACCCACAATATCACCTGCCCGTACGGCATGCACACCAATCTCTTCTCGTGTGCGCGCACCCGTATCACCATGACGACCAAAGACTCCCACTTCTTGCAAATTGCGATCTAAACCACGCGCGGCGGCCTCTGCAAGAGCCAACGCAGTTCCAGATGGTGCATCTGTTTTAAAACGATGATGTGCCTCAACAATCTCTGCATCATAATCGCCACCTAATATACGTGCGGCTTCTTCTACCAACTTCACCAGTGCAGTGACCCCAACACTATAATTGGGCGCAAAAACACAGGCCACATCTTTTAATGCGGTTCGCATCGTTTCCAATTGTACGGGTGAAATACCCGTCGTACCAATCACCATAGGCACACCTGCTGCCCCAGCAATTTTTGCTGCTTCAATCGTCCCATCAGGTGGTGCAGTAAAAGCCACAACCGCATCCACATTGTTGATAATGGTATCCAAATTGTCCACCACATGCACACCCAAATGCCCGCTGCCAATCACCTCTCCAATATCTTTACCAATTATGGGAGAGC
Organism: Candidatus Latescibacterota bacterium; assembly: GCA_038279365.1. Classification (GTDB taxonomy): domain Bacteria; phylum Latescibacterota; class UBA2968; order UBA2968; family UBA2968; genus JABIFK01. Next base: position 152,795 of record JAYODI010000001.1, on the reverse strand, counting down.
CCACATACTCCACCCCACCGCGCAAATCCAAATCATTGGCTTCAAGCGTTAATTGTGAAATCCGCACACCCATGCGCCCAGCAATACCACAAATAGCAACCCGTGTCATACGTCACTCCATAAAGTGAAGGGACCGAAAAACGTATTTTTTCGGTCCCAAAAAGTTTCATGCATCTTGGTTAAAAATCAATATGCAAGACCTTCCAATACCGAGGCATCTTGTAACCGTTTGTCTATATCAACACCAAAAAAGGACGCTATGGGTGCAAAAATTTCAGGATTATTGGCCTGCACCTGACGCGCATTTTTCAGCACAATATCCAAACCCGCTTTATTCATCTTGCCCAACGGTTGTCGGCAAGGGCCCGATGGCATACCCAAAATATTCATCAAGGCCTTTACTGGCACAGGATTGCGCGATTTCACTTCGGCTGGACCGAATGGGGTTTGTTCTTGTGAAACCACACCCACCATCCCAAACAACGGCTTTAATGCATTGCGCCATTTTTCGGCTTGGGCCAAATCACCGTTGCGCAAAGCTTTCACAAATTGAACAACCGCACCTGGCACCACATTGGACATCACCGAAATCACACCCGCTGCATTGATGCGCGAATCGGTCATCATATCAAAAGTTTTATCGTCATCACCCGACATGATAGAAAAGTCATCTCCACAACATTCGCGGGTTCGTGCCATATTGTTTAAATCACCAGTTGCTTCTTTGACCGTGCTGACATTTTTATATTCGCGAAACAAAATGCCCAAATCTTCGGGCAACAGTTTGGTCCCCGAACGCCCAGGAATCACATAGGGAATCATGTCCAACTCGGGAAATGCCTTGGCCACAGGTTCTACATATTCTTTGCGAATTTCCAAAGAACTGGGGCCGTTGTAATAAGGATCAACCAACAAAATAGAATCGGCACCAACCTGAGCAGCATATTCGGCAGCCTTTAATGTTTTGGCTGTCGAATTGCTCCCAGCCCCAGCAATGGCACGGCACTGTTCTTTGGCCTGCCCACACGCAATACGTGTAATTAAACTGTGTTCATCATTGCTCAAAGTAGGGCTTTCTGCAGTAGTACCACACGCCAAAATGCCGTCTATGCCCTCGGCAATTTGATAGGCCACCAATTTTTCAACACCTTCTTGATCCAAAGAGTGGTCGGCTTTAAACGGCGTAATGAGTGCGGTATGACACCCTTGTAACATTGAAAACCTCCTGATAAATATGGGAAGAAGAGAAATGACAAAAGAAAGTAGAAATGACGCACAAATAAAAATGAGACAGTTTCTTCTTGCTTCTTTCCTCTTCCTGATTTCTGCACAAAAAAAGCGCTGGCAATTTAAGGGACATCGCCAGACGCTATACTTCAGCAGAAAAATCTCGCGACAAGAGAGCCCTCCACGAGAACACTTCTCGTGACAGTCTAACAGATATTATCCATCAAACCAGCTTTGGCCCGTGGCGAAACAAACCAAAACTTCGGCGTACCATCCCTTTCCATCAACACATATGAAAGTTCGCCTCTTGTGTTGTGTACTGATCATGGCACGCGCCTCTACCCTTGTGGGACACAAAAAGTAGCCAAGCCAATGGAACCTGTCAAGCAATATTGCGACATCACCCACAACAAACTCACAATACACAGTTTAAACGGGTGCTCCAAAAATCCAAAAAGCTTATGTTACTTTCTTGACCATTTCTTTCTTATTATGCCATAATGGCCTCCACCACCGTGGGCGTGTCACTCAAATCTTCAAAGAAAAAATCTGGATCATACGATTGCAACGTGGGTCCGTCAAAACCACCGGTTGCCACAGCAATGGCCTTCACATTTAAGTGTCGCCCACATAACACATCATTGGGTGTGTCACCAATGATTACCATATCTTTGCCTTCAAATATTTTTCCCGTTAATTCATGGGCGGTCTTTTGCGCAATATCAGGAAGCATCTTTCGCTCAGGTGCTCGATCTCCAAAAGCACCCGTTTTGAAATAAGACCACAACCCTACCCGATTGAGTTTCACTTCGGCTCCCCGAACAATATTGCCCGTCAAAAGTCCCAACACCAAATCATCTCGATCCACCAACGCATCCAACACCTCAACAATACCTGGACAGAGTTCGGGGTTCCAAGAATCGACTTCCTTCGATAACAGGTCAATATACAAAACATTTATCTCATCCAACTTAGTGGTCGTCACCTCTCTTGCAACACCCACACGTTCCATCAAATCCAACACAATTTGTGTATCGGTCTTACCACTCATCGAGTAATTATCCAAAGGCACTTTCATATTAAAAACATGCTCCAATGCCTTTTGACAAGAACTGGCCCCACCACCATCTGTATTCATAATGGTGCCGTCAATATCAAACAAAACCAGCTTCTTCATTTTGCCAACCTCCTCAATGCATCCATTAAATCATCATCCACACCTATGCCCGACTGCAACCGCATCTCTCGTTCGCGAAATGCACGCTCGCCAGGTACCAATATCTCTTCAACACCCTCAGCTGGTAAAGACGTCTTTATCCGCTTAACCACTTCGCCCACACCTTGGACAAAATCTTCTTGTTCTAAAAACAAAGCCGATGACAAAGCCAACATAAAAATGCCATAATTTTGCCCGGGCTTGGGAATGGGCGCAGCTCCCGTTAACACACCAGAAAACAACTGAATCATCATGGCCAGCGCATACCCTTTGTGCTCGCCAAACGGCAATACCGCACCTCGGCGTGCCACACCTGGGTCAGTTGTCATTTTGCCATCGGGGCTCAGTGCTCGCCCAGACGGAATATCTTTGCCGTCTTTGAGCGCCATTAAAATTTCGCCACTCGTAATGGCTGCGGCTGACAAGTCGATCAAAATTTGCCCATTGGGCGCAGGAAATCCTGCCGCAATGGGGTTGGTACCCAACACGGGTTCAATGCCTCCCCACGGCGCCACACGCGGGCTGGTATCGCACATCACCAACCCCACCAACCCCGCATCGGCAATCATTGACGCATAATATCCCAACATCCCACAATGCCCCGTATTGAACCCTGCCACAACCCCCATACCCGTTTTGTCGGCCTTGCCAATCACGGAACGCGCACATCGGTGAGCCACCAAATAGCCCAAGTTTTCTTGTCCATCAACAGATGCACTAACAGGCCCATCTTTGGCCAACAACATAGGTCTTCGTGTACTGGATATCACACGATCAGCAATTGCGGGCAAACGAATCACACCATGGGTGGGCCGCCCTCGCAACTCGGCCTCTATTAAGATATCGGTCACAATATGTGCATCCGAATCACTTAACTCGCGATCTGTCAAAATTTTCTGACAAACAGATCGCAAGGTTTCAACATCAACAATCATAAACACCCCATATTAAAAAACCAAAACAAACAGACATCAAACCCATTAATTGCGACAATCTAACAACCACCATCGCTTCCTTTTATATTTAACTGCATCCATAACACAGTATATATATTGCCTCAGATAATATCCTACAAACAGATAGACGTCAAATGGAAACTTGACAACAAATTGCCATAAAGCCATATTTTCAAATAGACATAGCATACCTAAGAGGTTTTTATGCCATCAAAGAAACAACACCGTGCACTTGTCCACAGCCAACAACAACTGGCCAAAAAGCAAATGCGAGCACTCACCGAGCAAGACAAACAAGATTTGCTCGAACGCTTTCGCACCCTCAAAGAACCCGTTCGTCATTTTGTCTCTGAAATTTTGAACAAAGCCAAAGCTGCCCGAGGCCGTCTCGACGATGATGTTTACGGTGTGTTATACGCCACCCTCGAAGCCCTCAACCACACCAATGGTATGCCTCCCCCTTTGGTTTTTGGCGTCAGTCACTATCAAACAGGCAAAGTGGAGCAAGTGCGCTTCGTCCCTCACGGCGTCACCCAATTGCCTCCCCACGGCAAATTTATCACCAACCAGCCAGCCCTTAATCCAGGGCAAGTAAACAGTCAGAAGCAATTAAAAAGATAAAATGAAAAAACCAAATCAACACCATAGACGAAGTTCAAGACGGCAGTAATTTTTTTAATTTTTATTTCTACCTCATGCCTTCTCCCGATCAAACCATCCGCACCTATTCGTCCGAAGAGCTGCGCATGCTCGCAGCTGCAGGTCGCCTCAAAGGGCGCGGCGTAGAACGACTGACACGCATCCATCCAGTCAGTGCACAAAACCGTACGATTTCGCAAGCCGTCTTTGAAAAGCAATTTTTCAACATCCCCTGCTGGACAAACCCTCAAATACTTCTCAACACTTTTCTCGACCTTATCAGCCTCTACAGCCCCTCTCAAAACGAACAGCCCGTTGCCCAATATCTCATTGCCCAACTAAAAAACATGGGCTTTGAGAATATAGAACAAGACACCTATGGCAATGTGATTGCCCAAAAGCCTGCCAACGCTCCCCAAGCACTCAACCTCATGTTTACCGCGCATATGGACTGTGTGTATCCAGGTGGCGATGTCCCCATTTCTCATTGTTTTCACGCATCAGGTGAAATTCGATCAGACAGTAAAAACAGCTTAGGGGCCGATGACAAAGCAGGTATCGCAGCCATTTTATCGGCCCTTGATTACATACATAAGGCCAACTTATCACATGGTGATATTCGCATTGTTTTCACAGTGCAAGAAGAATTGGGTTATCGCGGCATCAAACAAGTGCCAGCAAGCTTGCTCAACAACATACACCTCGTCATCAGCATGGATCCGCCCGTGCGTGTCGAACGAAACGAAACGGCCCGCATGGCCGTTTTGCATATGCCAGCAACACATCCTTTTGTACATCTTGCCCAGCAAGCCGCACACGATTGTGGTTTTAATCCCCGCATCTTATTTGCCGAAGAGGGTTATGTGGGAGGAGATACCATTTGTTTGTCTCCGTTGGGGGTTTGGGTGATCGACTTTTGTTCCACCAGCCGATATCCACATACCCAAAATGAACACATCCGTTTTGAGGACTTGATCCATCAAACCAATTGGATGCTTGCAACTGTTGAACGCGCACTTGCATTTCATCCATCCCATTTAGATATGCGATCTATTTATGGAGACGAACCTATTGGTGCCCTTACTGGCGTGCGCAAACAAGTACCACTCACCCCAGCATTGCTCCAAGAAAAACGAGCGCTCGCACAAAATTTATCAAATCGATCTGGCCCCCAACAAGTACCAGCCTTGGTACATTTATCGGCCATTGCACCGCGCATTGGAGACCCAGCCCTGCTCCAAGATGTGGTCTATGCCTACACCCAATGCATACGCATAGACCAAGTACCACAAGTTTTGCGAGACCTTACATTGGCCATGTCTCATTTAGCCACAAACTTGGCCGATGTGCGCCCTCTCGAACCACTTATTGAGGTGGCACACCTCATGATTGAACGCAGTGGAGATGATGCTTCACGCCTGAATGCACTCCATTTCTTAACCGAATTGTTCCAAAAAACGCGCCGTGTCGCCATCAAAAACCGCCTCTTGCGTATCTTTATTCTCAGTTTACAAAGCCCCTCAAAAAATGTTATTCAAACCACCCGACAATTTTTATCTGCCAACCTCAACGATGCCATCCATGCCCTTACTGTGGCATTTTGTAATCGCAACCGCACCGCCTGGGAACGGCACCAAATAGGCAACCGTATTGTAAGCAGAAATACCCGTTCGCGAGAAACAGAGATTCGGTGGACCACCATTCGGCAAAACATTTTACAACTGCTCTTAGAAGAAGACCGCATCTTGCCCGAAATGCTCGAATGGATATTTACACATGACAGTGCCGCCACACAAAAAATTGCCATCGGTTTTATTGACCCATCCAAAACCTCACGCATTGCCGACCGCATTTTACACAACCTCAAAAGCCGCCAACTTGGCGTTCAAGAAACCGCCGTGCATTTTTCGGGCACACACAAAATGCAGCAAGCCATTACGCCCTTGATCGACCTTTTACTCACCCCCTATATGTGTCGCAACCGCAGTTTGGTCGAATGGGCACTAGACAGCATTGGCACACCAGCCATAAACGAAGTGGTCACACGTTTGGGCAATGACATCGAATTTGCACCCTTTGTCCGTCGTTTGTTTAACAAACATGACCAATCAACCGAAGCAGAATTTGCACAACTGCCACACCACTTAAACACCCGCTATGGCCCCACATTTAGCCTAAACGATCCCTCGCAATTGCTCTTGCTCAAGCATTATTTAAACTTGCCCCAAATAAACAATTTGGATGCCTTGTCAAGGTGGGATAAACGACGCAGCATCATCTTTTATAACCACATTGCCAAACACTATCCCAACAGCATCGAATTGGAAAAGTTAGCCGAATTACTTGAAGATACCGACGACCAAACACGCAGCCACTTTGCACAAATGGCCATACAGAAAAACATTTTTGAAGACCCAGATTTTCTCAACTTGGTTTCACACGAAAATGCGCGCTTTCTGGAACACCTGGTTTGGCTTGAAAAACAAATTCCGCTCACCACCATTTTGGCGCGCCTACGCGAATATACCAATGGTGCACAGTTAGACATGAATGAACCGCGAGATGTCGAATTGTATTACCTCTATTTGCTCAAACAAAGCCCAAAAATGCCGGATCGCACACGCTATCTCAAACACATTCAAGAAGCGCGTAACTTGCTCTTTCCACCGCTCAAACCTTATTGCAAAGCCTTCACCATCGCAGGTGATCGCATAGAAGAAGTTGGCACCGTCAACCGCGAACGCATTCGCACCCTCATAGACAGCCTTCCCAACCGCGAAAGCCGCAAAAACCGTCTGCGTGATGTACTCAATGCCAAACACTTGGCCAAACGCGAACGCCAACGCCTTGTCAATGGATTGGCAGAAGCCTTTGACCTGAACATCATGCCATTAAACACCATTGAAGAACGCACAAACGCCGTTTTAGCAGGCATCGACTTCGACTTTGATGCCGCCTATCGCCCAGTGCCACAAGTGGTCTTTCCCACACTCATGCGCATTCGCATGAAACATCGTAATGATGCCGTAATTCCACTGCTTGCCGATTATGCCATTGAATATGCATTGGTCAATCACCCCGAAATTCGCGACGCATTTGACACGGGTGAAACCGACTTGTTGCTCGACAACCTCAACGACCTTTTAACCGACCGCGTTTATGAATCTGAACGCGAATTATCAGAAGATGTTTTTCCCGAACTCAAAGACAAACACATCAAATCTTTGGCACAATTTTATACCAGTCAGTGGAAAAATATTTTTCGAGAACTCAAAAAACGCTTTACCAATGAACGCGCTACCAGACTCATTTCTTCAACCGAACAAGCCATGCTGACATATGACATCTACGACGCAGAAGACTCCAATTTGCTCGACACCAACCTCAATCGCCTCATTCAAATATTATTCACTCCCGCCATCGAACAAGCACGGCGCAAACGCAATGACCTGGGCAACAAATTACCCGATATTGGTATGGGGCAACTTCTCCAAACTCTCAACATTGATGGTGCAGACTTGGTGGCATTTCACGACCGTCACAGAGAATGTTTTAAGGTCTACACTGCCCTCTTAAATGTACGCAATGTGCGTCAACTCAAACGCATTTACAAAGAAGTGTATCTCGTTCTTCAAGACGAAATCTCTTTTGCAAGCCGAGAACATCCTGCTCAAAATCCATCTCAAGCAAAGCACTTGGCCACAGGTTTTGCCGAAGACGATCAAAAAGAACGCCAAGTGGCCCCACAAGCATACCTCAAATATGCCCGCAAAGAATTGGGTAAACTGGGCAAACTAATGAGCGATTTTGTACTTGAAAACACCCTTTCAGATCATGTAGAAATTGTACAAAATGAAATCACCAAACTGCGCCAAGTGGTCATTGGTACCTCGCAAATTCTTTGTGCGCCCAGCAAAGATGTCAGCATCATTTACCGCAGTTGGCCAGGAAACGATTGCAACACAGGCGACCTCAAGCAAATTATGTGTCCAGACGGATCATTTTACAAAATCATATCTGACGGACTTTGGAAAGGGTATTTTACCCTTGTGGAATTGCGCAACCGAAACACCCGGGCTCTGCTTTTAGATGTGCTCAATTTTAGCGGACTCAAAATGGAAAATGAAAACTTCATCAAAGTGCTTATGCACCAAATCATTCAAACCGCCCCAAAAAATGGGTTCCACTATCTGCTCACCAGCCCACAAGACACACACATTTCCAACCGCGACTATATCCGTCGTGCCTTTCACAAATCTTTCCCCTCTCTTGGAAGCGTGCAAAACTTTGGTTTGGTCAACACGCCAACAGCCCGTTTCCAATCGCTAAATCCCAATCTCTCCATTGCCTGGCAAGCCTCAAACCTCGAAAGTTAACATCCCAAACACACGTCACTTGCATCCCTTCAAATACACCTTGCCAAATCACAAATACCACACCTATTTTTAGATTTGTGTTTTGATGTGCCTGTTTTAGATTGTTGGTGCTCATACCGTAATTTAGAATATTCTGCTCCAACCTTGAGGTTTTTATGTCTATGCCTGCACCTGAAATAAGAACACTTAAAAATGGTATTTCTGTGGTCATTGAATCCATGCCAGGTGCCCAGTCTATTGTCATGGGGTTGCGCTTTACCATAGGTGCCAAAGATGACCCCGAAGACCGCTTGGGTATCACCCGCATTGCCGAAGATGTACTCTTTAAAGGCACGCCCAAACACGATGCCCACGCCATATTTAATGCCTTTGACAATTTGGGTATCAGGCGAAGCTCAACCACCGCCGTAGAACATACCACGTTTCAAGCTCAGATGTTGCCTGCCAACTTTAAGCCTGCTCTAACCCTTTATGCCGAATTTTTTCGCAGTGCATCTTTTCCAGACCAACAGGTTGAAATTGCCAAAGCCCTCACCCTTGAAGAACTCAAACGACTTGAAGACGATCCCTTACAACAGGTTCTTTATCTCACCTACCAAATCGGTTTGGGTTCACCAATGGGGCGTGTGCCATTAGGACATCCAGAAAGCATCTCTGTTATTACACCAGCCGATGTGCGCCAACATTGGGCCACCCATTGCACCCCCAAAAATCTGCTGATCGCCGTCTCTGGTGGTCTATCATCCGAAGAAATTTTTCAAACCGTTCATCAAGTCTTTGGCAGTTGGGAAGGGAACACATCTTTACCCCATACATCACCAGAAATTATGATTGCCAACCGAAATGAACATCATGCCAAACCTTCAGAGCAAGCCCATATTGGCTTGCTCTACGGTGGTCCACCGCGGGGTCATACAAGCTATTACCCCGCCCAACTCGCCATAGGTGTGCTATCTGGGGGCGGGTCGAGCAGGCTGTTTACCGAAGTGCGTGAAAAACGTGGGTTGGCCTACAGCGTCTCCGCTTTTTATCGTGCCAGAAGACACGGTGGTTTGGTGGCGCTTTATGCAGGCACCACCGCTGAACGCGCCCAAGAAACGCTTGATGTGTGCCAACATGAAATAACGCGCCTGGGACAAGACATAACCCAAGAAGAAATCACCCGGGCCAAAACGGTGCTCAAAGGCCGTTTGTTTACCACAGGTGATTTACCCGAAGGCCGAGCATCGGGTATTCTGGAAGATCTTTTTCTCGAAAACAAAGTGCGGTCAATAGACGAAATTGCTCAAAGCATAGATGCGGTCACCAAAGATCAGATTCAACAGTATTTAGAAACATACCCGCCCACCCCAAGTACGCTATGTGTCTTGGGACCAAGCCCACTCAACAAGTCATAACCCATCTTAAATAACAAAGCAACAAAAGGAAATGGTATGACACCTGAACAGCGCAAAGAAATAGACGAACAAGGTTATGTCATGATCGAAAACGCCATTGAACCCATCGGTTTAGAACGTGTGCGAAAAGCCTACGAACGCATACAGTCTCAAACAGAACAAAAATGGCGTCAAGACATTGCACAAGGCACAGCCAAAGGAGGCTACGGACACGGCCCCAATGCACATACCATGTCTCGTGTAGATGAGCAAGATGAAGTCTTTCTCGACTTATCTGCCAACCCCAAAGTCTTACCCTTGGTTGAAGACATCATTGGCCAAACACAATCTATGAGCGTCACCGCGCATTGCCACCATGCCGGCACAAAAGCCCACACCAACTGGCACAGAGATTGGCCTGCTTGGACACATCATAAATGGATTATCAAAGCTAAAATATTCTATTTTCTCGACGACCAAACCGAAGATATGGGGTGTTTTTCCATTGTTCCAGGCACACACACTTTGCCCGATGGCCCACCCAAAGATCAATACCGCGATGATGCATTAGAAACCATGCCTAACATGAAAAAGGTGACAGGCAAAGCAGGTGATGCCATCTTGTGGAATGTTTTAATGTGGCACACGGGTACAGCCAATACCAGCAACAAAGACCGCAGGATTGTCATTGGCAGTTACCAACCTTTTTGGGTCAAAAAATGGGTGAGCAGAACCCCACCTCCGTTGGTCGTCAATTGGGCAGACACACCCAAAAAGCGCGAATTACAAGGCATTCATGCTGTAGAAGGGCGTGCTTCTTGGGATCGCTTAGATGTGCCTTATTTGCCAGAACACGAAGAACTTGTCAAACTGAAAAAATTTTAGCCCACACCGTGTGTTGTCGAATACACACATCATACAACAACCCGATAGGAGTTGACCATGGCTGTAACAGATGTGGCGGAATATCCGCCACCAACTACTGAGGAGCGTGCGTTTTACGACCAACATGGGTATATCATCATTCCCAATGCGGTAGAACCTATTGGTTTGGAACGTTTACGCGCAGGGTTTGAACAACGCGAAAGCGAACTCAAGCCTGATTGGGAAAGGTCGGTCAAAGACGGGACTGTAAAAGGTGGCTATGGCAATGGGCCCAACGCCCACACCATTTCGCCAAACTTTGACACAGACACCACATTGCTCGATCTGGCCAACAACCCCAAAATTTTGCCATATGTGGCAAACATCACTGGCCCCGACTATCAGGTGATGGAAATGCTCTATCACAATCACCATGCAGGTGCCGCTGCGCATACGGGTTGGCACCGTGATTGGCCACCTTGGACACACCCTCAATACTCTCTAAAAATAAAAGTCTTCTACTTTCTCGATGATCAAGACGAAAACATGGGGTGTTTTTCATTGGTTCCAGGCACGCATAAAAACCCAGAAGGCCCTCCCAAAGATCAATACAAAGGTGAAGACTTAGAAAAAATGCCCAACATGAAAAAAATGGCCTACAAAGCCGGTGATGCCGTTTTGTGGAATGTCGTCTGTTGGCACACCGGTTGTGCCAATACCACAACCCGAGATCGTCGTTTGGCCATATTTGGTTACATGCCCTTCTTTGTCAAAAAATATGTGGCACGTACCCCACAAGAAAGTGTTGTCAAATGGGCCGATACGCCCATGAAACGGCAACTTATGGGCATCCACTGCGTGCATGGTCGCCGAGGTTGGGACCGCACAGATGTGCCTTATTTGCCAGAGCATGAAGAAATTGCGATGCAGAAAAAATTGTAAAGCAGACAAACGGCAAACGTGAGAGGGCAAACTTCTTCCCATCAAGAGAAGAATTGTTTTCACGTTTGCCGTTTGCCATTTGCCGTTTCACCGTTTTTTCAGGAGCTTCAATGTCATCACCGTTTTCAACCCATACCTTCGACAATGGCCTCACGCTCATCTTTGAATCCATACCGCGTATTCATTCTGCCGCGTTGGGGTTTTTTGTCAACACTGGCTCACGAGATGAACCAGCATCGGTCATGGGTATCTCACATTTTTTAGAACACATGTGCTTTAAGGGCACCCCCAATCGCGATTGGCGTCAGCTCTCGCTCGACGTAGACGATTTGGGTGCCATGTGGAATGCTTATACGTGGTGGGAAGGTACAGCATATTTTCATTGGGTACAATCTCAACGTGCAAAAGATTCGGTTGAAATACTTGCAGACATGATGCGCTCGCATTTGCCCAATGACGAATTTGACATGGAAAAAAAAGTTATCTTAGAAGAAATTGCCATGTATAGAGACCAACCCGATGCCCTCATCATAGACGACCTCATCCAAGCCGCATATGGCACACATCCATTGGGGCAAAGTGTATTAGGCACAGAAGAAACCGTAGGAGACATCACGCGCGATCAAATGGCCAACTACTTTCAAAAGCGCTATGGCCCCAACAACCTTACATTTATTATTACAGGTGCATTTGACAAAACCGAAATCATCAAAACAGTTGAAAAACATTGCAGCCACTGGGAACCACAAGACAAAGGGCGCACACAAACACCACCCACATTTCAGGCAACCCATCGTGTGGTTCCAAAAGAAGACGTCACGCGTGAACACATCGCCCTGGCCTTGCCAGCACCACCAGCCTCTGCCGATGACGCCACAACAGCGGACTTGCTGGCCTCTTATTTGGGTGCATCTTCAAACAGCAAACTCTTTTGGTCTGTGATCCAACAAGGTCTGGCCGATGAAGCCTCCTCAGATTACATTGGCTTTAGCGACACTGGCCTCTTTTATCTGTATACTTCTGTAGATCCCAAAAACGCCTCACAGGTCATTGACATTATCAAAAAAGAAATGGCCGATCTCAAAAAAGGTATAGACCAAGAGGCGCTTCAACGAACCAAAACAAAGTTTGCAACCAGTTTGGCCTGTAGTGGCGAAAATGGTCTTTCGCGTTTTTCGCAAATTGTGGGCAGTCTCAGCACTCAAACCCCATTAAAATCACTGGTTGAAGAACAGGCCGAAATTGCTGCCGTTACACCCAAACACATTGCCGAATACTTAGAAAAATATCCCTTAGACACAGAACCTGCACTTGTGGCATTGGGACCTTTAGAAAAACTGTAAACCATATCTCACACAAAAAAAGCCTCTTAAAACCATTTTGTTTTAAGAGGCTTTTTTATTAAAACAAATCCACATCATGCCGATTCGATGGGGATCAGTGGATAAGGGTTTAAAACATCCTCAATAGCACGTACGTCATCAAAAAATGACAAAACGCGCAACAACACATCATCCACAACAGCGTCTGGACAAGATGCACCACTGGTCAAAGCAATATCCAATGGACGTTTTGAGGGCAACCAATGCGTTGTGGTAGTGACCTTGCGCGTAGACAACACAAAATGTTGAATGGCTTCATCAGAAATCAATTCATCGGCATTTTTTACAAAATAAGTAGGCATTGCCTTTTCACACAATTCGACAATATGTGAAGTATTGGAAGAATTGTAACCACCCACAACAAGTGTCAAATCGGCTGTTTGTTTAATAAGTGCATACGTGGCATTTTGGTTTTCATTTGTGGCATAACACAAGGTATCAGATGTATCGGCAAAGTGTTCATGAATTTGATCGGCACCAAAACGATCGACCAATGCTTCGCGAATAACCCGCGCAATTTCTCGTGTTTCTGAAGCCAGCATGGTCGTTTGATTAACCACGCCTAAGCGCGACAAATGCCGCAAAGGATCAAACCCATCGGAACACTTATGTCCAAATCGTTCTTCAAAAACGTCTATCCCCAACTCCCCCCGAATAATCCCACCCAACAAATGCGCCTCTTTCAAATCCAAGACCACCACAGCCCGAGCACCTTGTACGGTATGCGAAAACGTGGCACGGGTTTCTTCATGACTTGCTTTGCCGTGAATGACCACCGTATAATCTTCAGCACCCAACTGAGCGCTGCGTTTCCATACCTTTTCAACAAATGGGCACGTTGTATTGTATGTGTAAGGGTCTACCCCTCGTTTTTCCAGAGCTTCTTGTATTTCCACTGTCGTACCAAAAGCAGGTACCACCACAATGTCATCGGGCGTCAAAAGATCCCAATGAACCAACTGCTCACCCGATGGGGTAAAAATAAATTGAACCCCTCGGTCTTGTAAATCTTGATTCACATTGGGATTATGAATCATTTCGCTCAAGAAAAAAACCCGCTTGTCGCCGTGTTCGTCCAATGTTTTATAAGCGATCTCAATGGCATTTTCGACACCAAAACAAAACCCAAAATGCCGCGCCAAAAAAAACCGAACCGGCCCAAAATCCAATATCGAAGGATGCAAATCGCGCTTCTTAGAATCTTGTAGTTGGCGGGCGCGTTTAACACGTGAGATGATATCGCTCTTATAAAATGTTGGAATTTCAAACCGACGAGCCATAAAATTTCATCCTTAACAAAGTTCTATACACACTTACTCAGACATTGGCAAGTCAACAACCGCATTTGTTTCAATAGACCGATAAGCCGCCAATGCGATCTCGGTGGCCGCACGCCCCTCTGCCCCACCCACAGGTGGGTCTTCACCTTTTAAAACAGCCTCACTAAAGGCACGTAACTCTTGCGTAACGGGGCTTTCACTTTTGGCCAAATCGGAGGCCGCAATAGCCGTTTCGTCACCATCATGCCGTTTATAACGCAGCCCACCCTCATTGCCCCAAAAGGAGGGAAACACGACCGAACCTTCAGAACAATCCAAACGCCCACCATACCCACCAATGGCACTGGCTTGGCTTGAATGCAACAGCCCCACACCACCATTTTTAAAGCGCACCGACACCAATGCCACATCTGGGAAATCGGAATCTCGCTGCAAATAGGTGCCCCCCACCGCATAGACCGACTCGGCCTCTCCCATTACAAACCGCAAAAAATCAATTTCGTGTGCATTAATCTCCATCAATGTTCCACCACTTTGAGCACGCGACCGTCGCCAAGGAGCTGTCCACTGCCCACCCCACCCACCCCCCAAACGATGCACCGTCATCGTTGTAGGCACCCCTAAGCCCCCCTCGTGTGCCAAGTCGCGCACTTTGCGATGCACCGGATGAAACCGACACACCAAACCGATACCCAATTTTACACCGTGTTGTGCAACAGCTTTAAGCATAGCATCACATCCTGCCAAGGTGGGTGCCATCGGTTTTTCAGAAAAAATGTGTACCCCAGCTTCTGCAGCCGCAAGTGTGGGTTCTGCATGCAAAAAAGGCGGTGTTGCAATCAACACAGCTTGCACATCTTCTCGCGCCAACATCGCCCGATAATCGGGTTCATAATCACACGTCATCTCACCCGATAATGCACGCCCTTTTTCTTCATCCACATCGCTCACACACACCACTTGTGCACAATCTAACACCGCCGCCCCTTTGGCTAAACTCGCCCCCATATTGCCACAACCAATCACACCCAAACCAAGCGTTTCCATAATGACTCCTTTAAAAACAGAAATTGCGAAACCACAAATCAACGCACAACCGCAGGCGACAACGAATCAACGAATCAACGAATTAACGAATTAACGAATCAATGCACAGGCAAAGCCTACAACGAGCGTAGCGAGTCATCTGCGAATCAACGAATCAATGCACAGTCACTGGCGACAACGAGCGTAGCGAGTCATCAACAAATCAAAACCTCCTCGTCCATTCGCCTATTCGCCTATTCGCCCATTCGCCCATTCGCCCATTCGCCCATTCGTTGATTTTAATGCATTTGCCATGTTCACGCAAGTGCAAACCGTGAAACTGCTTGACAGATGATCAAAACCAATCATGTATTCAGTCCACTGCATTTAATTTTATGATACCATTCAGAAAGCAAAAGCCAATGCCATCTATTCACACCACCATGTGGACCTATCCTTGGGATTTAAATGACGAAGGATATCATACAGTTCTAAGCACACTCAAAAATGAGGTGGGCCTCAACGCCATCAATCTTGCATCGGCCTATCACACCTTTGATATGTTGCGCCCACATCTGCCCCAAAACAATACCCTACATATTGCACAAGCCGCCACCTATTTCCAACCCCAATTAGATCTTTACAACCAAACCTGTATCAAACCACCTACCAGCACGTGGATGGGCAAAGACAATTGGTGGGGCAAAGCAACAGATGAGGCAATGCGCATAGGCATAGACATACAAGCCTGGACCGTCTTTTTGCACAATTCCAACCTCGCTCAAAAATATCCCAACTGTGCCATTGAACGCTGTACGGGAGACATCAGCACCTCGGCCCTTTGCCCAGCCAACCCCAACGTGCGTCATTATGCCAGAGCACTCTCTCAAGACTTGGTACAAAATTATGGCGTCACAATGCTCGAATGTGAATCACTCGATTATGCAGGTTGGGGGCATGCACATTATCACCTCAAACATGGTGTGCCATTTGGCCCGGGTGGTCAATATCTTTATTCACTCTGCTTTTGCCCTGCCTGTCAACACAAAGCCATGGAAGCCAACATCGATATTACCCGCTTACGTGAACAGGTTACCCAAAAAATCCATACGCTATTTGCCACAGGGCAACCCATTGAGGCATCGCCAGAAGCACTCGCCGAAGAAATGCCTGAACTCACAGCATTGAATCACATGCGTGAGAATGTGGTTGCTTCACTGGTTTATGACATTAAAAATGCCATTCAGATCCCCCTCTCCTTCATCTTCATGGGCACCCCCACAATAAGCGGTGCAAATGCCAGAGCCATTGTTGAAATTGCCGACAGTGTTGAAATCCTCTCTTATACACACGATCCAAAACAAACCCACCGCGCCATTTCAACACACTTGCCACACTTAAAAAGTCCCGATCAGCTCATTGTGGGTTTACAGGCTTATGCACCCGCATCTGTCAACGCAGAAACACTGTGTCAACATGTTGACACAGCACAACAGCTTGGCATCACAAAATTTGCATTTTACAACTACGGCATTATGCCCACGCCATCCTTAGAGTGGGTTAAACAAGCCATCAAACAAGCCCAATCGTTTTCATCCCTATAAAAAAGGAAAACACATGCCACATATAGACCATATGCCCCTTCGCAAACTCGTCACCGACCTGTTTCAATCGGTTGATCTGCCTCAAGATCAGGCAAAAATTATGGCCGACCATCTTGTAGAAGCCAATCTCATGGGCCACGATTCACACGGCGTTATTCGCACCCCCTCCTATTTAAAAAGCATCAAAGCCGGTGGTATGAAACCCGTGGGCAAACTCAAAATTGTGCGCGAGACCCCCGCCTCAGTGGTCATTGATGGCGAAGGATGCTTGGGCATCGTGCTTGCCCGACGCGCCATGGAAATGGCCACAGACCGGGCGCTCACCCACACCTTTGGTGCCGTGGCCGTACACCAATGCAGTCACATAGGTCGCTTGGGTGATTTTCCGCCCATAGCTGCAAAACGCGACTGTATTGGTTTGCTCATGCTCAATGGTGGCGCACGCTTTACGGCACCCTTTGGTGGCACAGGCCGTCGCTTACCACCTAACCCCATTGCATTTAGTGCGCCCACACAAAGTGGCCCCCCCCTTATGCTTGACATCACCACCAGCATGGCCGCAGGTGGCAAAGTGGATGTGTATAAAGCGCGTGAACAAGATGTGCCTGAAGGCTGGCTCGTAGACAAAGACGGCAACACAGTCACAGACCCCAATCTCTTTAAAGATGGCTTGGCGGCCATGTTGCCCTTGGGTGGCACAATGGGACACAAAGGATATGGCTTGGGCATGATGATTGAAGCCATTGCCGGTGGCCTTTCTTGGGCTGGGTGTAGCAGTGAAAAACCCACCCGTGGCGGCAGTGGGTTTGTTGCCATAGCCATCAACATCAACAGCTTTATCGACATAGACGAATACAAGGCCGAAATCCAAAAACTGATCGATTGGGTCAAATCATCACCCGTTCACCCCGACCACGGCAAAGTTTATCTGCCCGGAGAAATTGAACAAGAACGCCAAACCCAACGCGAAGCCGAAGGCATCTTCATTGAAGACAACACTTGGGATGCCATTTGTGAAGCAGCCAATGAACTCGGCGTAGTCATTCCAGATCCTAAATAACACAACCCAGCCCTATGAGGCCAAAAACATCCACGATGTAAAAAAAGCCGTTGGATCAAAAGATCCAACGGCCTCTTTTACAATACACATCAACTCCAATACGAGAAAGTATCATCCCACTCACATTTCGATCACCTGCTCCAATACCGCACCCGTATCATTCAACACACGCCAAGTGTCACTTTTTCAATTTTGCATTGATCTTAACCAAATCCATCTTTTGCCTTTTTAATGACAGCAACAACATTCAAATTTTCGATCCACAGATAAATAATACCCAGCAAAGAATTGGTCACAAACAAAGCCGCGTGCATCATAATGGCGATGGACAACGCCAACTCGCCAGAAATATCAAAAAAAGACAACGCAGTAACCGTGGCGGCATGAAAAGGCCCCACATACCCAGGAGAGGGAATCATAAATCCGACTGCTTGTGCCAAAATAATACACAAAGGGAGATACATCGGAACATCTATAACATAAAAAGCCTTAAGATACACAAAAACCATCGTTGCTGCCACCCCCCAAAAAACAAAACTCAAAAACGCAATAATACCTAAGCTCCCACCGTGGTTCAAAACAGCAAAGCCCTCCCAAAGCGAATTCACCACCTTGCCACAAGAGGCTTTAAAACGCGTTGGCAAAAAGAACCTGACAAACCGCTCAAAAACAATACGGGCACTTGGATAACGCCCCAACCAAAATAAAAAAACAATCACAAAAAACAAAAAGGACGCCAATAAAACACCTGCCGTTTTATAAGCATCCCATATTGAACTTTGCTCAGATGATACCTCGACAAAATTAAAAACCAACAACCCAACAAAAGTAAGAGAAACCCCATCCATAACACGCACCAACACCAACGTGCTCAAAACAGTACTCGCTGGAATCGGTTCTTTTTGACTCAAAAGCCACGCTTGAACAAATGCACCCACTTTGGCAGGCACAACCATATTGCAAGTATAAGCAGCAAATGCCGCCAATGACATATTGAAATATGAAAAATCCCTAAATGCCGAATTAAAAAAGCGCCACTTATACACACGCAAATACAACAACAAAACATTGAGCCCCACCCCCACACATATCCATCGCCAATCTGCTGAAGCCAATGAAGACACCACCAAGGCAAAATCATAACCCGTAAAGGCCCATACTGCGAAAACGAGCAAAACAATTAAACCGAACCACATATTTTTTCACTTGAGCCATGATGGCGGTGAGTCACGTAACCACTCTGCAATTTTTATCTGAGCATAGTGATAGCCGGTTTCGGCAATTTCTTGGGACAAATCATACTCTTGCAAATTATATTTTTCAACAGGCATGCGCAGATACAAATCTGAAACACGTTCTGCAATTTCTTTTTGATTGGCCACACTGGCCAGTTCGCCAGAGCGATGTAAAATAGAAAGCAAACTTGGTACAGAAATTGGCGAAGAAAATGGATTTAACTTGCGCCATAATATATCCCACCCAGACAGCCCATCTCCATAATCTGCATTCTCTGCCAAATCAACAGCAGGACTCACATCGACCGAAATCACCGTGCCTTTGCAATATTGGCTCATTATATCTGCGGGCAAATTGCTCAACAATGCCCCATCGACATGCAAGTCGCCATTCAACACCACTGGCGGAAAAATACCCGGTGCCGCATTACTGGCCTGAATGCTTTGCCACATCGCGCCCGACTGATGCACCTTTATTTCGGCGCGTGTGAGATTGCTTGAAACACAAAAAAAAGGAATCCAGAGATCCTCAATACGCGTATCGCCAAAAAAACCTCTAAACGCCTTGGCCATCTTTTTGCCAGAAAAAAGAGAGGCCATTGGAAGCGTGATATCTTTCAATAAGTCAGACCGATCAAAACGAAACTCATGGGTTATTTTTTCTAAGCTCCACCCCATTGCAAAAAGCCCAGACACAATCGAACCAAAACTGGTTCCTGCAATCATATCAATTGGAACACCATTTTCTTGTAATGCGCGAATGGCACCAAGATGGGCAAACCCTCGCGCGCCCCCACCACTTAAAACCAACCCCACAGATTGCCCCGTTAAATAGCGTGCCAACCGTTGAAAATCTTGAGGTGCATGTCTACGAACATGATGCACCATGGCAACCGTTCTTTCTTTGAGCCACTTCTGGGTACTGACAGGCTTGGTTTCAGGATCTGAATGTACAAGCACCAATGAAAAGAAATCTGGCGTAAACGTTTTATCATGAAATAATAGCCCATCTTCTATTTCGCCCAAATTTGCCGAAGCATCGTCTTCTCCCAAAATCAAAACATGGTCGGCATGACGCACGCACCACCGCGTCCAGTGCGTCAACTGAGAGTCGGCCACAAGTAGGATGAACGGATAAGCCAATTCTTGGGCACTAAACCACGTTGCAATTCTGATGGCATTGGGGTCGGTTTCTGACACCTGTGAAATGTTCGGCGCATTGAGCAAGGCATCTACTTGTTTGCTGTTGACACTCAATGTGGCATAACTTGCCAATAAGGCTTGAGACAAGTGACGTGCAAAATCTTCCGTTGCCGTATTGGGACTTGTAGGCACAATGGCAATTACAGAGGTGGGTTCGGTTTTGCGCTTTGAACCAATTGAAACGCGAAGGCGCTCAATCAGCACACGGTTGATTTGCGATAAAAACTTAGGATATTTTTCCAGTAAACGATCAAATTCACTTTTTGAAAGCCTAAACAAATTGGAATTGCGAATCGCATAAACCGTTGCCGAACGACTTTCTTCGGTTAACAATGCCATTTCACCCAAAATCTCACCAGCCATCACTTCACTTACCAACTTGCGTTCGCCACCCTCACCCACCACAGCGATTCCCAATCGACCACTCAACAAAATGTAAAAACTATCGCCTACATCTCCTTGAGAAAAGAGCGTTTCTCCTCTTTGGACCTCAAACCAATCGGCCCGTTCGACAATATCTTCAAGCTCGTCGGCTGTAAGAACACCAAATAATTTAGGAAGAATGGTGGCCAACTGGTTAAATTGTAAACGCTTGCGAACAATGCGACTCAAATGTTCTAAAAAAACCATTTTTTGATCGCCCAAAAACTCAAGCGCATCATAACGAACCCGAACCACGTTTGTATCTTGTAACGCACTCACATTTGCCGTGCGTTTGCCACTGGTCAAAAATTGCATTTCACCGATGGTTTCTCCCTGATCAATTTCCTTGGCAACCAACGTTGTCCCATCCGCTTCGGTCATGGTAATAACAGATTCTTCACCAGCCTCTTTGGTATCCGCTGAACCAACCACGACTTCTTGCTCAATCCAAACAGCCAATCCCGCCGTTACTGCCAAATACATCGCATCGGATGGATCTCCTTTTTTAAAAAGGAAATCGCCACTCTCAAGCCCCACCCAATCTGCCTCTGCGGCCAACAGCTCCAAAATACCTTGACCCAAACCTTGAAAAAGAGGTGCAGATTGAAAAACACGTAAAATGTCATTCTCTGATGATGGGTTAAAATGGTTATGCGTAGGCATCTATAAATCCACACGATCCGTTTTAAAGTCTGGCCAACTCGCGATGAAAAGTATCAACAACACATCCAACTCCATTTTCATCATTGATCTGCTTGCTTAACGCTTGAAGCCGATTTTGATACGTCTTGTTATCCAACGCATCTTTTAATGACAATGCCAATCCATCAACCGATAGCCGCCTCTTGATCACAGGCTCGGGCCCCACACCCAAAGTGGCAAGCTGCCGCCCCCAAAAAAGCTGATCAAAAAAGAAAGGAATAATAATAGACGGAATTCCTGCTCGAATGGCTGTGGCGGTCGTTCCCGCACCACCGTGGTGAATCACGGCGGCCGCGTGCTGAAACAACCAGGCATGAGGTATTTCTTCGGCCACAAAAACATGATCAGACAGCGGTAACTCATCTTTTTTGAGATCACTTTTCCCCGTTAATAAGATTCCCCGTTGACCACTTTTTTCTAAAGCACCAATCGCCATTTTTACCATGTTTGCAACACGGCTGTCGTTCATGCTCCCAAAACCAAAACACACGGGCCGTGAACCCTGCTTGAGAAAACGAACCAGATCTGGAGGGGGTTGCCAATTGGGAGGAGTGCTGTCTAAAAACCAATATCCCGTCACATAGTTTCGATCGCCCCAATCTTTGGGTTTAGGAACAACCGAAGAGCTATACCCATTAAAAATAGGTGTTTTATGGCCATCAAACTGATTAAAGTGCCCCCAAAAAGAAACGGCCGACAATCCCATTTTCTTTCGCCAACACACAAAATAGGGCCGCAAAAATCGCCACATCGCTTGCTCGACCAATATGTAACTTGCACGGTTGACCCAGGCAATATTTGAAATTTTTGGCGAAAACAAAACACTCGGAAATGCCCGCGTGCGACAAAGCGGTTGCAAGCATACCATAAAAGCAGGAATACCCAAATCTTGAGCATAATAATAAGCCGGCAAAGCCAATATTGTATAAAGGATGAGATCGGTATCTTGGCAGGCAGTCCATAAATCTGAAAAAATTTGATTAACAACAGGTTCTACCACACTTCTTTGGCGAAAAATCAGGCGTAACGGATTGATCTCTTCCTTCAACCGACTGCATTCTGATTCGGTTTCAAAAATATGTCTAAACGCATTTTGAAGCGGAAAATAGTCCAACCCTTTGTTACGAGCCAGGTGGCCGTATTCTGCAGGAGCAGCGATCTTCACCTCATGACCTGCAGCCCGCAACCCCAACCCCATCGCAATACACGGTTGCACATCACCACGGGTTCCGAGTGTGACAATCGTAATCTTCATCTACCCACCTCACCCACAGAATTGGCCATAACGCCTTCTAAACAACATTCCAAATGCTGGGCAAACGCCGCATTGTTGGGTGATCGAATAAAACTGTGGTGATTGCCTGGCAACATAACAATCTCTAGCCCGCCGTATGCCAACTGTTGCCACTTCTTCTTCCACGGATAAAATCGAGACGATGCCTGCTTGCCTTCAAAAATGGTAATCTTACCCGAATACGGGCTGGCAACATACCCAGTCAAACTATTCATATGTCGTTGCAAACCTTCATCGCGAAACAACCCTTTAAGAATACGCACAACCTCCGACTCGCTTTGCTCTGATTCTGGAACAAATTTCTTTACTGTCCCCATCAAACGCTTATATATCCAATGCCCCAAAACCCCATGGGTCAGCGGGGCACCAAACACAACCAGCGCATCAACCTGTTCACCCATCTCTTTGAATTCTCGCGCCATCTCCAAGGCAATAATTCCTCCCAAACTGTATCCACCCAATAGATAAGGCCCCTTTTTTTGAACCGATTGAATATCGCGAACATAGTATCTTGCAAGATCCGCAAAGGAGAGCGCATTGTCGTTTGTCCAACTCGGCGGTTGTAAGGCATAAAATGAACGTGGCATAAACTGAGCCAGGTCTTTGAAAACCAAAACATCACCATATCCACCCGTCACACAAAAAAAAGGCACCTTTTTTTCTTTTATTTGAATGTGAACGAGACTTTGAGAGGGTTTAAAACCATCTTTTTTTTCGGAAAGAAATTGCCCCAACGCCGAAACCGTATTCTGCTGAAACAAAACACTGGGATGGAGCTTCACGTCAAACTCGGCCTCTACATGATAAATAAACTGTATGGTTTTTAAAGAATCGAGTCCCACATCAAAAAAAGGGGCATGAATCCCAATCTGAACCCCCGGCATAACACCATTCCAAATGGACAGCAATTTTTGTTCGGCATCTGTAACAGGTTGATTGTTTTCAGCATCTTTTGAAAAGGCACCCGTCGGTTTGGGAAACCCATTGCGATCTATTTTTCCACTGGGTGTTAATGGAAACTGATCGATGGGAAGCATAAAATGAGGAACCATATAATTGGGCAGTTTTGATTGCAAAAAGGATTTCAAAATCGACGTGTCGTCTTGCAACACCTTTCCTGATGGAATAAAATAAGCCACCAAGTTTTGTATCTGTGGGCCCCATTCGGTCACAATCACAACCGCATCTTGCACAGATGCATGTTGTCTAAGCGTTGATTCGATTTCTTCAAGCTCCACGCGAAAGCCTCGAATTTTCACTTGAAAGTCTTTGCGTCCTAAAAAATCGAGATTACCATCTGCCAACCAGCGAACCAAGTCTCCCGTTTTATAAAGACGAGAACCATCACGCTTATCAAAAGGATTGGGAATGAATTTTTCACACTCTAATTCTGGTCGATTCAAATATCCTTTTGCCACTCCCATACCCGCAATATGCAACTCACCAGCTTGACCAACAGAAACCGGACGCAAATCATCATTTAAAACATAAAGTTGAACATTGTCGATAGGACGCCCAATCAAAGGTTTGCCCATCTCCTTTTCAAACACCCAAGTTGATGCACATACGGTGGCCTCAGTTGGGCCATAGGCATTCATAAAGCGCCGTCCTGGGCCCCACTTCTTTGCCAAATCTTCGGCACACGCTTCACCCGCAACCACCAACGTTTCCAGAGCAGGCAGATCGGTATAGGGAAGCACCCCCAATGAAGATGGAGGCAGAGTGACATGGGTAACTTCAAACGCGTTTAATGTTTGCACCAAATTGGGGCCTGGCATTATCTCGTCTTTGGAGGCCAACACAAGCGTTGCGCCCGATGACAATGTTGTAAAAATTTCGGACACAGAGGCATCAAAACTAAACGAAGCAAACTGCAATACGCGACTTTGCGCTTGAATATCAAACAAACGAGTTTGAGCAACAATGAGATTCACCAAACTTTGATGGCCAATCATCACCCCCTTGGGTTGCCCCGTTGACCCAGAGGTATAAATCACATAAGCCAAATCATCTGTATCGGCAGTTTGTAAAACAACCGGTTTGGCACTTTGCACCTGCCAATGGGCCCTATCTCGATCCAGACAAAAAACATCGCCCCCATCTTGAGGCAACACAGACAGCAGATCCTCTTGGGTCAAAATCAACTTGACCTTGGCATCACCAATCATAAAAGCAAGACGTGCATTTGGATAATTAGGATCCAGCGGAATATAGGCCGCGCCCGCTTTTAACACCCCCAAAATGGCAACCAACATATGAAATGAACGATCGATACAAATGCCAACAAAATCTTGTTTTCCAATGCCACAAGCAGTGAGATAATGCGCCAATTGATTGGCCTGTTCATTCAAAACCCGATACGTCATTTGCTGTTGGCCACAAACAGCGGCCAATTGCTCAGGCATAGTCTTTGCACAATCTTCAAAAAAATGGTGCGCCAACTTCTTGGGTATTTCTTTTTGGGTCTCGTTCCAACCTCTCAAAACATCCGTCTTCTCTGACGCGGGTAAAATATCTAACCTGTTCAAATTTGTATGTGAGTTGCGAACCATCTCCTCCATAACAAAAAGAACACGGTGTTTCAAATAGTCGATCTCTTTGGCATCAAAAACCTGCAGATTGAAGGAAAAATCCAACTCGATATCATCGCCCTTGCGATATTCTTTAAGCGCAATAGAGAGTGCCTGTCTTTCAAATCCATTTGAATAGGTAATAGCCTGTGCACGGGCACCTTGAAATGTCATACCATAATCGTTTTTTTCATACGACACACCAATATCAAACAACGAACGACCAAACGCCTGAGATATCCCACAAAGCTTATTAATTTCTCCCAATGGCAAACGCTGATAACGATAGACACGCTTTAACTCCTCGCTGATCAAACCCAAAAGATCAAGCGTATTGATATCCAACCCAAAACAAAAACGAACAGGGCTCACACTGGTAAAAAGCCCAATCGTTTTTTTTGCCTTTGCATGAGAACGATTCAACACAGGCGCCCCATATACAAAGTCCTTCTGAATGCCATTGTGCAAAAAACACACATAAAGCGCGGCAAGCAAAAGATGATAGGGCGTAACACCTTGTGCCTTGCAAAAATCCTCTAAAACGGCATATTCACTGGGCTTGATTCTCAGCGCAGACAAACCACCTCGAAACGGCACATCATTTTCGGTATCACGCTTAGGGTAAGAAACAAGTGGTTCTGGCAGGTCTTGATAAATTTTTTGCCAGAATGCCTTGGATTGTTCACATCGTTTAGACTGGAAAAACTTTTGTTCTTCTAAGATAAACGCATGATAAGATGGGGGAACTTCGTTGCTCAATTGGTCCATCATCAGGGCATTATATTCTTTTGAAAGTTGTTCTGTAAGGATAAGAATAGACAAACCATCGGCAACCAAATGGTGTTGATTGTTAAAATAACAATAACATTGGTCTGATACCTTGATAATAGCATAACGAAAAAGAAAATGCCCATACAGTTCAAATGGCCGTACAAATTGCGCTTGCATCCAAGCTTCGGCCTTCTGCATGGGATCTTTTTGTTCAGAAAAATCTATAAAAGGAATATCAAAAACACCATCATTTCTAAATTCTTGAACGGGCAGTGGGTTCCCTTTGTGTAATACAATTCTTAAAGCATCATTACTCTGCACAACCCGACGCAGCGCCTGTTCAAACACAACGGGATCAATATGCCCATCAATTCTGAGATACCCTCCAATGTTATAAAACGGCACATCTGGGTACACCATTTGATCTAACCACACATCTCTTTGCCCGGATGTGAGCGGATGGTAGATTGGCGAGGTATTTGACAAATCAGTATTCACATCATATTTCATAAACATTAATATGGGGCAACAGGGAAAACAGCACCATAGCCATGACAATCATCCACACATTAACCCAACGCCACCTGACTAAGTTTGGTTGACATCTCTGGAGTGACTTGATCATTTTCTCTTTGCTCAATTGCAGTATCGGTATAACCATTTTTACGCACTTTTTGCCAAGCCCACACCATGACGACTGCTAATTTGGAAATAAAAACCATTCTACGCACTTGGGTTCTCACCACTTCCAATAAACGCTTGGGATAAAATATCCAAGGCGACTCAAGTGGCAAACCATAACGCCTTGCGTGACGAAACTTTCGTCGCATCGTGCCACATACCAACGGATGCAGATTTTCTATTTTTATGGGACCATAATAACCAAAAACACTCCCAAACACCCTTGAAGGAGACAAACCACAGGCCAAAGCACGCTTAAAAATGGTCTCAATATGAGACCAAGAATAAAACACATGATACATCTTCCAATAAAGTGCTGCCCACTGCTCGCGTGACATATTGGGATGTTCCATAGCCGTCATCGTACCATCATATCTATTAAAGTCCAAATCCATTGCCACACCGTCACCAAGCAGTTGCCTGTGATCTGCAGATCCTGGCAACGGCATCAGCATCGTCGATTCATAGACATCTATAGGGATATTGGTTTTAATAAATTCTAAATCTTCTGCAATACTTTCAGGCGTGTCTGTTGGAAACCCAATAATAAAAGCGCCCTGTGTCAAAATACCTGCCCGCTTCCAAGTCATCACCATATCCCGCAACTCGGCCACTTTATTTTGTGTTTTGCCTGCTGCCTTTACACTTTCTTGGCGAACCGATTCGATACCCAAAAAAACGATTGAACACCCCGAAAGCTTTGCCTTTTCAACAAAACGCGGAATGCGGGTTGCTTTGGTATCTACTTGCATAAAATAATCAATGATGATTCCTTCTTCTTCCCGCAATTTTATAATGCCATCCAACAACACTTCCCAATTTTTATTTCTTGCAAAATTGTCATCAGTAAATAAATAACGCGTCACACCACGCTTTGCCTGCACACGAAAATACTCAACCACGCTCTCAACAGATCGACTACGCGACAAACGCCCTTGCACATTGATAATGGTACAAAAACTACACAAAAAAGGGCACCCTCTGCCCAAGTCGATACTCGTCCAATTCCAAGCTTTTTTTAAAGCTTCTTTTGGCAACCATGGTGTAGGAGCAACATCTAATGTGGGCAATTGATCCATCACATTATACAAGGGTTTAAGGCATCCTTCTTGTGCATCTTTTAACACCGCATCGACATGGTCTTCTAGCTCACCCGCAAACAGAGACACACCCAACTCTTTGGCCAATGCAAGTGCAGGCTCCCAATCGGGCACCATGGCAAGGCACCCCGAAACATGAAACCCACCCATCATCACCTGCACCCCCGCTTCGCGTAAAGGACGCGCCAAATCCATGGCACGTGGATATTGGTGTGTGTGAACCCCCACCAACATCACAACCCCATCAGATGGATTCTTCAAATCGCGTTTGATCGCCTTAATAGGAATGCGGGTATTGTATTCATCATATGCCGTCACAACGATCTCAATGTCGTCACCCAATGCATGGCGCAGTGCAGCATCTTGTACGATGCCACACACACAGGCCAAAGCATTTGAGGGCGTAATTGAACGAAACCATTGTACGACATACCCATCGGTATCATACTGAGAGGGTTTAATCAAAATCACTTTAAACGTCTTGCGATCTGCCATTTTTATCACCATACCTTGTATCAAGCTTAAGGAATTTCTGACAAAATCAGATATTCCCCGCGATGGAGCTCACCTTCGTGATCTTTTGCCAAATATCGGTCTCTAAAAGTTTCTACAGACGCCGATTCTATAAACTTAAAACCATTTTTCTCCAAAAAGGCTGGGATATCTACACTTTCAATGGTCCAGTTGAGTGATTCTTTAATAAAAAACAGATACAAATTTAACAACGGTCCCGTATTGTTATTGGGGCTGTCCATTGGTGCGACACTGCTAAACACAAAACGCGTCCCTTTGCCCGTAAGCTCATTTAAAGAATTCAGAAGAATGACCACATCTTTTTCCAACAAATAGGGCAACACCCCTTCACAAATAAAGTGGGTCGGCCGTGTGGCATCAAACCCAGCAAAAGGCCCCAACGCCTCCAACAAACTCTGCTTGCTAAAATCAACCGCCAACAAATGTAGATTGGATGGCGAAGAATTTTCGCCAAAGAGTGCTTTGGCTTTAAACGCGCTGGTGGCAGGGTGGTCAATCTCGATAAAGTTTACATCTGGAAACTCGGTGTGCAAACGCCATTCTAAGGTATCAAACCCAGCACCCAAACTGATCACTTGTGTTTTACCATCGGCAATTGCTTGACGTGTGATGTCTTCAATGTAACTTTTACGCAATGCATAATGTAGGGTAATGCCTGGCATCAAGGCCTTTTCACCCAAACGGAAAAGTACTTTAAAAAATGGGCTTTTAAGTTGCTTGAGCAACTTCAGCCCTTTATCAGACGCAGAAAGAATTTGTTTTCCCGTTTTTGCAATTTCATCATTCACCAGATATGAATAACGAGGGTGTCCTGCAATATACATAAGCCCCTGCAAAACGGTAAACGCCGTAGAACTGGGAGTGTCTTCTTTCATAGGTATCTACCCTCACATTTTGGGGTGAAATTTTAGGCAATCCTGCAATAAGCGTGTGGCAATATCCAGAAGCCTATAATAGCTAAAAGTCATCATAAAACAAATGACAAAAAAATTTCACAGACGGATATCGCTGTCCCCACGTGGCTCAAACATGCCCATATTTGAGCCACGTATCAAAACAAAAAGCCGTTGGATCAAAAGATCCAACGGCTTTCACTCACACCCCGTGTTGTGAACTATGCAAATCGGTCAAACTTTTCATCATCACGCGCCAGTGGGGCACGATGCAAATCACTGCCGATGGCCACATCTATAAACACCTTGCGCACTTCGCCATTCACTTTGCGATATTCATACCCAACCACGCCTGCCTGCAACAACTTCCCCAAAGCTTTGAGTGCGCCATCGGCTTCATTGGGCGACAAATCACCCAATGCACCCATCAACGACTTGCCATCACTTAAATCGAGCACGTCATCTAAAAATCCCATCACAGAAGCATCATCATTTTTTTGTGACAGTGTGGTGATATCTTCTGTCGCACTTTTTGCGCGTTCCAATGCTTGATTGAGCAAATTGGCTTGTGTATGTCCAACACCTGCAATCATTTAGGACCTCACAGCGGGCATCTGCTTGTGAAAATTGATGCCCACCAATGCGATCAGTGCCAAACCGCCCAACAACGTACCTGCGATATACCAAGACTTTACATTGTGGCGGGTTTCATTGGCAATACAGGCACACGCTACGCCTAAAACCAAATGAAGAACGACAAGTAAGTAAATGTATGTCATTTTGAGCCACCTTTAAGAAACTGTAAATAAAAAACTTAATTACTTCACAACACCTTTCACGCAACATCTTTGTATCACTTGTTACTTATATCGACCAATACCAAAAAAACTTTACCCAAAACTTTCATCAGCGATGTTGCGTCACAATAAGGAAGTGACCAAAAGAGATTGAAAAATGACTTCAGTAATCGCTCGAGCAAACGCGCCGGAATAAATTGATGTTGCAAATTGGCAAAACTCGTTGTAATAAATGGACGATCACTTCTTTTTATTGCCTTGTACCTACAGGAGTTTGCCCATGCCAGCTCGCACACCCCGTAGCCTCGCCGCTTTTAATCGCAAAACCTTGCCTCTCATCAACAATGCCACACAAGGCCGTCGCATTCTCAACGATGTCAAACGCATTGTTGAAACGGATCGCTGGAACTCGTTTGACCGCTTTCACCACACCACAGAAACCCTCGTCAAATCTTACGAAGCCTCGGGCGCAAAAGCCGAAGTCTACAAAATCCCTACAGGTGGGAAAATTGGTTCGGGGCGATGGATCATTCCCAAAGCCAGTGACATTCGCTCGGCCACACTCGACATCATCTCTCCCATTACCCAACGTGTGCTCAACTACAAAGACAATCCGTGGCACGTCATTCAATGGAGCGCAGCCACTCCGCCTCAAGGCATAGACTGTGAACTCGTGGTCATTGACGATCAAAAACAACTTGAAGCCCTCCGTCCAACCGCTTTGCGCAACAAACTCGTTCTCACCCACCTCAACGCCCGCAGCATCTTCAAAACCATAGCCGACAAAGGCGCAGTAGGTGTTGTCACCGATTGCCCACAAGCCGAACTCCCCAACGCAACCCCGTGGGTCAAATTTGGCTGGGGGTCTATCAACAGTGCTTACGGCAACCTTCACCTTGTGGGTCTTGTGCTCTCACAAAACGATGGCAAAAAACTTCGCAAACACATCCAAAAGCACGGCACCCTCACCGTTCACGTTAAAGTAGACATACACGACTACGTCGGTTCACACGACCTCGTAAGCGGTCTCATTATGGGCCAAGACAACCCACAAGATGAAGTGTGGGCCCTCGCACACAGTGCCGAACCCGGTGCCATTGACAATGCCTCGGGTGTGGCCGTTTGCCTTGAAATTGCCCGCACACTTGAAAGCCTCATCGCCTCAGGAAAACTCCCCCGCCCCAAACGTACTATTCGCCTCTTAAGCGGTTATGAGTGTTACAGCTTTTTCAACTACATGGAACACACACGCAGGCTACAAACACCCATTGCGGGTGTGTGTATCGACACTGTGGGCGCACGCCCAAATATTTGTGCCAGCCAACTCTCTTGGCGATCTACCATCCCCATGTCGGCCACATTTGTCGACCGCGTTGGCGCACACATCATTCAGGCCACCCTCAAAAAAAGTGATTCGGGTTACACGCTCACGGAAGGCGGCTTTGTCTCTACATCCGACACCCTTGCAGGCGACCCCAAATATGGCTTCCCCTGTCCGTGGATCACGACACACTACCGCGAAGAAGGTAAAAACTGGAGTGCCTACCATTCCTCAAACGACATACACACCCTTCTAAGCACATCGGGCCTCAAAGCATGTGCGGCGAGCATGGCCGCTTACCTCTACTATTTGGCAAACGCCACCGACAAAGATGTGCACGACATCGCCCAAACCGAAACCGAACACACCTGCGAGCACCTTCGCAAAACACAGTCCATAGAAATTGCATCCTATCTGCGCGAACAACACCAAACATCCCTCAACCAACTCAAACGCTGGTTTTGGAACAGTGACAAAGAGGACATGCTCAATCACTTTGCACACTTAGAACAACAAGTCAAAAAAACAGGCCCCAAACCCAAAACCCAATCACGTATCCCTCAAAATGCCAAACGCGTGCCCAAACGCACCGCCTTTTTATCGCCCACCCCAGAAAACACCCCCACACCCATAGCAGAACGCATTCGCAAATCGGGCTTGCCCGCGTGGGCACTCTTTTGGGCAGATGGCAACCGAACACTCGCAGAAATCACAGCGCTGCTCTCTGCCGAACACAGCAAAAAAATAGACCTCGAAAATGTGATACAATTTTTCGAAGCCCATGCCGAACTTGACTATGTAGAACTCGTTGAATCTGATCAACGCATCAGCAAAACACAACTCATTAGCGACTTTAAAAACCTCGGCCTACAAACAGGCATGGACGTGATGGTTCACAGCTCCCTCTCCAAAGTAGGGCAGGTCATTGGTGGCGCAAACACGGTTATTGATGCCCTTTTAAGTGTGATTGGCAAACACGGCACACTCGTTATGCCCTCCTTTAACCACCGAGGCGCACACGTCTATAACCCACTCATCACACCCTCAACAAACGGGGCCATCCCCAACGCCTTTTGGCAACGCCCCGGTGTGATCCGCAGTTTGCACCCCACCCATGCCGTGGCGGCCTTTGGCCCCAAAGCCGAATACATTTGTGCCGATCACCTCACCACGGGTGTGTGGACCGCCGACAGCCCC
Source organism: Candidatus Latescibacterota bacterium (assembly GCA_038279365.1). Classification (GTDB taxonomy): domain Bacteria; phylum Latescibacterota; class UBA2968; order UBA2968; family UBA2968; genus JABIFK01. The sequence continues at coordinate 120,126 of JAYODI010000001.1, read as the reverse complement.
ATTTCTCGCCTCATCCACAATGGCGGCTACATTCTCTCACTCGGCGTTGATCACAACAGCAGCACAGCCTATCACGCCGCAGAAGTCTCAGTGCCTTGTGGATGCATTGACCCATTTGGTCACACCGACCGCGTGGTCATCAACGGCACCGTGCGCGAAGTGCCAGGCCTCGCTTTTCGCAGCGGCCCATGCCCTGTTTCCCCACGCAAACTCAACAGCGCACTTAAAAACCGCCAAACACACGGCAAAGTTGGCAATGCCGACACAACCCTTGTCAAAGCCATTGATTTGTGGCACGCCCGACGACGCCATTTAAAAAATGTATGTCCCACCTGCCCTGTAAAACCACGGTATACAAATGCGTAACGATTTACGTCGAAAAGTTGAATGGTTCACAGAAAATGGTTATGTTGGATAGGCAGAATAGACAAATAGGTTTTGAATCGTCTATTCGTCTATTCGTTGATTCGCAGTTTCATTGTCTCGTTATTTCTTAATCCCTGATTTCTGGAGAATTCATGAACACATCCCAGTCTGCCGCACACCACGCCGAAAGTTCACAATATCTTGCCATGGGTGTCTCCTCGGGCATGCGCACTTATGTTACTGCTCCACCCCTTTTTTTTGAGCGCGCCGACGGCCCCTATTATTATGATGTAGATGGCAACAAACTCCTCGACCAAACACTCGCTTGGGGCCCCCTTATTCTCGGCTCAAACCACCCCCAACTCAATCAAGCCGTCATCGAGGCCTTACAAAAGTCTTACACCCTTGGGGCACAACACCCAGGCGAAATTGCCTTGGCCAAAAGAATGACAGAAGTGGTACCGGGTGTGGAACAGGTCATTTTCTCCAACACAGGCACCGAAGCCATTCAAACAGCGCTTCGCCTTGCGCGTGCCCACACTGGGCGCACACGCTTTGTCAAATTTGAAGGCCATTATCACGGTTGGGCCAACAACATCTTGCTCAGCTATCACGCCTCAGACGAAGACGCTGGCAACCTCGAATCTCCCAATGTGGTGCCCGCCATGGGGGGCCAACCCGCATCCGAATACGCCGAAGCCATTGTATTGCCGTGGAATCGGCTCGATTTACTCGAACAAGCCTTTGAAAAACACGGTCATGAAATTGCCGCTGTTTTCACAGAACCCCTCTTGGCCAACTCTGGCTCCATTGAGCCTCAAGATGGCTTCTTACAAGGGCTCGTAGATTTGTGTAAAAAACATGGTGCTGTATCGGTCTTTGACGAGGTCATCACAGGCTTTCGCCTTGCATTAGGAGGTGCCCGAGAATTTTTTGGCGTCATTCCCGACTTATCCGTTTACGCCAAAGCCCTCGCGGGAGGGTTCACACTGTCTGCTGTTGCTGGGCGCAAAGAAATCTTTGATGTATTGCGCGACAAACGCACCATTCACGCAGGCACCTACAATGGCAACACCGTGAGCCTTGCAGCCGGCAAAGCCACACTCGACATTTTGGCAGACAACCCAGACAACCACAACCAAATGCATATGTACGGCCAGCAAATTCGCAAAACATTTGAAGAAGAAGCCCAACAAAAAGGCATTCCCCTTTGTTCTTCAGGGGCAGGCACCGTCTTTAACATCCACTTTGGTACCGAAACACCGCCCACACATTATCGCGAATATGCCCAAGTCGATATGGAAACCTACACCCGTTTCCGAGCCCATATGTTAAACAATGGCGTGCAACTGCTGCCCGATGGGCGTTGGTACGTGGGGCTTACTCACACATCCACCGAATTGACCCTCGCACAGGAGGCCATTCACACAAGTATGCAATTATTGTAATCAATAACAACAGTTAAAATAAAAATTTTCAATAATTTATGAAAATAGGTTTACAAAAATAAAATTTTGTCAAAAATCCCATTCAAGCATAGACACATAACCATTTAAAAACCCAAAACCACACAAATCAATTAAAAACAAAAGTTTAAAATATTATTTCTGCAAAAACCAAAATATAATAAATGATGGGCTTGTACAATTGTTTGTTATTCCTTGACCATCTAAAAACGTTTTGGTATATTCTTTCCCACTTAAAGGGTGGGCGGTTAGCTCAGCTGGTTAGAGTACCTGCTTGACATGCAGGGGGTCGCTGGTTCAAGTCCAGTATCGCCCACCATTTATTGCCAATAAAACAAGGGTTTGCGAATTTTCTCGCAAACCCTTTTGTTTTGCCATCAAATGAGCACTGATTCATCAACACAACGTCGCTGATCTAATATTGTGCCGCTTCCCAAAAAATCGAAATACCCAACTCGCGCAACTTATCTCGCCCGTCTGGTTTGGTATTAATTGCAAAACACCGCTTAATCCCCACGGGGTCTAATTGTTCCGCCACATTCAAAAAACAGTCTTCAGCAGTCTTCAACGGAAAATTGGAATGGCGCTCTAAACTAAAGGTCAAGTCATTCGGACCAAATGCGACATAATCTATACCTGGACGATCCGCTAATTTTCGCGCATTGGCAACTGCTTCAACCGATTCAAATTGCAATACCAACACCGCTTGTTCGTTCCACCACTTTGCATATTCTAATCGTGTTGGTGGCGTTTCAAATTGGCCATAACCTGCCCGCGCCGAACCACCCCAACTTCGCCGCCCCAATGTGCCGTAATAAAAATATTCGATCGCCTCCACCACTGTAGCCTCTTCCATCACCTCGGGCACCATAATCGACGAAAGCCCAAAATCACAAAACCGCCCCACCAAATACGAATGATACGTGTGCGTCAAACGCATTTGCACAGGCATATTCAACGCACTGGCATTTTCACAAAAGGTAACAATCTCGGCATCAGAAATAGGGGTATGTTGGCCATCAAAATACAACGCGTCATAATCTCCTTTGCCCAATGCCACTTCCATCTGACTGCGTGTCATATCAATAGAACACGTCAAAAGAACCAATTCATCTTTTTCCCGAATCGCCTGCTTAAAATTTTTAATCATCTTTCATATCCCCTTCAAGCACCCGATTGTAAAAAAAAAGTGCTTCCATTTTGAAGTTTGGTAGGTCACATAAATCAATATTCAAAAGAAACGTTTTAAATATCCCTTGCAAAGACTTTTTTATAGTGCTTCAGGCACAATAAAGTAGACCTAAGTATTACAAATGGGGAAAAAAGATAAAAAAAAGTCAGAAATTTTACCTCCTGTTCATATTTTTGAAACACAATGTTGATATATTCTTCAATCAATTCAAAAGCACATAACTAAAAATAAAGCTTTTGACGCCACTTTAACAAAATGAAGGAGCATAACCATGAGCGGAAGCACATCGCGTTTACAAGCCATTTCAGCAGTCACCAACTATTCTACCAAAACCCCGCCATTAGACTTTGCGGGTACACACAGTGGTGAACTTTTTGGATCCAACGTATTTAGCATCAAAGTGATGAAAAGCAGACTGCCCAAAGAAATTTACAAGTCTCTCATCAAAACCATCGAACAAGGTGCAAAATTAGACAGCTCTGTAGCAGATGTGGTAGCTGCTTCCATGAAAGATTGGGCCATGGAAAAGGGGGCCACGCACTATACCCACGTGTTTTATCCCCTTACGGGATCCACAGCTGAAAAACACGACAGTTTTTTAGCACCAGACGGTGTTGGCGGTGCCGTTAATGAATTTTCAGGCAAACAACTCATCCAAGGCGAACCCGATGCATCAAGCTTTCCATCAGGTGGTATTCGCCAAACATTTGAAGCACGTGGTTACACCGCTTGGGATGTCACCAGCCCAGCCTTCATCCTCGAAAACCCCAATGGCACAACATTGTGTATCCCAACAGCGTTTGTCTCCTGGACGGGTGAAGCATTAGACAAAAAGACACCTGTTTTGCGCTCTATGCAAGCACTCGACAAACAGGCCCAACGCATTCTCAAACTTTTTGGCCACACCAATGTGGGCATGGTTTCTTCAACGGCAGGCCCCGAACAAGAATATTTTCTCGTTGATCGCAACTTTTTCTTTGCTCGACCAGACTTGCTCAATGCAGGGCGCACACTCTTTGGTGCGGCACCACCCAAGGGCCAAGAATTTGACGACCACTATTTCGGTGCCATTCCAGAACGTGTGTTGGCCTTTATGCTCGAAACCGAACACGAACTCTTCAAGCTCGGTGTCCCCATCAAAACACGGCACAATGAAGTGGCACCTGGTCAATATGAAATTGCACCCGTTTTTGAAACCAGCAACGTGGCCACAGACCATCAGCAACTCATTATGCACACGCTCAAACGCATAGCTGAAAAATATGGGATGGCCTGCCTCACACATGAAAAACCATTTGCGGGTGTCAATGGTTCGGGAAAACACGTCAACTTTTCTTTGGGCAACAGCACCCAAGGCAATCTCTTAGACCCAGGTGATACACCACACGCCAATGCACAGTTTTTGGTTTTCTGCGCAGCTGTTATCCGTGCCGTAAGCACGCACGCACCACTCTTGCGTGCTGCTGTTGCATCTGCCGGCAATGACCATCGTTTGGGTGCCAACGAAGCCCCACCAGCCATCATCTCTATTTTCTTGGGCGATCAACTCACCGATGTATTTGAACAAATCAAAGCGGGTGGTGCCAAATCCTCCAAAAAGAGTGGTGTGCTCACCGTTGGCGTTGATGTCTTGCCCCCCCTGCCCAAAGATGCAGGTGATCGCAACCGCACCAGCCCATTTGCTTTTACAGGCAATCGTTTCGAGTTTCGCGCAGTTGCATCCAACCAATCTATAGCTGGCCCATTGGTTGTGATGAACACCATTGTTACCGAATCACTCGAATACATTGCCGATGAACTCGAAAATGCAACCAAGGGTGACCCCAGCAAGCTCAATGCGGCCATTCAAAAAGTATTAAAGAGCATTATTACCGAGCACGGATCCATCATTTTCAATGGCGATGGTTATTCAGAAGAATGGCATGCCGAAGCCGCCAAACGTGGCCTCCCCAATTTAAAAACCACCGTAGACGCATTGCCAGCCATCACGTCCAAAGAATCTATTGCCCTCTTTGGCAAATACAAAGTTCTGTCAAAGCGCGAATTGCATAGCCGTTCAGAAATCTACTTTGAACAATATTGCAAAACCGTCAGTGTCGAAGCCAAACTCACGATCGAAATGGCACAAACCATTATCTATCCTGCAGCTGTTCGATATCAAAGCGAATTGGCACAGGCCGCAGCAAATCTCAAAGCCATTGGTGCAGACTATGATTCAGCAACACTCACCAAACTCTCTGGTTTGATCAAAGACTTAAACAACAGCATTGCGGCATTGGAAAAAGTAATGGTGCATGAAGACAAATCAATGCTCGCAGAAGCCAAACACGCCTGCAATAAAATATTGCCCGCGATGTTGGCCGTGCGCAATTGTGCAGATGCATTAGAAGGCATTGTCGCCGACGATTTATGGCCATTGCCAACCTATCAAGAAATTTTGTTTATCAAATAAGTTTCTCGATCCATCAATAAAAAAAGACCGACACGCATTGTGTCGGTCTTTTTTTATGTTGAACAGCATTAAAAATTATCACAAACACTTATCTGATACGGGTATTTCATAAACGCCTGAAGCATCCGAAAAGGCAAACAGATCAGACTTAAAATCGCCAAACGTAAATGACGCATCCGAAAAAGCAACAGCAGTCATAGATGCATCAGCAATCACATCCAGCATCCACCGTTTTTCTTCACCTTCCTCGTGTGCATACAGTTCGGCACGCCCGGCCAAATAATATACCCGGCCAACACGCCCAGAAAAAGCAACCACACGCCCATTTCGATCCTGCGCAATATTTTCAGAATGGGCTTCAAATAACGACCAAAAACTACGTATGTTTTCCCCATCACTCTTGTGTATAACCACAACAGATATAGGCGTAAACACATAAAGCGTTTTTAAGCCTTCACGCTGCTCACAAATGATATCCAACTCCCCCTGCTTATGCCTAACCACTGCCAAAGCATTTTCCAGGCAAGTATCAATATGCCCCACACGTGTTGTAGAAACAATGTTACGCCCATGAAAAAGAATCGGTACCTCATTCTCATAAGCAAATGTTTGCATCCCTCTTAAGTGAACGCCCTCTTCTGGAATATCGCGATAAGGCCCCAAACGCGCACGGAACGTAATACCCGTTTGATAGCGCCGCCCCACCAATGCATAGTGCACATTGGGGCGTTCATACACATTTGTCCAAGCCGTGTACCACTCAGGCGTTGGCCCAATTTTATCCCCTCGCGCCAACATTGCCCAAATAATCGGTGAAATAATGTGTGTCCCTATACCACTTTGAGTCGAAATTATTTTTTTTAAATGCAATTCGGCTATCTGTGCAAAAAATGGATCTGACAGAGAAGCCCACTCCCAAAAAGGCAATGCATCCACCAACGCAGGATTGGGTTTGGCAACCCGCACAGAAGCCCCAGCAACCAATGGATACCCACTTTTACTGTTGTACATAGACAACCAGCGCGCACCTTGCATCAACAAATCATCAAAACGAGCATCACCTGAAAAAAGACGATAAAGATATACATATCCCAAGCCAGTATATGTATAGTTTGTGCACGGCCCACCCCCTGCATACTGTTCGGTATGCTCGCCAATTTCACCATCGTCAAGAATCACACCACGCAAAATGGTTTCAATCTCTGATGCGGCCACATCTTGCATAACAGGCTCTTCATAATACAAACCGCACAACATCACAATGGCACACCAAACAATGCCCCTGTTGTTGTGCTCAATACACGGGTTGGCAACCAACCACTCAGATGCCCGATGCAATGCAGCAGCCACATGATCACGTTCATCATCAGAAAAGACCGCGTCGGCCCAAATAAATCCCATCAACAAAGGTTCCAACCGCCAAGCATGTTCATGGCTACCGGCCCAATACATATCTTTGTCATTGGGCCACACAAATTGCCCTTCGGGTGTAATATGATCGGCCACCGCCAGAAATGCCAGCCTGAGCATATCACCTACCTCTTCATCCTGATAAAAATCTAACCCTTCAGTGTGCCACGCAAAAGCCAACCGGCCAATAATATTGGTTTGAGACCGCGCAAAATACCCTGCCTGTTGCCCATTGCGCAACCACGCCAAATCCAACCCCAAATATGTGTCATCCAATGTATCATTGAACAACCCAAGATATTTTTCTCGACGTGGTGAGTTTGGTATTCTCTGAGTCATGTATCCAATAAGCCAGTCACGGCTGCGATCTTCCATATCTGCCCTCTTATTTGTATTGCCCCACAACAATCACTGCCCAATTGCAATGGTCTCTTTTTTAAAAAAAGCATCTATTCCCGATAAACAAGTTTTCCCATTCGATCCACATATCCCCACTTTGCGTCGGCCCAAGACCGCCCCCACCCCACACGCGCCAAACCTTCATGGAAAGACGCTATCAGATCAAACTGTGGTTCAATCACCATATTTCCCATTTCATCAACATATCCCCATTTATCCCCTACTTTCACAGCCGCCAACCCTTCAGAAAAATCTTGTGCAAAATCAAACACCTGATCAGCAAGCATTTTTCCACTACGATCTAAGTGTCCATATTTACCATTTTGAACCACCACCGCAAAACCCTCAGAAAACCCCAACGCCCGATCATAAACAGGGGCAATCACCATGTTGCCCGTTGCATCAACAAAGCCATATTTCCCCTTTGTCTTCACACGTGCAAAACCTTCAGAAAAACTACCTCCCAAATCATAAATAGGTTCAATAACAAATTTGCCAGAGGTGTTAATATACCCATATTTATTTTTGATCTGCACACACGCCAAGCCTTCCGAAAAACTACTCGCCTTTTCAAACTGGGGCACAATAGCAAAAACACCATCGGGCGTTACATACCCTATTTTGCCATCTTTTTCAACCACCGCAAGACCATCCACAAATGACATTGCATGATCAAAATCGAGCGCAATCACACGCCCAAGTGCATCCACAAACCCCCACATACCTTTTTGGCCCGTACGCTTTTTCGATTGAAAACCTTCTGTGCGCTTAAACGCGGTTCTGTCTTTTGCTGCTTCCACACATGCCACACCATTTTTAAACGGTTGTGCGCCATAAATAAAAGGCTTCTTCTCTGTTAACCGACTGATCAACACCTTGCCTGTCGCATCAATATACGACCAATTGACGCCTCCCGTGGGCAATACGGCCGCCAAACCTTCCGAAAACGAACTGGCCAACCAATATTGAGGTTCAATAACCATATTGCCCAGTGGATCAATATATCCCCATTGCCCCAAAGACATATCATCGTTCACATTCACCGCCGCCAAACCTTCCTGAAATTCTTTCACACCCACATACTGAGCATCAATCACCACATGACCCATCGCGTTGATAAATCCGTATGACGTCCCCGACTTATATATAAAGAGGGGTTCCTCTCCACCCACATCTTGTAATGACAAGAAAGACAGGCACCCCAAACACAAACCCCATAAAAGCTTTCGCAACATCATTGCACATCCTTCCCGAAAATCAACACAGGCCTCAATTTGCAAAACTGGCATCTTTCCTAAAAATTCCTTACAATGCAACAACTGCACAGCACAAAACCACACACCACCCAAAGGATTCTGCTATGGATAATCTTGAAATGCAGAAGTATCTGTTTGATCTGCAAGGGTATTTGGTCGTTGAAAATGTTCTCAATCAACAAGAGCTTAAAACACTCAACACCCTGATCGACCAGCAAGAATTGCCACCGCCCAAAGAACAAAGCAGATTTGGCAGTGCCCCCAATGGTTCTGGTTTTTTACAATGGGGAAAACCCTTTTGCGATTTGCTCGATCACCCCACAGTCATGGCCATCTTACAATTCCGTTTGGGCGACTGTTTCCGTCTCGACCGCATCTATGGCATTCAAATGGAAAATGGCATGAGGCGAGGCCGTTTACACGCAGACTATGGGGCTATGTCTCGCATTTCTCATTCGATACCAGGAGAATATTTTCATTTTCCTCAGCACGAAATCACACAGGGCTTTACTGTCGTCACGTGGTGTCTTTCAGACACAGGCCCAGATTATGGCGGTTTTTGTTGTATTCCTGGAAGTCACAAAAGCAATTACAGATTACCCAACGAAATTTTTGAAGCACCCGAAAAATCGTCCAAGGTCATCATGCCACACGCGCCAGCAGGCTCTGTCGTTTTGTTCTCCGAAGCCCTCACCCATGGCACTGCCGCATGGACTGGCACACATCACAGACGTTCATTGCTTTATAAATATTGTGTTTCTCATACGGCCTGGAAATCTGACCGCGTTGAAGAACCCACAAACACAGAACTTACACCGCGTCAAAAAACACTCTTTTTACCACCCGGTGAACCCTACTTACACTTCCCATCTCTTTTTGACTCAAAAAAACAATAAAGGACATGCCCCATATGAGCACATCAAGCAAAATTGCCATCATCACAGGAGCAGGAACGGGCATAGGCAAACACACAACACTTGCCTTTTTAAATGCGGGCTACAGCGTCGTTTTGGCAGGGCGTCGTGAAGAACCTCTTTGGGAAACGGTTGCAGAAGCAGGCGTAGACAAATCAAAAACAATGATTGTCCCAACCGACATAAGTGACCAAAAGGCTGTTCAAAACTTATTTGCCCAAACAGAAAAAACCTATGGCCGTCTTGATGTGCTTTTTAACAATGCAGGATTTGGCGCACCCGGTGTTTTACTCGAAGATTTGCCACTCGACAAATGGCAGGCCGTTATAAATACCAATCTCACAGGCACTTTTTTGTGTACGCAAGAAGCATTCAAAATCATGAAAAAACAAAACCCTCAAGGCGGGCGCATTATCAACAATGGTTCTGTTTCTGCCCATGTACCACGCCCCAACTCTGCACCGTATACCGCCACGAAACACGCCATTACTGGCCTAACCAAATCGGCTTCTCTCGATGGACGAAAATACAACATTGCCTGCGGTCAAATTGATATCGGCAATGCCATTACCACAATGTCTGATGGCCTTGGTAAAGGTGCCCTACAACCCAATGGCGACACCATTATAGAACCCCGCATGCATGCCGACAATGTGGCCCAAGCCGTTCTCTATATGGCCAGCCTTCCACTGGATGCCAACGTGCCATTTCTCACCATTACGGCCACCAAAATGCCATACATTGGCCGAGGATAATCAAGAACCGTTATGTCAAAAATTTGCGCAACACATTGGCCGTAAGTTGTGACACCACATCATCCACCAAAATAGAACTCACATAAGTAATCGATCCTACAGAAAACACCGCCCCACCACTGTGGGTGTCAAACACCACCATGTCAGCCCCCCCGTTGTCTGGGTTTTCTCCTCGGGCAAGCAAGTGTGTATTGGGCGGTGAATCGGGCATGATCTTATCCGTTTCATGCCCTGATGCCCCACCTGGAATACGCTGGTGTAAACTCTTTTCACCAAACAAATCGCCGTTCTTGACACCCGTGCCCTCAAAAACCCAATGGTCGGCATCTATCACCTTATAGGGCGCAGCAGTCATAATACCTGCGGTTGTATATTGCACACCCAACAAATTGGCTTCCGATTCATACCGATATGCCAAACGACTGTCTGTGCCCATTTCACGCACCTTATAACCATTGTCATTTTGCACCACCATTGTTGATTCATCTAAAAATTCCACTTCGCAATTCAGACCGTTACCTCCCAAATAAAGCAACTTCCCTCCCCTATCAAACACCCACGCCTTAAGTCGATCATACATCCTTCGCGACCAATATTCAGGATGTGTGCTAATAATCAAAATGCGATACGCATCCAAATCCATTTTTTCAAAATGGAACTGTGTTTCCGAATAATAATCATAGGCAAACCCTTCCCGTTCCAACCACCCCAACAACCGCCACTCGGCAGGTGCCAAATGACATCCTGCCCGCCCTTCTATTGGGTCGGTCACTTGTACATCTTTGTCCACAAAATTAACCCACTCAGGGCGATCAAATGACAAGGGCAAATACGTATCTGAATCATAATTCACATGTTCTGGGTTGGTGTATCTATGCAGTTGCAAACGCGCGTTGCTCGTCGGTGTTGGAGGCAATTGATTGGGATGAATATAATTGCTGCGCCCACCAAAATTGTTATATGCCGTCCACGAAATATCCGATGCCAACACAGCAATATCGGCCTGTGGTTTTGCAGGAGCCACCACCCACGGAAAAGAAAAAAATGCCCCAGACTCTCCCCTGGCATGCAAATAATAAAGCCCCGAGCGTTCAGGTGCTTTTACATATTGTTTGTGATGTGGACTGGTGTATCCAAATGTATTCCATTGGACACCCGTTTGACAATAATCGCCATCAGGGCTTAATTGCACAGTGGCCCGTGGCCCATGCTCATCATACCAACCAATGGTCTTTATAAATTCTTTTTCCCACCCATAACGCCACAGTTCCAACTTATAGGCTTCCGGTGAATGTACCCGAAACTCAGATGATTCACCCGCCATGACACACTTGGGCCACATATATCCCAACAAACAATCCGATAACAATCGGAACTGATGAACCGAATCTTCCCGAACATCCACAGTCACAATCTTAGCGCCAAAACCGTCCTTGGCCAAAGTAACACGATATCTACCGGGCATAATATCTGCATATACAGCACCCGAAGCACTCGATCGTGCAGCAACAACCACACCATCACCTTCAAACTCAAACAACACATCAATCAACGCGATATAGCGCTCATCACTCACATAACCCACAAGCATATTATTGTCCTTTTTTACGCTTAACCATTCATCATTTTTTGCATTTTTTCCGATACCCACGAAATGGCCACATCGGCCATCACTCGTCCTTTTTTGGGTGTGGCTAAATCACGTCCGTCTCTAAAATAAATAGGATCACGCTCGGCATACCCTTCACGTTGAATCTTTAGGTTTGCGCCTTCATAATCAACCCCTTCCCAATGAATATTCTCGGGAAATGCTGCCATTGCAATAGACGTTTCAAATTCTGCCGCATGAGCTGGGCAATCCCCCGAATCTAATGTCTCTGCCACAAATTCTTTGGAATAAGCTTCCCAATAAGAACAAAACTGCACATCAATACCCAAGCGTTTTTGGAAATCTGCCATATGCTCACCCAAAGGGCGGTTACCCGCATGACCATTCACGATCAAAATGTGCTCAATACCATGCCTGCGTAAACTGTCGCAAATATCATAGGCCACAGACACAAAAGTTTCAGGGCGCAAACTCAACGTTCCGGGAAACTCCATCCAATGTTCAGAAATCCCAACAGACAAAGGCGGCGCCACAACCACCTGAGGGTACAATTCCAATGCTGCCTGATAAGACATGTGCAATGCACTGACCGTGTCGTGTTCCATCTCCAAATGCTCATTGTGTTGCTCGGTGCTTCCCGTTGGTAAAATGGCACCTTTAATTTCCCCTCGCAACATCGCCTCACGCACATACCGGCGTGTCAATTTCCACAAACGCACTTCACCCGTTTTCATAACACACTCCCCTGTCAAATTGGCGGTTATTCCAAGATCGTTTTTTCACCCTTGCCCACCTGCAACCACCCCGAAAGTTTACCCTCTAAAGCAAACCACACCGTCACCGCATCAGCCCCTTCTCCCACCACAACACCAACCCGCCCAGATTCATATTGCAACGCGGTTGGGGTCATTTTGCTGTCTAATTCGTCTCCAACTTCCAGTACATGCAAAAAGTATTCGCGTTCAGCCTCACCCGATGAGGCCACCTCAAGTCGCCAAGGGACAACAGGCGGTCGATCCCCTCGCTCCCCTTTATGATTATATTGCGCGGTCTTTTCCAATGGATGGCCCCAAAAATCATGCCCATCTCCACCCCGCTTGGTCACGGTCGCCCCTTTGGGCAATAGCGTTTTTAAAAATGCCCGAGAACGCCCATTGCTCAACACCCGATCAACGCCAACAGGGCTACTCACCCACGTGGCCGTCTGTCCCTCATATTTTGCAACATGCCCATCCACCAATATCGTCTCCTGCCCATCAACCATCGGCTCCGAAGGGATATGCAAAAACCACGTCTTTGGAAAATCTTTGTCTGTTGCCCCCACCCGATCAAAAATGACAAAAAACTCACGCTTGCCCTTGATATAAGCAAATTGCCGAGTCACCTCACGCACCTTATGGGCACGATATGCCTCCGTCAAATCGGCGGCCGTATATGTAATTTGTGCGTCATCATGATACGTCACAATTTTGCCGCGATCCACATAATGGTGCCCATTATAAACCCATCGGATCATGCCCCCATCATTCTCATTTTTTGTGCCCCCAGCAGCCATACCGCGCGGGCCAGGTGAAAGACGTCTAAATTCTTCTGTGTGATCATAAATGGTCACCACATTAAACGCCAAACTTCCCCCCGCATAATAATCATTGTCATTATGCCCCATGCCACCGGCACGACCAACCAACAAACCTTTTTTGGCAATGAGAAAATGACCTTCATCATCTCTGGCATGCGCACCAAACCGAGGCCCCACACCAAAAAACGCCCAGGTTGCATTGGGGTCCTCCCAATCACTGCGCATATGCACATGCCCAGCACCCTTAAAATGACGCGACAAGGTGTATTTCATTTGAGCAGGAGATTGTGATTTTATGGTGGGGTTATAAAACAAGAAACGATACCAATTGGGCCTGCGATATTGGTCTGATGGTGCCACATCGCTCACCCAGTTGCCCACAGGATCGTGATAACGGGCCGCCAAAATCGGAGATACACGCGCTACCCCACTCAAATCCACACCACTGTTGTCATCAATCCAAGCCGTCAAATCACACCACGGCATTTTTAAATGGATGGCCCATTCCATCATTTCGGTCAAATAGCTTGTAGGACCACACAATGCAAAAAAATCTTCCCCAGTTGCCGTGCGCCACCCTTCAAAAGCCCACGGAATTACGGCAACAGGTCCATAATTTCCATGTCCCATACTTTCTGACCATACCCCACCCATCTGATCAAAAGCTGGAATACACTCTTTGGGCACACGCGTAGCCCATGAATCCAAAAACTGTTTTGCATCAGCTTCGTATTTGCTACCCGATTTTGCGATGGCCAATGCCACAAACAGCTTCGGCGTAATACCATCTCGTGTATTGGGCGTATTCAAATGCGCAGGTGCCCATGTTTGGTTATACCACCAAGAACCATTCTTGAGTGTAATCTCGGGGGTGTCGGTATACCACCGCAACCATTCACCCAAGGCATCACCAAAACGGATACGCTCTTCGTCACTCAGCCCATCATAAATCCAGTCATAAACCAAGGCCTGAAATCCAAAATGCCCAGATCCTTCCAACCCCAGCACAGAACCATCTCCCCAATAATCTCTAATGGCTTGTACATAGGCATCTACATGATGGCCTTTTTGGCGCTCAACCAAATACGCAATCCCCAAACACAATTGATCCAAAGGCGCATGATATCGGCTTTTAGGAGGTTGCACGCCCATACGCACAGCCTCATCTGCGGTCGATTTAATCAATGTGTATTCAACACCCAATGCGCCATCTGCATGTTTAGCCAAATCTGCCACATGTGATTGCGTTATCCATATCCGAGGGTGTGCCACCAAATCATACGCCATAACAGCCCCCTTAAATAAAGGCATCCCAAACAAAATACACAGGCACCCCGTCATACCTATTACAAACCGTGAAATCATAAAAGCACCTCAAGTCATCAACATATTCACCCATCCATCTACTTGCCTACATATTCTATTTTCCAAACAATGCCTGTGCAACAAACGCCATGCCTAAAGCTGCCGCCGAATCTCCGCCGCTTGCCCATTCAAAGCGCGTAGAAATAGCCGTTTCATCCAAAGGGTTTTTCTGATAAATAGGCCATGCACGCACATCAAAACCTTCTAGCACCCAGTCCATATACTGGTCTCGAAATGACGTTTCTGCCAACCCGCCCCCAATAATTACCAAACCTGGGTCAAACAAACGCACCATATCTGCAATGGCATATCCAAGTTTAAATCCTTGATCTTTAAAAAGCCCTACCGCAAATGGATCACCCTGGGCTGCAAAATCACGCAACCGATAAGCCTTTTGAACAATATCATCATCCGATTTATTTAAAGCGTGGTCTGCCCACTGTGGTTTTGCCAGTTCAATACCCAACCGCCTCCGCAACGCAACCAAAGACACCCACGCTTCAGCACACCCCACCAAACCACACGAGCAATTGGGCAAGGTGCCGTCATCTTCATAAAAAGGCACAGACATATGCCCCACTTCCAGTGCCAAACCATTTGCCCCTTCATAAATGCCTCCACCAGGCAATACCAAACCTCCTCCCAAGCCCGTACCTGGAGCAACCAGCAACAACCCACCTTCATAATTGGGCCGCGCCGCATACTCGCCCGCTGCGGCCGCATTGCCGTCATTGGTCATATACACAGGCAATTTGATGCGTTGTGAAAATTCATCGCGTATATTTGTTCCCACCCAAT
Source organism: Candidatus Latescibacterota bacterium (assembly GCA_038279365.1). Lineage (GTDB taxonomy): Bacteria > Latescibacterota > UBA2968 > UBA2968 > UBA2968 > JABIFK01. Next base: position 104,565 of record JAYODI010000001.1, on the reverse strand, counting down.
CCTTCCCCAAATTGGCCTGTACCCAAATCACCCCACCACTGCTCGGAGCAGGTACATCCAACCCCACACCCCCAATTTCACTTGGCGCAATACCTACCCCATCGGCCAACAAACGCAAGGCCTCTTCCAATTGTGCAAATGTAGCCAAATAGCCATCCTTTACACGACTGGGCACCTCAACCAATGTGCCTACTGGCCCTCCTGATGCATCCACCAAAATGGCTTTTACACTTGTACCACCAATATCCAACCCCGCAAAATAAGAACCCGCCATAGCCTGCCTCCCATGTTTATGATCAATCAATTCGGATCACCAGCCATATATCCCAAAACATCTTACATCCCATCACCAACCATATATGAAAAAGCATCCTATCGCTCATTGCGATGCATCGACACACCTCGCGGGTTCTGAAACGCATCTATCCACAACCGACACCATTCGTCATAATCACGCATCACACTGTTTGGGTTATTCGCACTTCGCACCACAAATTCAGGATGCGCTGTTCGCCCCGTGTGTTCCCCCGTTGGTTGATACCGCAAATCCAAAGACCATCGACATAAATCGGTGCGATTGGGTGTTGAACTATGCGGTGTAAACTTGTCCATAATTACCACATCACCTTTTTGGCATGCAGCAACCACCGGTTCTATATTGGGCAACAACTCGGGCCAAATGGTGGTGCCACCCTCTTTTTGATGTTTGAGATAACCATGTAATTGGGGCACACCAGGCAATACACGCATACACCCCATCTGCGCAGTGGCATCTCCAAGTGGCAACCAAAACGTCAAGACGCGCGAACCATCGGCTTCGGGCATCATCACCCCAGCATCTTGATGCCAAGGCACATTGTGAAAACTCGGGCCTTCATGCGCTTCATAAGCTACAGGTGGTTTGGCACGCACATGCTGAATTGGGTTACACGTGACTTCAGGCCCAACCAAAGATTCGGCAATATCGACCAAATTGTCATTGTGCAAAAATTCAAACATGGCACGGCCACGCAACTGCATAATATCAATGCCCAATCCAATTTCTTTGCTTTGTTTAAAAAGCAATCCATACCTTTTTTCAAAAGGTTCATCCTCATACAAATGCTCAATTTTACCTTCTGCTTTGAGCTTTTGAGCACGCATATCAATAAATGCGCTTAACTCATCAATAACCGGTTGTAAATCAGCCGAGGTCAATGCAGCACGCGCAATGATGAATCCATTTTCCCAAAAATCTGCCACCTGTTTATCCGTTAACATCATATCTGCATACCTTTCCTTCTGACCAATGACAACAATGCTTTCCATTGTCTGCCAAGATAACGCGTGTTGTAGCCGAAATACAAATAAAAAAAGGATGCTACATAAAGTAGCATCCTTTCACACAGCTCATTTTAATGAAGAATCGCTTAGACCTTCACAACGTTTGCTGCTTGCAATCCTTTGGGACCTTGTTGAATTTCAAATTCGACACGATCACCTTCGGACAAGGTCTTAAAGCCATCACCTTGAACAGCTGAAAAGTGCACAAACACGTCTTCGCCGTCTTCTTGTTCGATAAAGCCAAAACCCTTAGAGTCATTAAACCACTTTACGGTTCCTTCTGCCACTGTACTTCACCACCTTTCTACGAGAACATTGCATTGTATCTTAAATACAAAAAAAGCAAGGATTTGAACTTCTGATCCTTGCCTCGTCATATTTTTGAATCACATGCATAGGAAACAGAACTGCTCAACTATTGATCTGAATATTAAAAAATACTGGATTAAATTATCCGGTGCTGTTTTTAATAAAGATGATCTTAGATTTTCACCACATTTGCAGATTGCAATCCTTTGGGACCTTGTTGAACTTCAAATTCTACACGATCACCTTCTGCCAAAGTTTTAAAGCCATCACCTTGGATAGCAGAAAAATGTACAAATACATCTTCGCCATCTTCTTGTTCGATAAAGCCAAAACCTTTAGAGTCATTAAACCACTTTACGGTTCCTTGTGCCACTGGTACTTCACCACCTTTCTACTGAAAAACGTATGCAATGTATCTTAAATACAAAAACGGCAAGGACTTGAACTTCTGATCCTTGCCTCGTCATATTTTTAAATCACATGCATAGGAAACAGAACTGCTCAACTATCTATATTGAGGATAAAATACTGGATTGAAACCCCTATGTCAACAGGATTTAAAGAAAAAATAGGGGTTTTATAAAAAAACATTTAATTTGCCACAAAAGACACAAAATGTCATAAGATTATTATTTTACAAATACTTACAATACAAAAACATTTTTCATGCCACCAATTAGGGAAATTTATGCCCATTTTTAGCCCATAGCATAAAAGTAAAAGTGATCAACTACGGATCATTTTTCTCTCTTATTTGACGATTAATTCGAGCAGCTTTGAGCAATGCCTGCTCCAATTGCATACCATATGCCACCGAATCCAACACCGTTTTTTTCTCTATTAACACTTGTACAGAAGAAATCGCTGCCAAATAAGCGTCACCCAATGCTTTGGATGTTCCCAATGGCAAATGAATATCCAACAAAAAACATTGATCTGCTTTTTTTCCATCTCCTTGTCGAAGCACAATATCTGTCAAACGTGTTCCTTTTCCATCGCCATTATCATCTAACAATGCATGCTCCGTCGCCAAATACCCTTCTTCTGCATACCAAGCGTCGGTCAAAAGCCCCGCTTGTTGGCACACTTCCAAAACAGAAATCCGCTCATCCCGATTTTGATCGGCACTTCCCCCCGCCAGAGCCTGAATGAAAAATGCCATAAACTGTGTGGCATTGCGCTCTTCAACATTGCGTGTACTCGTACAAATAATACGGCCCGGCCCACTCAATACGTTCATAAAAGCGGCACTCGTTGATGCCGCATTGATCACCACCACTTGTCGAGCCGACCATTTTTGTATCCATTCATGTAACTGATCTGCCGTGAGATCTGCACCCACAATATTCAACTTTGCGATGTTTTGCCGATAACTGCCATGCCCAATTAAATACACAAACACATCGTCTTCTTTATCAACCCGCTTGCCTATTTGCTGACACATTCTTTTAATTTCTGCCAAAGAAGACACGCCATTGGCATCTGTGCCCAACTCCGTCAACAAATAGACCCGATCATTCAAATGGCCCAATTGTTCAACCAAAACCCGACGTAACTGCTGCCCCCAATCTTCAAACTGTGCAACATACGCTTCCTCTCCCCCACTGCCACAGACAATCAAATGAAATGATTTGGCCTGAACCTCCCCCCCCAAAAAACATCCCATCATCATCCCTGCGCACCACCACCTCAGCCCAAATCCATTTGGAACAAGCCGCCAAACCAAAGGTGACAACCTGCATAATATAGGCACAAGGCCGCACATCATTTTCCACATCATCATGGTTGCCCCTGCTTACGACGCAAATACCATTCCGCGCCCATCATCACCACAAGCACCATATAAAAAGGAGGCCAGTGCCACAGTGCAAACCGATCCAATACCGCATTTTCATGATCGGTCCACGGAATTTGGGCTGCCAAATCATCTAAGTCATCCAAGGCAATAAATGCACCACCTGTTTTTTGAGCCATTGTTTTTAAAAACTGAGGATCATAACGCGGTGAGACATACTCACGCAAATCGGGGTGTGACAAAATAGCAGTTTCCATTTTTCCAACCTCAACCCCATGCGCATCGCGCCCCGTCACCACCAATTGGTGCAAACCTGGCACTTCCGCCACAAACGATGCCGTATAAACCCCAGGCTCATCCAATGATTCTATAACAGGCAAATGAATCTGTTTATTTTGGTCTGTTTTTAAAGTAACATCCACCGACAGACCTTCTCGTGCTCTAAATAAAGAATCTCGCACCATAAATTGGAGCACACGCTCTTCACCCACCACCACATCTTCCCCTCCTGCCATCAGGGTAACGGGCTGAGGAACGCGGGTCACCAAAAAACGCGCCAACTGTCGCCAAAATCTTTCATGAGACACATCGGTCTGATCCGCCATCATTTGCCACGCCCATGTCTCTCCTGTGGCCAAAACTGCGCTCACCCCTTCACCATAACGATGCCACACAAACAACGGTGCCTCTTTTTTATCATCGGTTCGAGCCAACACTGTGGCACCAGCACGTGTTTGAGTAAATCCATTGTTACCAAAAAGGGCTGGTAAATCTAACCACTTCATGGCATTGGCGTTGGGGTCAGCGTCCAAAGCCCAAACCCCCGAAAGCAACCCCTCAATGGTGGGTTTGGCCTGCACCAATTCTTTGCGATAACTGCCCGATGCACCCAGTACTACAGGCAATACTGGCTCCAAAACCGATTGATCCCAATCGCCTTCAGCAAATGACCGTGGGCCTCCCAACAACAACAAACTGCCCCCTCGTTTGGATACAAAGTCACGCGTCAATTCCAAATGGGACTGAGAAAAAAAGTTACGCTCCACCTCACCCAAAATCACCATATGATAACGATACAGCTCCGATGCATCTTCAGGATATCCAGTGGCCAACTCCGATTCCCCAACACCCAAACGCACATAAACGGCCTCATCATATCGAGGCGCATTTAATGCTTGATCATCAAAACCTTCAAACAATGGATTGGCCATGGTGGCATCACGCCCCCGAAACACAAACTTACGCTCGGCTCCCGAAATGCGAATCAGGCTCGACAATGCCAGTTGGGGCACGTCATCCAAAGCCCGACGCACAAATTTATTCTCCCAATTTGGACGTCCTGCAAAATACAAAATCCGAAAACTTTGCGTGCGGTTATCCACCACAAAATCACGCACATTGTTTTCAGCAATTCGATCTAAATTTTCATGTGCACGCAATTTTACCCGCATTTGATAAGACCGCCAACCTTCTCCTTGGGGTGAAAATTCCAATCGCACCTGATGGTCAATGACACCTTCTGCCACATCAAAAGAAGAGGTTGCAATTTTTCGAGTGCCGTCTAATACGGCCACCTCCACGGCTTCACCCACCAAATTTTCTGCCCGCACCTGAGCCACCACGGCCACCCGATCAAAATGTGTATGTGTCACAGACAACGAGGTTAGCGCCAAATCGTTCCACCCACCCTCTTGCCCCACACCCACCACAAAAACAGGTATCTCCTTTGGTAAGTTATCCAACAAAAATGGGGTGGCAGACTGTTGTATACCATCGGAAAAAAGCACCACAGCAGAGACCGACACACCCTGCATTTGTCGAATAACATCGCGCACACTCCCGCCAATATCCGATTCGGGCTGATCAAACGCCATCGATTCTAATGTGCGCAAGCGTTCTGGTCGCGCGCCAAATTGAAAAGGCACCACCTGATGGGTTTGCTTCAAATCCCTTTCAAAAGAAGATGACGCATAGACTGCTTTCAACTGTTTACCACGCGTTAATCCAGAAGCGTCATCCAACAACATACTTTGAGAATTATCAAATAAAATGGGCACAAAGTGTGTGCCCGGTGACATCCGTTGCATAACCAATGTGGGCCCCAATATTAAAAACAAGGCCAATGCCAACACACCAGTGCGCACAGTCGCCACACCCCACCCCGAGCGTTTGCGCCAGAAAAGTAGCCCAGCAGAAAATGTCAGCAAAAGCAACACTGCAGCAACAGGGTTGGCCATCATCTCAAAAGTAAACCAGATCGACTGATAAGATGTGCGATTTCCCGTAAGCCATGTCAATAATGGATCAAGCATTTATCCCCTCAAAAAAATACCAAGCATAGTTGCCGATCCGTCTCTCAATCATCTTTTCGCGTTCCCTCACCTGTCCCGTCCATCTCTGCCAATGCCTTGAAATATTCAGCCACATGATTGCGGTATGCTTCGGGCACTGCATCCACATTTTCTGCAGAAAAACCATATGCATCACGTTGGGCACGTACAGACCGATCCAATGCTTCAGCCACCAATTGAAGCGGTTTAATAACTTCATCAAAAACCAAATCATATTGTGGTACCTTTGCTGCACGCTGATAGTCTCGCCCAATACCCGCAAGCCCATCGCGAATACGCCCCAATTGTAGCCCAGATTCATTTCCTTCGGGCAACAGTGCTTGGGCTTCACGCACATCATCCATCCATTCCCGAAAACCACCCGCAGCAAAATCTCGCATGCCCGATGCATCCCGTGGCGTACCTTGTGCTTCTTGGGCCAATCCACGCACCCGTGTCAATGCCCGTTCCAGAGCTTCCAAGTCATCACTTACCAAATCACCCGAAACGGCATTTAAACGCTCAGCAGCCTCATCTAATTTTCTCTGAACGCCTTTTTCATGTGCAGAAGCAGATGCCCACAGCCCCTCTTGCAAAAAACGCTCCCCTTCCACCATCTCTTCATAAATGCCTTCACGACTTGTCTCACGCAACCAATCGCCCAAATTTTGCGACATAAGTGTTTGGCTTTTATCCGACTTCTCGGCCAAATCACTGGCTTCATCCATCATCGTCTTAAAAGCCTCTTCCATCGCACGTTTTTCAGCCAAGAGATCGCCCACCGCATCTCCCTTGTCCAAAGACAACGTCTCATCCGGTTGCGTTTGTTGTTTTTGGGTCGCCTCAACCAAGCGTTGTTGTTGTGCACGCAAACTGTCCATGCCGGCCTGCAAACGTTGCATGCGTTCGCTGGCAGCTTGTCGCGACAACTGCGTCAATTGTTCTTGCACATCGCGCAATGCCCCCAATGCCCGGTTGCCAGCAGCACGTGCTTGCTGCAACTCATCTTTTTCCAAATTTTGTGCACTGCGATTCATTTGCTCGCGGGCTGATTCTAACTGTTCACGGGCTTGGCGAGCTTGTTGCGGATCCATATTGCCCGCTGCCATTTCGCCATTCACCCGATCCAAAGATTCCATCGTGCGTCGTTGTGCTTCTTGGAGCTGTGCCAAACGCCGTTTGGCCTCTTCGCGTTCCGCTTCTTCCATAGATTGCATTTCAGAAATCAAACGTGCCATATCTTCATTAATAGCTGCTTGTCTTCGAGTCAAATCTTCAATCTGATTGCGCGCCTGTGTCGCCTCTGCCAATTGCTGTTCTACCGTAGAGGCCTCTTCTCTAAAATCGCGTCGCTGTGCCAACTCAAGCCCATCCAGCTCACGTTGTTGTCCATCTCGTTGCCCCCCTCCTTGCCCGCCACGTTGACGATTGTTTTGTGTCACTTGCGATTCTTGGGGTTTGCGTTGCAACATCAAACGATATGCCCGTTGCTCATGTGCCAATGCACGCACCAAGGCCGCATCAGGATCTGCAAATGTTGCTTCACCCAAAGCCGTTAGTGCCTCTGTCAATTCACGGTTTAAATCTGCCACCAATGTGGCTCCTTGTGCCCCAGCAATGGCTTGGTTCATAGATTGTTGCGCCTGAACGGTTTTTTGTGCTTCTACAATGGCCATTCGATTTTGTTCAAACTCTTCAGCCAATAACAACTTCGCCCTTTTGCGCAAATTCCAAGTGGCAATAATCACTTGTTTCTGATCGGTCTCTGGCTGTTGCCCACCCGTCTGACCTTGTTGTTGCCCAGCATCGCTAATGGCCTGCCGATAAAACCGTGCAAATGGACGCACCTCCAAAAAATAAGGGTCACCCAATCGCTCCACCCCATCACGCCCCGGTTTGCCATCGTCTGCCCATACGGTCCAAGTTACAAAATCGCCGGGTTCAACCTTCGCATCTTCTAAAGCGAGCAAAAATTCGTCTTCAATCTTTTCAAAACGCCCATCACTCTTTTTAAGCGACACCCACACTGGCTCACGCCCCGCAACCTCATATTGCACCCCATAATCAAACACCCCATAATCATCTTTCACAACAAATCCAAATGACACTTCTTCCAATGGTGTTGCTTCGTCATCTCCCCGAGGAAACCGAATGCGAATATCGGGTGGGTCATCTGCTTGAGCAGTTATTTTATAGTCTCGAGGTTTGGTATTGGTTTCATCTTCCAAATCGTATAACAAAATCTTGTAATGGTCATCTTCAAGCACGGTCATCTCCGCACGCCATATCCCACCTTCTATATGAGACAAATCAACAGTTTGTCCACTTTCCAATATCAGGCTACTCTTTTTGATGTCTTTATTGACCAACACGTCCATCTGCACTTCGGTGCCTTCTGGTACGACAATATCGCCTCCATGAGGCACCACCCGATCAGGCATTTTTAAATAGTCAGGGTAACGATATGTCAAATCAATGGCCACCACCTCAGGAGGTGTCCACACGGAAATGCGATGAACCGCAGAGCGAAGCGATCCAATTTGAACCTGATAGTCTGTATCGACCAACAAATGACGCAGTTGGTATGCAAACACACCATCGCCTTGACCGGGTTCCAAAGCCACGGTTTCCCATTGTCCACCCACCTGACGCCAGCGAATGGCTTTGCTCGCATTTTTTTGATCTGTTGTCACCCACACCAACTGATGATCTCCCACACGCACACGCACATCTCCTGGTTCCACAGCAAAATCAGGCAAAGATGCTGGTGCCCCTACAAACAATCGATCACCAATCCCCATAGCCCCCCAATGCAATACCAACACGGCCACGATGCCACCCCCCATTACCCACAACCCCATCAGTTTGCGTTGAAGACCCCGCATCCACTTGGGAAGCGTAATGGAAGTATTTATAACTGGGCCACGCAATTCACGTGCATTGACCAATACTTGTGACACCATCCATTCCGATGCTTTTGAATCACCCTGTTCACCCAATGCCACACTGCTTAATACCAAATCTTCTAACTCTGGATGGTGGGCATCTAAAAAACGGGCCACATCAACCCGTTGAATGTCACCGCGTCGGCGAGGCACCCACAACCACTGATAACCACTCCCCAACACAGCCAATATAAATGCCACAAAAACCACAACCAAAGGCACAGAAGACTCTACCAATACCTCTACCGCCACCCCCAACAACACAATAAGCCCCAACAACACACACCCAAAAATAAACCGCCCCTGTAACAAACGTTGGCGATAAACCTGAGCGGTGACCTCACGAATCGCGTGTTCCAATTTTAAAGGCAATTGAGGTATCATATGCGCTCCTGTTTGGAATACAACTCAAGCCAAGCGGCATAACCGTGCTCCAAAAGGAGCGCACCAAACATCATACATAAAAACCAATATCCATATTCTTCCAAACTCAACTCGCCTCCCACAACCGATGTCGCTTCGGCATCACCCTTACGATATAAAACAGGTGCTTCACACATACGAATCTCAAACTCCGACGGAGTGACCTGCCGTGGGTCACTCTCTTCAACCGCCACATTCACTGCCACCAATTGTCCATCTTCAGCTTGACGCACACCGGGCTTATCCATCTGTTTCCCCATCAACGTATTACCAACAATCCAAGATGCCGAATCTACTTGTTCACCAGACAGATAACGCAACGATTCATGAATCAAAGGCACAAACCGAGCAGAGCGTGCCACATTAGAACGGTTCAACGCCACCCCCCCCGACCAAATCAACACCCGTCCTTGCCCCATTTGTGCCTCAACCATCATCACATCATCTCCTTCAAATCGAGCCAAGACCGTTCCTTTTTCCACAAGCACCCGATGATACCCCGTATACCGAATCGAAGAAAAGTCATTAAATTGTGCTCCTCTAAACGGATAAAAAATGCGATGTTTTAAATCGACCCAAGCAAGTGGCACCCATTCTTTTTCCAAATCCAATGCTTGAACGTGCACCCCACTTCCTTGCAAAAGTTGGTTGATCAAACCCGCATCTGCTTCTTTTGCCAAAGGCAAAAACAAACGCCCGCCAGATTCCACATATCGTTTAAGCTCACGCCACGCATCGGCGCCCACACCACCTGCAACAACAACTGCAGGGTTATCACGCAAATCAGAAACCAAGTTCCCAGCTTTTATGATTTGCCAAGGCAAATCAGCATCATCGGGCACCACAGCCTGCATCAAGGGATACAATGCCCCCGATTGTAAAACCAACACCCTATGTTTGGGTGCCAACTGATGAACAAAATAGTGTCTGTTATCACTCTGCAGACCATCCGGGTTACCTACTTCCACAAAACCTTGTAACACACCCTCAGGCACATCAAAGCGCACCTGCGAAGCATGCCCTGGGGAAACAGAAAACGTTTTGCTATCCACCACCTTATCATCCAACCACAAATTCACCTTCAAAGCTTCTAAACCCTGCCAATTTTTTATCCGAGCGCGCACCTGTACTGTTTTTTGCCCCACAGGATGCAATGCCAATGCATCTACCGAAGCATTGGCCCAATCCCCTTGACCAATCACCACAGGATGCAATTTAATATGCCCAGGCAAAGCCCATCCGGTTTCGACCTCTGGTAAACCGGTTGCCTGAAAATCACTTATCAAATGCACCACGCGCTGTACGTTTTGTTCACCTGCCAACATATCTGCCGAAGCTTGAAGGCCCACCAAATCATCGCCTTTTTCCCAAGTCCAAGTTGCCCCATCTATCGCCTGGCGAATCCAAGTTATATCTTCCGTTAACGGCACATCCACTCGCGCTTGTTGTGCAAACCGAATCAGGCCCACCCAATCGCCCGCTTTCACATCATCCAAAATGGCCACGGCTTGGTGTTGGGCCTCTTCCCAGACCCCATCTGCCCCCATGCTCAAAGAAGCATCCAACAAAATAACATGATGTGTCGTTTCGCCATCTGCCCCCTGGGTATCCAAAACAATCTCTTGAAATGGACGCGCAAATGCCAATGCCAACAGTGCCAACAGTGCCATTCGCAAAAGCATCAATAAAATATGTTGTAAGCGCCTGCGTTCAATCACTTCGCGCTCAACATTGGGCACAAACATCAAACTGCTAAACCGAACCGTTTCACGTTCTGGCTTGCGTATGCGGTGAACAAACCACGGCACAACCAACAAGGCCAATCCCGCAAAAAATAACGGCACCAAGAAGCTCATCGCCGTCCTCCACGGCCCTGGCGACGGCTACTTGTCAACAACCCATGATTCCGTCGGTGCATAAAATGATGCAATGCCCGATCCAATGGTTCAGAACACACAAACTCTTCAACATCAATTTCAGAAGCCAAACACGCTTCGCGAATGGCATCAAAATGTCGTGACCGATTTTCCAAATACCCTTCACGCACATCATCGGGTACTGCAAATTGCTCGCGCCCACCTTCGGCATCAACCAATGTAACAGACCGATCAAAAGGAAATGTTTGCTCGGCAGGATCACTGATCTGCAACACCAACACATCGTGGCGTTGGGCTCGCAATGACCGCAAATGCTTCAACATCTCATCAATGGGATGCAACAAATCAGCAATCAACACCACCACACCACGCGGAGGCAAAACATCCCCCATAAACTGCAACATACTTGCCGTATCGGTTTTTTCACCTACGGGCACACAGGCATCAATCGCCAACAACAAACGGTGCATTTGCCCCGCTTGCCGACGAGCCGGAATATGCGTTTCCAAATCGTGGTGATACGCCGCAAACCCAACCACATCATGTTGATCACTCATCATCATCACCAAACACGCCGCCAACATTTGGGCATAACGAAACTTACTCACCGCCCCCGAGCCATAATCCATAGACGCACTGCAATCGAGCAATACAGTTGCATGCACATTGCTTTCATCTTGAAACTGCTTGACGTGCAACCGATCTGTGCGCCCATAAAGTCGCCAATCGACAAAGCGCAAATCATCACCCTGCGTATAGGGTCGATATTGGGCAAATTCAGCAGATGAACCCGTGTGCAAACTGCGGTGAATGCCTGCCCCCAATCCCGACACCACCGTACGCGCAAGCAACTGCAAATCGCCAATTTGCGCCAACTCCGATGGGTTGATAAATTTGGAAACGGTTTCACGCATCAATAGATACCTGCTAAAATGGCCGAACAGACACTTATCTTAAATCTGCCTGAGGAGGGGGCATGACTTCCAACAACTGTTCAATCACATCATCCACACCCACATGATCTGCCTCTGCTCTAAAATTGGTTAACACCCTATGACGCAACACCGCAGGTGCAACCGCACGCACATCACCAAAAGAGACATGATGGCGGCCCTGTAACAGGGCACGGGCTTTGGCCCCCAACAACAACCCTTGAGACCCACGGGTACCTGCGCCCCAATTCACCCAATTTTTAACAAAATCTGGCGCAGCATCCAAATCTGGGCGACTTGCCTGAACCAATTGTACGGCATAACGGGCCACTGGGTCTGCCACGGGCACCAATCGCACCAATCGGGCAAAGTCAACCATATCTGCACCTGAAAAAACAGCCTGAACGTCCGTATCAGTAACTCTCGTTGTACGCGTGGCCACTTTAAGCTCATCATCCTCACTCAAATAATCAATACGCACATTCATCATAAATCGATCCAACTGCGCTTCAGGCAACGGATATGTTCCTTCTAACTCAATCGGATTCTGTGTGGCCAAAACAAAAAAAGGCGGTTTTAAAGGCCGCAATGTGCCCCCCACGGTCACCTGTTTTTCTTCCATCGCCTCCAACAGTGCCGCCTGAGTTTTTGGAGGAGTGCGATTGATCTCATCTGCCAGCAATATATTTGTAAAAATGGGTCCCGGAATAAATCGCAATTCACGGTGCCCCCCCACACGTGCTTCATCAATGATTTCTGTACCAGTAATATCAGAAGGCATCAAGTCTGGCGTAAATTGGATGCGCTTAAAATCCAAATCCAAAATCTTTGCAATGGTGCGCACCAACAATGTTTTGGCCAAACCGGGTGCACCCGTAAGCAAACAATGCCCCCCCGTAAACAACACAATCATCAACGACTCGACCACGGCATCTTGCCCCACAATAACCTTGCGAATTTGCGCCAACATTTTCTCGCGCCCTTCACGCAGTTTATGAAGGGTTTCTTCTTCAAAGGGCGCATTATTGTCTGAATGGATCTCGTCCAAATGAATCTCCTTAAAAAACATGTCTCATGTCGCAGGTCTTCAAGTTGCAGATCAAAACCATCCATAACACTTCTGAAGTTGACTTGCGACTTGTAACCTGTAGACTTGCAACCTCAATGTGTCATCGCATAAACCACAATGTTAATGCCCATCGGGTAAGCTTTTGGCGCTGAGAACGTGCGAAAATATTCGTAATTTTCACCTTCGCGCTCCCAGCCATCACCCAAGTCGGTATTGTGCATCACCACCACCATCAATCGACCATTTTTATCAAATATGCCCTTACAATGTGCTTCTGACCCATAGGTCATATAACGACCTTCATGCCCTTCATACGTCAAACCTGTAATCTGCCAGTCATAAAAGCTCCCAACACCAGGCACCTGTGGGACCTCATCAATATCAAATACAATATGAAAAATCTCATGATCCAGGGGAATATCAACCAAGGGATATTCATCGGCAGGCAAAACCTGAGCCATTTCATATTGTAAATTTTCCCAAGCTTCATCTCCCCAAAAATCATCTACCAACAAAAACCCACCCCGAAGCAAATAGGAGCGCAATCCCTCACGTTCGGGTTCACTCAATGCCATGCGCCCCACTTCAAGCATATAAACAAACGGATACTTAAATAACTCGGGCTCGTCCAAACGCACCACCACATGCTGAAACCGACCATCTTCTGTCCGATTGACATTAAGCGTTGTTATTTGTGACAACCGAAGTGAAAAATTTTCATCGGCTTCAGGATAATCTACCGACCAGCTCCCACCTCGTCGCCCCCATCCTCTGCTGCCACTGGTATATTCCACACGACAAAATGTAAACGCATTGCTCGGAAAAATATCGCGTTCCATCCGATCAAATGACCGTCTCCACCGTCGTTGTGCTTCGGCAGAGTTTCCCCAAAATAAGAGGGCAAAAAATAACATAAAAAATAGAGCAATAAACCATTTGCCGTTGTATCCAGTGCTTCTGCTCATATTTAAAATCCCAAACACCTTAATACGCCCCTTCCACCAACTCCAACAACAGCTTTTGCGCATCCCAAAAATGCGGTACCGTTTCAAGAAGCGCTATTATTTCAGCTTTTGCGGCATCACGATCACCTTGTTTGATCAACACCTGTGCCAAATGCAACTGATGCTCTGCTCGCCCAGGTTGATCCAAATACACCAATTTTTTTAAATCGGAATGGGCTTGTTCTAAATCATTTAATTGCTGTGCAACCAACACGCGTTTTTTAAGCATCGCAACCTGAAAAGGGTGTACCGCAAATGCGCGATTAAGCACATCTTTGGCCCCTGTTGCATCACCCTCATCTAATAACATGGTCGCCAATTTGACACACGCATCATGCGCCGTAGCATCCCACCTGACCAATCGCTTAAGTGCAGCGATATATTTGTCTCGATGATCCGACTCTGCATAAAGATGCACCAATCGGTGCAAGGGGGCATCTTCGGCCATATAGTCAGGATACAACTCAAATGCAGACAAATAGGCCTTTTCTGCGGCTTCCAAATCACCTCGCTTAGCGGCATCATCACCATCGGCCAAGACCATCTTAAAAACAGAGTGCTCAGCCAAATAATCAAAAGCGGCACATCGCACCCGCATATGGGCATCAAAACGCAAATTGAGTTCTGTCAATGATTCCTGAGACTCGGCGACCAAGGCACCTGCTGCATCTTCACCCTGTCTAATGCGATCCAACACACGCACCAACGCATTGTGACCGTATGCATCTACATAAAACTTTACAAACTCACCAGCCGAGAAATAACCAAACATCAAATGATTGGCCGAGCTCGGTGTTGTAAAAAAGCGATTGAGATCTTCCAGTGTTGGATATCCTGTTTCGTCAACAATGGTTTTAAAATGGACGTCTAAACGCTGTCCCCAAGCCACATCACCCGCATATTCTTCATACACCGAAATCCCTTCAGACAACCAACGAGGCATCCGATTCTTTGTTTTTTGCAACGTAATCACATGTACAAATTCATGCCACAAAACCTGCCGCCAATTCATCGTACCCAATGGTCTGGCACGCGGGGAATCCATTGTAACCAATTGTCCAAAACAAATGCCCAAGTGTCCCGCACTGCCTGGCAACCCCACAGACCGCACCATAAACACATCGTGATCATCAAACACTTGCACCACCACGGGTGTCTTTAATTCTATTTGGTACTTCTTTTGATAAAGTGCAGAAGCTTCATCTAAAAGTGCCAACAATTCATCGCCCATAAGCAGGGCTTCATGGGCTGGCAATTGCAAACGAAAAATACCCCGATCAATGGTCTGAAACGCATCTATTGCATCTGCCGCTTCCAACAAATTATAGGCACGCACACTATACGGATCGGCGGCAAAAACGCGTTCCAATTCTTTACGGGCCAGAGCATCTTTGCCCAATCGCAACAAATCAAAAGCCAACAACAACCGCGCTTCATGATCTTGTGCATTTACTTTTAAAGCCTGCTCTTGAAATGCCCGCCCTTCCTCAAAGCGATAGTGCCGAGAAGCCAAACGCCCCGAAATTCGGTACGCACCCGAAAACAATGGATTGATGGCAAACATTTCATCCTTTAATTGCTCAACTCTTGCCGAATCATCTTTTAAAAAAAACGCCGCCGCCTTAAGTCCCAAAGCATCCAAATGATTGGGATTGATGGCAAGCACAGAATCTAAAACCGCAAGACCTTTGTCAAACTTTCCCAAATCTAAAAATCGTTCTGCCCGCAACAAGCGCAATTGTGGATGATTGGGATTCATCGTATTTAAAGACGCCATCACCGCATCCAATCGTGAATCGGATGCATAATAATAACATTGTGCAAGCCCCGAAAGGGCGTCTTGATTTTCAGAATTTACCCGCAAAACCTGTGTGTATTGTTGTTCGGCCACATCGTAGGCTCGCTTAGACAAAGCCAAATCACCAGCGGCCACAAAGGCTTCTTCATAGGAGGGGTAGGTATTTGTCAAATTTGAAAAATGGCGCAAAACGGCACGCGGGTCTTCGCCGTTGAGCACCATCAAATACCCCTGAGCCAAAAGATCATCACGCCCGCGGCGATAATTTGATAAGCTTTGGAGTTGCTGTTCGGTCAGTGTCAAAATACCCTGAAAATCTTCCAATCGCCCACGATAATGATACAACTGTGCCAATCGCACCATGGTCATTGGGTCTATTGCACTCATAGCCAAAGCTTCGAGCACATCAATGGCCTCATCAATACGACCAACCGTAAACAACAACGCTGCATATTCCCGCCGCAAAGACCGGGGCAGATAAGACAACCGTTCAAAACGTGTCTCCAAAGCCACAATGGCCTCGGCATAATCCCCCCGCTGCCACAAGTCGCGATAATCGGTTGTTTGTGCCTCAATGGCTGGGGCCAGAAGCAAGATCAGCATCAGAATGAGTTTCATCTGTCTTTCGACCATTAATCCCTATGCATTGTTCCCAAAATTCATGTTTGGTAAACATACACAATTATGGCCAATACTCAATATCCATATGGCCATCTACCAAAAAATAAAAGGCTTATGCAAAAATGCATAAGCCTTTTTTATGAGATCCCCAATCACAGTTAGCCTCCACCAATCAACATTCCTCCCCCCTCATACCACCCTTGCCGATCGGGGTCACGTTCAACCACGCGTTGCATATGTGGGTTTTTTGCTCGCATCGTCTGAGTCGTATACAAAAGTTCTTCACCAGCATAAGCTTCTGCCACCCGCACCGCCGAATAAGGTGCCCGTGAATAAGGTGCTTTCTTTTTATGTCTGCGATAATCTTCCCAAATGGCACTGCCCCCATTTGCAGGGGTGCTGGCTGCATTCACGGTCACCGTCAAAGTTCCAAATGATGCAATATTGGCCCAAAGTTGACGCCGAAACAGTGGATCGCCACCATCATGGCACAAATGCATAATCACCTGCGCGCCTCGTAATGCAGCCATCTCTGCCATTTCGCTCCACAAAACCTCTTTCATGCCCAACAAAATTGCTACAGGCACGCCATACAGATCAAACCACATGGTTTTCAACACCTCACCCTGAGCAAATAAATGTGGGCGATCCACAACCACTTGGGCATGGCGGGTTAATACCCTGCCATCTGCTCCAACAACAAAAACACCATTGTAGCGTTTACCCGCCTCAAAAAAGGGCATGCCAAAAACCACGCAAATGCCCAACGATTTGGCACTTGCACACAACATATCCAATGCCATTTCTAAAGAGATTTCATCGGCGGTTTCCACATCTTTATCCAAAGCCCCCGTAACCGCCAACTCGGGAAAAACGATCACATCGGCACCTTGCTTAACGGCTGTTCCCATTTGCGCGCGCATTAAGGCCATGTTGCCATCCACATCTTCATAACACTGCATTTGGACCGCTGCAAAGGTGAGTGTTTTTTCCTGAGACAGCAAACCTTGCCATTTGCCATCATTCTTTTGATATTCAAAATCATCTGCCCAGAACCGTCCAATCAACGGATGCGCCTTCCTTTGCCGAACCCCCTCTCCCATTACACAAGTTGGGTCAATATCACATACCAACAAGTGATCAACTTCACTTGCCAAAGCCGACACACATTGCCCATCGGGCGCAAACACAGCACTGTGCCCATGGCCATCTACCAAGTGCGCATGGTTGCAATAGTCTTCAAATTGGGCGGTGTTAACAAACACCGAAAACACACCGTTGCGCACAGCACGAGGCCGATACCAAAACCATTCTTGGTCGGGCAACCACTCATCGGCAAAGTTATTTGAAAATTCAACCAATACTTTGGCCCCCTCAAAAGCGGGGCCATCCTCTACTCCTCGCAACCAGCGATCCGCACAGATAATGGCTCCAAACAACACGTCATCCATCTCAAACAAAATCGGTGAAGCACCTTTTTTTACATCCCACATTTTTTCATAGTGTAAAATCTCTTTGCCTTGTGGGTCAAATACTTTCACGGCATTAAATAGCCGATCATCATCAGACAGACGATCCAAATAACCAAATGCCACATACACACCATTTTTACGCGCATGATCTGCTATGGCCTGAAGCCCCAACACAATTTCAATCTTGGGGGTTTCTGGTGAACATGTCAAAGCCGCCTCGGGAAAAAACACCACCCGACACTGCTTCAACTTGGCTTGCCGAATCATCATCCCCATCTTTGCCAAATTTTGTCGCAAGGTGGGCTCTATAGCCATTTGTGCAATACCCAAAGTCAAACGGTCTGCCACAAAAACACACCCCTATTTCTGAATGACCAACATCTGTTCCACCCCCACCAAATGGACTGTTATTTTTCCACCACTTAAAATACCCAAGTCAACCTCGTTTCCCTTACGCGAGTCCAATGTGTGATCCGATTGAGAATTCCACGGGTGATGGTTCACATCCATACATCAGGACCTGTCAAATGGCAGGACAGACGTGCAACCAACAAATATGAATTGCCATATTCAGTATCAGACGTAAACGCAAATTCACATGTATCCCCACGTTCTACCTTCATACCCGATCTCTAATTTTTATTGAGGAGAGATGTGTACCACACCTCTCCTCATTTTGCACATATCAACGGTTATAAGCAAAATGCCCACCACGTATATGTTGCCAAACCTCATCACAGGCTTTAAGGGTATCTTTTTCTAATCGCCCTTCTGCAGCTTTGATATTGTGCTCCAAATGCTCCAACTTGCTGGCGCCCAAAATCATCGAATCAACAACAGGCTGTGACATCAACCATTGCAAAGACAACTCAATCATCGTCTTGTTTGCATCATCGGCAATTTTTTTGAGCATATCCAAAGCATCAAAATTGCGATCTTGCCAGAACCGACCGTAATAATCTTTATTGCGCCCCAAACGCGTACTTCTATCTGGTGCCACATCTCGAGAATGTTTGCCCGTTAACATCCCAGCTGCCAATGGGTTATAAACCGTCATTCCAATGTTCATTTCTTTGCTAAAGGCCACACATTCTTCATCAATACTTCGGGTGATCAAATTGTAAGGCAATTGCAAAACCACAGGGGGCGCCCAATGATGGGCATCACATTTCCACAGCGCTTTCATCACTTGCCACGATGCAAAATTTGACATCCCCACATACATCACTTTGCCCTGTTGAACCAATGTATCAAATGCCGCCATTGTTTCTTCTATAGGTGTGTTCCAATCGGGTTTGTGTAGATAAAAAATATCCAAACAATCCGTCTGCAATCGTTTTAAACTTTCCTCCACGCCCTTAATCACATGCCATCTGTGAAGCCCACCATCTTTCATTTTATCAGGCCCTACCGTATTGGCTACCTTGCTGGCCAATATCACTTTATCGCGTTTGCCTTTGAGGGCTTTACCAACAATTCTTTCCGATTTCCCCCCCACGTAGGCATCCGCCGTATCAATAAAGTTAACCCCTGCATCAATGGCCATATCCACCATTTTTATCGACGTAGCCTCATCAGCCTGATCGCCAAATGTCATGGTGCCCAAACAAATACGTGACACCTTGATACCTGTACCTCTTAAATATTGAAATTCCATACCATCCTCCTAAATCGTGTTAAAATATCCCTTGCAATTCGCAATACGTATATTTCTTCCAAATGAAGATTTATCAAAATAACTGTTCTTCAAAATATATCAATCAAAACTCCAAAGGCCCATTTTAGCCTCGTTGACTTCCGACACTGATGGCTTTATCTTGGCACATCAATACCCATTATCTTTTAAGGAGAAAAAATGGCCAAACGAAATATCAACGTCCCGCCTCCCGCTTATGCCTGGCCCGAAGTACCCATCGACAAATCAGGTTTAGACCCCCAAAAATTAGAGCAATGGTGGACATTGCTGAAAAAAAACAACACCAAAAGCATCTTTGTCATGCACAAAGACAAAATTGTTTTTGAACGTTATGCCAACGGGTTTGACCGCCATAAGCCCCACTATACAGCATCTATGGCCAAAGCACTTACTGGGGGCATGTCCCTTCTATTTGCCATTCAAGATGGCCACATCAAATTTGACGACTTTGCACACCAATATGTGCCCCAATGGAAAAAAGACCCACGCAAATCCAAAATCACCATTGCGCATTTGGCCACACACACCTCGGGTTTATCAGACTCTTCCGTATCGGGGTTTAGCCACACAGAAGAACCAGGCTGGAAAGGGGAATTTTGGAAACGCAACCCCGTTCCCAACGACCCCTTTACCCTATCGCGTGATGCTGCGCCCGTTATTTTTGAACCCGGCACCAAATATCAATACAGCAACCCCGGCATTGCTATGCTCGCCTACTGTGTCACCAAAGCCTTACAAAAAGGGCCATACAAAGACATTCGAACGCTCTTGCAAAAACGCCTCATGGAACCAATGGCCATTCCTTCAAATGAATGGTCGTGTGGATATGGGCAAACATTTGAGGTAGACGGTTTGCCCTTGGTGGGCACTTGGGGAGGAGGGGGCTTTAGCGTGCGTGCCACAGCCGCCATTATTCGTTTGCTCATGCGAAAAGGTGCCTGGGGAAAAGATCTTTTGATCAAAGCCAATATCGTAGAAGATGCATTTGTTAACGCGGGCATACGCCCCAATGTGCATGGCCACGCGTGGTGGATTAATTCAGATGGCAAAGGCAACAAACACCAAAAAAGTTTGCCGGAAGACGCTTTTTGGGGCGCTGGAGCCGGTTTTCAAGTGGGCTTAGGCATACCCAGCTTAGATCTGATTATGGTACGCAATGGTCAAGACCCACTCGAGATTAAACAGGCAACCCAAAATAAAAAACGTGTTACCGATGCCTTGCGTGACCGCATCAAAAACACCATTCTATTTGCCCCACTCATCAACTGCATCGCCCTAAAAAAAGCACCCTATCCTCAAAGTGAAAAAGTCACAGCCGTTACATGGGCTAAGTTAAGCACTGTGCGTCGTTTTGCCACTGGTGGCATCATTCGCGATGGCAGTGACAACTGGCCCATGACCTGGGCCCAAGACAACCATCAATATACCGCATATGGTGATGGTTATGGATTTGCACCCAATACCCCCAACAAATTGGGC
The DNA here is from genome assembly GCA_038279365.1 of Candidatus Latescibacterota bacterium. Classification (GTDB taxonomy): domain Bacteria; phylum Latescibacterota; class UBA2968; order UBA2968; family UBA2968; genus JABIFK01. Next base: position 83,492 of record JAYODI010000001.1, on the reverse strand, counting down.
ATGGGTTTTGCCAAAGTGGAAGGCAATGTTGATAGCTTCACCGCCACCAACATTCGTTCCAGTGCCGAAAACACCGCTTATGGCCAAAATGACAAAAAAGCCAGTGGCCTGCTCGCCATTGACGACACCTTATATTTGTTTGCGCGAAACGACAATCAAAAAGGCCAACATGCGCGCATCGGCTGGTCTACAGATTACATGCGCACCTTTGAATGGTGCAAATGGAAATTTAAAGAATTGGGGCATCCCACCTTTATCAACTTTGGCAAAAATTACGAAGGTGCACGCGATGGCTTCGTTTACATTTGGAGCAATGACAATCCATCGGCTTACCAAGCCTCTGATCATTTTGTGCTTGCCCGCGTGCCCAAAGACAAAATAAGAGAACGCGATGCGTATGAATTTTTCGTTCGCCTAAAAAATAACAAACCTGTTTGGTCACAGGACATCAAAAAACGAGGTCCTGTTTTCAAATTCCCAGAAACCTGTATTCGCTCAAGCATCAGCTATAACGCAGGCATCAAACGATATATTCTTTGGCAAAATTTACGTCAAGCAGGCGGTGAAGACACACGCTTTGCAGGTGGATTTGGTGTCTTTGAGGCCCCCGAACCTTGGGGACCCTGGAAAACAATCTTTTTCACCAACAAATGGGACATGGGACCTGGTGAACTGGGTTGTTTTCCCACCAAGTGGATGAGCAAAGACGGCAAAACAATGCACTTGGTGTGTTCAAGCGATGATCAGTTTACCATTCGCAAAGTGAAGTTGACAGTCAAATAATTGGCTAAAACAAAGAAGTAAACCAGCCCAAACAGAACGCCGCAGAAAATGTATTGCGTCCTTGTCAAAGCGTACTATATTATTTTTAATCTACAGCATTCAAATAGACCCATCTATCCAGAAATGAGGCCTTAGTCAGATGGCAGAAGAAATTGAAGTCACACAAGAAACCCTCAACAAGCTCATGATTCCCAGCACCGCCACACTCACGTCCGCATTGAATAAACGCGGGCTATGGAACATATTTATGCACAATGTCTCGCCCCTCAAACCCGGCATGAAAATGGCTGGGCCTGCTTTTACCATGCGTTATATCCCATCTCGAGAAGATGTAGATCGCATCCCTGTAGACAATCTAACAGACATCCAACGTGTGGGCATTGAGCGCGTAGGCCCCGGAGAGGTATTTGTTATTGACGCACGAGGTGATGACAGAGCCGGTACGATGGGCTCTATTTTGGCCACGCGCCTCCATGTACGCGGTGCTGCTGGTATTGTCTGCGACGGTTCTTATCGCGACAGTCCTGCCATTGCCGAAATTGGTATCCCCGCTTATGCCAGTGCCATGAATGCACACACAAACAAAACCATCCACAGTCCTGTCGATTTACAACTGCCCATAGCCTGTGGTGGTGTTGCCGTATATCCCGGCGACATCATTGTTGGCGATGGCGAAGGCGTCGTTGTTATTCCACGTCACCTCGCCAAAGAAGTGGCCGAAGAAGCCGCCGAAGCCGAACAGCGTGAAAACTTTATCTTAGAAAAAATTCAAATGGGTGCCAGTATCGTGGGAACCTATCCACCCGATGAAAAAACACTGGCGGAGTTTGAAGCCTGGAAAAAGAAGCGCAACGCATAATACCCGCTGAGGCAACCGTCTGAGCTCTTCACTTTTACGTAAAAACCATTCATTCAAAGGGGTTGCGAAAGACATTCGCGACCCCTTTGTTGTTATATATTTTCAGGAACCATTTAACAACACACCGCATGACCTTTTTGTGTATTTCATATTGCTTCAAATACAAGAAATGGTATGTTTATAAAACATAAATAATCCTCTTAATCCACAAATCATATCATCCATTGTGCATGCTTGTAAAAGTTTGCCTGACAGCCTTTTTGAGACCAGAAACAATGAACACTTTTCAAAAAACAGCCATTACCACACTGATTGCGACACTTTTGCTCATTATTGTTGGCAGTCTTGTTCGTGTCTCGGGTGCCGGATTGGGATGCCCCGATTGGCCCCGGTGCTGGGGCTGTTGGTTTCCACCATCGAGCGTAGATCAAATTGACCCGACATACTTAGCAGAACGTGGCATCTCTATTGAAGATTTTAACCCCACCAAAATGTGGATCGAGTACATCAACAGACTTGTAGGTGTCACCATTGGCTTATTGGTTCTCACCACATTTTTTCGTTCCCTTCCTTATCGCCAAGCCCACCCACGCATCTTTTGGGGTGCACTTTTTGCCGTCTTTCTGGTCGGGTTTTCTGGCTGGTTGGGCGGGCAAGTCGTCAAGTCGGGCTTAAAACCAGGCATGATCACTTTGCACATGGTCAGTGCAATGATGCTCTTGTGCGTACTTATTTATATTACTTTTTTAGCAGTAAACAACACATCCACAACATCATTGCCCACAGATATTCACCTGCGCTTGGCCCGTCTTGCAACACTCTTATTTGTTGTCATTGTTTTACAAATGCTTTTGGGCACACAAGTTCGCGAAGCCATTGACCCCTACATCAAAAACAATGCAGGTATCGATCGCAGTGACTGGATGACCACCATTGGTTGGATGGATCATATCCACCGCTCCTTTACATGGCTGGTCATTGCCGCATCCGCTTTTTTTGTTTACACCATCCACAAATACAATATCCTCGGTTTTTTTCGCTCCCTCACCCACATCAACATTGTGCTCATCATTGCCCAAACAGTTTTTGGCATTTTACTGGCCTATGGTGGTTTACCGCATATCTTCCAAGTGTTACACTTATTTACCGCAGCCTTGCTCATCAGCAGCACATTTGCATTGTTGCTTTTGTCTCGACAATATACCTGACAACAACCAATAGACGATTATCCATAAACTTTGGCAACCAAGTTTTTTAATTGACATCCACTGCGTTCGCTATTACCGTATTTCATACAAGAACAAACCTATGTCACAACTTTGGAGTTCTTATGAAAACCTTGATTATAGAAGATGATCACAATACCGCACAGTTTTTTTTTGAAGCGGCTCACAGTCAAGGCCTTGAAGATGTGGATATTGTTCCCTCAGCCGAAGAAGCACTTGAACAAATCTTGAACACCTCCTATGACCTCATTACCTTAGACGTGCACTTGCCCGGTGCCAGTGGTTTAGAAATTTTAAGTGCCCTACGCGCCATGTGCCCATCTGCAATCATTGCAATCATTTCCGGTCATCTGCCAGGTGACATAGAACCCTCAACAGCGGAATGCGCAGACGTCATGCTCGAAAAACCTGTTTCAGTGAAAACATTGTGCACATTGTTAAATAATGTGAAGCAGATACACATTGCCAATCATAACATCCGTGCCTTAGAAAATCGATCAACCGAGGAATAAAAAATGGCACGAATTTTAATCATTGACGACGAATTTGAAGTGCGCTCAACAATGCGTTTTATGCTCGAACGAGAAGGACACGATGTGGTAGAAGCATTAGATGGCGTAGAAGGCATTCAGCGTTTTCTTGAAAATCCAACAGACATCATCATTACAGATATTCTTATGCCCAACCAAGATGGCATTGAAACACTTCTACAACTCCATGCCGATCACCCCGATATTCCAGTGATTGTCATTTCGGGTAATGCCGCAGAACACTTAGACTTGGCCCATGAGTTTGGTGCAAGTTCCGTTATTTCGAAACCATTCAAATACCAAGACCTTATAAACGCGGTCGCAAAAGCATTGTCATAACCCCACACATATCAAAATAAAATAAGGGTCATTCTTGTGTCCGCTTGTCCCATTTGTCAAGGAAACGGCACCCAACCCTGCCAAACCTGCTTGAACACAGCTCACGTAGCTTGTGAACAATGTGGTGGCACGGGCTTTAGCCTCATTGAAGAAGATGACGATGATGCCGATCAAGAACCCTGTGATATCTGTCACGGTGAATGCCAAGTGCCCTGCCCCACATGCAGTGGATCAGGCCAGATCACCTGTTCACACTGTCAGGGCACGGGTGCTGTTTAACCCATTCAGCCACAAAGACGCGATGCTTGACAAGAAAAAACGCATATGATATATTCTGCCCACTTGGGATTGCCGAAGTGGTGAAACTGGTAGACGCGCACGGTTCAGGGCCGTGTGGGCGCAAGCCCGTGCGGGTTCGACTCCCGCCTTCGGCACTTAAAAAAACAAAAGCCGTTCTCTTTCACTTGAGAACGGCTTTTTATTGCCCACACCCCCCACTATTTACGCACCTCTGATCTACTTATTTTCTTCTTCCTCTTCTGTGGTTCCTCTTTGCTCCATCAAATCATGCATGTGCATGATGGTTTTCAAATGCTGTTCATTTTGGGTATTGGACTTTGCCAAACGTTTGAATGGTTTGTGCCAATCGTTGTTGTTGATGATCCATCGCTTCAGCCTCAAACGCAAACCTATCTGAAAGAGTATATCTACCACAGCATCACGCAATCACTTTGATACCAGCTCATTCAAAGCATTTTGAAAAACAACTTCATTGGGCCACCGCTTCAAAGCAACTTCATAAATGCGCTTTGCATCTTCCAAACGATCTTGCACTTCATACACCTGTCCCAAAACCACATAGGCACGAATATAATTGGGTTCCGCCTCCAAAATTGCCTGCAATGTATGCATGGCGGCAAAGTAATCTTCCAATTGTGTTTGCACCACACCCAAATTCAATCGATAATCTAAGTTTGTAGGAACCTCATTCACCAATCGTAACAAAACTTCCTGCGCAGCTTCAAAATTGCCTTGTGTTGAATAAACAACAGCCAAACTATTCAAAATTTCTGTATTTGTAGGTGCCAAAGCCAATGCCTGTTTATAAGATGCCACAGAAGCAATTAAATCGCCCTGTTGTTTGAAACAGGCTCCCAACAATTGATGCGCCTCAAATTTACGATTGTCCAAACGCAAAGCTTCTTCCAGTGTTGCAATAGCCATATCAGTTGCACCTGTTTTGTACAAAACTTCACCCAATCCAATATGATAAGAAGCAACAAAAGGATTTAATTTTATAGCAGATTGCAAATGCGGCAAAGCTTCCTTAACGTGATTCGTTTTGACCAAAGATCGCCCCAACAAATAGAGCACCTGTGCATTATTTGGAAAATAACGCAAACTGGCTTGAAACACAGGAATCGCCTCAGACCAATGCTCTAAATTATAGCGCGCAGTACCCAATGCTTGGAGCGTTTGAAAATATTTGGTTGGCTCAAACTGTGTTGCACGATACCACCTTTTTTCCGCTTCAACATAATCCTTTTTTTTGAAAAACAAATTTCCGCGCTGATAGTAATACTCACCCATCAAATTGCGTGCCCCCATCACAATTACCACCACGAGTATCACACCGCTCAACACCAATAAAACTTGTGCAAACTTACGGGCATGCGTTTCTAACAAAGCAACCGAATAACGCCCCTCTGCATTGAGTTTTAAAGACCAAACCATCCCCACCACCATCCAAAAATGAGTGGCCGACACAGGCTGTTGAAGATTGGTACTAAAAAAAGAGTGGGTCAGCGTGGCCAATACAGCAGCCACAAGCCCAACCACCAACAAAGGTGCTTCCCCTCGTATATATTGCTTCACCAACTGATAAACAGCCATCAAAAGCTGATATAAAAGTACGCCAAATACAGCCATGCCTAAAATACCAGTCTCTGCCCAAATCTCTAAATATTCATTGTGGGCACTAAACGCCATAAGATCTTGCCCTGTTTGCTGCTCCCGGCGCTGTTTGACCAGCAAACTCTCTTTGCTCATATACTTAGGAACATTAAATGCAAAGTTTCCCAATCCCACCCCCAAAAGGGGTTTGTCCCAAATCAAACGTGCCGTATCTTCCCAAAGCCTTACCCGTTGTAAAGTTGAATCATCTTTCAACAAGATCGCATTCTCTACCCGATTCACAACACGTGTTTGATAAGCGTCAAGCAATTGACCCAAATTTCGCCCTTCACCCACCTGAATGCCCGACAGCATCCCCATCAAAACAGGCCACCCCAAACCAACAATCACCCCCCCCACCACCAGGGCATCGAGCAAACGCCGACCAATCTTATAATGCCTCATAAGGGTTGCCACGCCCAATGTCATCAGAGCAACCATTGCGCCTAACCACCCCCCACGACTCCCCAACACCACCAAATGACACGCCATTAAAAAAACTGCCGTGCCGATACCCACTTGAATCCAAAATTGGTGTGTCATAAAAAGCAGTACCAATGCAATGGGAAAAATGACATTATAATACTGCGCAGTAAAGTTCACATTACCAATCGTTGAAATAGGTAAATTCCAAGGGGCTCCAAAATGATAAATGCCATTGTGCTGTAACAAACCAATCACAGCCACAACACATCCCGTTGCCACCATCAAAAGACACAAGCGATGCATCTCTTCCATTGCTTTAATCACATAAAAAATAAGGCTCGCTATTAGAAAAAAACTGATATACCCAAACAACGTACTCATACCTTCGTACATATTATAAGCCAAAAACAACGACACAAATTGCACTGCTAAAAAGGCCATAAAGGTATAATTCAGTGGCGTATCAATCAAAGCCACTTCACCATCGAGCACCATGCTGGCCAACCAACACATCCCCAACGAAATAGCCACCACCTGTACCAACACCATCTTGGGCGTGCCATATTCATTAAATACAGAAGAAAAAACAAGCGGTACCAACACAATGAGCGCTTGGAGCCCCCAAAATATCACCCGCCTTAATTTTTCTCCTGTTATATATTGCAGCACCATCACAGCCCAAAACCCTCTTAAATTATTGTAATTGTTCAATTGCGTCTTGTATCGCCATTTTCGCAATTGAAGAAGATACTTCTTTTTGCGCCTTTTTCAAAATAGGTATCCATTTTGCATCTTTCCCCTCTGCCAATGCGCGAATACCCGCCACTTGTAAGGGCCAAAATGTCTCTTTGCCCAATACATCTTCAAATATGGCTTGTGCCAATGAATAACGCAACTGCCCAAACAAACGCAAAGCAAGCTGTTTGCCCACCACAGGCAAGCCATCATACACGGGCAAAATCGCATCGGCCGATGGAAGACCAAATCCCAGCAAGGAAGTAAACACAGCAAAACGCACACTGTGATGAGGATCTCCCAACAAAAAAACCAAATCATCTATGGCTTGGTTGCCAGCCAATTGCACCAACGCCAATGCTGCCCGCCGACGCACATCTGCGCGTGCGTCCTGCAAAAGATAGCGCACCCGCACAATGTCTGTCTGATCGCCCACCCTCCCCAAAGCCTCAACGGCCAAATCGCGATGTTCCGAAGTCAATAAATTGCGAAGTGGCATCTGCGCATCAGCCTGACCAATTTTTCCCATACTGCGAATCGCCAAACGCTGCGCATCTGTTTTGGAATGTTGTGTGGCAATTCTTGCAAGCGCATCTACCGCACCCAATCGTTCCAAAACAGCAATGAGTCCTTCTCGTGTACGCCAATTTTGTTCATACAATGCCTGAGTTACAGCGTCCACTTGCCCCGAAATCACCAACGAATCTATAGCAGATTCTCGGACTGGTGAATCTGGGCCACCCAGCATCCCCAACCACACACCCATTGTAGCCATCCACAGCCCCATCATTTATACCGCCAAAACAAAGGCCAATCGACACGCACCCCATAATCACCCACAGAACGCACAAAACCATCCTCACGGCTTTCACGATATTGATCCAGACCTGCCCGATCAATCAATATACCAATGCTGCCATAATCACGCGCCTGCATACCAAATCCTTGTGTGTCATCACGCTCGGTCCAATAAACATCATCTCCTGCACCATCATCTAACCACCCCACCCCATTTGCACTGCCCACCCCTTGCGCCAACCAAGTTGCACGATAGTGATCCGCCCCAGCAGCATCCACCAAGCGCCCCAATGCCAAATCGTGTCCACACCCTTGCCCGACACCCCACAACGCATACACATCATTACCCATTTCATCGACCAACAACCCCACAGCCAAATGCACACCACACCCTTGGGCATAACGTCGTGCGACATATTGATCATTGCCATTGCCATCTAAGACGATGCCCACACTGCCCCAAAACCCACAACCTTGTCCAAAATACCCGACCTCATAACGATCATCACCCATCTGATCTATCAAAACACCTACCCCACCCGATGCCAATGGCCGAATACCATATCCAAAACCTTGTGCCATACTTTGATAAAACTGACCATCTTCTCGAAAATCTCTATATTTTCCGCCAGCCTGATAAATATCATCTCCAGATTGATCTGCCAAGATGCCTATCCCACCAGGTGCACCAACACCTTGCACCAACAACGCCCCCTCATATTGGTCTGCCCCAGCCCGATCACACAAGACACCGACACCATAAAAACCAAAACCTTGCCCTCCCACATCGGCCTGATACACATCATCACCTGCCAAATCAACCAAAACGCCCACCCCACCAATGCCCACCCCTTGCCCAACCCCATCACTTTGGTAACGATCTTGCCCCCAAACATCTACCACCACCTGAACACCCGCAATACCACTGCCCGACATCCCCTCATGCAAATCATCACCACCCAAATCAATCACAACAGACAAACATCCAGGTTTTGATAAATGTGTATACCGATCATTACCACCCAAATCGACAATTAAAACAGCCGATTCGGTATATACATCTGAAGAATCCGTGCCAACAATCACCCGTCCAACAGGCGTATCAAAAACGCCCGATTCCAATTTGGGTGGCAACGCGACAAATGCGTCAATAACATCCATTAAAGCAATCACAGAAACCAACAAGGCTTTGCAATTGACACGACGCCCCAAGGCCATCAAAGTATCTGCCTGCATTTCAGAAACCGACACCTTCGGGTCTGCCAACAAAATTAAAGATAAAAACGCATCTAACTCTGTTTTTGAAAAATGTTCATAGACCTCATCCAACCTTTTTTGACAAACAATGAGTGCCTGAATCAATGTATCTAAACCATTGGCGTTTTTATGATCTGAAAGAACAGGCCACGCAGATGAAGTCTCCCCATACAATTGCAATGCATCTTGCAACACATGTTTGCCAGTAACAATACCAAATTTTGGCAACAGATCTGTTGCCATTGCGGGTGTTTCGAGAATATTTTTCGTCACGCCAAACCGATCTGGGTCTCCTAATGTATCCCCCCGAATCGACAAATCTGCCTGCGTCAGCCCAATAGACCACAATGCCGTATCTAAAACAGAATCTGGCACACTTTCTTGGGGAACCTGTGCAACAACCAAGGCAGGGAGTCCCCCAACAACCATTGCCAATACAAAAACCATCAGCACCCGATAAAAGCTCGCAAACATGATCGTACCTCAAAATGACACAACGACATAAAATGCCAAACGATTTAGTCTTGTTTAGACGAGCCAAATTGAAAGAGCGCAACGATCAACAACCCCAAACCGCTCGATAACGCATTAAGACCGATATCTTTCCATTCAAAAACACGCATTGGCAAAATCCATTGCAAACTCTCATCCCCCGTCCCCAAAACAATGGCCACCCCCCAAGCCAAAAGCAGTGCTTTGGACGGTGAAAAATCCAAAACCAAAGCCCGATAAGCAAAATAGCCCAACAAGCCATATTCGGCCAAATGCAATCGCTCGGCAGGTGATGTCCCCAACAGCAACAACAGCCAACCGTAAACGGCCCCCAACACAAACAACCCAACCAGGGCTGGCCACCGCAATTTTTTAATAAAAATGAGTCCCAGAAAAAACACCAAGGCCAAAACAGTGACCAAACCACCCACCAAATCAATACGGCCCTGTGTATGCCCCCAAAGGGTGCGCCAAATACTTGGCATCACAGACAATGTTGAATAAATAAACAAAGTATATACAATCACCAACACCCACGCCTTGGCGCGAGCCTCTCCCATTCGCACATACAAGGGTTGACAAATCCCACAAATAAGCGCTAAAAACAAGGCCCCAGATACGATGTCTACCAACGGAATACCGCCAGCCAAACGCACAAAATCCAAAACACCAAGCCCAAGCCCTTTGAAAAGCAAACCCAACTCACCCCACCAAAAAAGCAACGACACCAAGGCCATCGTCCACACACTGGGTGGGGCAGCATCTTGAGTGGGCACAATTGTAAATTGCACCCAAGAGCTACTCAACTCAGGTTTTCCATCAACCGTAATGCGAAATGACCACGGATTATACAATGCCAACATATTCCACATTTCATCTGTAAAAGGGCCATATTGAGGTGCATTCCCCACAATCTGCATAGCCCCTTCCAAATAATAACTGCCTTCGCCAACTCGATATTCTAACGAATACAAACCATCTTGCGGCCCCGTCCAACGCACCGATACCGTCTTGCCCACATCTTCATATCGAAATGTGTCTCCTTGTGCAGGGAACAAAACAGAGATGGGCTCAGTTGGCACAACACCCCCTGAAGCAGGTGCTGTCAAAATGGTGGGCTGCGTTGCCAACACCCATTGATGCAATGCCACACGCATCTTCTCGGCGACTTCAGGATGTTGATCAATCACATTGTCATATTCTTTAGGATCGTTTTTTAAATCATACAATTCATACGTGTCGATACCCGGCCCATGGGTGTGAATCAATTTCCACAAAGATGTACGCATGGCCCGAATACGGGTCTTCATCATTTCAGGCGTTGCTTGGTACCCACCAGGTGTGGTTTCTGTAAATGCCGGCAATTCTACATCCGATGTTCCCAATATCAATGGCATCAGCGACCGCCCTTGAAGCGTGGGCGGTATCGGTAATTTGAGCAGATCCAATACGGTGGGCAAAATATCCACATTTTGAACCTGTTGCCCAATACGCATATTTTGTGGCAACCCATTGGGATAACTCATCATTAATGGAATATGCAACAACTCATCATACGCCGATCCTTTAAACGACGTGGATGGATGTCCAATAAACCCATGCTCTAACAACTCTTCCCCATGATCTGCCGTCACTATCACCAACGTATTTTCGTATAAGCCCAATTCTTTTAGCTTTGCAACCAAAGGTTTAAACAAGGTTTCATCCATCTCGCGAATTTGGCCATCATACAAACCCAAAATCCATTCGCGATCCTTTTCATCAAACCGCACGCTCCCTTGCGGAATAGTCACATTGCTTTGAACCGTTTCTACCTTGTCACGCACAAAGGCCGAACGATCGAAACCTTCGGGTGTATACAACCTTTCATACGCTTCCGAAGGTTTATAAGGCAAATGCAAGTTGCGATAATGGTAGTACAAAAAAAATGTGCTGTCTCGATACGTCTCTAACGCACGAAACAGCACCTCATCACCATTGGGCAAATACTGATCTCGCTCAACAAATGAATTTGTTAACCCTAAGTTTTGAAAATTGGGAATGGATGACAAATACAAAATATCGGGCACCGCATAGCCCACTTTGGCCAGCAGTGTTGCCATCGTTTCTGTGCCAGAACGCAAACTCTTGCCTCGTACATCAACAGCATGTGTCGGCGCATACAAACCCGTGAGTACCGACAACAAACCAGGTGTTGTCCATGATGTAGAGGACATCGCTTGTTCAAACACCACGCCATCTTGCCCCAACTGATCCAAATAAGGGCTTGTTTTGCGTGCATTACCTTGCCCACTTAATCGATCAGGTCGAAAAGTGTCTACTGTAAGCAACAACACATTTGGTCGATCTGCTCCATTGGCCACACCCAATAACAAATATAAAATGAGAAATGCAAACTTAGAAAATACACACCCATTCATCTTTGCATTTCTCATTTGCAATTTTTCATTCATCCAATTTTCCAGGCAACAGCCCCACAGGCAACATCGCAGGGCGCTCACACGTACTTTCAATTTGAACATGGGCATTGTTATTGGAAGCATCTTCAAATGCAGCCATCAAATCCAAAACATGATAAGCCAAATCACCGTTGACGCGATGTTTGCGGCCGTGCACAAGCGCATATGCCATATCGGCCACACCAATGCCTCGGCTTACGGTATCGCTGTGTGTCAAAGGGATTTCACGCCATTCATCAGCGCCAGCACGTCGCACCAGCACCGGCCCACGAAACGTATTGGGATCGGGCACACTCAACGACCCTTCTGAACCATAAATTTCGATGCGTGGCAAATGATGCGCCCACATATCAAAACTCATAATCAAAGTGGCCACAGCACCATTGGCAAAATCCATCACACCCGTCAAATGCGTTGGGGTTTCAACAGGTATTTTTTCACCGTAGCGTGGTGTCTTATTCGTGATCGTGCGCTCCGGAAATGTAATGCGCGTAGACCCTGTCACACGTTTTACGGGGCCCATCAAGTTAACCAAGGCAGTCAGATAATACGGTCCCATATCAAACATAGGGCCCCCACCAATTTCATAATAAAAATCGGGTGCAGGGTGCCAAGATTCATGCCCGTGCCCAGCCATAAAAGCCGTTGCGGCCACGGGTTCGCCAATCCACCCATCATCTATTAACTTACGACAGGTTTGAATCCCACCACCCAAAAATGTATCTGGGGCACACCCTACCAAAACACCTTTTGCAGAAGCCGCCTCAAGCGTCTTTTTGCCATCGGCGCGATTAACCGCCAAAGGTTTTTCACAATGCACACTCTTACCAGCGGCAATGCCCGCCAAATTGACTTCTGCGTGGGCTTTGGGAACAGTCAAATTCACAACAATTTGAATTTCTGGATCAGCCAATAGATCATCTATTGAACACGCTTCTACGCCATACTCTTCAGCTTTTTCTTTGGCCCGGTTCATATCCAAATCGGCACACGATTTAATCTCAATAATATCATAAGGCGCACAGCCTTTAAAATATGCGCCACTAATCGTGCCACAACCAATAATACCTACTTTTACGGGTGATGCCATGACCCACTCCTTTTTTTAATTTTTAAATATTCCAAAGCCTTTTAATCATCATATCTAATCGCGTAACGCTTCTATGGGATCAACCGAGGCAGCATCTCGTGATGGAAAAAGCGTAAATGCCAAACACAGTGCCACAGTCACAGCAGAAATCAAAGCAAAATCAGTTGCATACATTTTCACAGGCAAAGCCTGAATAATATACAACTGCCCAGGCAAACGAATCAATTCAAATGTCTGTTGAAGCCAACACAACATAAACCCGATGGTATTACCTAAAAAAACACCCAAAAATCCAATGCCCAAACCCACATAAGTAAAAATGCGGCCAATGGTTTTGGGGGGTGTTCCCAAAGCTTTGAGCACCCCAATTTCTTTTTTCTTTTCAGATACAGTCATCATCAAAATACTAATGACATTAAAACCCGCAACAGCAACAATCAAACTCAAAACCAAAAACCCAAACCACTTCTCCATACGGATAGAAGCATACAAATTGCGATGTTCATCCATCCAAGTAATCACGTCCAAATCAGCCCACATCACCTGCGCCTGAACCTCACTCGCCACAAAAGGATCGTCTAAGCGCAATTGAATGCCCGAAATTTTGTTTTCCCACCCCAAATCTCGTTGGGCGGCTTCACGAGAAACAAACGCCAATGCCGAGTCTATATCATCCACACCCGTGTGATAAATACCCGTCACCACATATCGGCGCCATTGGGGTTGTTGCCCCACCAATATTTCTTTGGGCAACAGACCCAATGTGACCTCGGCCCCCAACAACACCCCCAACCGATCTGCCAACCCGCGCCCAATCACAATACCATACACTTTGCCAAACCCATTGGTAGGCTGTACGCCCAAATCCAACATATCGCCTGCCCACAATCGATCCACAACATCTGTCACCTGTATCAAATCATCGGCATCAACACCTCGAATCACCACCGCAGCTTGAACCAACTCACCATCTAATGGTTTGCGCAACATAAAACCTTCTGATGCCACAAATGGTGCAACTGAAACAACATGAGGCTGTTGTTTCAGCTTTGCCACCATCTCTTGTTCAAATGCCATAGGTTGACCATAAGGCCTTTGTACAACAACGTGTGGATTGACCGACAAAAGGCCCTTCCACAACAAATCCGAAAAACCATTAAACACAGACAACACAATAACCAACGCAGCCACCCCCAACATCACACCCGCAATAGCAATCAGCGTGGTAAAAGATGTTTGCCCCCGCAAAGTCTTTAGGTAACGACGGGAAATAAATGTAACAAAACCCATAACACCAAAACCTTTTTTAAAAAAATACGCCAACATCCACAATAAGATCGTTTATTTATCACTCATACCGAATGGCATCAACAGGCTCCAACTTTGCTGCACGACGAGAAGGAAAATAAGCAAACAATGCACACAACAACAAAGCCAAAGTGGATGTCATCAAAAAGTCAAAAGGGGATATTTCCACAGGCAATGCATTGATGAAATACACATCTCCCGACAAAGTAATAGGTGCATATACTTTTTGAATCCAACAAACACCCAAACCCAACACATTCCCCAACAAAACCCCACAGCCACCAATCATAACCCCTTCGCGCAAAAAAATACGCCCAATGCGTTTGGGTGTTGCACCCAATGTTTTCAAAACGCCAATCTCTCGGCGACGCTCTGTCACAATCATTGTCAAAATACTCACAATATTAAACCCTGCCACCACCACTATCAAACTCAACACAATAAAACTTGCCCACTTTTGTAATAAAATCCATGCATACAAATTACCTTGCGCATACATCCACGACGTTGGAAAAAGACTGGGATAGCGCATCGCCAAATGCGAACGAAGATCCACACTTACTTCATTGGCCAAAAACGGATCGGCCAAGCGCAAATGCATACCCGTAATCCAGTTTTCCCACTTCAAATCGCGTTGTGCCGCGGCCAAAGAAACAAAAACCAATCCGGCATCAAACTCATAAAACCCCGTATCAAAAATACCGGTTACAACATATCGGCGCAAAGGAGGCAACTGTTCCATAGGGGCATCTTTGGGAGCCACCATTAAACGAATATCTGATCCTATTTTTGCACCTAATTTTTCCGCCAAATTACGTCCGATCATCATGCCATATGCCACACGGCTGGATAACGAATCTTGTGCGGATAAATCTACATGCCCCATGGTGACATAATCCGCAATCCCCCCCATAGCAGAAACATATGCCGCGTCAACGCCACGCACCACCACACCCGATGTTACAGTAATGGCCGATGCTGTTCGCCCCAAAACATAGCCTTGAGATTCAATAAACGGAGCAACCCCCACCACTTGAGGCTGTGCCGCCAACAAAGTTACCACCTCATCATAATCAGAAATTCGCTCACTATATGGCTTTCGTACCGTAATGTGTGGATTCATGCTCACTTGTCGATCCCAAATCATACCGGCATACCCATTCATCACAGACAAGGTAATCACCAATGCAGCCACACCCAAACCCACCCCAACAATGCCTATAAGCGTTGTGATAACAACACGACGGCGAGAACGAATCGACTTAAGATGGCGCAGTGCAACAAATGATTCAAAACCCATATGATTTATCCATCTCCCCGTTCTACCACGACATATTGCCTTTCCACATAAACCGTTCCACCAATAACCATCAACCCTGACAGGCCAAGCAAAACATATCCTACAGAAACAAACCCAAACTGCAACAACCATGCTCCACCGCCCAATATCACAGTCAACAAAGCATAAATACCATTTATATACCACGGGGTCCACCCCAAAACCTGTAACCGTTGATACACATGAAACCGATGTGCCAGCGTAATGTTCTCCTTGCGCAACAACCGCCGTATCAACGTATAAACAGCATCAAATACAAACGCCCCCAATGGTAAAATGGCGAGGCCAAAAGATATCGCACCTGTCGATTCCCCCACAACGGCACCCATCATAAAACACAATGGCAAAAAATGTGCGCCCACATCCCCCATAAAAATGCGCGCCGGTGGTTTGTTCCAAAACCAAAACCCCAAAGTCACACCACATACCCCAACAAGCAAACCCGCCATAAACGGCGCATCACCCCATAACAAAATGGCCAATATACCCGAAACGAGCACACCCTGTTGTGCCGCAAAACCATCCAAACCATCCATAAAGTTATACACGTTTTGGAGCACCAACATCAAAAATACAGTAACAAAAAAATCCCACGATCCAAATTCAAAAACGAAATCTCCCAAAGTCACAGATTCTAACACCACACCACCTTGAACCAACACAAGTGCTGCAACAACTTGAACACACAGCTTTTCCAAACGGCCCATAGACCGCACTTCATCGCGAATTAATAAACAAAGCACAACCGAAGCGCCCAACAAACCCCACACCGATTCAGGCAAGGGCATATTCAAAATGCGGTGAATACCCAACACCACCCAAAAACCAACAATCAAACCCACACCACCCAATGTAGGCATGGGCACCCGATGCGCACTGCGCAAATTCGGCACATCAAACACTTGCCATTTTAAACAGGACAAACGCACAATTGCAGTTAAAACCCAGCCTACCAAAACCGATAAAAAAAACAAAGTCACAGAGCAACAACTCCTGTTAATTGCATCGTCTTTTGTATCCCTTCTTCAAACGTCAACGGATCAAATCCCAATACAGCTTTGGCTTCCGATATGTCAAATGCACGACTTTCTTTCATACGCCGCACTTGATCTTCTTGAATGGGAAACCGAGCCAACAATCGATTGCCGATAAATGCCAACATCAAACCCACTGAAATGGGAATGTGTACTTTTACCAACAAACGTGTTAAGCTTTGAGATAAGATATCAATCATCTCATTATACGTGAGCACACTCCCACCTCCCAATTCAAACCCTTTGCCTATCGCACCATCACAAAACAAGGCATCCACAGCAACCTTTGCAACATCGCCAACAAAAACAGGCTGTACATATTGTGCCCCCGATCCAAAGATCGGCATGATGGGGGATCGTTTCATAAAAGCCCGCAATCGTGCAAGATTGCGATCATCTCCTGGGCCATAAATCATTGTTGGGCGCAAAATGGTATAATCCAACCCCGAGGCTTCAACAGCCGCCTCACCACGAATCACTGCCTCAACAACAGGGGTCATAACTTTTGAAAAACGCCACGTTGAGCTCAAAAAGACAACACGAGATATGCCATTGCGCTGACACGCCTCAATAACAAATGGCGCATATTGGATATGCGCCACACTCAGCAAAACATCAACACCCGTCAAAGCATCTGCCCAAGCATTTACATCTTCCAAATTCCCCTTTACCAAAGACACATTAGGGTGTTCCAAATCGTCCACAAGTGATGTTTCACGCACCAAACACCTGACCGATTGTGTGCGTTTTAACAATTGCGCAAGCACCCATCGCCCCGTGTATCCTGTAGCTCCTGTTACAAAAATCATGACAACAACTCACGATAAATCACATCCAAGTCGACAATCATTCGAGAAGACGAAAAATGTGCTTGTGCATATTTTTTTGCCAAAGCACCCATACGGAGGCGTTTTTCATCATCTTGCAACAAGGTCCAAACAACCTCTGCCAAACCAGTCACATCACCCGCCTCAACCAAAAAACCGGTTTGACCATCTTGAACATTTTCCGGAACACCACCAACGGCAGTTGCCACCACAGGTACCCCCATCGCCATCGCCTCCATCACACCCATACCCGAACTTTCATAATCGGAACACAGCACAAAAACATCTAACCGAGACAAAAAATCAGAAGGGTTTGTGCACACACCAGCAAAGTGCACGGGATCACCTAAATCTTTCGCTTGTTGTTTAAGTGTCGAAGCGGTTGCCCCATCTCCCGCAATCTCACAGCAAATCTCAGCATCACGTTGCTTGAGTTGATAGGCCATCTCAACAAACAAATCCAAACGTTTAATCGGATAAAACATCGCCAAAGTGCCCACGCATTTACCAGAACGCTCTTGGACTGCTTTAACTTGAAAACGTTCTAAATCAATGCCATTGGCAACCGTACAAAATCGATCTGCCGCCCCCAATTGATATTGCATCAAGCGTGTTTTCAAACGATCGCTTACACAGATAAACCGATCTGTCATACAACCAACAAATCGTTCCACCGCTAAAAAACCCTTGCTTTTTAAGGGTGAAAAATAGCCGTCTAAAACATCGCCATGAAATGTGTGAACGGTGCGAATACCTGCGCAATAGGCAGCCAAGCGACCCAAAATGCCCGCCTTGGACAAATGGGTATGCACCAGATCAAACTTCCGTTTACGCATCAAGCGCAACAAAGCAAAAAAGGCACATAAATCGCGCACAGGATGTAATTCTCGCTGGAGCGTTGGTAGAAATATGAGTTCCACTCCCAATGCCTGCGCATCTTCGACCAAACTGCCTTCACCTTCACCGGGATATCCACTGACCAGTGTAATCTCATATCCTGCTTGTTTCAAGCCTTTAATAGCCGTCAACATCACATGAGGAGCACCACCAACTGCCAAGCGCGTAATCACATAAAGAATCTTGGCCATATTAAAACCTTAAAACCGAAAAAAACGCAAAGCCGCCCAAGCGCTCACCCGCCTTCTTTTTTGAATAAACCGGCGTTTGCGAATTGCCAAAGGCAACAACCGCAAAAAATCCAAATGAGCCAACACAAATACGGGTAATCGTTGTGGTGCACGAACCAAGATCATTGCCCAATGTACCAACTCATTCAACACCAAACCGGGCAACAAAACCAACATCTCCCGAAATGTCATATTTTGAAATACGATTAAATATCGGTTTTTCCAAATATGCCGTTGCACAAAAGCAGGCTTTTGCAATGTGCTCACCTTCCCGCCTTGAGACCCCGAGCCCAAGTGATGAACCGTCACTTGAGGAGAAAAAATACAACGCCACCCACGCAGTTGTGCCCGCCAAGCCAAATCAGCATCTTCCCAATACAAAAAAAACGATTTGTCAAAATAGTCTCCCTGCCAGGCAATATCGTCTAACATTTGTCGCCGACACAATAATGCTGCACCACTTCCCGCAAAAACAAATTCATCTGTATCTCTTACACGGCTGTTAGCCGTTTTAAGCCACGGCTGTAAAAATTGCCCCACATTCTCAACAAGATCTGTATCGGCTTTATATATCTTTGCGGCCACCGACCCAATATCGGGGCTCATCTGCAATGCCTTTAGCCCATGCAACAAAAAATCCCGATCCAAAAACACATCTGTGTTAAGAATCAGGACATAAGGACTGTGCGTTTGAGCAATGGCCAAATTATAACCGTGAGCAAAACCTTCATTCTTTGCCCGCAAGACCAACCGTACACTTGGAAAACGCGATTGGATCAAATCAACCGAATCATCGGACGATCCGTTGTCTACCACCACCACTTCTGCAGGCAAATGCGATTGAGACAACACGGTGTTTAAGCACCGCTCAATAAAAGCAGCACCGTTCCAATTGACAATCACCACCGCCACCGCCTGCTTGTTTGGACTAACAGGATCACCCATCATGAATGTCGGTGATCTAAGGCTTGCAACTGGTCTCTGAGTTTGGCCGCTTTCTCATATTGTTCTTCCGCAATTGCGCTTTGCAGTTCCAAGGTCAACTGCTGGAGCAAACTCAAGGGTTGTTCACGGTCTATTTCTTCGGCCCAAGTAGAAAGGGCTTGTAATTCTTCTTCACCATCAACTTCATCATATGTATCTAAACACAATCTAATTTTTGCCATACCTTCGTCAATGCGTTGTAATGCGCTTTGATAATCTTCATTTTGCAAACAAATCTCACCCTTGGCACGTGTATTAATCATAAGCACATACGGTCTATATTGCTCAAAAGAAATACGGTCTTCTTCATCATCTGCATAGGCTTGAACCATGTCTAAAATGGCCAAATTGTGTGTGGTGTCGCGAACAACACCATCAAACTCTCCCAACCGCAACAAACAAATATAACGATGGTAATATAACATACCCTCTTGCCCCAAATCACCACAGGCATCGGCATCCAAACGAAAAGTTTCATCGCGCCCTCCGTTTGCGCGATGATCTTCAAGCTGATCCAAATAATAATCCAGCATCGATGCATGGCCTTTGGGTCTGTCACCATCGGGGCGCCCCACCATTTCCATTTGTAACACACCCAAATCTAAACGCACTTGTAATTTTTCACGCCCATCTAAACCAATAATCTTACGGGCACAAATATCCGTTGGATCAAAATTCCAGTCCGATAAAAAATAGGCCAAATCTCGCTTCATAAAACCCTCCCAAAGCACCTACACCCAAGCAGATACAAAGGGTATACCTTCTCAATATATAAAGATAACTCTGATGCTTGCATTTAAAATGCCATCACCACAAAACACCACTGTTTGATGGGTGTGAATGGATTGAAATATGGAGAAAAGAATGACAAATGTCAACCTGTTTGCATCTGGTCAAAAGACTTGACAGGCGTCTCACCACCCTGTATTTTCTGTGGTGCTAACATCATTTAAAATAACCTTTTTCAGTCAAATACCATGCCCCAAAACACCTCACTTGAAGCACATCGCCAATTACTCGACGCGTTACCCGATACACAAAACATTGCCAGCGATGTGCAAATTGGAGAAACGTCGCGTGTTACAGGCAATGTGTGTATTGGCTCTGGCACCATCATCGAAAATTGTATCATCCGTGGCCCAGTAATCATTGGTCAAAATTGCCGTATCAAAGATGCCTATGTGGGTTCCTATACGACCTTAGGGAATAATGTTGAATTTATTGCCACTGAAATAGAATATGCGCGTGTGGATGACAATGTGGTCATCCGTGCACTCAGTGGCCGTATTCAAGACTCCATTATTGGCAAAAACACCCAAATCATTCGCCAAACTGAACCTGCCTCATTTTTCCATTTCCAAGTCGCTGAAAACAGTCGCATTGACATCATTTAACAACTACGCGATAGCCTCATCACGATCCATGACACACGCCCGTGTGTGGGCTACTTGAGCAGAGGTAGCCACAATGCCGTTCGGCATCCCTTCTCTTAACTTAATATCTTGACACCATCTACCAATACTATGGCCAAAACACAAACCGAAGGCACTGTCATTCGCCAACATTTGGCGCATTATATTGTGGCAACAGATACGGGCATGATCACCTGCGCCCTATCCAGTCGCCTTCGTAAAAATTTAGAATACCCTCAAGCCGCAGCAGGTTCACGCAGGCAGCGCGTACAAAGCGTAAAACGCTTACAAGTGGTAGACCCCGTTGCCATTGGTGACCGTGTTATTGTTGATGATGGCAGTGAAAACCACGGCATGATTTGCGAAATTTTACCACGACGCAACAAAATCTCTCGCCGCGCATCGGGAGGCTCCAAAAAAGAACAACTCATAGCCGCCAACATCGACCAAGTGATGCCAGTGTTTACCCTTTCCAGACCCGAGCCCGATTGGGGGTTGCTCGATCGTATGTTGGCCATTGCCGAGTGGCAAAACATCCCCCCCATCATCTGCTTTAACAAAATGGACCTTGTGTCTGAAACATATGCCCAAGAACAAACCGAAACATACCAAAAAATTGGCTACCACATCATTTTCACCAGCACCGTCTCAGACATTGGCAAAGAAGCGTTTCGCCAAATCTTAAAAGACCACACCACCCTCTTTATGGGGTCCTCGGGCGTGGGAAAAACAAGCTTACTCAACTGGCTCCAACCCGGCCTCAAATTGCGCACCGGTGAAATCAGTGCAACATCTGGCGACGGACGTCACACCACCACACATACCGAACTCGTAACATTGAATGATGGCGGGTTTGTGGGGGATATTCCAGGTGTTCGCGAATTCAATCTTTTTGGCATCAACACCGAAGACACCCCACACCTCTTCAAAGAGTTTTTCCCCTTCTTAGGAGCCTGTCGCTTTCGCAATTGCACCCACGTACAAGAACCCGACTGTGCCATCAAATCAGCGGTTGAACAAGGTCATATCACCGCTCACCGTTACCAAAGCTACCTCTCCATCCGCGAAGCACCCTAAAAACACGCTCAAATGTAAGCCAATAATCAGCAAGGTGTTTGTTAACATTTCCCACCAGCCTACCGCAACGAAATAATCCCCTGTCGTGCCCGCCGTTCTTTTACCATCTCAATGCTGTCTTGCACCACGGGTTGCACAATCATATGATCGTGCCCAGGTTGTAGCGCATGGCAATCTACACACAAAATGTACAGATTTTCAACAGCCGTATTGGTCGGATCCCCATCATCAAAATGCAGGTGCAACAAATGAGGCGCATCCGTACAATCAACGCCACATGCTTGGCAAACAAACACACAAACCTGTCGATAAACATCGGCCAAAGCACGCGCATCCATTTCGGGTTCCGTCACAACGGCAACTTCTCGCAACTTGCGCGTCTCATAAGCATCATACATCGCAAAATAATTGGCCAATTTGAACGCAGAAGAATACACACCCATCTCTTGTAATATTTCTCGACAATCAGGACACAACCCCAAAGGCGCAAGTGTTTTACGCGGATGATCACCAGACAGGTCGTGTACTTCAAACACACCATCTGACCGTTGTGTTGCCAAAAAAGATCGATCAGAAGAAGCCATTTTGACACGTTGTAAAGCTTGACAATAAAACAAATGATACACATACCGCCGCCATTGCCCATCAAAGACCACCGAATTGTGCTGATCACGTACATAAACACAGACCACACGCCCCCGATATCGCAATGCCTCATTGGGTAAGGCGATCACATCTGACTTGGTCACAGGCACAGACTCGCGTTGCAATCGTGTTCCCACAGCCGCATCTTCTGGGTCGGGCAACTCACGAATCATTTCCAATGCCTCAACTTGTTCAACATCAATGGCAGGCACATTGGGAATCACCCGAATCCCCATCGCCTCGTGAAGGCGAAAAAACTCCACACATTTTTTATAATCAGGAAGCTCCATAACCCCTCATACTCACCAAACCAACAACATTTCTCCATCACTCAATCTAAGATGTCTCACATTTGCCGTCTGCCGTCTGCCGTTTTCAATTTTACATTTTTAATTTTTAACTTCCCTACATCCCTTCCATCTCCTGTATAATTTCCACCACTTTCTTTTCTGCATTGGTACGCGTGCGAAATTCCACCCGCCGCGATCCGGCCATATCTTCCAAGCCATCAGCCATCAAAATAGGCTGGCTAGACGACAACCCATTGGCAGTAATATGGTTGCGAACCCAATCTTTGTTGTCTTTTTTTTGTAAAACATCCAAACAAAAATGCAAAACCGAACGCGTGCGATCTTGCGACAATTTCATATTTAAAAAATACGCTTCTTCTTGGGTCACGTTATAAAGCCATTCGGAAGACGTATGGCCTTCAATGCGAATCTCTTCAACATTTTCACGATACACATCCGAAGCAATAATGCGAATATAGCGAGGGAAAAAATCGCTCAAAATATCTTGAAAACGCGAAGAGACATCGGCACTGCCCACTTGAAACAATACATCGGGTTCCCCAAACCGAATGGCCAAAGTTTCGCGATCCAATGTGGCTTTCCAACGTGGCAAATCATCTTTAAATTCTCGCAACAAATCTTCATATAAAGTGGTTTGTAAATCGCGATACGCCACCGCAATGCGCTGAATGCGTTTTTGACTTTGCTGTACATCATACATATAGCTCACAGCAAAAAATAAAAAAATGACCATCAATCCCGACATCAAGTCCGAAATCGACACCCATTCACTGTCTCCATCAAATCGTATTTTTCGCCTACCGATCATACACCGTCTCCGCCAAGCGCACCACCTCGCGTAACCGTTCTGTCAGGGGTTGATAATCGCGTACAAACCGTTCCGACAATGCCGCCAAGCTCCCTGCCAAAGAATTAAGTGCCTTGGTCAACTCCTCTTCCAAAGACGTATCCAAACGCGTAATGGCCGCTTGCATGGCCTCCGTTTGGGATTCTACCGATTGTTGTAGTGTTTGTGTGGTCGATTCTACAAACTGAGACAAGGAGGCATTGGCACGCTCTAAATGTGAGGCACTGTCTGCCGCCGCACGCACCAAAGAATCAACCATTTCACGCACCTGTTTGTCTACTGTAGGGATCACATCTTTGGCCGATTCTCCCAAGGCCCGCACACTCTCTAAACTCACTTGTAATTGCGCATTTTGATTCCGCAAAGCTTCAACATGATGCTCCAAATCGGTTGAATGTAGGGTCAGCTTTTCAAGGGACCGCGTCGTGCTTTCTAAGCGATCATCCACCAAGGCCAAAGATTCCGCTGAGCGATTGAGCACATCTGTTGACGAGGCCGACTGGGAAAGCAAAGTCTCCAATCTTTCACGCATGGTTTCCATATCATCGCGATAATTGCCCTGCCACTCCACCAAACGCATCACCGCTTCGCGCAAATCTTGAAAAGCACTGCCAACAAGCTCGCCCAAAAGCGCATTAAAGTCTTGAATCACCTTTTCCAAAGCTTGAACCAATGTATCCATACCATTTTCTGTTAACCGATCAGAAAACGCATCAAACGATGTCACCATGGCTTCACGCGTTTGCGTGACGGCCCCCAACACCGTTTCCATACGCGCATTTGCAGAGGCATTCAACTGTGCAATGGCTTCTGTCATTTGCTGGGTTTGTTTTTCGGTTTGATGCCCCAACTTCTCAACCCCATTCAAAATGCCTTGCAACAACACCATCGGATCATCCGATTGCACAGAGCCATCGGATTCTGCATCGTCCAATCGACCATATAACAACCGCAACCCAATAGAAACCGCAATACCCCAAATAGAGGTCATAAACGCAGTCTTCAGACCATCTAACAACAAAGGAATACTGGCACTGATGTTTTGTACATCAAATCCTTGCAAGCCAATATACACACCTACAAAAGTTCCAAAGATGCCCAAAGACACGGCCGCATTGGGTGCCAACTGTACCAATTGGTTGCTTCGCCGAAACCAGGCGCGATAACCACCGGCACCGATGCCAATCAGTACAATCAACACAATTATGATGTAGGCCAAAAATGAATTGAACATATTGATTACTCGGGGTGAATACCCAAAACACGTTCTAAAAACAGATCTAAAAACCCATCGGCTTGCACACCCATCACACAGGTCGTTGCATGTCCCAATCGCCCTGTAGCAGGTGCTTGACGACGGTCAGAAACCAGTTGTCCCATCGTCAACTCCCCCATGGTTTCAACATCCAGATTAAACTGCAAACAATCAAACAATGACGATGCAATGGCCACACCCACAGCCAATGGATCGTGCATATAAACCACCGCTTCACGCCCCAAACGTTCACCATAAGCCAACACATTGGCCACGGCATCCACCACAAATTTGGACATGGGTGTACCCAATGGTTCGATCTTTTGTCGAATAACCGTTTCGGTCAATCCCACTTGGTGGGTGGCATCTAAGGGCACCAATGTCAAATTTGGCCCAGATCGAATCACATCTTGAGCCGCATGAGGATCTGCAAAAAAGTTGAACTCCGCAGTGGCCGACGCATTTCCCGGAGCCACAACAGCCCCCCCCATAGCAATGATACGCTTCGCTTTTTTGAGCACCCCGGGTAACTCTTTTTCTGCCAAAGCCAAATTGGTCAAAGGCCCCACTGCAATCACCGTTATCTCGTTGGGCCGTTGCGTCAATTGTTCCACCAAAAACGCAGGAGCATTTTCTTTGGCCACCGCTTTAGTGGGGGGCAATACCACAGCCCCCATCCCCTCAATGCCATGCACATCCGTTGCATAAACAGGAGTGCGCACCAAAGGTTGATCCGCCCCACGATAAACGGGCACATCCGATCTGTTCAACAAAGCCAACACCCCCAAAGCATTGCGCGTACATATATCTATCGACACATTCCCATTTACAGTACACACACCCAGCACATTCAACTCTGGCGAAGCCAGTGCCAACATCAATGCCAATGCATCATCTACACCTGGGTCGGTGTCAAATATAATGGGCAATGGGGTCACAAAAAACCTTTCAAAATCTTAAAAACAGTGAAATGCCAAACGTGAAACGCCAAATGTACAACCTTTAAAACCGAAGAAACAAACCAATCACGCAATCAAGTCACATGGTTGATTCGTTTGCCGTTTGCGCCTCATCCCAATCCATACAACGCCCCAAACTTCGTCTTCAAATGCCGAATCAATGGGGCATGGCTTAGGGGTTTGCCCGTGACCACTTCCACCAATTCACTGGCGCGATATTTTTGCCCCGGTTGGTGAATCTTTTCATTCAACCAGTTTTTCAATGGCAAAAAATCACCCGCCGCAAATTGGGTATCCAAATCGCCCACATCCACGCGGGCTTGCTCAAACAACTGCGCCGCATACAAATTGCCCAATGTATAGGTTGGAAAATAACCAATGCCCCCAAAACTCCAGTGAATATCTTGCAAACACCCATGTGCATCATCAGGTGGCACAATACCAAAGTATTTTTTAAATGTTTCATTCCAAGCATCTGGCACATCAATCGCTTTCAGGCCACCATTCATCAAGGCTTGTTCCATCTCAAAGCGCAACAAAATGTGCAAATTATACGTCACTTCATCGGCTTCTACCCGAATAAAGGACGCCTCCACATTATTGATTGCAAAATAAAAATCATCCACAGAAACATTTCCAAAAGCATCTGGAAATGTCGCTTGGGCCTTGGGGAAAAAGTGCGTCCAAAATGAACGACTGCGCCCCACAAAATTTTCCCACATACGCGACTGCGATTCATGAATGCCCAAAGACGTTGAATTGCCCATAGGGGTACCATAATAATCGGCATTTAAGCCCTGATCATAAATGCCATGCCCTGCTTCGTGCATGGTGCCAAACAAGGCCTGCGGGAAAAAGTATTCGTCATACCGCGTCGTCAACCGTGTATCACCCGGCCCAAAACCACTGCAAAAAGGATGCGCCGTTTCATCCAAACGCCCCCGCTCAAAATCAAAACCAATCTGAGCGGCCACCATTTTGCCAAACTCTGCTTGTTTGTCTTTTGGGCAATGGCGTTTCACAATATCCAAAT
Source organism: Candidatus Latescibacterota bacterium (assembly GCA_038279365.1). GTDB lineage: Bacteria > Latescibacterota > UBA2968 > UBA2968 > UBA2968 > JABIFK01. Next base: position 56,387 of record JAYODI010000001.1, on the reverse strand, counting down.
TGGGCTTTTTGCCCGACTCGACAATCGCGCCAACCAACGCCACCAATTCATTGCGCAGTGCAGTAAAAACCTGGGTTAAGTTTTCAGTTGTCTCACCCGGTTCATATTCATCCAACAAGGCATCATAAGGTGTTTTACCCCCACCCAAAGCCGCCGCTTCTTGTTTCTTTAAATCCAAAATCGCTTCCAAATGCGGCTGAAAAGATGCAAAGTCCGATTTGGAACGTGCCTCAGCCCAGGCTTGCTGACCAACAGTGGTCATACGTGCCAATTCTTGCACCAATTTTTGAGGCAACTTGGTTGAACGATCATATCCACGGCGTATTTCGCGCACATTGACGGCTTCAACTGACAATCGGTCAGAAACCAGATCACTGCCTTCTATCTGTGCCAACCAATCGCCAATTTGTGGCGCTGTAAACCGCTCATGTGTCAAACCCGCCAACAAAGACAATTGCTCACTGCGGTGCGTGACACCGCCTTTGGGCATGTAAGTTTGTTCATCCCAACCCAACACACTGGCACACGAACCCAAAATGGCAATCTGTTTGACTTCGGCAATCAATGCCTCATAGGCCTGCTTCGCCTGGTTCATAGAAACCTCTTTCTTTTGTTTTTTCATATATTACATAGATTTAGGGAAAATAAGTTCACTTAGAAAAGCAGTCAAGCACAAAACCCTTCAAACAATTGACGCCCTGTTCATATCGTGTATATTCCAACAGACCTTCTTTTTGGAGAAAACTTGTTTTGGAGCACCCAAACCAGCAGCGCGAATGGGCCGAAATAAATCGCCTCGTTGAGACATTCAACGGTACAAAATCGCCCGACCAAGACGCCCATTCGCCAGAATCATTCTTTCTCGAAACCAGCAAAGAAGAAGCCGCTCGCAAAATGGGCGACGTCTTCTGGCTCCCACTGCCCCGTGCGTATAAAATTTTTTGTTATGCTTACAGCGCACTTTTTGGCATTCCAGCCTTTACATCAGAAGCCGTTTCAAGGCAAGCAGATCGCTTCTCTTACAAGCGATTGCCACTCACCATTCGCTCAACAAGCGGTTTTATCTTAGACGGGTTTGGCTATAACCGACGCACCCAACGCCACCGCAAAGAAATTTACCTGCCAAGCCCTGTTATTCGCAGTGTGCACGGCAACAATGCCAAACAAAACAAAATGCGCATTTCTAACCCCGCTATGGCCTATTTTGGTTATCACCTCATTCGCGCTGCCGAACAATTCACAACCCCCACGCAATACGAGAACTTTGACAATTTGTGCCAACAACATTATGATTATGTGGGCAGTTTCTTTTGCACAGGCGGTTATCCATTTCCGTCCAATCGCAAACAAGCCGATGATTTTAGCACCCAAACCGACACCACATTGGCCCATGACACCTACGCCGAATATTGGCACAACATCATTCATGCCGCAGAAGAATTAGGCACCACGCTCGACTTAGAGCACCTTGCCCACTTTTTACCCAAACGCACTTCGGCCTTTTTTAGACAAACCGTTTTGTAAATCACACCGTGTGGTTATTTTCCACTCTTTTTAAGGAGGCAACAATGGCAACCGTAGAAATCGAATATTGCGCGGCCTGAGGCTACGAAAAACAAGCCGTCAGTATGACGGACAAGATCATCAACGAGTTCAAACAAGACATTGAAGCCATGACCCTTTATCCATCCAGCGGCGGCCGGTTTGAAGTCACCATAGATGGCGAACTCGTTTTTTCCAAGCTCCAAGAAAAACGTTTTCCAGAATATGAAGAAATCCAACCCCATATTCAAAAACGTGTTTCATAACCCGCAGTATCTGTAGACCAGGACAACCTAAAAAAGCCCGTTCCAAACAATGGAACGGGCTTTTGACTTGTCATTTCTAAAAAAAGTGAACCTTATATCTTTTCGAATGCTGGAAAGATCAACACGGCCTGAGACCAAAAATCCTCATCTAAAATAGGGGCTACATCTGGATCTGCAGCGATTTGCCGTCGAATATCTTCATCTGCAGGCGCCTTCAATCGTTCCAAATCCGTTTCATCTTTCATCGGCTGAGTTAGTCCATCAGGTAGCAGTTGGACAACACGACCATCAGATTCCAGCTTGGCTTGTGTAATAGATTTGTCTTTCAAGTCTACTAGCCTTTCTCACCGATATATTGAAATGCCAGTATTTTTCTTTCGAGCATTGCCTCACATATTGCCTAATTCGCACTCAAAACAGGTGTCATCTGTGGTTTTCGACGGCGTTTAAAAAGCGCCGTTTCCAACACCTGATCCATATGTGACACAAACACAAGTCGCAAACCTTTGCGCACCGAATCGGGTATCTCACTCACATCGTTGCGATTGGCCTCTGGCAAAATCACCGTCTTTACACCTGCACGATGAGCCGCCAGAACCTTATCACGCACGCCCCCAATAGGCATCACTTTTCCACGCAACGTCACCTCACCCGTCATCGCCACATCTTTACGAATGGGGCGGTTGGTAAACACCGAGGCCAACACTGTGGCCATGGTAATACCTGCCGAAGGCCCATCTTTGGGCACCGCACCTGCTGGCACGTGGATATGCACGTCTTTCTTTTCATTGAAGTTTTCATCCAAATCCAACGAATCCCACCGCGACCGCACATAGGTCATGGCCGCTTGTGCAGACTCTTTCATCACATCGCCCACTTGCCCCGTCAACTTCAGCCCACCTTTACCCGGAAGCACCGAAGCCTCAACAAACAACACATCACCGCCCACAGGCGTCCAAGCCAAACCCGCAGCAACACCCACCTCATGCTCTTCTTCGGTCACTTCGTGCCGATAACGACGCGGCCCCAAATATTCAGCCACATCCTTTTGTTGCACCCGCACCTTGCGCCGTCTGCCTTGGGCAAACTTGCGCGTAATTTTTCGCGTAATCGTACCAATCTCACGCTCAAGATTGCGCAAACCCGCTTCACGGGTATAGTGTTGAATCACTTCCAAAACAGCGGCCTTATCAAACGACACGCGTTTGGCCGTTAAACCGTGTTCGGAAATTTGGCGTTTCACCAAATATTTACGTGCAATCTCTTGTTTTTCAGCTTCGGTATATCCCGAAACCTCCAACACCTCCAAACGATCCATCAAAGCTGGAGGAATGGTGTGCAAAGAGTTGGCCGTAGCCACAAACAACACCTCCGACAAATCAAACGGCACATCCAAATAATGATCCACAAAGCTGTTGTTTTGTTGCGGGTCCAAAACCTCTAACAAGGCCGCCGAAGGATCGCCCCGAAAATCGGCACCCAACTTGTCCAGTTCATCCAGCATAAACACAGGATTTTTGGTGCCTGCCCGACGCAATCCCTGAATAATACGCCCAGGCAATGAGCCCACATACGTACGACGGTGCCCACGAATTTCAGACTCATCGCGCACCCCACCCAAAGACATCCGCACAAACTCACGCCCCAATGCGCGTGCTACCGAACGCCCCAAAGAGGTTTTGCCTGTGCCCGGTGGGCCCACCAAAAGCAAAATGGGACCACGCATGTTTTTCTTTAAATGCTGTACGGACAAATACTCCAAAATGCGCTCTTTGGGTTTTTCCAACCCATAATGATCGGCATCCAAAATGCGCTCTGCTTTTTTGATATCCAAATGATCGGTGGTTCTTTTTTGCCACGGCAAATCTGCCATCCAATCCAAATATGTGCGCGACACAGAATATTCAGGTGATGCTTCAGACATCCGCACCAATCGTTTGAGTTCTCGATCGGCTTCTTTTTTGGCCTCATCTGGCAAACCTGCGGCTTCTATCCTTTCACGCAAGTCTTCCAAATCTGCCCCCGTATCAACACCATCTCCCAATTCTTCCTGAATGGCCTTAAGTTGTTGGCGCAAAAAATATTCGCGCTGGGCATCTTCCATGGAACCTGCCGCCTCAGAATGAATCTTTTGCCGCATTTCCAAAATTTCAACTTCATAATTCAAAAATTGATTGATCGTTTTTAACCGACGAAACAAATTCAATTCACTCAGTACTTTTTGCTGATCCTCAAAACTCACATTCAACTGCGAAGCAATAAAATCGGCTTTGTACTCGATCTCAGGCAAAGCATCCAAAGCCCCCACAATTTCTTTGGGCACATTGGGTGCCAATGCCACAGCCTTTTTAAACTGCCCAAACACATTGCGCCCCAAAGCCTCCAGTTCTACACTCTTTTCCACCGCCGTTTGGAGCTTTTTTACACGTGCGATAGCAATCGGGCGCGACTGCAAAACATCTTCCAAACCCACGCGCCCCATTCCTTGTACCAACACCTGCATCCGACCATCGGGTGTACGTGTAGAACGCGCAATATACAGAGCCGTTCCCACAGGATACAAATGCTCACGTTGGATCTCTTCGCCCATTTTATCTGCCGATGTCAACTGACCAAAAATGGCCACCACCTTATGCCCCGCTTCAACAGCCGCCTCTACAGCCTTGGCCCCACGCTCGTCTTCTAACAACAAAGGAGCCGCCATAAGAGGGTAGATCACCACCTCCGAACTCACCAACATGGGCAATTCAGCAGGAAGACTATAGGTTTCAATTGCACTTACACTGCCTAAGGGCTTTTCTTTATTGGTCATAACAACACTCCTGTGTCAAAATACATATCCCATAAAATTTCACGACAGCCTCTCTTAGCGCAACATGCGTGCCTCATTTTTCAAAAAATTTAATTTATTAAAAAACAATTACATACAACATTTTCCGATTTACAAGATGCCAAACTGCCAAACCCAATATGCCAATATGTCAGTCTAAGACGTGCCGATGCGTCACAAACACCCAAATTCAGGCTGGATATACAAACCGCGTTTACATATATTGGCAACACTTCATATATGATAACGCTGTATAAACGATCTACCCTCACACCACAATAAAAACATGACCTACCAAATCATGATCATTGGCGCAGGCATCAATGGCTTATCCACCTGCTATCACCTCTCCAAATTGGGCATTCAAAATATAGGCCTTATCGAACGCTTTGACCACGGGCACAACCGAGGCAGTTCACATGGCCAGTCGCGCATCACGCGCAGTGCCTATGTCAATGAACACTATGTGCGCCTCATGCAAGTGGCCCACAACCACGCCTGGCCTCAGCTTGAAAAAGACGCCAACACCCAACTCATTTATCCCACACCTGGGTGTTTTTTTGGCACGCCCAATGGCAAATACGCCCACTATGAAAAAGCCGTCACGGCTGTGGGTGTCGATGTCGAACCCCTCACCCCACCAGAAGCACGCAAACGCTTTCCAGCTTTTCGCTTCGAAAATGCCGCTGGTGCACTCCACGACCGTACCGCAGGGCTGGTGGCTGCATCTAAAACCATGCAGTCTCTCTGCCAGTTAACCAAGCACCCCAACATCACCACACACACGCACACAGAAGTGATCGAAATAGACCCCACCCCATCGCCCATAAAGATAGTGACCAACAAAGGCACCTTCTTTACCGAACGACTCGTCATTACCGCAGGCCCTTGGGTAGGCAACCTCATTCCCCAACTCAAAACCCAAGTGTCTGTTGCCCGCCAAACCGTGGGGTATTTCAAACTTTCTGGCCCCCCACAAAACTTTCAAGTGGGCACCTTTCCCGTATGGGGTTATTTGCTCAACAAAGGCGACATCAGCTATTATGGCCTGCCCGAATTTGGCCGCGAAGGCATCAAACTCGCCCACCATGTCATCACTCCCGAAAACGATGACCCCGATGATGTGCCCACAGAAACACCCCAAGAAGCCATTGACGGTTTGCGCCAATTCATCCAAGAACAATTCACGGCATCCATAGAACGTTTTGTCGATTGGGAAACGTGTCTGTATACCAACACGCCAAACGAAGACTTTATCATCGATCACCACCCAGATAATCCCAACATTACCATTGGGGCAGGATTTTCGGGCCACGGTTTCAAATTTGGCCCCCTCACAGGACGCATCTTAGCAGAGCTTGCTCTCAACGGCAAATCATCCCTGCCCGAATTTGAAAATGCCAAACATCTATTTTCACTTCATAAATCCTAAAAGAGGTTTTCATGAGACTTGGTTGCTGCGGCGGAGAAGACAAATTAGACACCATCATCAATGCCGGATATGACTACATTGAACCCAGCATTCCCACAGTACGTGCCGACTTATCCGATGCCGATTTTGAACCCATTTTCCAACGTTTTTCTAACGCCCCCATCAAAGCCGAAGCCTTTAACGTCTTTATCCCCGGAGATCTCAAAATCACCGGAGACTCCGTAGACACCCAAGCCCTTATGAAACACGTTGAAATCACCACCCGTCGTGCCGCCTCACTCGGTGCAGAAATCATCGTCTTTGGCAGTGGCGGTGCACGCAATATGCCCGAAGGGTTTTCGCGAACACAAGCTTTTGAGCAACTCGGTTTCTTTTGCGCAATGGCCGCCGACATTGCCTCCAAACACGGCATCACCATTGTCATTGAACCGCTCACGGCGCAAAAATGCAACATCATCACCTCCGTCTCCGAAGGTGCCGAACTCGTCGAGCAAGTTGCCCACCCCAACCTCGCCCTACTGGCCGATCTCTATCACATGGAAGTCGACAACGAACCCTGGGCCAACATCATCGAAAACGCACCCGTGCTCAAACACATCCACCTGCCCGTACCATCGCTCGACATCCTATCCACCGAAGGCCAAACCTTTAGCCACCAACTCTTCATCCAAACCCTCAAAAAAACAGGTTATGATGGCCGCATTTCTATCGAAGACAACGGCAAACGCTTCAACAATTTTGCCCAAGAAGCCCAACCTGTCGCTGAACGCATTCGTGAATTATGGGCATCGACCTAAATCAATCATAAAGCCAAAAACAAACTTATCGCCATATATATCCAACAAAACATCTCATTCAGCACCCTATCAAAGGACACCACATGAAAATCACCGCCGTCAAAACCCACGCCCTCTTTGGCGAAACCCCCATGACCGGTTGGACCAGTGAACCTGGCCCCGACGAAAATCTCCACACCCTGGTCGAAATTCAAACCGACGAAGGCATTCACGGCATTGGCAGTGTTTTTACCAGCAAGGCGTTGGTCGAAGGTGCACTGGGTCTGTTACGGCCCAACCTCATTGGCGAAAATGCCCTCGAACCCGAACGCGTCTGCGAAAAATTACACCAAATGACCTTTTGGCAAGGCCGAGGTGGAAGTGTCACCCACGCCATCAGTGGCATCGACATTGCCCTTTGGGATATCCTGGGCAAAGCCACAGGCCAACCCGTCGGCCGCCTCTTAGGCGGATTTTATCGCGACAAAATCAAACCTTATGGCTCACTTCTCTTTGAAGATCCCAAAACATTTCCGGCCACACTCCAAGATGCACTCAACAGAGGTTTCAAAGCACTCAAACTCGGCTGGGGCCCCTTTGGCCGTGTAGACAAACACATGGACGAACGCCTCATCCAAATTGCCCGCGACACCTGTGGTGACGATGTCGAAATTATGGTCGATGCCGGAGGCAGCGATGCCTTTTGGCCCCACAACTACAAATGGGCCGTCGAAACTGCCAAAATGTTGGGCAACTACAACATCACATGGTTTGAAGAAGCCCTCCCCCCCGACGACATCGAAGGGCACATTCTCTTGCGTCAACATTCTCCCGTGCCCATTGCCGGTGGCGAAGTGCTCACCCGCCGTCAAAGTTTTCAACCCTGGATCGAACGCGGTGCCTACGACATCATTCAGCCCGATGCCACAAAAGTGGGCGGCATCTCCGAAATCCGTCGCCTCATTTGGACGGCCTACGACCACAACGTTTTGCTCGTCACACACGGCTGGAACACCGCCATCGGTTTGGCCGCCGACTTGCACTTGGCCGCCGCACACCCCATTGCCCGATGGGTCGAATACATTACCCCATCGCCTTATATCGAAGACATCATCGTCAACAAATTTCAACTCGATAAAAACGGCTTGCTCACCATTCCCACAACACCAGGATTAGGCATAGAACTCGACTGGGAAGCAGTCAAACACTATTCCGGCAAACAATAAACGACAAGGTCAAACGGTCACAAGTCTACAAGTCACAAGCAATGGTTTTGACCTGCAGACCTGAGACCTGAGACATTTCTTAAAAAAGGTAATCTTATGAAAATCGGTATTATGGGCGTTCATTATGGCCACATTGGTGGCATGTTTCGCTCGGCAGTTCAGGCAAACAATGGCGAAATTGTTGGCATGGTAGAAGCCAACGATTCACTTTATGAAAAATACACCGCTGAAAACAAAATCCCTCGTTATACATCTCTAAACGACCTGATAGACCAAGCCAAACCCGATCTGATTATTGAAGGGCTTTCACATGAAGAAAAAACAGATGTGATCGAAACCTGTGCCAAAGCGGGCATTCATGTGCTCTTAGACAAACCCCTTTGCCGCACCCAAGAAGAATGGCAACGCATCCAAACAGCGGTTGAAACAAGTGGCATCAAACTCTCTACCTTTTTTACATCACGCAGTCACACCGTATTCATTGCCCTTCGCGACGCCATTCTCAATGGTGACTTAGGTGAACTCGTGAGCCTCATCTCCACACACCCCCACAAAATTGGCAACAACCCACCCCCACTCTACTTTGATGCCAACAAATATGTGGGCACCTTTCACGACTTGGCCGGTCACGGCGTGGATCAAATTCGATGGCTCACAGGTGCAGAATACACTGGTGTTCATGCTTTGGGAACCCTCAAAAAACACAAAGGCTCAGGTCTTACATTTGATCATGTGCAAGCATCATATCAACTCAGCAACGGTGCACTGGCCACCGTAACTGCCGATTGGCTCACCCCCAAAGACGCCAAATCTTTTGGCGATACCCGATTCATCATCATGGGCACCGAAGGTTCTGCTCATCTGCGCGCCTATGCCAACGACCACGTGCTCATCGTTTCCAACAAATCGGGCACTTACGAGCCCACATTGCCCCCTTCACGCGAACATTTTGTACAAAACATGATCGACGCGTTATCACGTGGAGAAGAACACTTCATCAGCACAAACGACACCCTCGCAGTTGCCAAAGCCTGTATTGCAGCTGAACAATCGGCCCAACAAAATGGCACCTTTATCACCATTCCATAAAAAAACGCTGGCTTCTTAAAAATACTTAAGAAGCCAGCGTCTACCTGAACCCTCTCCATCTACTGCAATCGAAGAACACGGAAACCGTGCCCTAAAGCTCTTCAGAAACCTCTTTAGCCAATTCTACCACTCTTCATCTTCTTCAATATCCTCTAAAACTTCGATATCCTCGTCCATCAAATCGTCATTGAATGCCATCTCCTCTTCTTCAATGCGTTTGAGCCCTTCTAAAATTGCCAATTTAATCTCCACAGCACCTTCAAGCTCATCGCGTTCTATTTTGGCCGACGTATCGCCCAAGTTATAACGATGCATTAAATTGCCAAATCGCTCCATATCGGCCAGCAACTGAGCTTGTAAACTTGCAATAGGATTCAAGGTCACAACAACCTCCTTTGTGCAATCGAACCCGCACATACAGAACATATTTTGAGAATAATAATCGCCCTTGCTTTTAAAACCAAAATCATGCACTGTTTTGTAGAGCATGTCTTGTGCCACAAAAGCATGCCTTGACCAATTAAAACATAAACATATATTAAATATAACATTTACAATTTTTCTAATTTTAGGCATAAGTTTTCAAAGATGCCAAATCGCATCATAACGATCTGTCTTATTGCCAAATCCACCACAACTGTCACATTACAGCCACCTCAGATGTTGCCATCTCATCTGTCTGCCACGGGTCGCTATATCTATTCTACTTGGGAGACGTATATGAATTTTAAGAACTACGACCTCAACAACTTCTATGACGAAATTATTGGCCCCAATGGTGAACCCAGAGATGGTGCAAAAATATTGGCAGAAAAATTAGAAACCCTCTCCGAATCAGAACTGCGCCGTCGCCAACAAGCAGCCGAAGTTGCCCTCATGAACATGGGCATTACATTTAACGTATATGGCGATGAAGATGGCACCGAAAAAATATTCCCGTTTGATATTATCCCCCGCATCATAGAAGCCAAAGATTGGGCTGGAATAGAAAAAGGGCTCCAACAACGCATTCACGCGCTCAACCTCTTTTTAAATGACATCTACCACGAGCAAAAAATCGTCAAAGACGGTGTCATACCCGCTCACGTCATAGAATCGTCAAAAGGCTATCTCACACCTTGTATTGGCCTCAAACCTCCCAAAGATATTTGGTGCCACATTTCCGGTATCGACCTCGTCAGAGACGTCGATGGACAATTTTATATTCTCGAAGACAACCTCCGCTGCCCATCGGGTGTCTCCTATGTGCTCGAAAACAGAGAAGTACTCAAAAGAACCTTTCCCAATGTATTTGAAGCATCCCGAGTGCGCCCCATAGACGACTACCCAAGCCGTTTGCTCGACAACTTGCGCTCGGTGGCCCCCACATATAACAGCGACCCACGTGTGGTGGTACTCACCCCAGGCATTTATAACTCAGCTTATTTTGAACACTCTTTTTTGGCCCAACAAATGGGCATAGAACTGGTTGAAGGGCGTGACCTCGTGGTGGCCAATGGCTTTGTCAATGCCCGCACCACACACGGTTTGCAACGCATTGATGTCATTTATCGCCGCATCGACGACGACTTCATCGATCCCAAAACCTTTCGCAAAGATTCGATGCTGGGTGTTCCTGGCATTATGGATGTCTACAAAGCAGGGCGAGTGGTCATTGCCAATGCCCCCGGCACCGGTGTGGCAGACGACAAAGTGGTTTATGCTTATGTGCCCAAAATGATTAAATACTACCTCGACGAAGATGCCATCATACCCAATGTGCCCACCTATTTATGTTGGGATGAAAAAGATTGCACATATGTCTTAGAAAATTTGGACAAACTTGTGGTCAAAGCCGCCAACGAGTCTGGTGGATATGGCATGCTCATTGGCACCAACTCAACCCAAGCAGAACGAGACGACTTTGCAAAACGCATTGCAGCCAACCCGCGCAATTACATTGCCCAACCCACCTTGGGCCTATCGCGTGCGCCCATTTTAACCGAAACAGGCTTTGAAGGCCGCCATGTCGATTTACGCCCTTACATTCTCTACGGTGAAGACACTTATATTTTGCCTGGTGGCCTTACACGCGTTGCCCTCAAAAAAGGCTCATTGGTCGTCAATTCGTCACAAGGGGGCGGCAGCAAAGATTCTTGGGTGCTCTATGACGAAAAAGACACACGACAATGGCAAACGCAGTTTTAAAACAGATCAATACTACACAAATATCGGAAATTGATAACAAATGATCTCAAAAAATGAGGAAATATCATGCTCAGCAGAACTGCACAAGCCATCTATTGGATGAGCCGATATGTTGAAAGAGCCGAAAATGTGGCACGTTTTATCGAAGTAAATGGTCACCTCATGCTCGACCTGCCGCTTACACCTGCCAATCAATGGGAAGCCTTGTTATATACCACGGGCGACCAAGACTTGTTTAAACAATACTATGCCGAAACCACACGCGAAAATGTCATTGAATTTCTGACATTCCACGAAAAAAATCCCAATTCCATTGCATCTTGTCTGTTTGCAGCCCGCGAAAATGCACGTTCCATTCGCGAAATTATCTCCTCCGAAATGTGGGAACAAATCAACAAATTTTATCACATGGTACAAAAAAGCGATCGCAGACGCGCCATAGATTCTATGCATGCTTATTATACCAATATCAAAGAAGCCAGCCATCTCTTTACAGGCATTACCTATACCACCATGCCCCGTGATGAAGCATGGTATTTTGGCCACTTAGGCGGGTTGCTCGAACGCGCCGATAAAACATCACGCATTCTCGATGTAAAATACTTCTTGCTCTTACCCTCCATAACCGATATCGGCACCCCATTTGATAATATTCAATGGTCTGCCCTGCTCAAATCGACCAGTGGGTTAGAAGCCTATCGCAAAAAACACGGCAATATCAATCCTGAAAATGTGGTCGAGTTCCTTATTTTAGACCACGTTTTTCCGCGATCCATTCAATATTGCCTCATGGAAGCACAAAAAACCATTGGGGCCATTACAGGCTCACCTCTACACACATTTCACAACCCCGTTGAACAAAAATTGGGGCGTTTAAGCGCACAACTAAACTACACAAACATAGAAGAAATTTTTGCCATTGGGTTACACGAATTCCTCGATCAAACCCAAATCGACATTAACGAGGTAGACCAAGCCACATTTGAAACATTTTTCACAATTGATCCCGCAGAAACATCCGTGTAAATTTGCACGCGCATCAATCAATGTGTTCACGACACAAAAGGAGTTACCGTGTCTATTCGTGTTGCCATCAGGCACCAGACCCACTACAAATACGACCGCCTCATCTCTTTGTCGCCTCATATATTTCGTCTCAAACCCGCCCCACATTGTCGTACACCCATAGAGTCTTATTCCTTTAAACTGCGCCCTGAAGAAAACTTTACCAATTGGCAACAAGACCCATTTGGCAACTATCAAGCCCGCGTGGTTTTTCCTGAAAAAACCCGAGAGCTGTTTATGGATGTGGAAGTCATTGCAGACATGACAGTCATCAACCCCTTCGATTTTTTTCTCGATGAAACCTCTGAACACATCCCCTTTCAATACGACGACCATCTTCAAAAGCAACTTGTTCCCTATCTCGAATTGTCGGAAAATGGCCCCTTATTAACCAAGTGGATGTCAGGTGTATCGCGCACAAAAAAACCAACCGTAGACTTTTTGGTTGGTCTCAATCAAAAACTGCAACAAGACATCGAATACACCATTCGTTTTGAACCGGGTGTACAAACCTGCGAAGAAACCCTTGGCAAAGCACTGGGGTCTTGCCGAGATACAGGATGGTTGCTCGTTCAAATTTTGCGCAACCTCGGTTTGGCTGCACGTTTTGTTTCTGGGTATTTGGTTCAACTCACGCCCGATGAAAAAGCACTCGATGGCCCAACAGGCCCCACCCAAGACTTTACAGACCTTCATGCTTGGACCGAAGTCTACATTCCCGGTGCCGGATGGGTGGGCTTAGACCCAACATCGGGTTTGTTTGCAGGTGAAGGACATATCCCATTGGCATGCACACCTACGCCTCAAGGTGCGGCACCCATTACGGGAAATGCCGAAAAAGCCGAAGTTGAATTTTCCTATGAAAACAAAGTGACCCGTGTGCACGAAGATCCACGTGTAACCAAACCCTATACCCAAACACAATGGACCGCCATAGAAACATTGGCACAACGCGTTGATCAAGACCTTGAACAGGGAGATGTTCGCCTGACAATGGGCGGCGAACCCACTTTCGTCTCCATAGACGATCCAGACGCTGCTGAATGGAACACCAGTGCCGATGGCCCGCAAAAAAGAGAACGCGCCATCGTTTTGCTTAAACGCCTGCGCCAAAAATTTGGCCCAGGCGGTGTCTTCATTTTTGGCCAAGGAAAACAATACCCTGGTGAACCTTTACCACGTTGGCAGTTTGGTAACTATTGGCGCAAAGACGGTGTGCCCATTTGGAACGATGAAACACTCTTGGCCACGCCCGATAAAAAAGGCAACCAAACAGACGCCCAAAAGTTGCTCGTCGAAATTGCCAACCGCTTGCAAGTACCATCGGCCAACATCTGCCCAGGTTATGAAGACATTGTTTACAACTTATGGGAAGAAAACAAATTACCCATAGATGTAGACCCCACCAAAGCCGATCTTAATAGCCCAGCTTCACGCCGTTTTTTGGCCAAATCACTCGCTCAAGGTTTAGACAAACCCACCGGGTATGTCTTGCCCATTCATTGGGATGTCAAAAACAATACGTGGCAAAGCAGTCATTGGGCGTTTAGAAACGGGCATATGTTTCTCATTCCCGGTGACTCGGCCATTGGCTTTCGTTTACCTCTGTCATCTATAGACAAAAAAGAACCCGAACAATGGCCCGAACCCTCTCTCTTTGAACCCGTATCTCCGTTACCCAACTTTGCCCAAGTCGTTACAGATCGCATTCAGCACCCAAAGCAACCAACAAAACCAGCAGAAAACATCACCATCCGTACAGCATTGTGTACTGAAATTCGCAATGGCCATCTTTATGTCTTTTTGCCCCCTCTTTCACACTTAGAACCCGCACTTGACCTGATTGCAACCATTGAATCTGCGGCCAAAGCCTGTAACACACCAGTTGTGATCGAAGGTTATGATCTGCCACGAGACAACCGACTCGAACGCATTTTGGTCACACCCGATCCAGGTATTTTGGAAGTCAACATCCACCCTGCCAAAAACTGGGCAGAGTTGGCACACAATACCACCACCTTATATGAAGAAGCCCGTCAGTCGCGCCTTACTGCTGAAAAATTTATGCTCGATGGACGACATACGGGCACGGGTGGGGGCAATCACATTACACTCGGTGGCACAACACCCGCCGACAGCCCCATGCTCAGACGCCCCGACCTGTTGCGCAGTTTTCTCACCTTTTGGCAACATCATCCAGGGCTGTCCTATTTGTTTTCGGGCATGTTTATCGGCCCAACCAGCCAAGCACCTCGCATAGATGAAGCCCGAGAAGAAAATCTATATGAATTAGAAGTGGCTTTTCAGCAAATGCCCAAAGGCGAAAACCATCAACCCTGGTTGGTCGATCGCCTATTGCGACATTTGTTGGTCGATATGACGGGCAACACACACCGCGCCGAATTTTGTATCGACAAACTCTATTCGCCCGACTCGTCATCGGGCCGTTTGGGCATACTTGAACTGCGCGCTTTTGAAATGCCCCCCCATGCACAAATGAGCTTGGTACAAGCCCTTTTGGTGCGTACTTTGGTGGCCAAATTTTGGAATAAACCCTACACGGGTGAACTCGTCAGATGGGGCACCACACTCTACGACCGATTTATGTTGCCTCATTTTGTCAGGGCCGACTTAAAAGATGTGGTCAACACCCTCAAAGAATCGGGTTATCCCTTTCAATTGGAATGGCTCGATCCCTTTTTTGAATTTCGTTTTCCGCTTTATGGCAAACTCAACTTGCACGACATCCAAATTGAATTGCATCAAGCCATTGAGCCCTGGCACGTACTCGGTGAAGAGGTCACCCGCTCTGGCACTGCGCGTTTTGTCGACTCGTCTGTAGAGCGCTTGCAAATCAAACTCAAAGGCCTCACCGAAAGCCGATATGCGGTCACCTGCAATGGGCGTCGTTTGCCCTTACAATCTACCGGCACCCACGGTGAATATGTGGCAGGGGTGCGTTATCGCGCCTGGCAACCGCCATCGGGATTGCACCCCACAATTGGTATTCACACACCCCTCGTTTTTGACCTCATAGATACTTGGAATCAAAAATCTGTTGGCGGGTGTACCTACCATGTGATGCACCCTGGTGGGCGCAATTATGAAACACTGCCCATCAATGCCTACGAAGCAGAAGCCCGTCGGGTCACGCGCTTTCAAGATGAAGGGCACACCCCCGGCACATTGCAACCCCCTCCACTGGCATCAACAGGTGGTCACTTTGTTCCAGAGGGACATCCGGTAGGCCCCATGCAAGCACCAGAAGAAGATCCAGATCCTGAATATCCACACACACTTGATTTGCGTAAAAAACCATTGCATGAATAGACCAAGTTTCAGATTTTGTTTGGTGACACCTCATTTATCATATCGATAAAATAAAAAGGATACCCATTGTCCATCTCACAAACAGCTTCCAACACATCACCAACACACCCCCTGTTGGTCAATGGATATGCGCTTGAATCAGGCACTTATGATGAAATGTGGCACGAACAAACTGGGGTGCGCACACACTGGCAACCCTTTACCACGGCCATTCAAGAAATGGGCAGCGAAGAACTCGAACGCCGCCGTCAAGACGCCCGTTTGTTGTTGCGCGAAAATGGCGTCACCTACAACGTACATGGCGACCCCGATGGTTTGCATCGCCCTTGGGAACTTGATCCCATTCCCTTGCTGCTGCACGAAAGTGACTGGGCCCATATTGAAACGGGCTTACAACAACGCGCCGAGCTATTTAACCTCATCCTCGATGATTTATATGGACCACAAAACCTCATTAAGCAGGGCTTATTACCTTTAGAACTTATCTATAATCACACCGGTTTTTTACGCCCCTGCCGAAACACCAAACTGCCCGTCAAACACCAATTGCGCATTTTTTCTGCCGATTTGGCCCGTGGCCCCAATGGTCAAATGTGGGTGTTACGCGATCGCACACAGGCCCCATCGGGCATGGGATATGCACTGGAAAACCGTACGGCCATGGCTCGTGTGATGCCCGTATTGTTTCACGACTGCAACGTGCGTCGCATGGCCGACTTTTTTCGCACACTCCAGGCAGGCCTCTCCGAAATTGCACCCCGTCAACAAAGTGACCCACGCGTGGTTATGCTCACGCCTGGGCCATATAACGCCACCTATTTTGAACATGCCTATCTGGCTTCATATTTGGGATATACCCTTGTCCAAGGGGATGATCTCACCGTTCGAAACGGTCAGGTTTGGCTCAAGTCTATTGATGGCCTACAGCCAGTTGATATCATTTTGCGACGGGTAAATGATGACTTTTGCGACCCCCTCGAACTAAATGAAGAATCCCAATTGGGGGTTGCTGGTTTGCTTGAAGCCGTAAGATTGGGCAATGTGGCCGTGGCCAATCCATTGGGCAGCAGTGTGCTCGAAAATCCTGGCCTCATGGCATTTTTGCCCAACATCGCCAGAGCATTGCTCATGGAAGACCTTCTTTTGCCATCGGCAGCCACTTGGTGGTGTGGCCAAACACAAGAACGCAAATATGTACTGGACAACCTTGACAAATTGGTCATCAGCCCCATTTATCAAAAACAGGGCGAAAACCGTGTCTTTGGTGCATTGCTTACGCAAAAAGAGCGAGAAATTTGGCGCAACCGAATCTTGTCTGACCCTGGTGCTTATGTAGGCCAAGAACGCGTCAGTTTTGCAACGGCCCCATCCTTAATCAAGGGCAAGTTAGAACCGCGTTATACTGTTTTAACAACTTTTGCAGTCTCTCACCAAAACAGCTACGCCATTATGCCTGGTGGTTTAACACGAACAGCCCCAGAACGCGGTAATTTTGTGGTCTCAACACAAACAGTTGTACGCAGTAAAGATACTTGGGTCATGTCCGAAGTTCCTGAGTCTCACGTGAGTTTGTGGAAGCAAACAGAATTTCGGGCAACCCCCTTTGGTCAAGGAACACTACCAAGCCGTGCCGCCGAAAACTTGTTTTGGGTGGGGCGCTATACAGAACGTGCCGAAGGCACCATTCGCTTGTTGCGAGCCGTGTTAAACAAACTCAGCGACAAGCGAGATGACGACAACAATGCAACGCGGCAATGTCGCAATGCACTCTTGCAAGCATTTACAACCGTTACCGATACCCGCCCAGGCTTTTTGGGCAAAGGTGCGGCCAATCGTTTGAGATATCCCGATAAAGAAATCTTAGACGTCATAAAAAACGAAGAACGTCTTGGTAGTTTATCGTTTACACATCAATCACTCATGCAAGCGGCCTTTGCCATTCGAGATCGGTGGTCTACAGACACGTGGCGCGTGATTGACAACATTGAAAACCAATGGTCTTCCATCCAAACGCGATCAAATATTGACTTACGAGAAGTGCAAAACGCACTCAATGCCGTTTTAACAGGCTTGGTTGCTTTTACGGGTTTAACACAAGAAAGCATGACCCGTGAATTGGGTTGGCGCCTTTTAGACACCGGCCGGCGCATTGAACGCAGTCTTTTACAAATTGCCTTGTTGCGTGCCACACTTATTACCCCCTACGACGGGTTTGAAGGGCAATTGTTGCAAGAAACCGTTTTATCTGTTATGGAAAGCCTCATCACCCACAGACGGAGATACCGCGCTTACCTTAATTTACAAACGCTTATTGAACTGTTGCTTCACGATGAAACCAACCCTCGTGCACTCGTTTATCAAATGAATCGTCTCAACGAGCACATTGCCCAGTTGCCCAAACTCGGCAATCATCAGCGCTTGAGCGAACCCGAACGACTCATGTTGGATGCCTCCACCCGGTTGCGATTGTCTGAGCCAGAAATTCTCATTCAACTCGATGCTAAAACGTTAAAATATGAAGCATTAGATCAATTGTTGGCCTATTTAGAAACACGCCTACAACAAACATCTCGCATACTCACCCAAACCTATTTTAGCCATGCACGCGGCGTACAACAACTGGCCCCAACTTATCAAGAAATTGAATCATGAACTACACAATCACCCATCACACGCGCTATCAATACAGCGAACCCGTCAGTTTATGTCACAACGAAGCACGCCTTACCCCACGTAGTTTTTTTAATCAAACGTGTCTCGAAAGCCTTTTGGAAGTGACACCCAAACCCGTTGCGTATCGCGAACACGAAGATTTTTTTGGCAATCGTACAACCTATTTTGTACTCGAAACACCACACACCCAACTCAGTGTTAAAGCCACCAGCAAAGTGCGCATTGTCACATATACCAACCACGACAACATCTCAACCATATCTTGGGAAAAGGTCAGTCAATATTTGCGCACCACCACCGATCCACATTTGCTTGAAGTACGCCAATTTGCCCTTGATTCTCCCAAAATAAAAGGCGATACCAGTTTGGCCCAATATGCCAAACCGTGTTTTACCAAAGACAAACCACTTATTGAAGCCGTGCGTGATTTAACCGCACGCATTTATTCCGAATTTGATTATGTACCAGGCTTTACCACCATCTCCACCCCCTTATCTGAAGTATTAACCCACAAACAAGGGGTGTGCCAAGATTTTGCCCATTTGGCCATTGGCTGTTTGCGTTCATTGGGTTTGTCCGCTCGTTATATCAGTGGGTATCTCGAAACCATCCCCCCCCCCGGAAAAGAACGCGTCATCGGCGCCGATGCGTCCCATGCCTGGTTTTCTGTTTACATTCCTGAAAATGGTTGGGTAGATTTTGACCCCACCAACAACGTCATGCCCATTGACCAACACATAACGGTTGCGTGGGGGCGCGACTTTGCCGATGCCACCCCCCTAAAAGGGGTCATTGTTGGCAGTGGCAAACACAAACTCGATGTTTCCGTTGACGTCGAACGTTTTCCTGACCTCTAAATTTGAAAAATTAAATCATCGCCTTCATTACCGTCACCTTTTCCAACCGTTCTAACACAGGCTCAAATCCTACGCCTGGGGTCTCATCCAAAACCACGTTGCAATTTTCATCTTGCTCAATCCACCGATTTGCAATGTCTTCGGTATAAAACTTAGCCGATGGAAAAACGTCGGCCGCATAATTAAACCCAGGCAAGGTCCCCAAAGCCGCGCAAATACCAGCTCCCACACCACTTTCCAACATACCCCCTACCCACGCATCTATGCCCGCATCAACGGCCATGTTATGAATCTGAATGGCATGATATAACCCACCCACACGCCCCGGTTTTACATTTACCACCCGACACGCACCTACACGCAATGCCAGTTCAAAATCACGTGGGCGTTTTATAGATTCATCCAAACACACAGGCGTTTCAATTTGTTTTTGCAATTCGGCATGATCAATCAAATCCACATGATCCAATGGCTGCTCTATCATTGCCAAATGAAACCGGTCAAATGCTTTGAGCGTGTCTATGTCGGCTTTCAAATCATATCCTGAATTACAATCCACATGAATCACCGGATCGGGAAACGCACCACGCACGGCTTCCAACATATTCACATCCCACCCATGTTTCACCTTCAATTTAATACGCGGATAATCGGCATCTACGGCTGTTTGAATAAGTGACAACAATTCATCAATGGTATCTTGCACACCAAAATCAGCACCACAACGCACAACAGGTTCTGTTGCCCCCAATGCACGCCACAGTGGCACACCTTTTAACTTGCTATCCAATGCCCACCACGCCGTTTCTACAGCTGCTTTTGCAAATGGATTCCCCTTAAATACGGCCAACCGAGCCATCACCTCTGCCGCAGTATCCAAAGTCTCTCCGACCAAACGAGGCAAAAAGAATTCACGCGCTGTTTCATACACAGACCGTGCCGATTCTGGAGAATAAGTGGGTGCATAAAAAGGTGTTGCCTCTCCCCATGCCGATTCACCACCACTTTCTAAACGCACCATCACCGAATGAATGGTCGCATCTTCACCATAGGCCGTGCGCCACGGACTGATCAATGGCAATTCCACATATCGAATTTCTGCCGCTTCAATTTTCACCATTCACCTCTTTGTTAAGTGTCAAAAAATTAAGTCAACTCGCCAGCAATATACCGTTCTATTTTTATACTTGTCAACTTGAGATACACGACCCTGAAACCACACGTGAACCCCCGAGCGAAATAAGTAAAAACATCACATCTTCGGCTCTCTTTTCATATCTGTTCAATCCAGGGCGCTATGGTTATAAGACTTGTCACCAAAGGCATACTTATATATTTTCTTTATGCGTTTTTATAAACAATGCAAACCCATTATTTATAACGATAGGGAGATTCCATGATGCGTATTTTAAGCCTTTTATGTTGCACTTGCTTCTTATTAACCGGAGTGGTTTGTGCAGAAGAAAACAGCCATGTGGCCGCTGAAAAGCCACATACAGCACACGAAAAATCTCATTGGGGGTATACTGGAGAAGGCGAACCCAATGTTTGGGGTATGCTCTCTCCTCAGTTCGAGCGGTGTTCCAAAGGCCAAAACCAATCCCCCATCAATATCACCCGTTCCATCAATGCCGATCTACAACCCATTGGCTTTGATTATGCCACAAGAACAACCGAAATATGGAACAATGGCCACACCATTCAAGCCAATTATTCAGCAGGCAGCAACATCACACTTGAAGGCAATAACTTTGAACTCAAACAATTTCACTTCCACGCATCGAGCGAGCATCAAATTAATGGCAAATACTTTCCATTAGAAGTGCATCTCGTTCATGCAAACGCCCAAGGCAATTTGGCAGTTGTTGGTATTATGTTTGAAATCGGTGCCCAAAACACAACACTGGATCAAATTATTCAAAAAATGCCCCAGTATGCAAATGAAAAACAGACACTTACATCAATAAATGCCACTGCACTGTTGCCCGAAAGCAAAAGCTATTATCGCTACAACGGCTCCCTCACGACCCCTCCCTGCTCAGAAGGTGTGCGTTGGGTCGTGATGAAAAACCCCATCACAGCCTCACAAAGCCAAATGGATGCCTTTTCAAAAGTCATGCACAAAAACAACCGCCCCATCCAACCACTCAATGCACGCCCTATTTTGCACTAAACAACGCCTCAACCATTGCCCAAAGAAAAGCCTCGCAAATGATTCATTATGCGAGGCTTTTGAGTTCTTAAAGCCAACCACCCCCACCAATACACGTGTCCCAATCTCCGATTTCACGTCTTTATTGACTTCCCCCCACCAACACGGTATATTTTACGCTCTACATTATTGACTTTCTTACACTTGCATTCTATTGGCAAAGCTCAAACTCCATGAACCTTCAACACATTCGCAACTTCTCCATTATCGCGCACATCGACCACGGAAAATCGACCTTGGCAGACCGCTTGCTTGAGCAAACCCAAACGCTCACCAAACGGCAAATGCAAAACCAGGTACTCGACAGCATGGACCTGGAACGAGAACGTGGCATCACCATTAAGTCACATGCCATCCGCATGGATTATAAAGCGCCCGATGGTGTTACTTATGAACTCAACCTCATTGACACCCCCGGCCACGTCGATTTTTCATATGAAGTTTCTCGCAGCCTTACAGCCTGTGAAGGCGCCCTCTTACTTGTTGATGCCGGACAAGGTGTTGAAGCGCAAACAGTGAGCAACGTATTGCTGGCAATGGATCACGATTTGGCCATTATCCCAGTGATCAACAAAATTGATCTGCCAGGAGCCGAGGTAGATCGCGTGGTGATGCAACTGCACGAATTATTGGGTGTAGAAGAAGAAGAAATTGTGAAAATCAGTGCCAAAATGGGCATTGGCATAGACGGCTTGCTCAAAGCTGTGATCGATCAAATTCCTCCGCCCAAAGGCGAAGCAGATGCCCCGCTCAAAGCACTCATCTTTGACTCCATATTTGATCAATACCGAGGGGCCGTTGCATATGTGCGTGTATTTGAAGGCACGCTCAAAACCAACATGCCCATCACACTCATGTCGTCCAAACTCAAATATGAAGCCGAAGAGATTGGCACGCTCAAACTCGGGCGCATCAAACAAAATGCCATACACGCAGGTCAGGTGGGTTATCTCATTGCAGGCATCAAAGACCTCGAAGATGCCCGCGTGGGAGATACCGTCACAGACACCAACAACCCAGCCGCCGAAGCTTTGTCAGGTTACAAAGAAGCAAAACCCATGGTTTTTGCAGGTATCTATCCCATCAGTGCCGACGATTTTGAAGACCTAAGAACCGCCCTCGAAAAATTGCGCTTAAACGATGCATCGTTGCGCTACGAACCCGAGTCATCAACGGCATTGGGTTTTGGGTTTCGGTGTGGGTTCTTAGGGTTGCTTCACATGGAAATTGTGCAAGAACGCTTGGCACGTGAATTTGACATGGAAATTATTACCACCGTGCCCAATGCCGAATATGAAGTCACCCTCACAAATGGTGAACTCATCACGGTTCAAAACCCAGCCGAAATGCCATCTCCAGCCAACATTCAACAAATTGCCGAACCCATGCTCGATGCACAAATTCTTGTGCCATCAGACTATGTGGGCAACGTCATGCGCATTGCACAAGAGCGCCGAGGCCGTTATCGCACCACCGAGTACATCGACCCCACGCGCGCCCTGTTGCGCTACGATTTGCCATTGTCCGAAATTGTGCTCGACTTTTACGATAGGCTCAAATCTGTCAGCCGTGGATATGCCTCATTTGACTATGAGTACAAAAGCCATCAGGCTGGCGATTTGGTAAAACTCGACATTCTTATAAACGGTGATCCCGTAGACGCCTTATCGGCCATTGTACACCGCGATAAATCTTATGAGTGGGGGCGGGCACTGTGTCAAAAACTACAAGAACTCATCCCTCGCCAAATGTTTGAAGTGATCATTCAAGCTGCCATTGGTGCCAAAATTATTGCTCGCGAAACCGTGCGCCCGTTCCGCAAAAATGTGACCGCCAAATGTTATGGCGGCGACATCAGCCGCAAACGCAAATTGCTCGAACGTCAAAAAGAAGGCAAAAAGCGCATGAAACAAGTTGGCAGTGTCGAAATTCCACAGGAAGCCTTCCTCGCTGTTTTAAGCATGGAAACGTAATAGAAGCCCATTTGTATCAGCAGGCAGCTTCTGACGTGGTAATATCAAGCTGACCGCTAAAAAAGCTGACCACTGAAAGCCCATCATGGCCAAAACCTTACCAACAAAAAAAACCAAACGCACCACACGTCGCCCAGCCAAAAAACCTACAACTCAAACACCATCCAAAGAATTATCGGTGACTGCAGAATACATCAAAGCCATCGTCTTTGCCGTTGTTTTAGCTCTCTTTATTCGCACCTTTGTCGTGCAAGCCTTCCGCATCCCCTCTGGCTCTATGGAAGACACATTGCTCATTGGCGATTTTTTATTGGCCAACAAGTTTATTTATGGTGCCCCAGTACCATTTACAAACACACGGCTACCTGCCCTGCGCGATCCCCAACCCAATGATATTATCATCTTCCAATATCCAGAAGATCCCAGCAGAGACTTTATCAAACGCCTTATTGCAGGCCCTGGGCAAACGGTTGAAGTGCGAAACAAAATACTCTTTGTCGATGGCAAACGAACCATAGACCCTGCCAAATCAAAGTATATTGATCCACGCATTATAAAAAGCAATGACCCAAACAGTATTCGCGACAATTATGGCCCTGCCATTGTGCCTAAGGGTCACTATTTTGTAATGGGTGATAACCGAGACAACAGCGAAGACAGTCGATATTGGGGCTTTCTCAATCGCGAATTGATACACGGTCAAGCATTTATGCTGTATTGGTCGTGGGCACCAGATGATAATGCCCCCATATACAGCAGTCTTGCATCCATTCCCAACCTGCTTTTCTATAACATCATGCACTTTCCTGCCCGCACACGCTGGACAAGACTTGGCATGATTATAGAGTAATCTAAAATTAAAAATGAATGAGACTGCTTATCACATTTTTAATTTTGCACAGGCGAAGCCCTACAACGTTCGTAATTCCTCATTTGCCTTTTTATGTCTTTTGGCCTTTACATACACATTCCATTTTGTCGATCGCGGTGCCCATATTGCGACTTTGCATTTGTGGTGCGTCAAACCCATTTGGCAGAACAATATACACAAGCCATTGTGCGCGAATTACAAACACAACTGGCCAGCCTAAACACCGAGCCTATTTTTGACACCCTTTATTTTGGTGGAGGAACCCCCTCTCACATCCCGCCTCAACATATTGCACAAATCATCCAGGCCGTGCCAAACCTGCAC
Source organism: Candidatus Latescibacterota bacterium (assembly GCA_038279365.1). Taxonomy (GTDB): domain Bacteria; phylum Latescibacterota; class UBA2968; order UBA2968; family UBA2968; genus JABIFK01. The sequence goes on along the minus strand of JAYODI010000001.1, from coordinate 31,734 downwards.
GATGAGGCAGAAATTACGGTAGAAGCCAACCCCGGCGACCAAGCCTCTTTTGAAGCACTCCAACAAGCAGGTGTCAATCGACTCAGCTTGGGCATACAGGCGCTTACAGATCGTGCCCTCAAGGCTTTGGGCCGCTTTCACAACACCCAAGATGCCTTAGATGCCATTGATACGGCACGTCGTGTAGGGTTTTATAACATAGGCATCGACCTCATATTTGGTGCGCCCAATCAAACGCGCCAAGAATGGCAAGAGATTTTGCAAAAAGCAATTGCACTGCACCCCGAACACATCTCGGTTTATGGGCTTACCGTAGAATCAGGTACGAACTTTGATCGACGCTTTCAAAAACACCAATTGCCTTTGCCCAATGAAACATCACAATCAGATATGTATCTCGATGCCATAGATCAACTCACAAAAGCCAGTTACGAACATTACGAAATCTCAAATTTTGCACGCCCCACGTTTGCCTCACGTCACAACCAAAGTTATTGGGAAGGTTCACCCTATTTGGGGGTGGGGCTATCGGCACACTCCTTTATCAATAACAAACGCATTTGGAACATCACAGACTTACAAGCCTATATGCAATCAGTACAAGACACAGGCTTGGCCATTGCATCATCAGAAACCATTGATTCGGAAAAACAACTGCTTGAAACCATTATGCTCGGTTTGCGTCGCAAAACAGGGATAGACGTACACTTGCTGGAACAACACACACCCATTCAGCTTCAACACTTGCTCAAACACCATTTACTCGAAAATCACCAAAACCGTATTCGCTTAACCCGCAAAGGCCTCTTGGTTGCCGATGCGGTTTGCACCGAACTCGTGAAAGCACTTTAATGAAATTTCAAATGCGCACCCCAGGCTCCACCGCCAACCTCGGCCCAGGTTTTGATGCCTTGGGTTTGGCACTCTCTATTTACAATTATTTAGATATCCAAACCCAATCCACATCAGGCCTCCAAATTACCATTGAAGGCGAAGGCAAAGGCCTGCTCACCACCGACGAAACCAACCTCTTTTACCAAGCAGCTCAATTTACAGCCCAAAAACTGGGCAAAACATTGCCAGGCCTTAGCATCCACATGAAAAATGACATTCCGTTGGCACGGGGTTTGGGCAGCAGTTCAACCGCCATCGTTGCCGGAGTCATCGCTGCCAACCACATCTTTGACCGCCCCCTTGCTCAACAAGCATTGCTCAATATTGCCACAGAAATAGAAGGCCACCCAGACAACGTCTCTCCATGTCTTTTGGGTGGCCTCACCATGTCCACTGTCGATAACACAGAGGTGGCTTGTGTACGCGCCATCCCACCCAAAGATCTACAAGCCGTTGTGGCCATTCCCCAATTTGAACTCAAAACATCTGATGCCAGAAAAGCCTTGCCCAAAGACATTTCTCTTCAAGATGCCGTCTTTAGCATCAGCCGTGCGTGTTTGGTTACCGCAGCACTCATGTCGGGCAAATTAGACCAACTCAAAATAGGCATGCAAGACCGCCTCCATCAACCCTATCGGGCCCACCTCATTCCCCACTTTTACGATGTCATTGACGCCGCCTTAAAAGCAGGGTCATTGGGGGCCGCACTTTCTGGCGCAGGCCCCACGCTCATGGCCTTTGCCACTCAAAATGCACAAGCTATTGGACAGGCCATGATACAGGTATGGCAACAGCACGACATCCAAGCCTCGTTTCATGTCTTAAACATCGACACCGATGGAGCCGTCATTTTATGATTTCTCAAATGACACAGCCCAAAGGCTTCTTACGTCGCATCTATGCGGTTCTTACTGCCACACTTGTTTTGGCCATGCTGTTGGAACCCATTGCCCTTCACGCACAAAGCCGGCGCAAAAGCAACACCCGCGACAAAAAAGAAGAATCGACCGACCGCCGTCGAGGCACCCAACAACCCTTTTCTCAACAAACCTTAGAAGACCGCGCCACCCAACTCGAAGACATGGGTGTGTCACCGGTTCAAATTACCAGCATTGGCAAAGCGGCCTATGAGTCGGTTGTTCAATCAGGGCGTTATATTGTAGGCCCAGGCGATATGTTCACCGTTGTTTGGGGTTCGGGTGAAACACTTGAAGCCACAGAACTAGTCGTGGGTGCCAGTGGTGACTTGGTTATTCCCAACATAGGTGCCATTCCAGTCGCCACACACACACTGGCACAAACCAAAAAAATCATACAAGAAGCCGTAACAAACAATTTTCAACAAATTGCCATCACCATTTCATTGTCGCGGTTGCGCTCATTCCCCGTTAATGTACATGGCGAAGTACAATTTCCGGGCGCATATGGTGTTAATGGCATTGAACAAGTTTCTGAGCTCATTGTGCGTGCAGGCGGTTTAATTGAAGAACCCAACAAACGCGCCTCTATGCGCAACATTCAAATTAGGCACTTACGCAACGGACAATGGGTGCCATCTGATCGGCACGCCGATTTGCTTTTGTGGAATTTGACCGGAAAAGAACAATACAACCCCTATGTGCTCGATGGTGACCAAATCTTTATTCCACCGCTTCAAGATTCGATCAATGTATCAGGTGCTGTTTATCGACCTGGTAATTATGAATTTTCACCCGGAGATCGCATCTTAGACTTGATTACATTGGGCGGTGGGTTCAAAAACCCGACCCAAACCCAACAGGCACAACTTTTGAGGCTGGCGTCTAATGGCGATTGGACACCCATTCCCATAGACCTCGCCAAAATACAACAGGGAGATACCACACAACAAAATTCGGCCAACATGCTTTTGCAAGCCAATGACAAACTCTACGTCTTGGGCGAAGAACGCTGGGTTTATATCGACGGAGAAGTGCGCTTTCCGGGTGCTTATCCCATTGAAAATGGGCTCACACTCAGGCAATTGCTAAAAAGAGCCCAAACAAAACCCGAAGCCTCCTTGGCACAGGCCTCATTGATTCGTAAGGTCAATTATAAAAACCAAGTAGATGAAGAAGAAGATGTGGTGCTCACACGCTTATTGGCCGTGCCACGCAACCAGCGCACAGACGAAGAAGAAGCCCTTATCATCTTAAAAACCCAACAGGTTTCGGGGCGTTTGCCCATCGATTTTAACAAACTTATGGCCGACGAAAACAGCCCCGACATTACGCTTCTTGATGACGACATTATTCGCATACCACGTTTTATTTCTTCGGTACGGGTCTCTGGTGCCGTGCAAGCACCAGCCAACATTCCCTACGATTCAACAGCCACCATTGAACACTATATTCAAGCAGCAGGCGGCTTTACTGATCGGGCGCGCATCAAAGGCATCGTTTTAATCAAAGGCAATACCGAAACCACCATCAAAGGCGACCTAACCACCGCCGTAGACCCTGGTGATGCCATTCACGTTCCCACAAAAGTAGAGACACCAGGCCAAGGGTATCGCATTTTCCGCGAAGTCTTAGCCGTTTCGGGAAGCATTGCCGCTCTCATTCTCACCATAACGGCCATCAGAAGATAATGGAAAACGAACGCAATATCTTAGACCTCATTCGCATTTTGGTACGCTGGCGACGCATGATCATCACCAGCTTTTTGGTCGTGGTGACCATCACAGCCATCATATCGCTCATTTTACCCAAAGTCTACCGTGCAACCGCCATCGTTTATCCCCCCCAAGATGCACAAAGTGGTTTGGGGCTTTCTGCTTTATTGGGCGATTTGCAAAGCAGTCTGTTGGGCAGTTTGGGCAGTACCACAGCATCGGCCACCGAGTTTGTGCCCATCATCGAAAGCGAGCGGGTGCGCTTGTCGATTGCCAAACGGTTCAACCTTGCCGAACAATACCAACCCGCCCATCAAAGTGAACTTCTCGACCAAGTGCTTGAAAAACTCCATGTCGAACTCTCGCGTGAGCAATTTTTATCCATATCTTACGAAGCAGAAACCCCACAAAAATCGGCAGACATCACCAATGCCTTTGTGGAAGAATTGGAAAAAGCACTTAAAGAACGCAACCGCGATCAAATTCACACCTATCGAACATATCTTGAAAACCGCCTCCAACGGGCCGAAGATGACATGCTCAAAGCCGAATTGCGCTACAACAAGTTTCAAAAAGAAAACATGGTCATCGACATAGAGGCCCAAGCCAAAGCCCAAATTGAGAGTGCTTCCAATTCCATCGGTTTGTTTGTTGACCTTATTATCGAACGCGATATCAAGGCCCAACTCTTATCACCTGATCACCCCGAAATACAAAGACTCAACTTAGAAATTCAAGCCACCGACAAAGCGCTTAATAACTTGCTCATGGGACAAAACGATTCTACCTTGCAAACCACTTCGCAACCCTTACCCGACATCTTTAAACCCTTCCACGAAATTCCCAAATTAGGCCTTGAAACCCTACAACTTTTGCGCGATGTGGAAATTCAAAATGTCATTTATCAATTTATCAAACAAGAATATGAAAAAACGCGATTTGAAGAAGAAAAAGAAACCACCACGGTTGTGATACTCGACCCAGCACGCCCACCCGATGTACGCAGCAAACCCGCACGCGCCATGATGGTTGCCATTGCTGGGGCGTTAAGCCTTATTTTGAGCAGTTTGTTGGCATTTATCTTTGAGGCCATCAACAATCTCACCCCCGAAAACCGTGCCAAACTCGACGCCATCAAAACCGATTTACACACCAAAAAAGAAGCATAATATATTGGGGTGCTTTTTTGCTTTCCTCAATGCCTAAGTCTTGTTAGCTTTTGCTCTTACCTTTATTGTCATCCTATCTGATAACCAGATTATTTACGAGGAGTTGTTATGTCTGAAGCATCTGTAGCCCCCCCCGCAGTAAACGCACTTAAAACCACTCAAAAAATCCCTACAGAACCATCGATTCTTACAACAACGGTGGGGTCTTATCCTTTGCCAGAATGGCTCGTAGCAGCACCCAGCGAAACCGCCGTTGTAGATGCCACCCGCGTCATTTTTGACACCCAACGCCAAGCGGGCATTGATTTACCCACCGACGGCGAAATGTATCGTTTCGACATCAGCCACCCCGAAACCAATGGCATGATTGAATACTTTGTGGCCCCAATGGGGGGCACACGTACAAACTTTGGCCGAAGTGAAGTCGAAACCTTTCGCAAAAAACAAACCATGGGCTTTCGTGCCAAACCCGCCGCCGTTGTCGATTCGGAACTGACCGAAGGCTCTCTCGACCTGCTCTCAGACTGTGTGCGTGCGGCAACAGTTGCTGGTGGTCCATTTAAGTTTACCCTCACAAGCCCCTATATGCTTGCCCGCACCCTCTTAGACAATCACTATGGTGACTTTGAAGGCTTGCTCATGGGCGTTGCCAATGTATTGGCCGATCAGGTGCGCGATTTGCCCTGTGCCTGCGTGCAAGTAGACGAAGCCAACATTCCGGGCAACCCTGAAGACGCTCCTATTGCCGCCAAAGCCATCAACGTGGTGCTCGACGCCATTGATAAAGATGTAGAAAAAGCCGTTCACTTTTGTTTTGGCAACTACGGTGGACAAACCATTCAAGACGGTACCTGGCGTGCATTGGTCAATTTCTTAAACGAATTGCACACCGATCACCTCGTGCTCGAATTGGCCCATCGCCCCGATGACGACCTCATCGCCCTCAAAGAAATTGATCCACGCATCAAACTGGGCATTGGTGTGGTAGACATCAAAGTCAACCATGTAGAAACTGCCGATGAAATTGCCAAACGACTTGAAAAGGCCGAAAAAGAAGTCGGTGCAGGACGCATCACCTACATTCACCCTGACTGTGGTTTTTGGATGCTCAAACGCTCCGTTGCCGATCGCAAAATTGCCGCCCTCAAACGCGGTCGCGATTTGTATTTGGGCAAATAAAACAAACGCAACCAGCCACAACAACAGGCGTTCAAATTCTATTGGGCAAAAAACTTTTTTGCCCATCTTTCATCATTTATGATTTGTTGCTTATCTATGCGCTATTTCAAAATATCTCTATTCGTCTTGTTGGCGGGCATCATTTTGCCCACCATAACCCAAGCACAAGCCCCCGGTACCATTGTGACCATTGCCGGTGGTGGCTCGCAAGAAGGCGAAAACATTCCCGCCACAAACGTAGGGCTCAACCTTCCCCTTGGCATATCGCTGGATATACAGGGCAACATTTACATTGCCGATTCACAAAACCACCGCATTCGCCGTGTCGATATCACCACGGGCAATATCACCACGGTGGCCGGTACTGGCACCGCCGGTTTTGCAGGTGATGGTGGACCTGCCACCCAAGCACAACTCAACAGACCCTCGGCCGTTGCCGTAGACAACGACGGCACCATTTATATTGGTGACACGGAAAACCGCCGTATTCGTCGCGTCACGCCCACAGGTGTCATTACGACCATAGCAGGCACAGGAGCACGCGGTTTCTCTGGCAATGGTGGCCCGGCCATAGATGCTACCTTTGGCGAAATTACGGCGCTGCTTGTGGGCGGGGGGCGTTTATTCATCTCTGACGGTATTGATGCCAACGGACAGGGCAACAACCGTGTCAGACAAATGGTATTGAGCACAGGTGAAATTTTTGCATTAGCAGGCAATGGCAGTGCCAATGAAACCGGTGTCGCAAGCGGTGGCTCACCCGTATTGGCAGGCCTTACGCCAGAACAACTCGCATTTGGCCCAGACTTTAGCATTTACATTGCAGACTTTAACAATGGTAAGATCCGTCGTGTTTTTGCCACATCTGATTCTACAAGTGGTATTGCCACGGTAGCAGGTCGCAATCCTACCCAGGCCGAACAACTGGCCAGCGATATCGGCCAACTCGATGCCCTATTCAAAGGCGATGGTGGCCTTGCCAATCAGGCCTTATTTTTTGCGCCTGCTGGTGTCGTATTGGATGTAGATGGCAACATCTACATCGCAGATACGGGTAACCATCGCATTCGCGTAGTAGATGCCGTGTCGGGGAATGTATTTACACTTGCCGGTACAGGTGCTATTGGCACGGGCCCAGAAAATGAACTCGGCTTGCGCTCTGACCTTGCTTCACCATCTCGTGTACTTGTGGATGCAAATGGCGATCTTATTTTTGTAGACACAGGGAACCACCGCATTCGCAAATTGTTTAATGCACGCTATCGCACACCGCTGTTTGTAACCAACACAACAAATATTAACTTTGAGAGAGTAAGCTTCGGTGACCCAGTAACACGTACTTTAGAAGTTCAAAACCGTGGGAACTTGCCTGTCAATATCCAATCCAGCACATCCAACAACACGGCATTTCGTGTGGTGACACCTTTGCCCTTTCAAATTGGTGTTTCACAAATTGCGCAAATCGAAGTGCAATTTGATCCTTTGGGTGAAGGAATTGCAGATGGCATCATCACCATCACAACCGATGACCCTCGAACGCCCGCGGCCACATTTAATGTGACAGGCCAAGGTGAAGCCCCTCAAATTACATTGTTCCCCAACGACCGCATCACATTTGACCGCACATTTATCGGTCAAATATCTACAGCCTCTGTTCGTGTGGCCAACATTGGTGCAGGTACGCTTGTTATTCGCCAAGCCACAAGCACAGATTCCCAATTTGTAGCCCAACTCACCGATCCGTTGCGCGTTACCTCGGGTGGCTTTCAAAATTTAAACATCACCTTTCGCCCCACAGTTGAAGACACACAAAATGCCGTTCTCACCCTCTTTACCAATGCCCCATCTACCCCCACTATCACCATCAACTTACAAGGCATTGGTCAACGCGCCCAACCGGGTGGTTTTATCAATGTGGCCCCAGATCTGGCTTTGGGAGATACCGGTGCGGGTTTTGGTGCGTCGTGGGCCGATGTCAACAACGACAACAAACCCGATCTGTATCTCGTACGCAGTTTTCAACCCAATCGCTACTATCGCAACGACGGCAACACATTCACCGAAATGGCCACATCACTTGGCATTGACGACAGTGGTGATGGCAGTTCGGGCATTTGGGGTGACATTGACAACGATGGCGACCTCGATCTCTACATCACCAACTTTGGGCAACCCAATCGCTACTACCGCAACGATGGCAACACATTCACCGAAATCGCCGCATCACTTGGCATTGACGACAGTGGTGATGGGCACGGTGCCGCTTGGGCAGATACCGATAAAGATGGCGACCTCGACCTCTATGTGGCCAACTTTGGCACCAACCACTACTATCGCAACGATGGCAACACATTCACCGAATACACAGACAGTTTGGGCTTAACTGACACCGAAAGCAGCATCCAACCCGCTTGGGCCGATTATGATAATGACGGTGACTTAGACCTCTTTTTGGCCAACAGTGGCCCCGACAAACTGTTTCGCAACGACAATGGCAAATTCACCTTGATCAGCAACCAATTGACCCCAGCAGACAATGGTCCCAGCTTTGGAGCGGCTTGGGGCGATTATGAAAATGATGGTGACTTAGATTTATTCGTCACCTACTTCAATGCACCCAATCGGTTTTACATCAACAACAACAATGTCTTTCAAGAAAATGCCCGCAACACCAGCTTACTTGATGAAGGCCGAGGTCGCGGTGTGGTATGGGGTGATTTTAACAACGACGGTTATCTCGACCTCTATGTCACCAACAGTGGCCAACCCAACCTTTATTATCGCAACATCGACCAATCGGGCTTTCGCATCTTTACCGAAGAAGCCGACACCTTGGGCTTGGCTTCAAATGTAGACAGCCGTGGGCTTGCTGTTGCCGATTATGATGGCGATGGTGGGCTTGATATTTATGTGGCCGTACAAAACGGTGCCGACCTGCTCTTCAAAAACCGCGAAGCCAATGGCAACTGGTTAAACATTCAACCCATCGCCACAGAAACGGGCATAGATGCCATTGGATTGCGTTTGGAGTTCAGCTATAACAATGGTCAACAAGCCATCAGAGAAATCAGTGGCGGCTCATCTTACCTCTCTCAAAATGCGCGCAACATCCTCATTGGCGTCAACACGGCTGAACAAATAGACATCCTCACATTGCGCTGGCCGTCTGGTATCGTACAACAATTTATTGGCACAGAAGACAATCTCAGAGTTAATCAAACGCTGTCCATTACAGAACAACAACCTCTGCCCCCTGCAAAAATTTTACTTGAAGCCAACCCCACCAACTTGTTGGCCAATGGTGTATCGGAAGCCATACTCACAGCCACCGTTTTAAATGCCGAAAACAAACGTGTGCTCATTAGCAACCGTGCCATTCAATTTCGCATCATAACTGGCGATGGCATATTTGTTGGGGGTGACTCCATTGCTATCAAAGACGGTATTGCCACCGCACGATATCGCGCAGGCCAAACACCAGGTCGGGTCACAATTTCTGCCCAATCATCAGGACTTATCGCTGGCCAAGTAAACATTGAACTGATCAAACCCATTGGCGAAGACGCCCTCACCATGCGCACCATTGCGGGTTCTGGATTTTTGGGTGGGTTTTCAGGCGATGGTGGCCTTGCCACAGAAGCCGCATTGCAATTGCCAAGTGATGTTTTAGCAGATTCCCAAGGAAATATCTATATTGCCGATACAGGTAACAACCGCATTCGCCAAATAAATAGCACAACAGGCAACATCCTCACCATTATCGGTTCGGCTATTGGTTCATCTGGTGGTGATGGTGGCCCTGCAAGCGATGCCACAGTAGCCACGCCACAAGGCATTACATTTACTCCCACAAATAATCTCATCATCAGTGAAGCAGGTGGTCAAGTGATAAGGCGTGTCCAAAACGACACCATTACCACCATTGTGGGTACTGGTGTGGCCCAATTTGGTGGTGACAATGGTCCAGCAATCAATGCCAATATCAGCCGTCCACTGGGTGTTGCAACAGATCGACAAGGCAATATTTACATTGCCGACAGTTTTAACAGACGTGTTCGCAAAATCGATACCAATGGCATCATCACCACATTTGCAGGAACAGGCAGCCCCGACACAGACGGTTTTTCAGGTGATGGTGGCCCAGCCTCATTGGCCAGACTCAGCCGCATTTCATCCGTAGCCGTAGACAGTTTGGGACGCGTCTTTATTGCTGATACGCAAAATAATCGCGTTCGCATGGTCGATACAAATGGTATCATCACCACCATTGCAGGCACAGGCATTGGCCGGTTTGGTGGCGATGGTGGCTCTGGCACCTTGGCCGATCTCGATAGCCCACAAGGTTTGGCCGTTGATCAAAACAATCTCTATATTGCCGATACGGGCAATCAACGTATCCGTTTGCTCAACCTCAGCACAGGACTCATTCAAACCGTTGCCGGAACGGGCCAAGGCACACTCGACCTTGAAGAAGGTGGCGCACTGGCCGTAAGCCTCAACAACCCAACTGGCCTTGCCATTGGTCCCACAGGCACTGTATTGATCGCAGATCGTTCCAATCACAGAATCAGAGAGTTGTCGATCCAATTTGATCTCCCCAACATCTTTAATCCAACAGAAAAATCAGCCGACTTTAATGCTGACAACAAGCTGGACTTTGCCGACTTCTTACTCTTTGTGAATGCCTTTGGAAAAACCGATACACGTTTTGACCTCAACAGCGATGGCCTCATCAACTTAGGTGACTTCATCCTGTTTGCAAGAGCCTTCGAAACCAACCAAGCCATTGTTCGTCCGTAATAACCGCACATGATCCTCGCCTCAACAGCACACACAATTCTTCAAGCGTCCGAATGTATTAAGCAGGGTGGCCTCATTGCTTACCCCACCGAAACGGTGTATGGCTTGGGTGTTGATCCATTCAATCGCCAAGCCCTATCACGCCTCTTTACAGCCAAAGGGCGGGATGCCGAAAAAGCCCTCATTGTGCTCATTCGTGGTCCCCAAGACTTACCCGCTCTCACAACCGAAATTCCCGCCATCGCACAGTCACTTATCGACACATTTTGGCCAGGCCCACTCACACTTATTTTTAAAGCCCATCACAAACTCCCCAAAGAACTCCTTGGTGGCAGAGACACCATTGCCTTGCGCCATTCCAGTGCGCCCATTGCCCAATCACTTGTCGAAACCCTCCAGGGGCCACTCACCAGCACCAGTGCAAACCGATCTGGAGCCCCGCCCGCCCAATCGGCCATAGAAGCAGATGCCCAATTGGGAAATCATTTGGACATCATTCTCGATGGTGGTCCTTCTCCCCAGTCACAAACATCCACTGTTCTCGACATCTCAACAAACACACCCCAAATACTCCGCGAAGGCATCATTACATCAGACACCCTTCAAGCTTATATATAAAAAGCGTGGTGCATTAAGCACCACGCTTTTTTCTGAAATCCAACGTCCTCACCTCTCAATACCCTATCCCACATCCATCTGTTCTTCTATCAACTCTTCCTGCGCATATTTTAACAAAACGCCATTCTCTTGTACCAAATCAACAATCTTCACATCCAACTCTCCATCTTTCACCATAAAACCCATAATCTTTAATGCCTGTGACAAAGGCATGGGTTTGCGATAGGGGCGGTCAGATGCCGTCAATGCTTCAAAAATATCGGCCACTGCCAAAATGCGGGCTTGCAAAGGCAGTTGATCGGCCCGCAACTTGAGAGGATATCCTTCGCCATTGAGTTTTTCGTGATGCCCGCCCGCATATTCGGGCACGCGTTGTAACTTTTTGGAAAAAGGCAACTGAGACAACATCTTAATGCTCACCGCCGCATGGTTGTTAATGACCTGACGTTCTTCTTGCGTGAGCGTGCCTTTGCGAATAGATAGATTATACACCTCATTTTCTGTCAAACGCGGTTGGGGTTGGCCATCTATTTCAAAACGACGTGCGGCAATATCTTGTAAACGCTGGATGTCATCATCATCCATAAATTCACCACCCGTATTGCACTTCATAATAAAATCACGTTCGGCCAGAATTTCTACCATTTGTTCTTGTGCCCAATGATCTATTTGCTTGAGCCTTTCATCACTTTCAGGTATTTGTGCCACTTTCAATTTTTCTTTTAAAGCCGCAATTTCTACATCGCGTTTAAAAATTTCATAGCGCGTTTTTACCGTTTCAACACGGTCATAAATGGTTTCCAACTTGGTGGCTTTGTCCACCACATATTCTGGTGTGGTCATCTTGCCCACATCGTGCATCCAAGCGGCAATGCGCAATTCTTCCAATTCTTCGGGGGAAAAATGAATATACTTCCAAATACCATGATCGGTCTGACCAATACTCTCTGCAATCATCATGGTCAACTTGGCAACACGGCGCACATGCCCAGCAGTATAGGGTGACTTTTCGTCAATGGCTGCCGCTGTGGTTTGGATAAACGCGTCGAACAGACGAGACAAATCGCGAATCAACCGCGCATTGGTAATGGCCACCGCCGCCTGCGATGCCAAAGCTGTAATAAACGCTTCATAATCAGAAGAAAACGGAATCACCTGATCGCCATCTTTGGCATTGAGCAATTGCAAAACACCAATAATATCCCCTTCGTGATTGCGCAATGAAACCACCAACATCGACATAGACCGATACCCAGTTGCCTCATCATATCGCCGAGGCCCCGAAAAGTCGAACCCTTCGGCCTCATACACATCGGGAATATTGACCGTTTCACCCGTGTTGCCCACATAGGCCGACACATTTTGCAGATTCATTTGCCCATCTACAATCAATGGCACAGGTGGCAAAGTGACAGGCACACCACTGGTTCCGCCCATGCGCGACCCCAACGTATCGTTGTGTGCGATCTTCCAATCTAAAAAATGTCCATCGTCACTCACGCTATACAGCGTACCGGCGTCGGCACCTGTAAACCGCCGAGATTCATCCACAATCATTTCCAACAACACATCAATATCGGTTTCACTCGACAAAGCCGTACCGATACGAATCAGATTGTCAACTTGGGCTTTGAGATCGTTATTGGCCAACGGGAACGTCCCTTAAAAAATAGTCGCAGGTCACAAGTCTGAAAATCACAAGTCAGCAGTCAAATTCTAAACAGGTCGTTCAGATATGGTTTTGCCTTGCGACTTGTAGACCTGTGACTGTCTTTGTTTGTGACTGTGGTTATTGATCTATAGGGTAAGGAATAAGGAAGGGATTTGTCAAGCATTAGGAAAGCTGAAGGGGTAACAAATTAATCAACAGAGCGATTGCGCAACAAGCGTTGCCACGTAGCTTCGGGTATGGAGCGTTTTGACAAAAGTCGGCTATAACCAGCAACGGCCACAGAGTTGCGTTGTAATTCAGAAACAATCGTTGAATGATCCGATGCCTTGTTTAAACGACGTTTTTCTTCGGCATTCATTTCACTTTGTTTTTGAGCCGCCTTCAAAAACAACACATCAATCACCTGATCTTTTTGGCGCAACCGTGCATCGGGCGTCGCATATCTTTGAACCTGAACCAAGAATGTGGCATCTGGCTCAGAGCGTTTTTGTATCATCTGCATATTGGCTGGAGAATATTCAGATCGTGTGGTTAACTGCCCCAGTTGTGTGCCCGACCATTCACTGCGCCGACTCAAACGGGTTTCACCAGATGCATTCATCACACTGCGTGTATCAATAAGACGCATTTCTTGGCTTGAAAAATTGGAGGCTTTATCAATCACCTGCGTGGCCAACCGATCGGGCATGGACCTTTTTTCCATGATTTTACGAATGCCCGATTGTGCCCACAAATCACCCAACCCAATCATGCCCAAACAAAAAACAACGCCCATCCATCGGGCATAAGTCAATCGTCTTTTTGTGGCATCTAACACGTCACACCTCAAAACAAAGTTTGGGATTTGGGTTCATCAACAATACCGGCTCGAATACGCTCTGCCAATGTGGTATGCCGCTGAGAAACCACATTGTTCTTGACGGCCATGCCCAAGGCTTTTTGGGTGCCCACAAGCACCACCAAACCTTTTGCCCGCGTAATGGCCGTATAAAGCAAATTGCGTTGTAACATCATATAGTGTTGTGTGGTCAAGGGCATCACCACGGCTTTGTACTCGGCGCCTTGGCTTTTGTGCACACTCACCGCATAGGCCAAAACCAACTCGTCCAACTCTGACAACTCATAAATCACGGGGCGATCTTGAAAGTTGACTGACACCATATCTTCTTCAATGGCCAAAATGCGCCCCATATCACCATTGAAGACGTCTTTGTCATAATTGTTACGGATCTGCATCACCTTATCGCCCACCCGAAACTGCGCCCCACCACGCTGCAACACCTGTCCTTTGGGATTAAGTTTTTCTTGCAAAACCCGATTCAAATTTATCGCACCCGTTTCACCGCGATACATCGGAGCCAAAACCTGAATGTCGTCAATGGCATTCAAACCATAGGTTTTGGGCAAACGCGACGCACAAAGCCCACAAACCGTTTCGACCACCAGCGCAGGGTCTTCGGCCTCTAAAAAGAAAAAATCGGAATCTCGGGCATTGGAGATATCGGGCATATGCCCTTGATTAATGGCATGGGCATTGGTAATGATGCGGCTGGTTTGCGCCTGGCGAAAAATTTCATTCAACGCCACCGTCTCAACCGTGCCCGATGCAATAATATCGCGCAACACATTGCCCGCGCCAACAGAAGGCAACTGATCGGTATCACCCACCAAAACCACCGAAGCACTAATGGGCACCGCCCGCAACAGGCTGTTCATCAGTACCGTGTCCACCATAGATACTTCATCGACAATAAGGGCGTCTATCTCCAGTGGATTTTCAAAGTTCTTTTCAAATGCATTCTCTTTGGGGCTGTATTTGAGCAACCGATGAATGGTTTTGGCCTCATAACCCGTGGCCTCAGACATCCGCTTGGCCGCACGTCCCGTTGGAGCCGCCAAAGCAATACGCTTCTTCCGCGCCTCCATAAGGGCAATCAACCCCTTAATGGTCGTTGTTTTACCCGTACCAGGCCCACCTGTTAAAACCAGCAAATTGTGCGACAGCGCTTTCTCCAATGCCTTTTTCTGCAAAGGCGCAAAAGTCACATTGTCACGTAATTCAATCGCCCCAATCTCACTGGGGATATCTCCCAATTCAATGCGCTGTACTTGTGACAATTGAAAACACCGTGTGGCCGCGCCTTTTTCAGCATAATACAAATGGGGCAAATACACCCGTCCTTCATTCACCACAATGGTTTCTGTAACGGCCAATTGTTCAATACACGGAGAAACCGCTTCAACAGGTATTTCCAATGCTTGGGCACAAGCCTCAATCAATTCTTCCTCAGCCAAAAAAACATGCCCATCTTTATCTGCCGCCTCATGCAACACATGTTGCAACCCCGCCTGAATACGCCTATCTGAGTGGGCAGGAACGCCCATCTTTTGTGCAATGCGATCCGCCGTTAAAAATCCAATGCCCCACACATCCACTGCCAAACGATATGGATTGTCTTGGATCATCGACACTGCCTCTTGCCCATATTTTTTCCAGATCTTCACCGCATACCCCGTGCCCACTTCGTGCGACTGCAAAAACAACATCACATTGTGAATCTCTTGTTGTTCTGCCCATGCTTTCACAATCAACTTGGCGCGCTTAGGCCCCAACCCTTCCACCTCGGCCAAACGCTCAGGATCACTTTCGATCACCGCCAAAGACTCTTCGCCAAAATGATTCACTATCCGCTTGGCTGTCACGGGCCCCACACCTTTGATCAACCCAGATCCCAAATAGCGCCGCATCCCTTCCACTGTTGATGGGTGTATCATCTGATACGACGATATTTTGAACTGTTGGCCAAACTGCTTGTGTGTGGTCCACTCGCCCTCCAACACCACCGACTCACCGGGGTTCATCGACAACGTCTCCCCCACAATGGTCACAGGTTCGCCACCCCGTTGCCCTTCCACTTGCAATCGGGCAACCGTATATCCATTTTCTTCATTTTGAAAAGTAATGCGATCCACAATGCCGCGAAGTTGTTCCATAAACCCACCCAAAGAAACCAATTCGAATCAAACAGCAATCTCAATAATATAGGCATTTTTGACATAAATCGGTATGCCAGACTCACAACCACAACACAATCACACACCCATAAAAAAAGACGCGACAAATGATTTGTCACGTCTTTTGAAACTTTTGGGGTGGTTCAAAAACTCAGGTAGCAGCATCTGGCTGTAGCGAGGGGATAAATCCCCTCGCTACAAGGAAAAAGCCCCTGCGGGGCTCCCAGCTCTGTTACCCTCATACGACTGCATTTAAACCATGCCAAATTTTTTAAAAAAATCGCCCGATGAAACAACACCCCCAAAATGCCGTTATCGTACAATTATTTCTTTTTGCCAATCAATGAGACAGACAACTTTCTCAGCATCGCTCTTTTTTTTCTTTGGTGGCGTTGCATGCGCTTGAGCACATCATTGAGAAAGTGCACCGCTTCTACCACATAAGGCCCCTTGTTCAACATCACACACTCTGCGCGGCCACTCATGGCCGCATCGGTTACTTCGGCACGTGAGGGCACACCTTTTTTGGCCAATTGCTCCAAAACTTGTGTTGCCCATATGACAGGGATATGAGCAGCTTCACACAACCAGAGAATTTGTTCTTGAACCTCAGCCAATCGCTCAAACCCCACCTCGGCTGCCAAATCACCTCGTGCAACCATCACACCAATAGGTGGCGACGTAAGCGCAGTTAACAGAATGTCTCCAAGATTTTCAAAAGCCAGTCGATTTTCAATTTTGAGCAAGATACCCAAATGTTCGCCTTTGCGCTGAGCAAGATGATGAATCAACGTTTTCACATCTTCTGCCTGTCTTAAAAAAGACAACCCAACCATATCTGCATGTTTCACAGCAAAATCCAACGTCTCCAGATCCGTTTCAGACAAAGCAGGTAAATGAAGTGAACTGTCTGGCAAATTGATGCCTTTATCGGCTCCTAATTTTGACCCCGTGGGTTTGGCACGTGTAATCTCTACTTCTATTTTTTTCTTCTTCACCTGGCGTACCACACCTGCAATGGCATTGTCGTCAAACAAAATGCGTTCACCCTTTTGGATATTCTCAAAAACCTCGGGCAACGTACACGGTATAGAGGGTGGTACTTTCCACTTGCCTTTTTGGCACGCTCTAATCGCCTTTTTCAGGCATATATCTTTCTGGCATCACACATTCCGTTTCGGTAATCATAACTTGAAATATAGACCATGAATCAAAACAAGCTGAAGACGTGGATCAATGGACGACATCTCTTAACAATACCTCACTATTGTTACATTTTGGCGACAAGGGACATCTTTTTTAAAAAATTTTCCACATCCCAATAGGCGCACAAAACGTTTACACAACAGGCATCAAGCAAAATGAAGCCCCTATAAAAATCGAAACCTCACAAACGCAACATCGATAGCCCGTTTTTGTGTTGCATAATCTATCCTCACCACCCATTTTACAACCATCGCCCCACACCCAGAAACAACCTACAGGAGCTATTATATGCCCATTCCCGTTATTTTTGACACCGACATTGGCAGCGACATTGACGACACCTGGGCCTTGGCCCAAATCTTAAAAACACCCGAACTCGATGTCAAACTCATCACCACCGACCGCGACGATACCATCTATCGCACCAAACTTATTTGTAAACTCCTCGAAGTGGCCAACTGCACACACATTCCCGTGGGTATCGGATGCGTGACAGAACACGTTTATACCAACCCACGCCAAGCCCCTTGGGTTGCAGATTACGACTTAGATCACTACCCAGGAACGCTGTACAAAGATGGTGTGGATGCCATTATCCAAACCATTATGAACGCTTCCGAAGCGCTCACCCTCATTTGTGTGGGCCCGATGCCCAACATTGGTGAAGCACTCGACCGAGAACCCGCCATTGCCGAACGCACACATTTTGTGGGCATGCATGGCTGTGTTTTTAAAAGTGTCAAAGGTGAAGGCTCATTCCCCGAAGCCAATGTCAAAAACGACATCTCTGCCTGCCAAAAGGTATTCAACGCCCCCTGGAAATCGATGACCATCACACCCCAAGATTCGTGTAGCTTTGTAAAACTCACGGGTGACCACTATCAAGCCATCCGTCAATCCAATGACCCTTTACTCAAAGCCCTCATGGACAACTATCGCATTTGGGCCACAAACACACCACACGACCCTGAAGTGGCCAGCTCTGTTCTCTTTGACACGGTTGCCGTCTACCTTGCCTACACAACCCAACACCTCGTCATGAAAAACCTGGGCATTCGCATTACAGACGAAGGCATCACCCTTCCCGATAACCATGCCCAACACATGGATGTGGCCCTCGACTGGACGGATCTCGATGCATTCCACCAGTATTTAACAGACCGCTTGTTAAGCCCAACTGTGCAGTAACCCACCCACACTCACACAAGGTTAACCATGAAAAACATTGAACTCGACGTGCGTTATTACCATCTAACCCGAAAAGCCCGCATAGATGAAAAAGACTTTCAGCTCAAAACCCTTCATTTTGAATTTCCCGTAGATCAAATTGCACTCATCCAAGTGGATGTCTGGAGTGATCATTATGTCACAACACATCTCAACCGTGGCAGAGACATCACATTAGAACGCATCAATCCAGTTGCCGAAGCCTTTCGATCTGTTGGGGCTACCGTCATCCACGCTCCCAGCCCTGACTGCGCCAAACGCTATGCCGCCTGGACACAGTTTGCCAGTGACAACGAACTCTTTGGTCGTCCACCTGCCCCCAAAGACGATTGGCCGCCTTCAGAGTTTCGATCTAAAACGGGTGCATACAAAAAATGGGCACGCCCTCAAGACCCACACGACCAAGTTTTTGAAGACACCATCAAAAACCGCCGTATCATTCCCGAAGCCGAACCCAAAGCAGGTGATCACGTTATACTCAACGGCGATCAACTACACCGCCTATTAAAACACAAACAAATTCTACATTTGTTTTACGTAGGTTTTGCCGCCAACATGTGTGTACCCTTTCGCGACTATGGCATGCGTGCCATGAAAGACCGAGGTTACAACCCCATTCTCATTCGTGACTGCACCACCGCCATTGAAGTGTCCGACACATACGACACCTTAGACCTCTCACGTGCATCGGTCATAGATACAGAAATAAACATTGGCTACACCACACACTCTTCTGATATCATTGCGGCTTGTCAAAAAGGAAACCCATGACCATTCGCGACATACAAAAAAACGCCCAAGAGCTTGCGCCCAAATTTAAAGACAAAAACCCAGAGCAGCGCATGTTGTACCTCATGACCGAAGTGGGTGAAACGGCGTTGGAAGTTCTGAAGCTTCAAGGATTTCGAAAGGCTGAAGATCAAGCGGAGCTCAAACAAAAACTGGGAATGGAAATTTTTGATGTGGTTTGGAATTTGTGTGACTTGGCCAATATGTATGACATTGATTTAGAAGAAGCTTTTGCTCAAAAAATAGCCTTTAATAAAGAGCGATATGCGGGACGGTGATTTTAAGTTGTCATATTAAACATTACTATTTAACCTCAATTTTCATGAAAATCCTTTAGATAAAGGATTTTCATCGCACAATCTATTATATCAAAGCATCTGCTTACAAAAATAAATTTTTATTATAATCCACAAAGAAACCCACAAAGGCGATCGCGGTCCATCGCGAAGCCGTTGTGGGTTTCTTTTTATAACACAAATAATCGCGCTTTATTGCTTAAGCCTGATACACAACCTTTCCGCGCACAACTGTGGCGACAATGTCCATTTTTTCATCGCCTTCATTCCAGCGGAACAGGGTCAAACTGGCTTCTTTGCCCACCTCAACCGAGCCCAAACGATCATCTACGCCCAAAAGACGTGATGGATTAATCGACGTCATATCAATGGCATCGGCAAGCGTGGCATCGGTCACCTTCACCGTATTGGGAATACCGCGATCTAAAAAGCGGCCAGCACCGGCCAAATAAGGCGTGCCCACCAACGTAATCAAACCACTCGGGTGCAACTCACTTTGCCCAAGCCCAGACACACGACCATAAACGCCCGGTTCCAAACCAGCAATGGAGGCCACATCGCTCACCAAACAAATGCGCTCTTTGCCTTTGGCGCGGTAAAAACTCTTAAGTACCGGATCGGGCAAATGGAACCCATCGGGAATCAAACCTGCCCATAATTCATCACTGGCCAACTGCTCCCAAATATAATTGTCGTGACGATGAATCATATTGTGTGCGCCATTGCCCAAGTGCGTAGACATCTTTGCACCTGCCGAAACGGCTTCTCTGATACGCTCTCGACTTGCGCCCGAATGTCCAATGGACACAATCACACCCGTTGCCGAAACCTTCTCAATAAATTCCAAAGCCCCATCGCGCTCGGGTGCCAACGTAAAAATAACAATGCGCCCACCCGCGGCGTCTTGATAACGTTGAAACTCGTCCCAATCGGGATCGCGCACGTGTTCTAAAGGGTGTGCACCGCGTGGCCCATCTTCTGAGCCGATATACGGCCCTTCTACGTGAAAACCCGCAAAGGAAGCACCCGCCGCTTCAGATTCTTCGCACGCTTTGGCCAACAGTGCCAAACCATTTATGGCATCTTCAGCCGAAGATGTCGTCACTGTAGGGCACCAAATCCCTGTGCCCGTTTTGTACATCCAATCGGTGGTCTCTGCAATCTTTTCAACCGTCAAATCTTTGGCCTTATAATTGATTCCTCCCACTCCATTGACCTGCACATCAAAAACAGCAGGCGCAAGCCAAACATCGTCACCCCCAATAGCCTCTGCGACAACACCTGCATCTATAGACGCAATCTTGTCGCCTTCTGCTTTTACAGTCACCACCTCACCCGAACCAACCAACTTGCCTCGAAATGCCATAATCTCGCTCCATTATCAGTGAAACGGCAAACGGCAAACGGCAAACGGCAAATGTAACATACCAAAACCAAATCTTGGCGCGCACTTTTTGCCGTTTCACTTTTGCCATTTGCCTGCCTTTAATACCCTTTTTCCTTCGCCTTCATACGGGGGTCATATGCCGCCAACAAACCCTCTTCGGTCACTTCAATCAAACGCACATTGGCTGCCGCCGACCCTTTTTTGTTTAAACCGTAGCCTATCGACTTTAGATAAGCAGGGGCTGCTTCGCCAAACTCTTCTTCTACGCGCACCCACTCATTGCCCTCTGAATGAACACGGGGTGCCGAGATAGACCACTCGGCGTCTTCCTCCAAAACCAGGCGTCGTGCCAACACCTGAAACATAGACGAAGGAATCCGTGTGCCACCGGAGGCGCCAATGCTCATAAATGGTATACCTTCGCGTAAAATAACAGCAGGGCACATATTGGTAATCGGCGCCTTGCCACCATCGACAGAGTTTTTCAACCCAGACCCCGGATCAAAACGCGACATCCCACCATTCATCAAAAGCCCCATACGTGGAATGGTCACACAAGAACCAAAACTGGGCCCGTGTGTAAAAGTCAAAGAGGCCATATTGCGTTGTGCATCAATGGCAGAAATATGCGTGGTGCCACCTGTATACAAGGGCCGCAACAACGATTGACCACGTGTGCCTTCTTCAATATGCTTGTTAATCTCACGGGAGGTGGCCCCCAAATGGATATCAGACATCAACGTATCCATCGGCACCTTTATTTTTTGAGGATCGCCAAAATGACGGTAACGATCCATCCAACTGGCACGAATAATTTCAACCATTCCGTGCGCCAACTTAGATGCATCACGCTCATAAATATCCAAACCCGCTTCATCGGCCAACGCACACATTTGCACCAAACTCACCCCCGCACTGCACAAGGGCGGGCTATACACATCATATTCCATACAAATAGAATGAATGGGATCCACCACACGGGCTTGGTAAGACGCCAAATCTTCTTTAGACAAAATACCGCCATTTTCTTCAATATATTTAACAATGCGCTCCGCTGTGCGCCCTTCATAAAATTCGCGCACCCCTTTTTCGGCCACTTGGGCCAGCATTTTACCCAAGTGTGGGTTGCCACCCCGGTCTCCACTTTTGGGAACCGCATCATCCACCAAAAACAGCTTGGCCGTTTCAGGAAATTGTCGAATACGCGTCTCGCTCTCGGCCACTGCACTTGCCAAACTTGCCGACATGCGAAACCCTTTTTCACAGGCTCGAATAGCAGGCTTGAGCGCATCGGCCAAAGAAATCGTTCCAAACTTTTCCAACGCCAAATCCATACCTGCAAGCACACCCGGCACAGAAATAGCCAGATGCCCCAACTCATTGGCATAATCGCGCACCAAAGACCCATATCGCCCATCAGACCGAGTCACCTGAAACATTTTGGAGTGTGCCGCTTTGGGTGCAACGGTATTGAAATCGATACAAGAAACTTCACCATCAATGCAAACCGTTAAAAATCCACCGTAGCCCCCAATGCCCGTTGATTGAGGTGCCACAACACCAGACAACAGGGCTGCCGTTACTGCCGCATCAACCGCATTGCCACCCTTTTTTAATACACTGACACCTGCAGAATCTGCTTCTGGTTGCCCTACCACCGCCCCAAATTCAAAAGTTGCTGCCACAGATACTACCCCCTTCCTACTATCACTTGCGCATCAAACCGCAACCAATAACATTCAAAAATCATATCATAACATTATAAGTAAAGACAAGGGCACAATATAGCTTCTCTTTTCACAATTGTCAATCTGTGCAAACCGGCACCAAGCCCACGCTTGACGAATACCATTACACATCGTTATTTTACCCCAATCCAATATCACACCATATGATTTGTCTCAAAGAGACCCACTCAATGATTCATGTGCGCCTTATCGTTGCTCTTTTTTTTTAATTGGTCTTACATCCGCGACACGTGCCACAAAGCCCTACGTCCCCACACACCCCAACCCATTTGAAGAACCTTGGCGATGGACCGTTTTTCCAGAACTCAAAGGGCAGGGATTGCGCACTATGGCACAAGCCCAAGATGGTATCATATGGTTTGGTACAGATAACGGGGTATGGTCTTATGATGGCATCACATATCAAACGTATACCCCACGAGATGGTTTATTGGGAGCCCCAGTCTTCGTCCTTTGTGCAGGCAAAGATGGCCGACTCTATGCAGGTACAGAAAAAGGTATCAGCATATACCAAAATGGCACTTGGGCAAGACACTTCCCAGCACAAGGCGATTTACCGTGGCCCATTAATGCACTTTACGAAACAGACGGAGGCATTTTATGGGCAGGCACGGGTTGGGGGTTGTTAAAAGCAGATCCAATATCTCCAGAGCTTTATACCACAGCAGAAATGGCCAAAACCCTCGCGACATTGATGCCCACCCTCATCACCCACATCATTCCCGAAGAGCACATTCCCAAACGCCTATGGCGCCCAATAGAGCCATAGATTGCAGGCGTGGGCATTCGTGCCATAGAAGGCAGTTGGGCAAGCTTGCGCAGTCGCACACCACCCCGTGTTATTTGGTCCGTGGCTCCCAACAGCCCCGCCGAAAAAGCGGGCATACAAGTTGGCGATTACATTCTTGCCATTAATGGCACACAACCCGCTTGGGCCAATGACGCTCTAAAAGGGGACGAAGGATCACACGTTACCCTTACGCTCAAACGCGCAAACCAAACACACCCTTTTGATATCACACTCACACGCCAATTTATAGATGGCACATTTCACGAATGCCCCGTTTATACCCTTGTCGAAGATCAAAGCAATCAGCTTTGGTTTGCCTTAGCACGTAGCCAAATCATTCGTTCACCCATCTGCAATTCTCAATTCGACAGCACAAAAACCTATCAAAGCTTTGATCACGCAGATCTTCACCAAGTCAATTACGCCCCCACCCTGTTTAAAGCACAAGACGGCACCCTCTGGACAGCATCACAAAGCAGTTATCACGGATTGCTTCAATTTGATGG
This sequence comes from Candidatus Latescibacterota bacterium, assembly GCA_038279365.1. Taxonomy (GTDB): domain Bacteria; phylum Latescibacterota; class UBA2968; order UBA2968; family UBA2968; genus JABIFK01. Next base: position 7,806 of record JAYODI010000001.1, on the reverse strand, counting down.
ACAAGATTGGATTGAAAAAACATACCCAGTTATTGTAACCTCTCTTGCACAAACACGTGATGGTGTTTTATGGGCCAGTGGTCGCAGGTTATATTCATTTCAAGAGAATCACTTTACATCTGTTGAAATGCCATATAATGTACCCCACAATTATATTCATATGCTCGAAGCAAAAAATGGTGCCCTTTGGTTGGCTGGCACAGGCGAGGGTGTTGCCCGATTTGATTACCAAACCTCACGCTGGCAAACCTTTGAAAATTTATCTTTTTTTTGTGACACCCCCGATGATACACAGTGGTTTTTAAATGACCAGCATCAAATTGTCAGCAAACAAAAAAGCACCTGGAAAATTTGGGGCACAGCCGATGGTGCACTGGGAAAAACCGATTATATCACCCTAACACCCAACAACCAAGTCATTGCTGTTGGACACCAAAGCGGCATCTTGACAACCGCCATTTTTAATGGCCAATCCTGGACACAAACCCAACACCCCACCTGTGAAGCCTCTGGGCGCATTCGTCACATGATACAGTCTGCAGATGGCACACGCTATTTGCAAGCCGCCGAATCGATAGGCATTTTTCAACAAAGCCCCGATGGCATATGGTATCACCACACGCCCCCTGAAGCATCTGGCCCCCCAGAATGCCTCACCCAAACCCCCGATGGATATATTTGGATGGGAGGGTGGTTTGGTTTGCGCCAATACAATCCCCGTACCCAAACGTGGTCTATCCTGACAGACCACACTGGGCTTACCTCTTATATTGATGCCTTGCACGCCGATCAAAATGGGCACCTTTGGGTGGGCACCCGCTTATATGGCATATTCCATTTTGATGGACAAACATGGACCCAATATAATGTTGCTGATGGCATTGCAGATATCAACGTCTCGCGCATATTCTCAACGTCGCATAACAACATCTGGGCAGTCACACGTAATGGCATCAGTTACTTTGACGGCCATTCTTGGGTCACACACGCATTACCCATTGAACTGGCACGCCTTATCGGAACCAATGTCTACCAACCCAGCCTAACACAAATACAGAACAACACCATTTGGATCAACACCTATCAAGGGCATACCATATCTTATGTGCCCGACACTGTCCCACCAGAAACAAGCATCACGTCATCCATTCAATATGTCTCACAACCTGGCAACACCACACTCTCATGGGCTGGCACCGACCCTTGGCAAATAACCGCAGATCAAAACCTTCAATTCTCGTATCGACTCAATAACACATCCTGGTCGCCTTTTACAACCAAAACCAGCGACATCTTCTTGGGGTTATCCAGTGGAAACCACACCTTAGAAGTACGCGCAAGAGACGCAGACTTTAATATTGATCCCACACCAGCCCAACTTCATTTTATGGTCGTCGCACCCGTTTGGATACAACCCTGGTTTATTTTTACAATGGCCTTATTAAGTGTGGCTATTTTATGGCAAACCCATCGTGTAATGCAACGCAATCGCCAAGTTCAAGCATCACACAAGGCCTTTGAAATTGCCATACAAGATCTTCAATCAAGTGAACAACGCTTGCGCACCGTTGTCACCAGCGCGCCCGTTATTTTTTGGGCTGTAGACACGCAGGGCACACTGACTTTTTTACAAGGCAAAGAGCAAGATATGTTGGGTTTGGCAGAAACAGATGTTTTGGGTGAATCGGTCTTTACACTTTTTGCCAAACATCCCAACGTTTGCACAGATATTCGGCGTGCCCTTAAAGGCGATGCATTTGTCTCCATTCGTGAATTATTGGGCACCACGTTTGAAATACACCATGCCCCCTTACAAACCGAAGATGGCCAATACACCGGCGCCATTGGTGTGGCCACCAACATATCAGATCGCGTACGCTCAGAATCCGAGCGCCTTCGCCTAAATGAAGAACTGCGTCAATTGCACTATCTTTATCGTTTGCGCGTGGCATTGGGGCAAGCACGCACCCCCGAAGAAGTCATTTTACAAGCTGGTGATGCGCTTTTAAAAACACTCTCTGCGGCTGTTAATTCTTTTGTGTGTCTCACATTTGACAACCGCGATTGGACATTTGGCGACCCCACACCCACACATACCTATCACTACCACCGTACCTTAGCATGGGGCAAACAGGCACGAGGCATATTGGCCGTAGAAACCGGTGTGGTACTCACCGAATCACAAGAGCGCGCACTCTTAGACGAAACGGCAGGCCAAATTGTAACGACTCTCGAAGCCCGCGAACTTGAAGCCCAATTGCTCCAATCTGCACGCCTTTTGTCGCTCGGGCAAATGGCCGCAGGTGTTGCCCACGAACTCAACCAACCCTTGGCCGCCATTTCGGCCACTGCAGAAGGTGTCTATTTGCGCCTCGAATCGGGCATGTCAATTTCTCGCAAACGCATGATGCTGATGATGGAAGATATTTTGGGGCTGGTAGATCGCATGATCAGCGCCATTGAAAATTTGCGCATATTCTCGCGTGATTCTTCCCAAGAACGTGGCCAAGAATTTGATGTCAACGATGCCGTGCGGGCCAGTATAAAAATCATGAATGCCCAAATCAAAAGCCATGGCATTCAACTCATATTGGATCTAGACACCCACCTGCCTCAAACAATGGGCCACCAACACCAAATTGAACAAGTCATTCTCAATCTGCTCAGCAATGCACGCGATGCATTAGATGCAACCACATCCGAAGAAAAACATATCTTTATTCGCACACATCAAACCCGTGACCAACAAACACACATCAACGATACCAAAACAGACGACACACCCTCAAATACATATATCATTATCGAAGTCACAGACAATGGCATTGGCATAAACGAAAAAGATATACCACGTGTGTTCGAACCTTTTTTTACCACCAAACCCGTTGACAAAGGAACGGGCATTGGGCTTTCAATTGCCTTTGCAATTGTACAAAACCACGCTGGAGAAATCACCTGTAGCAGTCAAAAAAATCGACAAACCACATTTCGCATCACCCTTCCTATTACAAAGGCAACCTCACCAAATGGACAACACCGATCCGAGCCTACACATTCTGCTCATTGACGACGAAGCCGATATTATCAAATCCATCGGAACCTATTTAACAGACTTAGGGCACCACCTACACAGTGCATCCAAAGTATCTGAAGGCCTTGCCATGCTCAAAAACCATCCCATCGACATTGTCATTACCGACATTCGATTGCCCGACGGTGATGGTTTCGACATTTTACACAACGCCAAAAAAACACTACCCAACAGCGAAGTCATCATGATGACGGCCTATGGCGACATGCAAAGTGCGGTGCGGGCCCTACGTGAAGGTGCTTTCGATTTTTACAACAAGCCCATCAAATTACGAGAACTCACCGCCTCCTTAAAACGTACCATTCGGTTTCAAACACTCAAACGTCAAAACGAAACCTTTCGCACACGCTTAGACCGTGTTGATCAAGACAATCAAAAAAATTATGGTTTGTCGGCCATCATTGGGCAAAGCAAAGCCATTCAATCGGTCCGTAACAAAATAGAACAAGTCAGCCAAACGCCCAATACCACCGTACTTATCACGGGTGAAACAGGCACAGGCAAAGAATTGGTTGCACGCGCCATTCACCAAGGAAGCAACCGCGCCAACCACCCCTTTGTAGCCGTCGATTGTTCGGCCATTACAGAAACACTCTTTGAAACAGCTTTTTATGGCCATATTCGAGGTGCATTCACAGATGCCCGTGAACCCCGCCAAGGATATTTTGAATTGGCCAATGGCGGCACCTTATTTCTCGATGAAATTGGAGACATGAACTTAGATATGCAAGCAGGGCTTTTACGCACCCTTGAAGAACGACGCATTCGCCCAGTAGGCAGCAATCAAGAAATCCCTATCGATATCCGTGTCGTATCAGCAACCAATCGCGACTTAACACAGGCCATGCAACACAATACATTTCGAAAAGATCTATACTATCGCCTCAATACATTTATGATTCATTTGCCCTTGCTCGCCAATCGCACAGAAGACATTCCGCCTTTGGCACAACATTTCTTAGAAATTTTTAGCCGCGACATGCACAAACAGCAAACGACATCGTCCTCCAAGTCACCCCCGATGGCATGCTTTATACCATTGCAGGTACCGGCAAGGAAGGACACGAAGGAGATGGTGGCCCATCAACATCAGCAACATTTGATACCATACGGGGGCTCGCCGTTGACCAATCTGGAAACGTCTTTATCAGCGAAGGAAGCATTAGCGATTGGCGCATTCGAAAACTCACCCGCGACACCCCATTAGCTGGTGGCGGGTCAACTGGTGGCTCAACAGGTGGCACATCTTCTACAGCCTACCCAACAGAACCCAAAGCACGCACAGATTTCAGTGGTGATGGCACCATAGATTTCAGCAACTTCATCACCTTTGCCAGTGCGTTTGGCCAAAAGTCAACAGACAGTGGCTTTAACCCTCGCATCGATCTTAATGACGATGGCTCGGTGAACTTCCCAGATTTTATTATTTTTGCCCAATTATTTGGTCAAAAAGTCAGTGGTAAACCTGCCACAAAGTCTTTGCAACAACACCCAGGCACCAATACAAACGCCACCATCACCTTGGTGCCACAAGCCGGAAAAACAGACGATCAAGTCACCTTGTCGGTCAAGATCAACAACATCCAAACAATCAGCGCATACAACCTCACACTCAACTACGATGTGTCGGGCCTGCAACTCATGCGTGCAGAAACAGCCCAGCCTTCGCGTATCACACAAGGTGCAGGTTTACAACCAGTGGTGTTACAAACCTTGTCAGATGAAGGCGGCTTGATCCTCTCTGATGTCTTTGCAAACACCATTCAAAACAATGGTACATTGCTCAATCTCACCTTTCAAGTAACCAACCCAGAAGCCATCAGTGGCATTGATATTGACCATGTTTTAATTGCAGATGACAAAGGCCATATCAATGCCTTACAAGGCGCACGGTTGGCAGACTTGAACCTGGTACCATCAGCATTTGCACTCAATCAAAATCATCCCAACCCATTCAACCCCGAAACACACATTGGCTACCAATTGCCACAAGCCAGCGATGTCTCTCTCACCATTTACAACCTGCTTGGGCAACGAGTACGTCAGTTGGTCAATGAACCACAGTCTGCGGGTACTTACCGTGTTTCGTGGAATGGGCAAGATGCATTTGGCCGCACAGTGGCCAGTGGCATCTACTTTTACCACATCAAAGCTGGGGCATTCTCACAAACCAAAATGATGATCCTTTTGAAGTAATTCAAACAACAAAAAAACGCCGTTCGAGAAACAACTCGAGCGGCGTTTTTTTGTTTGAAAAAACAATCACAAATGATATTTTAAGCCCATCCGATACCCCAATAAGGAATGGAAGCAAAGTAACTGGTGCATTCGCAAAAGGAAAGAAAGGAGATGTGAAATCGCGGTTGTTTCTTATTTCTTTTTAATAGATCAAGTTATTTTAACCATCAAGCCTAAGTGTTTTATAGAAAGGTTATTCGTGAACAAATTCAAACACATTGTCTTCACATTGATTGTCATGGGTCTATCCATAGGGAATGCCCAAGCACAAAATTTTTCCAATAAAATGGACCCAGGTCTCAAACGCATTATCAATGCCATCCAACGCGACACCCCCAATGGTGTTTTAAGCAAAGCCGCCGGTGCCCATTTGCCCTTCATCAACATATTGATCAAAGGCCAACCTTCAGGTATTCGTACTGCCGTCTTAAATGCAGGTGGTAAGGTAGAAACAATCGTAGGAAATGTCGTTTCAGCACGTATCATACCCGCCACCATCTTAACCATCGCAGAAAATCCCTCGGTAGAAAGAATGGAAAGAGTGGCCCCAAAACGCTTACTCAATGATGAAGCATCCAAACATGTGGGCGCAACATCGGTTCAATCAGGTACAGCGCCATTGACCCAAGCTTATACAGGAAAAGGGGTAATTGTTGGCGTGATTGACACAGGCATCGACTTTCGCCACAAAGATTTTCGTGACCCATCCGATCCAACAAAGAGTCGCGTTTTATACATTTGGGACCAACAAGACGAAACAGGCCCTCCACCCGATGGATATTCTTACGGCACACTTTGGACTCAAGCCCAATTAGAACAAGACTTTCGTGGAGAAATAACCGTTCGCCAAAGTGACACAGACGGGCACGGCACCCACGTGGCAGGTTCTGCAGCAGGCAATGGCTCGGCCATTGGCAAATACAAAGGCACAGCACCCGAATCAGAGATCATTTTCATCAAAGGTCTCAACAACGCCGTTGATGCCGCCTCATTTATTTATGCCAAAGCAGAAGCATTAGGCCGTCCTGCAGTCATCAATTATAGTGCAGGCTCTCATTCGGGTGCACACGACGGAGCCAGCTTAGAAGAAACCACCCTTGAAAATTTGGCCACATCCGTTCCTGGCCGTGCCTTTGTCACTGCCGCAGGCAACGAAGGCGAGGCATTCCTCCACTGGGGTGGGTTTACATTGGAAACCGATTCGTTGTGGACCTACTACATGGGCGACATATCAGGTGATCTGCCAGACAATGATGTTGGTGGAAAAGTCAAAAGCTTTTCATTTAATGGCGTCATATCTGCCTTGCCAACAGCTGCAGACGCCGCAAATACCTTTATTGCGATAGGAGTTGACACCACAAGCATCTCAGGTTCTACCATCACCCCCCTCGGTTCACGTGGTCAAACACAGTGGTACGACCTCATCACCCTGCTCAGTTTGCCCGGTTCATCTTCAGACACATTGCGTTATGGCAACAATGAAATAGCAGGTATTGTTTCATTAACCGTATCTGGCACCGGCAATGACGATGGCAAGCTCCTCATCACCGTTGCCATAGATGATTATATCTCCTCTCACGATCCCAACGGTTTTGACGCCGTAGGTGCAGATCTTTGGCGTTTTATGGCCAAAGGAAAAAGTCCCATTCACATGTGGTCAGAAACCGTCTGGACAGCCGAAAACCCCAGCGTCAACATAACGGTGTCTCACAGCCGATATCGCGCAACAGACAACAATTATTCTGTGGGCATGCCCGCCACGGCCACCAAACTGATCTCTGTGGGTGCATCAACCAACATCGCTGTAGATGGTGAAACGGCTGTTCTGGGCGCACTGGCAGGCTTTTCCAGCAGAGGCCCCACAGCAGATGGACGCAACAAGCCAGACATTGTCTCGCCAGGACAATTCGTTTATTCGACCCTGTCAACCGCTCACACCGTATCAGACCCAGAAACAGTAGATGCCGGTGGTCTGCATTATCGCGAGCAAGGCACCAGCATGGCATCGCCTATCACCGCAGGTGCCATTGCGCTCTATTTGCAAAAAAATCCCAAAGCCACTTACACAGAAATATTTTCGGCACTCACCAAACAGGCCAAAACAGATGATTTCACATCATCACACGGTGCCCTTCCAAACAACCATTGGGGATATGGTAAGCTCGATATTTTTGCCATGATGACAAACGGCCAAACCCCCACAACCACCTATCCAACAGATCCCCTTGCCAGATCAGACTTCAGTGGCAATGGCACCGTTGACTTTCCCGACTTCTTAGCCTTCGCCAACGCCTTTGGCAAAAAATCAACAGACAGTGACTTCAATGCCCGCATCGACCTCAATGATGACGGCTCCGTCAACTTTCCCGACTTCCTTGTTTTTGCACGCCTATTTGGTCAAAAAGTGGGTGGGCAAACAGCCACCAAGCCATTGGGACAATATCCTGGGATCAATACGCCAAGATAGATAACTCAAT
>JAYODI010000189.1:497-2311 GCA_038279365.1 Candidatus Latescibacterota bacterium | reverse complement strand
TATACCCCGCATAAAAATTTCAACATAAAACATATTTTTACAATAGCTTAATACATATTTTATTTAAAAATTACACCATTAGCACTGATTTTGCTCACCTATCCCTTTCATAAAACACACAATCATTATTGAGAACCATCACATAAAGCCCCAGATCTATTGCTTTGGGAAATTATAATCATGAATAAATGGAACCTACTTTTTATTTTTGCCATCACACTCTGCTGTCAGACACATCTTTTTGCCCAACCACCCAAATCGCTCACATTAGACAACTGTATTGAGTTGGCATTAAAAAACAACCAACAGCGGGCCATTTCTCAATCGGGCGAAGAAATTGCAAAGTCGCGTCTGGGGCAAGCCCGTTCCGCATATTGGCCACAAATCTCAACCCAAGCTTTTGCAACACGCATAGATGACGAACCCATTTTTGTTTTTCCAGAAGAAACCGAGTCCTATTCCATTGGCGGTGTATTGCCCCAACCCATTGTCACCGAAGTCACCATCCCCGAAAAAACGATTCAACTGTTAGGGCAAAACTTATTTAGGGCATCAGCAAACCTGACCTTACCTTTGTATACGGGTGGTTTGCGCTCTGGGCTAATGAAACAAGCACGGGCGGGCGTTCAGGTTGCACAGCAAAATACGAGGCGCACCGATCAAGAGATTATTTACCAAGTGCGCTACCTGTATTTTGGTGCCGTATTGGCACAAAAATTAACCCACATTGCCACAGAAACACTCGCTCGCCTAACGGCAACATTAGAATTCACCGAAAGTCTTTACCAAAAAGGATCGGGCAAAGTCAAAAAAACCGACTATCTCAAAAGCAAAGTCTTTGTTGAAAGTGTGCGTGGCATGCAAACCCGCTTGCAAGCCCAAGCAGATCATGCACGTGCAGGTCTTATTTTTTATCTGGGGCTTCCTTGGGAAACAGACATCACCCTTTCTGAAACCACAATCCCCATCAAACAAACAGACGCGTCCCTAAATCAACTGATTAATGGCACATTGCGCTTTAACCCCAATTGGCTCTCCCTGCAGGCGGGTCTTGATGCCTACGATGGAAAAATTCAAGAAGCCAAAAGTGAAACCCGCCCTCGATTGGCATTGGTTGGCAATTTGGAATATATCAACAACAATTACAACAAAGGTATTGTTGCTCCACAAAACACACGTGGTTGGCAAGTGGGCTTGGGTATGGAATTACCACTTTTTAATGGTTTTCGTACACACCACAAAGTAAAGGAAATAAAAGCCCACTTAACCCAGTTAGAACACCAGAAAATCTTATTGCATGAAGGACTGGCAACCCAGATCAAAATCCTCCATCAAAAACTGCTCGCCACACAACAACAGCTTTCATCTACTCAAGAAGCGTTAAAAGCCGCGCAAGAAAACCATCAGCTCACCAATTTGGGGTATCAAGCAGATCTCTTAGAAGCACAAGACCTTGTGGAGGCCCAAATAATCGAATCAATTGTACAAGCCCAATATCATACACTCAGTTATGATCATTATCAAACATACATACAAATCGAAAAACTCATCGGATCAGAAATCGAGCGGATTTTAAATGAATAAAGTTACCCTCTATTTAATATCTACTTACAAGTGGATGGCCATCATGTTGTTGGCCCACACACTGGGTTCACATCACACACTCCATGCCTCCGAAATTTTAATCAATTCTCTCAGATTGGGCTTTACTGCAGACCTCTTTTATGGCGTCGATATCAATGATGCACGCGCAGCACAAGAACTCTGGTTACGCACCGTATTACAAAAAATGAATAAAAATAAAGAACCCGTTG
>JAYODI010000189.1:0-487 GCA_038279365.1 Candidatus Latescibacterota bacterium | reverse complement strand
ATGTCCATATTGTCCTCTTTTCCGATATACCCGCATTGATCGAGGGGGTAAAACAAAAAAAAGTGGATGCAGTTACAATCTTTCCTTTAGAATATTTATCGTTAAACAAACAGCTTCAAATGGTTCCCGTCATTATCAGCCAATCTGGAGACAGTGATGGTGAACATTATATTCTGCTAACTCACAAAAACAGCAATATTGAAAACATAGAGCAGTTATACGCTAAAAAATTGTTCGTTGGTGCCAGAGGGGATAAAAGAGTTCCCTTACTGTGGCTTGACACAATGCTCTTAAAAAACGATTTGCCAACATCCAGCACCTTTTTTCATTCCACACAATACATGCCCAAAACAACACAAGCTATTTTGCCTGTTTTTTTTCAACAAGCCGATGCCTGTTTGGTACCCAAAACAGACTTTGAAACAGCCGTACAGTTAAACCCACAATTAGGTATCAACTTACAAATTCTCGCAGAATCTCCAGGTTT
>JAYODI010000108.1:0-16406 GCA_038279365.1 Candidatus Latescibacterota bacterium | reverse complement strand
GACGTTGAAAATTTTCTTCTTTTCCGAGAAATATTCCACAATAGGTGGCAATTCATTTCCAGGATCATCCAAGCCTACAGCAGCCACACCACAACAAAACTTAAACCCGTGATATGGGCTATCAACCAACTCACTAAATTGTTTTAAACCTTCAAAAACAGGGTAATTCCACCGTGCTTCACCCCGCATCACAGGAATGGGCGGATCGGGCAAATGACTTGCCATTTGAACCTTATTGGCTTCTGCAACGGGAATCACACGTTCCAAAAAATAAGACGCGCGTGCAAAAATTTCATCGCGATCAACCTGCCCACCTTTATGCGGTTCATCATTATTATACTTAGAAAATTCAAATGAACTAAACTGTGACCCGCCTCGTCCGTATCGTGGCTCTGTGCGTTGATACCCCACCACAGAAAAATTATAATTCAAACCCCGAATACCGGCTTTGGCTGCATTTTCAATCCAACGGCAAATGGCATCCAAGTCGCGATCGCGTTGCGGATCTTCTGCCAACGTAATGCTCTCCGCTATTGGAATATGAATCATCTCCAAATCTACACCTTCAGCGGCTGCTTCTTCCCGCATCTTGAGCATCAGGTCGAGGTTATCTGCATCAATGCGGGTGTCCATATGCGTAACACCATGACGCGTTAAAAACTGTAATTCGTGTTTTGATGTACCAATATACTGACACCCAACATACATGGCGTTCTCCTCATATATTTTTAAATATTTTATGAACCTGCAAAAACGGGAACGGTTTCTTGAATATCCGTGCGATAAACCCACGTTCCCTCTTTCACATAATGTGTGGCAAATGCCAAACGGGGGCGAGTACCAGACCGATTGGCAAATGAACCGTGAATCGTCATGCTTGTAAAAAAGACCCCACTGCCTTTGGGCACACTTAAATACACAATCTCCGATGGATCTAAGCCCAATATTTCATGCGATGTCATGGGCAAATCCCATTCTTGTCCATCTGGCCCGCGCATCTGATATACTTTTTCCCATTTGGCATGCTCAGAATCATCTTTGGGTGCAGCCGTTTGATAAAGTGGGCGCGTGTGACTGCCCGGTACCACGCACAACCCGCCATTGTCTTTGTCGGTATCACTTAAAGCAAGCCAACAAGCCATCAGTGTATTGGGCTCATTGCGGATATAATGTGTGTCCTGATGAAGCGCTACCCCCGTACCTCCTTCTGGACGTTTGTTCATATACATTGTCTGAACAATCCGAGGTGAACCCTGCATCAATTGGCTCACCATACCACTGATTTTAGGATGTTTGGCCAAAAACTGCCACTGAGGATCAACCGTATAACGCCGTAAAGCCAATTCTTTCCAAGCTTGTGGTTTCTCTTTGGCTTCTTCTGCCAAAAATGTTTCTACCTCAGAGGCCGTCAACAAGTCATTTACAACCAAATAACCGTCTTTTTTATATTGTCCAATTTGCGCCTGTGTCAAACCACCAGCGTTCATGACCATTCCTCTGCTGTTAATTTTTTAAGTCGTCTTGAGTCTCGTCAAATCATACGGATTTGACCACGCCTTATATCCTTTGGCATCTACAATTTCAAACCGAACATATTTTGCACCTGGGCGAAGCGTAAAGGTGGCCGTCTCAAACAATTTGCCACCCGTATGATACTCCACACCATATGAATCACATACGGCAAAAATGCGTTGTGCCTTTGAACTCGACACCGTTGCTTCAACCGTTCGTTTTTTATTGTCAACAAGTTTGAGTTGAATATTGCGAATTTCTGGCCCAGACGACGAATAACTTGCCCCAGTTGCCAATGCATTCACAATAGCCTTTGCCGTTCGATTTTTGACACGCACCATCGTCCATCCATGATAGGTATCTCGCTTAGTGGCCTCCGCTGCATGGGCATCGTCATTGGCCATGGCAGGCAAAATCTGCCCCGACAATTCCATCCAATCATCCCAATGTACCGACGATTCACCGCGCCCCATACAACGACATGTTGTATTAAACACTTCAATACCCGCCAAACCATTTAGAGGAAGCGTGTCACGCAAAATATTGACAGAACTCCAATGGGGATGCGCCAACCACACCGAACCACCTTGTTTAATAACCGCATCAATCACATGTTGAGGCGGCATTTTGCCCGCATCCATATCTTCTTTCATATTCAACGCCAAAAAATGATGCCGTTGCCCACCAAATGGATTGTCTGGGTGTAACTCCACACCTTGTATCAAAGTAAAGTCTTCTGGGCAAGAAACCGTATCAATGCGTGTAATGGTATGATGATCGGACACACACAAATAATCATATCCTGCCTTCACATACCCATCCACACGTTCTTGAGGAGACACCTTCCCATCCGAATTGGTTGAGTGAGAATGCAAATTCCCTTTCAACCACATATATCCATCGGCATCTGTTAGCGCAAATGGATCAACCAAACCCTTTTTTTTTGCCATGTAAATCCCCTTTAAAAACGAAACCGATATGCTTGCTTATTCATTGCTCTCTTGCCACCAAATTTTTCCATCTCTCACTGATGCCCGACACGTTAATCGGTGCTCACCCATCAGCACCTTTTGCATCGAATCTGTTAATTCAAATGACCCTTTTTCCAATTCCAAAATCGCCACATCCCCTGCCGCGCCCACACTCAAATGCCCCAAATCCTCTGCCCGATCAATCACTTTGGCAGGTTCAATGGTGGTTCGAGCAATCACCTCATCCAATGGCATGCCCAAATTCAAAAACTTGGACATCGTGGTGGGCAAATCATAAACAGGGCCATCGATATTCAGTGTATGAATGTCACTGCTAATGGTGTCGGGTGGAAATCCATCTTCCATAGCCGCACGACCAATATCATAACTAAAACTACCCAATCCATGTCCAATATCAAAAATGACACCCTTATCTCGCGCATCACGCGCCTGAGAAAGCACTTTGCCTTTGTCATCCAAAATAGATGCCGGATTGGTCCCGTGAAAACAGTGGGTAACAATATCGCCAGCGCGCAACAGAGAAAGCATATCTTCTAATGGCACATCGGCATTGCTCACATGAATCATTAAGGGCTTTTCACATCGCTCTGCTGCATCAACGGCCAATTTTAACAAATCTCGCACATCGCGGTCACCACCTACCCCCGCATAAAGCCGCGCTTTTACACCCAATGTTGTTTTGGGATGGTTCAACACAGCCTTTGCACACTCTTCGGGCGATACATAGCCTTCAAAAACCATTTCACCCCGACGCCAAGGCAACCCCACCCCAGACAAATTGACATAAGCCAAAATACGTGTAGATGAACGCTCAATCACATATCGCTCTAAACCACGGTAATTGATCCACCCTGCCGTGCCCGTGTCAATACTGGTGGTCACACCCGTGCGAGGGCATAGATCGTCTGCTTCAATACCAAAAAATGAAACATCTTTATAAACATGGGTATGCAAATCTATCAAACCTGGCACCACATAATAACCCGAAGCATCAATCACATCTTGTGCTTGCCCGAGCGCCTGCCCCACAGCAGCCACCCGACCATCTTTCAAACCCACATCACATCGTTTGTGAATGTGATTGGCCGGATCAAGAACGGTGCCTCCCGAAATCAAAACATCAAAATGTTCATCCATTGCCCATTCCCCATTATAAAAGATCATGGCATCATCATAATGTCATGCCCATAGATCACACTGTCAAGCGAAGATTGGTGACCTATACCTATAGAAATCACAATCATAGATGTGCAAAAGGCCCCGGGTCTTCCCGGAGCCTTCCAAAATTACAATATAAAAATCATCAAGATCGCTCTGCAATATAAGCATCTGCATCCACTTTACCCTGTTGAATAAGTGCGCGAAACATATCAATCGTTTCTGCAACACCCTCAATTAAGGGTTTGTGATGCACCTTGCCAATGGCCCCTTCCAAACGCGTCCCATCCACTTCTGGAGGAAATGGCAATTGCAGATCTTCAAATGTAATTTTATCTGCCGCTTCGGGAGCCGCCTTTTGAATGGCAGACACCACTTCGGTCATATGGGGCGACAAACCACCCAAGTTAAAAGCCCCAGCGCCTTCATATTTGGTGCGAGCCGCCTGAATAAACGCCCGCGCCGTATCATCGGCATATTGAAAAACCGTTTGTCCACCATATGAAATATGATAGGGTTTGTTTGCCGCTGCGGCCAACATCGCAGTTGTAGGTGTAGATGTCACACCCTGATCTCGGCCAACCCCGTAGACCACATAAGGTCTAAAACCAATAGACGCAATGCCATTGTCATGCCAGTAAACATGAGCCGTTCCTTCATTGGCTTGTTTATATACACCATAATGTGTATGGGGTTTCAATGCCGCTTCATCGGTCAATGCCGCACCGGGTTCATAATCTTCTGGTGAACCAAATACAGCAACGGAACTGGCATAAACCACTTGCCCAATACGATCTTTGCGACGTTTCACAGCCTCAAACACATTGACCGTACCCAATACATTAACCCGCGCACCCATAGGTGGGTCGGCCTTACAAAAAGGAACCTGAAGACCTGCCAAGTGGATAACGTGTGTAACTTGATGATCGTCCAGTGCTTTTTCAAAAGCACCCAAGTCTGTAATATCGCCCGCAACAAATGAAACCATTGCCAACTCTTCATCCGAAAGCAACAACTTCAACCGTTTGGGCTCAGATGCCAAATCAAATACCGTTACGGGTACATTTTCACGCACCAAATTGCGCACCGTCCAAGCACCAATACAACCCAAAGCACCAGTAATAATAAAACGTTCGTTTGCCATACCATTCCCATTCGAAATGATTCACCCTACACAGAATGAACCTGCCATACATAAACCACACATTTTTAACCTAAAATCATCATGCCCAGAAGACATACACAAGTGACTTATTAAGATGTGATCTCGTACCCGTCAGGCAATAAAAGCATCATTGCGTTTAACAATAACCAACTCGCGCCCATCAGATCGAATATAGCCATCATCACTTAATTGCTTGAGTACGCGTGTAACCGTTTCGCGAGCAGTACCAGACATACTTGCAATCATTTGATGGGTTGGCCGTTTGCGAATGACAATACCTTCCGCGGTTTCAACCCCATCTTCCTCAGCAATTTCCATCAAAACATGGCAAATGCGATCTGCAATTCCCAGCAGTGCCAAATTGGCCGTCTGATGGTCAGCCCGACGCAATCGAGCCGCCAAGGCCACCATCAAATGCACCGCAATACTGGGATAGGCACCCAAAGCCCGCAAAAAATCAACACGGCGCAAAACCAATACTTCTGTTGGCAACAATGTTACCACATTGGCAGAGCGTGGCGCACCATCTAAAAGCGACATATCACCAAAAAAATCACCCACGCCCAAAGAAGAGAGAATGACCTCACGCCCATCGGAAGCATTTACAGTAACTTTCACCTCTCCCGAGCGAATAACAAAAAAAGAATCACCCTCATCTTCTGCCCAAATCACCATACAATCTTTGGGAAACTTCCGAACCATCATCACCTCAGCCAGCGTTCCATACTCCGCCTCTGTCAAATTGGCGAAAAGAGGCACTTGCTTGAGCAAATCAGCGATCACGGCAGCCCCCTAAATCATAAACAAATAGGCAAATAGACGAACCAGCAGGTGCCGAAGGCAAATTCCCACAGGAAATGCAGCAAAGCTGCCCTGCTGCTCAAAAGCGAAGCGAGTCATAGACGATTCGCTTGTGAGCGTTTTGTCTATTCGCAGTTTCGTCGCTTTTAAAACAACAACACAGATACCGATTTTTGAATCATGGCAATCGACACTGAAGCCATCCCCACAAGTGCCATACCCACCGAAAAGCCCACCATTAACACTGTGGCATAAATGCGCCATTGTTGTTTGCCAAATCTTTTCCAAAAGTAATAGCGCGCCAGCAATGCGCCAATAATTTCGGTGATCAGCGTGTGCGGAATACTGGTCAAACTGCGCACGTAACCAAAGATCAGCAAGATTGGCAAGCCAAAAATAGACAACACAACAAACGAGACGATGCCAACCACAAACCCAGCAAAAATAATTTTCGGTTTGAGTGCTTCAAACAAAATAGGCTTGTCATCAGACCCTTGTAAAAATGCGCCATCAAATGTGGGTACCTGATCGATTTCAAATTGATAAACCAACTCACGCCCTTGTGGATCCAAAGCTTCAGAAATCAAAAGCTCTGGGTTGGGCGAAATCATGTGCGCCCCCTCATCGGCACTTCTAATTTCTGGTGCCGATGGCAACCCACTTGCAAGCGCATCAGACAAATCGGGTGGTCCACGACGCAAATTAGCTACTGGATGCGGCGGGGGTTTGGCCTCATCAAAATTGGTATAAAAATAAGCCACGCGCGACCACGGTCCATATTGGCGTTGATCAGGTGGCAACCCCACATCGGCAGAGGCACGTACCCGCCAATACCACCATGAATTGTTCGACAAATTACTCGGTATCCAAGTAACGGTCTCGGCCGCTTTATCAACCTTGGTCTCACTGCCCATCGTACTGGTAATCCAAACACTTCTCTGCAAGGCACGCAAGGGCCACATCAATTGCACATAAGGATAGGCATCTGAAGGAATGGGTGCCAACTTCCAGATATAGGACCAATACATAAAACTGGTTAAAAATACCAAGGGCACCATAAACAATTCGGCACGTAAAATACTCGTAAACTTCGTCCCCGTCAGTTCGATCTGTCGGAATCGTTCCGCTGCCGCACCATAGTTATCTAAGCCAAAGTCAACAAACCAAATTTCAATCCCTCTAAATCCACTTAAAAAGATCGTCGCTTCTTTGATATATGGAATATTCAAATTTTGCCCGACCATCCCATCCAAACGCGCATTCACAAATGAGATCAATGGGGTATACACAAAAGCAAAAACAAAGAAAAAGATCAACAGTGTGGTGGTAACCAAATCGGGAAATAAAATTTTCGACAACACTATGGTATATAAACTTGCCAAACAAAACAGCACCACACAAATCCAAATTTTAAAATCTCCACGCCCAGGTGGGGTTTTCCAGGTGCGTTCTCCCTGTTTTTCAATATTAACAGATCGCACCCCCGTCCACACCTGATAAAAACCAATAATCGTAATGGCAAATGTAATACCAATCCCAAAGCTCATCCAAAAATCAATACCAGTCACAAAATGCGTCTGAATCGTATCCATACCAATAAACCAGTGTGGCATAAACCCATATTCATACAAGATAGGACTGGCTATGGTATGAACCATCACCCCAATAAATGCCCCCATCACGGCCCAAAACGGAGCCAAAAATCCGGCAAATATGGGGCCTAAGTGCAAAGTAAACCCAATAGGTGTTGCACCCAAAAAATAACCCGTATATTGTGTAAAATCGACCCAAGGAATGGGTATCAATTGTACGGGTTGTTCCATAAACGCCCCCGTAATGGCTGGCACAGCCACATAAATGGCCCCCCACACCACACCAATAACGGCACCAATAGAAAACACACGCCATTTCCACGTAATTTCACCGCTGCTTTCTTCGGCCAAAGCCATGGCACCTTGTGCGTTGATGGGTGCAAATGGAAAAGGCAATTTTTCATAATCTGATGTAATGCGAAACAACACATAACTGGCCGAAAACCAAGCAATGCGCCCCATAATCATCCCCAGCACCAAAAAGGTAATGGGCCAAAACCAATCGGCATGAAAAAAGGTGCGTTCTAAAATGGCTTCCGAATTTGCTGGCGGGGCATACCACCACAGCTTCTCCATCATCTTCTGAATACCAAACTGCACCACCGCCGGAGACTGCACAAAATATTGGTGCCACAACAATCCTTCAAATGCCCCCGACTCGCGATTGATAAGGGCGCTTGTTACATAATACAACAAATAAATTTCTTGTCGTTTAAGCGTCGTAAACGACCTTTTGGCCAGCTCAATAAACAAAATAATGGTGACCCATTGAGCTGCCGCACCAATAGAGCCACCAATCATCAATTCCAAGTATATATTACCCGGAACCATCACAATAGACACAAACAAAGCACCCACAATGGTCTTAAGATTAAAACCATCTTCAAATTCTTTGGGCGTTTCTAAAAGATCGCGATATTCCTCAATCTCTTGAAATTGTGTGTCTTTTTTATTTTTTCGGATGCGATCTAATAAAGACATTGAACTTTCCGTCCACCCATCTATCTAAGAACTGTCACCAAAGTCCGTGTAGACCCATCATCTACACCCTATTAAAAAACACCATCTTTCTTACATTTGCCACATTAGGCCAATTCGGCTTCACGTTCGGCCAACATCTTTTTGCCTTTTTCAGTGTATCTTGCCCGATCAGGGGCCTCTACAGTACGCCAAATCAAAAATTGTTTTCGCAAAACATTCATAAACCCTTGATTTACACGACGCCACGATGCCGCATCACCACTTAAGCGATCAATCGTCAATGCCATTGTAAAAATATTGTGCTCTCCTGCTGGCACAGCTTCAAAATGCACATCTTGACTGACACCCAAATCATAAGGCGCCAACCAAACTGTGGTATCAATGGTGTACCCCTGCCCCGTCTCTGTCTCGGTAGCCCCCAACTTTGCGCCATTGGTATAAAACGTCCCCATAGCCTCGCCCATATGAGATTCAAAATAATCGACCAAAAACACAGACAAACCAAAGACATCATTTCCACCAACCGTAAAAGGAAATTCAAAATGCCAATGGTCTCCATCGGGGTTGGGCAACTTCCAACGGCGCGTCACATCGGGAACGGCCATCATAGATGCTTGTCGGGCAGGATAAATCGAAGACAACATCACCACCGCCATCACCAACACCGATGATATCACCGTTGACAGCGCCGAATAATTTAATGTAAACCCACTGAGCCAACCTTGCCACAATAAAATTTTGGCCACCCCCTGCCCAACCAGGTATCCAGACACCGTACCCAACACCGCATAAACACACGCTTCAGCAATAAATAAAAATGCAATATGTACAGGTGCCAATCCAACCGATGAATAGATTCCAATTTCTCGAAAACGCTCATAAACAGATCCCATCATAGTATTGAGCACAATAAGTGCCGCAACCAAAATAGGAATAAATAAATTGGCAAGGCCTTTTAATGACGTATTTCCCAACGAACTATAAACAGACACACGCAAACTGCCATCGGCTTTTTGAATACCAGCAAACAAAACCACCGACAAACGTGACAAATAGTCTTTTACATGTTTTTCTACCATACTGGCATCGTGAAAACGCACAGCAACAGACTGCAACGGACTGCCCACATCACGCAATATTTGATAAGGCACAATGGCAATATCTTCAGGGTCCAAATGCTCAAAAGGCATCACTTCCACTTCGGGTTGTTCCAAGCCCTGTTTTTCTCGCGACTCTTGTTGACTCATGCGAGATATGGCCTCATCGTCTGTCAGCTTAAAGTCTGCAGGACTTAATATTTCACCATCCAAATCGGGGTGATTACGCATCTTCGCGGCATCAATCAGTCCTATCACCTTCAGTTGCTTGCCAAATAACCGCACATGTTTTTTGCCCACATCATCAGGCGTCACCCCTAACAATTTAGCCATTTTGCCAGGTAAAATACACGCAAATTCATTGGGTTCAAACCAACGCCCAGCACGCAACAATGTGTCCACTTGCGTAACCTGGGCTTCTTCGGGAGCCACCCCCAAAATACCCAATACCATAGTAGATTTATCTTCTGTTTTAATAGGTGTTTTCTTTTTATCGCGCGTAATATACCAACTGCGAGGCGCAATCACACCCACATCGCTAAAACTGACACGGGCATAATCATATGCCGATTCTTCCAACGCACCCCAAAACTTACTGCGAATGAGCATGCCAGGGTACTTGCCTTCGGTGTCTAAGGGCAATTGGTGAAACTGCAATGAAGATTTAATAGATGTAAAAGACAACACTGTAAATGTGAGCAAAACCAATGTTAAATACGTCAACCACGTACGCAATTTACGGCGCTTCATATTGGCAATTCCCAACTGAAACGCGGCCACAGATGCACTTACACGCCCCACATCGGTATCGTGCAACAACACTTCTGCACTGCGCAATCGACGAATATTCTCATTAAAACGGCCCGCCACAATAGAAATAACAAAAATAGCCAAAGCAAAAATCACAAACGCCAACAAAATTACCAATGGGCTGGACAACTCAAATGCAGGATGCACTTGTGATAAAAACATCCAAATCACAAAAAACACCCCACCAAACCCCATAATTTGCATCCGAATATCTGAAAAAGTAAACACCAAACGTTCAATAAAGTAAGCACACGGAATTACCAAAATCATAAAGAAAATAATGCCGCGAACCACATCATTTTGTGTGTCTTTTACATCGGGATATGCACGCGATTCAATGCCCATCCCTGCGCGGGTATGTTTTACAAAATCACCCCACCGATTTTCTTGCATCGCCTTTTCTGCTTCATCAAGATGCAGTTTTGCTTGCGCATGCAATTGATCCAAACGCTGGTTTTCAATTGAAAAGGATTTCAGTTCTCTAATGCGTGACTCGTTCAAGGTCCACATATCTTTGGCAGCCTGATAAGACGTGCGAATAAATGCCCCATGCGTCAGTGTGGAAAACCCTTCTCCTCGTGCCATCTCTTCGCTGTCTGCCCCTTTGGCGTTGAGCAACAAATAGCGCACACCAATAGACCCAGACCGCATGGCCAATTTTATTTTTTCACCCGGCGTGGTAAAAACAGTCCCCACAGGCTCATCTGGGCCAAAACCAATGGCATAGCCATATTCTTGGGGTGCTGTATTTCCGGGTCCATACACGCTGATACTCGACAACTTGGTCAAATAGCGCGGATCAACGGTATCATAAAAATCGGTGGTAATGCACGGAAATAAAATGAGCGTGCGCTTAGATATCCACCAGTCCATATCAAATTCACCCGCATAAATCCGTGCCTGTCGCCCATAATTTTGAGCATAAGTAATTTCGCCACTTTCATCGTCCAAATAAAAGGCCTTCACATCCACACGACGCTCAGCAATGCCTGGCATATAAAACTCGCCATTTTCATCGGCCACATCAAAATAAATACGGCGCACACCTTTTACGGACTTGTCAATGCCCATTCGCAAAGAAGCCACAGCCCCAGCACGAGGCCGATCGGGTGTAATGCTTCGGCGCGGAAAAGTACGCACAAAACCTTTGAGGCCACGCATGCGGTCATCGGGCTCTAGCTGATAATCAGGAATAAAATTGGCGCTGTTTAATCCCAAATCTAACACACCTGCAATGGTGCGAATTTGCCCCGTTAAATTTGGATAATTCACATATTCGGGTTTGTCTAAAGGCGTATCCACCCGAAACCGTGCATCATTCACAGTAATGAGTGACAAGGCAGGGGTGCCAGCCTCTAAAATCACTTCGCCATCGGTATTGAGATTTTTACCTGGCACATACATATCCCAATTCATACCCCCTTTGGGATTAATCCCATCCACCAACGCATCAGCACTAAGACCAAAATAGGGTGCAATCGCATGGGCATATCTGACAAACGTTTTTCCAAATGGCGTAAAAAACCGTTTGTAATAAAAATTGCGCGTGCTGTTCCAAACACCCACTTCATCTGTCTGACTGGTCAAATCGAGTGAAATGACCAAAGGAATGTCGATGGGTTCCGTCATCAATTCAGCAAAATGCTTTTCTTTGCGTGCGTGCCGCCCCAAAAAGTCACAAATTCCCCGAAAACCCAAGTGGTGCCCCGATGAGGCCAAAAACAACACTGTGTGTTTGGGCGGATGTTTGCTAAAATAAGACGCCAGTTCCATCAACCCCACAATCCCACAAGCCATTTCTGCACCCGGGGCCAATGCTGGTACCACCGACATCGCATCGTAATAGGCATTAATAACCACAATTTTATCACGCAAAACAGGGTCTGTGCCCCGAATCCATCCCAACACATTGGACACCTCGGGCTTTTCCCAGTCCATACGCCCCGTCAGGTGTACATCTATTTGCTTGCGCTCGGCCAAAATGCGCTTGAGTCTTTCACCACTTTCCCGATCAATCCAAAAACGTTCGACGCTGTTTGGCACTTGTAAAAATTTTTGCTCAGCTTGTGCCGTAAATGTGGAGTCTGGCTCAATAAACACAACCTGTGTTGCCCCCAACATGGCCGCATTTAACCAATTATTCCACGAATTAAATTCCATCAACACAATTGAATTTTCTACAATCAAACCATCAAAATCAGAAAATTCACCGTCATCACCATATATCAAATGACCAGAGATGCCCTTGCTGGGTAAAGTGGAGGTTTTGACCAAATTGGGCCAAATCCCGTACACATCAAATGCCTCACCCGTATCTGTCAAAGTAAGACGCCCACCTTTATCTACGGGTGTGGCAACATCATAAGACTCTCGCTCAACATCTTCCAAACCCAACCGCTGAAATTCTGACTCAATAAATTTTGCAGCCTGATCATGCCCCTCGTATCCCACAACACGAGAGCCATGTTTTGTAAATTGATGCATCAACGCACGCACATTGTCTTCATTGACCACATCCATCACCCGCAAACTGACTTCTTCGGCATGTGGCACTGGGGGTTCGACCACTGGCACAGGGGCATCCAAACCCAATATTTCGCTAAAAAATGGGTTAACACGCTCCGGACCAACCGTCATGAGTACCATCACAATGGCACCCAGGCCCACAAGTGTAAATATTCCTATATGACGACGGGCGTTCATCGGTCTTCACACTCCAAACAATTAATGATAACGACTCTTGAATTCCTCTAGAAGATTCTAACAACAATCAATCGCAGGTCGTTTTTAAACAAACACACCCATTGCTGCACGACCTGTTTCAATTAACATGCCATATTGATGTACCGAATGACCACGCTCAGGGAACCAAATCATATCAATCCCCGTGGACAAAAGAACACCCACAATATATCCCACCAAAAGGCCAATAAATAATGGGCGCGATTGGCGATAGACATTTGCACCACCCACTTTGAGCATGATAAATTTGATCAACCAGGCCAAAAAAATTGTAAAACTCGTTCTTCGTGCAAGATAAGATCCAGATATGGCCATTCCAACAGGATGCAAAGGCCACCAAACAAAACGATATCGCATATAAATCAAACCAGCCATCAAAATGCCACCCAAACCAAAAAAGCCCAACTCTTCTGGATTCTTTTCATAAAAAGGCGGCTCATTGGGCTTTTTGATGGCTTCAACCGTACTTTGAAAACTCCGCTCAGCAGCACGGGTAATTTCCCAACTGTTAAAATTATAGGCACCTTGTTCGTAACCCAAATTGACCGTGAGCCAAACACTCACTGTCCAACTGACAATAAATGCCAGCGCAATGGCCCCCATGAGGCGACGACGTTGATTGCTTGGCACGCCTTCCGAAACGCGCCCAGCATGAGACAATGCCGGTAAAAACAAACCCTTAAAGTGACTCGTAATCAAAGACGACAGGCGAAAAGCAACCTCTGTAGGGATAGAAATATTGCGCCGCCCAAAAAATGGGGCAACCATCCCCCAAGGGCCACTTGGCACATTGGTAAAAGGCAACCCCGTATCGGCCAATATTTTGGCCATCCCCACATACACAAGCACAACCGAAACCAACAACAAAAACCCTTGCAAAGGATCAAAGTTCATTTGTACCAACCAAACAAACAGATAGGCAATGCTTGCCAATACCCCAATACATGCAGCACGATAAGACATCAACTCACCACTGTCATCTACGCTATCATCTTTACCCAAAGCCTTCATCACCACATCTCTCAAGTGCCTTCGCGCCACCCAAAAGGTTGAAAAAATGAGCACATAAAAAGCGCCCTTGGTTTGCCATGCATAGACACCCGTATAATAGTAAGGTGAAATGGCTTTATAGCCCAATTTGTTCAGCCACCCGCCCTCAAGGATAAACAACAAATCGAAAAACCAAATACTAAACAAAACATCCAAACTGGCAAAATAAGAAAAGAAAACAGTAAAAATACCAAAATAACCACGAATAGGGGGCATCTGACGATCTATCCAATACCACCGAGAGCGATAAATTGGAAAGCGCGGAAACCCAGGTAAAAAATAATTAATGCAATTCCAAGCCAACACACCAAATGCAATGGCAAAACCAATCCAAAACAACCGACTGCGTGTAAACGCGGGCAACCAACCTTTGCCATCTCCAGGTTCAGACGCCATGTCAATTAATGGAGCCATTGCAGGAAAAACCAAACGCTCGTTTTGCACCCACTGTTTTCTAAAAATAGAAGCCACACAAGCCAACAAAACAAACGCCGCCACAATCACAGTCATCCACCAAAACAGGGGCAACACCCAAACATCCCACGGGATTTCTGCACCGCGTGGCAAACCCTCATAATACCAAGCAATGGCATTTCCCTCATTGCTCGGGATCAACCAATTGGGCAAATGTGGATGGAGGTGTTTGTCCCACGCATTTTCTTCTGTTGCAAAATAATACGGTGCCGAAATGTAACCAATCAAATACCCCACATGCCCAAAACAGGGCAATGCGGCCCCAACAAGCCCCATTGCCAAAATAGCATGCCACTCGCCTGTTGATAAAGTCCAACCCGTTGCGCGTGCAACAACGGCCAAAGAAAACAACATCACCATCAACACCATTAACATCGCCATAGGAATATGGCTATATGTCATCAATGAGCCATGAAACACATAGCGCACATATATAGCCAATACGTCTAATGCGATCACCAAAAACAAACCCAAACCAATAGCACGCCATGTCACCGCGGGTTTGATATCGGCCACAACCTCTTCACCACTTCGAACATCAAGCGCCATGAATCATCACCAAATAAATGTTTATAGAAAAAATGGAAATCTAAGCAACCACCAAATAAAAAAACACTCTAATTACATAGTTTGTTTGTAGCGTGGCAATTCTCAATTACAGGAAGTTGAGTATACTTTTCACCCAATCATTTGTCAAATGATTTTATAAGAGCAAATTTTCACCTACATCTGTTTAAAATAAATAGAGTTATTAAATTTTTTACATCGAAAAATCGAATCTATAAATTCATAAATTCCGATAGGTTACCAACAGCCATTTCGCGACCATTTGCGCCATATTAAATGGTCATTTTTAAAAACCTTAAATATCCATAGATGCGTTATAAAAAGCATAAGCAGTTGAAAAGTATAACCATAAGCAACGCGGCCCTTAAACATCAAAATATTGGCGCAACAATTGCTCATTACACAAACAGGTCACTCCTTGGATAAGTGTGAGCAAAGCCACCTTATAAACCATCTCTTTTTAAAATTTGGTCATATGAAATTAAGAACCTTGACACCGTTGATTCATTTTGTTAAATTTGGCCTCTGTCAAATAGATTATCTCTTTTTGGCTGCGGGACAAATGCCTGGCTCCCTAGCTCAGTTGGTAGAGCAGAGGACTGAAAATCCTTGTGTCACTGGTTCGATTCCGGTGGGAGCCACCATATGTCCCGTTATTATGAATGAGGCACACGAGATCTAAATGAGATCTTGTGTGCCTTTTTTATTTTCATTTTTTAGCTCATTTGGTGACGTATATCACCAATTTTATCATAAAAAATTAAAAATTGGTGACTGTCATCACTTTTTTTGTAGTTGCATTGTGATAAATTCAAAACAATATTTACCATATGAGTCTACAACCACAACATCTCTGCCCCAGAACTAAGGGATAAATTGAGCTTGGGCAGCAAGCAGTTCCACCACGAAAAACGGAGATCAAAATGTTCAAAAAAATACGAAATAGTATGCTCTTTGCCTTGGTATTGGCAGCGGCGCTGGCAACAACAGCATCGGCCAATATTGTCTTAGATTTAGATACCAAAGAAGGCGATCAAAACATAAGAACCAAACCTGTTCAACCAGGTGACACCATTGAGATAGAGCTCATTGCTCAAAAAGGAGCCCAAGGTATTGCAGGATTTGAGGTTGTGGTAAAATTTGATAGCCAAAAGTTTACTTACAAAGACTATCAAAAAGGAGGCTTAATGGCCGCGGCTTTCCCACTGCCAGCTGCCAAAACTTCAGATGGTGTAAGAATAAGCGTTGGTATTTTGGGTGGACAAAGCACACAAGACAGCGGATCATTGGGCAAAATCATTTTTGAAGCAACGTCCAATGTTGGAACGGGTGGTATCATTAGCGTTACAGAAGGATCTTTTGGTGCTGCTGGTAAAACCGAGAAATTCACATTGACCAGCTCCGTAACATTAGGCACAGTCATTACGACAACAACAACAGCACCAACAACAACAGCACCAACAAC
>JAYODI010000107.1:1533-16547 GCA_038279365.1 Candidatus Latescibacterota bacterium | reverse complement strand
TTTTTATACCCTTTACAAACCACCCAACGAAACGTACCATGCTTCTTTACCACCCACACAAAGGAGAAAACATGGTCGAAGGCGAACACACAGTAGAATCGAACATTGTTTATGGCATGTATTCAGGGCTGGCTTTGCTCATGGATGCCTACCGCCCCAAAAACCCAAATGGTTACGGCGTTTTATTCATATCGGGCAGTGGGTGGCGCGCACCCTTAGAGTGGAACGCCGAAGCACTTAAAGACGGTGGGCAACAACGTGTTTATGTACCCACACTTACCGCGGCAGGTTATACCGTCTTTGCCATCAACCATCGTGCCTTACCGCGTTTTGTTTACCCAGCAGCCGTTGAAGATGCTCGCCGAGCCGTGCGTTTTATTCGCCATCATGCAAGTGACTACAACATCTCTCCAGATCGCATTGGCGCAGTAGGCGGTTCATCGGGTGGTCACTTGGTAAGCATGCTCGGTTTACAAGAGGGTGCAGGTGACCCAAGCAGTGAAGATGCCATTGAGAAAGAAAGTGCACGTGTCCAATGTGTTGTCGCACGTGCGGCACCCACAGACTTTATCTTACGTGAAAAATCCACACCCTTTCTCGACTTTGAACACCCAGAGCCCGGCGATACATCTTCAGAATCCTACCACCGACACATTGAAGCCTCACCCATCACCTATGTCTCTGCCGATGCACCGCCCTTTCTCCTCATTCACGGCGATGCCGACGACACCGTTCATATCAACCAAGCCGAAGCCATGGAAAAAGCACTTCAAACCGTGGGTGCAACCGTCAAATTTGTTCGCATTCCAGGGGGTGGACACGGCCCCACGTTTGGCAACCCTCCAAATGCACCTGACTATCAGGGCGAAATGATCACGTGGCTCAACACACACCTTAAAAAATAGCTTCAAATCAATCTGCAAGATTAGGCCTTCAAAAACATCCTAACCATTTTTCACGAAAGAAGATCATATGAGAAAAACACTTTATGGATTTGTGTTATTGGGATTGCTTTTCCTTACACCATCCACAAATGCACAAACACACGAACCTGCCACATCCGATACACTGGGAATCAACATAGGCGACAAAGCACCCACATTTCAAGCCAAAGCAGACAGCGGCAAATTGTGGAAATCGGATAATCACATTGGCAAAAGCATCTTGGTGGTCTATTTTTTTCCTGCAGCTTTAACAGGTGGTTGAACCAGACAAGCCGTCAGCTATCGGGACGATAGCGAAGCATTAAAAAAGTTGGGCGCACAAATCATTGGCGTGAGTGGTGACACCGTAGAAGGTCAACGCATCTTCAAGAAAGTAAACGACCTCAATTTCACACTCTTGGCCGACACGGAAGGAAACGTTGCCAAGGCATTTGGCGTGCCCTTGGGCAAAGGTGGCACCATCAATAAAACCATAAACGGCGAAGACTTTTCCTTAACCCGAGGGGTCTCTGCAAAACGATGGACCTTTATCATTGGCAAAAATGGCAAAATCATTTACAAAGACACAGGTGTCAAAGCCGCATTAGACAGTGAAAATACAATCTCAGCAATCAAAGCATTAACAGCAGAGTAATCCATTCTGATAACCATAAAAAAAAGCGTCGTTCTTTTTAGAGAGCGACGCTTTTTTTAAAACCTATTGTAGAAAATAATCTTTATCTATTCCCAAAAATACGACCACAGCGTTCAAACGCCGCCACATCGCCTTCCAATGTGATGTTGCCACATGCAATCGCTTCTTCAAATGTTTGCTCGCCTGTGATCACCCCCAAGAAACACTCCCGACTTGCAGTCAATGTAAAAGCCGCATTGGGTGCCTCCCCTTCAAACGTCCGCATCGAACCATCATTCACCACCACATAATGCGGGTATCCATCAATCACAAATGCATACGCCTCTTTCACACCCTTTGCAGCATCCGCTTGAAAACGCGCCTTAAACGCCACATGATTCCATTGTGGGAACCAATGGTCATTTCCTTTTGGCGTTTCAAGCAATGACAAACCCCAATCGGCCAATGCCACAATACTGGGCTCTAATGCACGCCCCCGTTCGGTCAATTGATAGGCCTTCACAGATAATGGAGGAGGCAATGTTGTTTGTATCACCAAACCACTCGCCTCCAACTCTTTTAACCGATTGGCCAACAAATTGGTGCCAATACCCACCAAACTCCCAAGCAAATCTTTATACCGCTTTGGCCCGCCCAACAAATCGCGAATCACCAACAGTGTCCACCGTTCTCCCACCATATCCAATGCGCGGGCAAGCGAGCAAAACTGACCATAAGACCGTGCCACAAACACCTCGCTTTTGATAATAAACACACCATTCGAACAAAATAAAACGTAATCACTTGAAAAATATATGATTGTTTTTAAAAAACATACCTGCATTTATATTTTTTTACTTGAAAAATATATAGTAAAAAGTATATTTAAATATACAAAATGTATCCCAACCGTGCAAATCCATCTCTTTGGAGGCTACATATGAATACCCTTTTAAAATATGGCTTACTGGGCAATGCCATCTTCTCTGGCATAACCGGTCTCGCACTTATTTTGGCGTCTTCACAAATTGCCACATTTATGGGCATTCCCAATGCCACACTTTTAATGGGCATTGGCATCGGACTCTTGCCCTTTTCAGGTCAACTGGTAATAGCCCTGCGTCGCAAACCCATTCGCATTGGCGAGGTGTATTACCTCAGTGCAATGGACGGTTTGTGGGTCTTGGGTTCTCTGATCATCTTTCTTTTTGATTTGGTACCTTTTACCACAGCGGGCCTCATTGTCTTTGCCCTTGTTGCCCTCGCCGTTGCAGACTTTATGTTGATGCAAATCATCGGCGCTCTAAAATTGGCTCCCGCACAATTATAAAAACAACAAACATGCCCTGTTCTACATTTAAAGAACAGGGCATGTTTGATTCATCTCGTTTTAAAAAATGTTCATCATCTTTCAAATTACCCACCAAATTGCTCCAAAAACTTCTCATAGACCGCATCGGGCACATACCGCTTCACCACATCGCGCCAGCCTTCTGGCCCGACCAGTCCTTTCACAAAACTCGAACTGATCTCGGCAATCTCACGGGGTGGCATCAAAAAAAGAGTCGTAATATTTGCATCCAAGTCACTGTTAATATATCGCATACCACGTTCATATTCATAATCGGCCTGTGTGCGAATACCACGCACAATATACTCGGCCTCAATAGACCGCGCATAATTCACCAAAAACTGATGCTCATAACTGGTTACCACCACGTTTTCAAATTGGGAGGTGGTCTCACGCAACAAATCCAACCGATCATCCATCGAAAATGTATACGCCTTATCTGGATTCACCCCAATGGCCACCACCAACTGATCAAACAACCGTGCAGCCTGTGCAATCACCCACAAGTGCCCATTGGTCACCGGATCAAAACTGGCAGCATACACACCTTTTTTCATAACCCTCCTCCACAACAAGAAAAAACCTACGCGACATGAAAAGCCCATTCAAATGAAAACGTCATATAAATGAACCCGATCCCTCTTGGCAAACCCGTGTTTAAAGCCATCCGAAACCGGACGCACACACCAAAGTCATTCGTCCTGCATATTGATACTTACCGACTCTGTTCAAACGCTTTTTTGACAACGTCTGCCAAGTGTGTGTGCTGTTGAAGCGTGGTCAAGCGCGACACCACCACACGATTCTCCCCGTATGTTAAGGCAATCTCCAACTCTTTGGCAAGTCTTTCTGCACTGCGCACATGACCACCCGTGTCATATATGCCAATAAAAGGCACAAACCGATTGACCGATGTGTCTTCCAATCGCTTCATCTCTGCCGCTTCAAACGCCACACGCTCCAACCGCCACTCCGGTGGGTAAAACCATGAAATCGTTTGTGTACAATAATCCAGTTTAAACTTATGCCCAATATATTCATCGGGCCGAAAGGGTGGCCACACATGATCGGTCACCATTTTACTGTCATCTACCGACTTGGCAAAGTCATAAATCATCTCATGAATATCAACTAATGTTTGCGTTGACATCTCCACCAAAATATCCAAATCGGGCTTATCGGGTTCCTTCGCCTTCATCTCTGCCCAAATGGCTTCACACCGATCACAAAAGCACGCATAATAATTCATAAACCCAAACCCATCCAACGCAATGCCATCGGCCCAACTCAGCGCCTTTTCAATGCGCGCTCGAACCGCCTGCTTCGTTTCTTCATGTTCAAAACACATCCCATCACGTGCCAGCAATATCGGGTGCCAGCGATAGGCCCCCGCCGTCAAGTTCTCCCAGTCCTGACCCTCAAATGATTTGGCCAGTTGATTTTCATAATCGCGCACTTTTTGCAAAGCATGGGGTGCATCACGTTTAAAGTCATCATCTGCAAATGGAAAAATATTTGTCACAACCTGAACTTCTCGCTCGCGTGCACGTGCCATCACATCAGGTGACACACTGCCTGTCACCATCGTATCAAAACCCAAATCGGCCACAAAATCCACGGCATCACATTTGTCACCCAAAATACCACCAACCGTCCAAACCGCTTTCATAAACACCCCTTTGAGCTATTCGCGCTTTCGTTTCAAACACCCAAACAAAATCTACTGTCTCTTTTGAAATGATCACCTTAATATAGACACGCAACATCAAAAATCCACCAAAAGCATCAGACCAGAAAGGCCCCTACCATGTTTCAACAACTCAACGTTGCCGCCATCTCTTTTGTCCCCACAAAATTTGACCTCGAATCCAATGCCAATCAATTAGAAGACATGTTTCGCCAAGCCGCGGCCAAGGGTGCCCAACTGGCATTGGGCCCTGAAGGCGTATTAGAAGGCTACGTTGTTAACGAAATCATCGCCGGAGAAGTTTCGGCCAAACAAATGCGCGACGTTGCCCTTTCACTCAAAAGCCCCGTCATCAATCGATTCCGCGCCTTGGCCCGCGAGCTCAACATGTGTCTTGCGTTTGGATTGGCAGAAGCCATTGACAAAGATGTGTACAACTGTGCTGTCTTCATTGATCAAACCGGACGCATACGTGGCAAATACCACAAAATGCAATTGGCCGAAGGCTATCACGCATCGTGGTGGTTCAATCGCCTGGGCAAAAACAGCCGTGCCTTTCAAACACCTTATGGTCGCGCAGGATTCCTCATTTGCAACGACCGATGGAACGCCGACATTGCACGCATCCCCGTTTTAGATGGTGCGCGTTATTTGCTCATTCCATCATTTGGCTCTTGTTCCAAAGCCCAAGACAAAGCCGTGTTGGCACGTGCCCGTGAAAATGGCGTGCCCATCATCGAAGCCAATGTGGGCGTTACCCTCATCATCAGCCAAGGTGAAATTGTGGCCCGCTCACGCAAACAAACCACCATCACCTACGGCACCATTGACATACCTGCACCACCATCCAAACAAAACCGAGATGCACACGAACAAACCTTCTTAAACTGGCGTAAAAAAGAAATGCCTGCTCGATATAAGCAGACACAAATAAAAAAAAGGGCCAGATCACAATCAAAATGATTAAAATCGTTTCAAGAATTCGTCAGGCGACAATATTTCAATACCTCGAAAAGGATTCAGAATCAACAAATCATCATCACCACTCACGATACAATCAGCCTTTCCACTAACAGCTAATTCAAGGAATTTATTATCCTTGGGATCTCGGCAATCTAAAATTTGTTCTACTGTATCTATGATAACCGTTCGGTCAATAAATGCTTCCAGAAAAACTTCTCGGTCGTCCGATAAAATATAACGTTGAAATTTTTCTCGGCTCAACACATCGTTTAATTCTTCTAAAACAGGCACAGATAAAAAAACCTGACCACTTTCGAGAGCCAATCGAAATGCAAGGCCAGGTTTTAGAATTTTCAAAAATCAGTGCGCTCACCAACACATTTGTATCAAACACAAAATATTTAAAATCATTCATTCAATAATGATTCCAAAATTTCAGGTGTCATACCACGCCTTTGAGCTTTTTGACCGATATCGCTCATAATATCTTCCAAAGATTTTTTGGAACGCCCCACATCGCACAACTTAAGGCTCAACAACGCATCCATCTTGCGTTGTTGCTCTTTAGAAGCATTGCGATATGCCAGTGCTGCTTCTGAACTGACTTGAATTTGAAGGGTTGTCGTTTCCATTTAAGATCTCCTTAATTCACATATTGCCTTTCCAAATGTAACACAAACAGCCTCACGTATCAAGACGCATTCCAAAGTTCACACCCCCGAAAGGGCATGTGTTCACCGTCTACAAATCGAGGACGTTTAATATACACATTCTCAACGCCTTCTGTTTTTTCACCACGCAACAAAATGTTTTCATGGCCGTCTTTATTCACCCACGTTGATGTCGGAATATAGCGCAATGTCAGACCCACGCGCCATTTGTCTGACGTATTTGCATTTGATCCATGAATAATATTGGGGTTGTGAATCGAAATATCGCCCGCCTTCAATTCCAAATCCACCGCATCCGATTCATCAATCTGATCCGGTCGAATCCCCACACCCAAAACATATTTCTCCGTATCCAATTCCATCAACTCTCGGCGTTTTAACAAATGATTATTTTGGGTGCCTGGCAACACACGCATGCAGCCATTCTCAATCGTTGAATCAGTACCGGCCACCCACAAGGTTGTCACTTCCATCGGCTCAAGTGGCCAATACGACCCATCTTGATGCCATTGCACAGCTTGGCCCGTTTCTGGTTTTTTGGCAATATAATGTGCCGCAAACAAAGCAATGTTAGGCCCAATAAATTGTTCAGCAATATCCAACAACCGATCATCGCCCACCAAACGATGCATAAACGGGTCGTTGGCCAATAAATTGTGGTGCAACCGTTCGGGCCGCACATCGGGATATTTTTTTATCAACCAATGCACATGATCAACAGTCTCTTGCGCCAAATCGGCATCAATGGCATTGCGTGCCACCACATATCCTTTTTCTTCATATTCTTTTTGTAAATCTGTTTTCATAAGGGTGTTCATAATCAATCACTTTCCTTCCTATTAAAACCGCAATGTAAACACTGTTTCTTCATTCAGCCTCGACTGCACACTAATCGTTCCACGGTGTACCCGCATAATTTGCCGAGACAAAGACAAACCAATACCCGAGCCATCGCGCTTAGTCGTAAAGAACGGGATGAATATGCGCTCTTGTACATCGGCCAAAATACCTGGCCCATTGTCACGCACTTGAATCACCACGCGCCCCCTGCGATCCAAATGCGCCGTCAAAGCAATTCGCGCGTCCTCACGACCCACTAAGGCTTGCATCGCATTGCGCAACAAATTGATCAACACCTGATCCACCAAATCGGGGTCAGCCGTTAACTCCAATGTTTCTGGCACAATATCTGTGTGAAACGCAATATTTTTTTCTTCCAAATCCGATCGCATCAACTGGCGAATATGGGTAAACAATTCTGCCACAGCAAATATTTGAAAATTGGGTTTGGGAATGCGTGTCAGTTCGCGATAGGTATCTACAAAATGCAACAACCCTTGACTGCGCGATTGAATGGTTTCAAGGGCCATATGTACATCATCCAACACTTCTGCATCAAATGTGCCATTTTCTTTTTGAGGCACCAACCCCCGCACCGTAGATGCCAAAGAAGAAATGGGTGTAATCGAATTCATGATATCATGCGTCAGCACCCGAATCAACTTTTGCCACGCTTCCATCTCCTGCTCTTCCAACTCACTTTGAATATTCTGCACCGACGCCAATGTAAACGTTTCGCCGCGCATACGCAATTCAGTCGCATACACCACCAGTTGGAGCAACTCATCATCGTCTTCTACTTTAACCAAAGACTTTTCGCCCGAACGCAATTTTAACAACGTATCTACCAACGGTTTACTAAACGCTTCCAACTCGCGAATATCTCGCACATGGGGTCTGCGTAACAAACGCAGTGCCGCCGTGTTGATCAATTCAACCCGACCATTGGGCGCAAAACACACCAACCCAATGCCAATGTGTTGCACCACCGTGTGCAAATATTGAAAATGTTCTTCTTTGTCGGCCCGCGTTTTTCGAAACGCATCGAGCACATCATTAAACGCTTCTTTTAAATCGGTATATGCCGACCCCAACCCCGTGCCCAAATTAAACGACTGAGAAAAATCTTCGTACCGAATCGCTTGTAAAAAACGCGTCAAATCGCGATTGGTGCGCTCCACATAATGAATCAATGCACCCACCTGATAGATGGTCCACGCGCCCACAATGACCAACGTGGCATAATAGGTTGTTTGAAAGATCAAATAAAAAAACAAATACGCCGTTGCACTAAGCAACATCACGCGCAAAATGCAAACCAAACGAAAATGTCTATAAACCATATTTTTCCAACCGTCGATAAAGCGCGCTGCGGGTCAACCCCAATTCTTTGGCCGCTTGGCTGATGTTGCCATGATACTTGTCAATGGCTTTGCGAATCACTGTTTTTTCAACCCGCTCCAAATTAAAATCTTCAAAATGCACATCACCACCCACGGGAACCTCAGAGGGCGTAAGCAAAAAATCTTCGGCTTTTAAAACACCACTTTCATTCATAATCACTGCGCGTTCAATGGCGTGTTGCAACTCTCGAATATTTCCGGGCCAATGATACGCTTGCAAACGCGCCACCCCACCCGATTGGATCTTGATATGTGGCTTGTGATACTTTTTGCCATACGTCTCCAAAAAGCTCTCCACCAACAGTGGCACATCGTCCAATCGCTCGCGCAAAGCAGGCAATTGCAACTCTACCGTATTCACTCGATACAACAAATCTTGCCGAAACTCATTGCGCCCAACCATCTCGTGCAACGGCATATTGGTGGCACACACCAAACGCACATCAATGGGAATGGCCTTATTGGTGCCCAAACGGGTCACGGTGCGCGTTTCGAGCACCGTTAATAATTTGGCCTGAAGCGGCAAAGACAAATTGCCAATTTCATCCAAAAACAAAGTGCCTCCCGATGCAATCTCAAATCGCCCAGCCCGATCTTCTTTGGCATCAGTAAAAGCACCTTTTTTGTGCCCAAACAGCTCACTCTCAAACAAACTCTCACTCACCGCACCCAAATCCACCCGAATAAATGCCTGATCGGCACGCGGTGATTGTTTGTGTAAGGCACGCGCCACCGCATCTTTGCCCGTACCATTTTCACCCAAAATCAACACATTGGCATCGGTTTGCCCCACCTTCTGAATCGTCTCAAACACCTGCATAATGGCCGCAGAACGCCCCACCATATCGGGAAACTGCCGATCTAAGTCGGCACGCAACTGAGCCTGTTGAGCCCGAAGCTGCCCCACCTCCAACTGTGACTTGTGCAACTTAGACGCCGCCGACAACGTGGCCAACAACTTTTCATTTTGCCACGGCTTGAGCACAAAATCCACAGCCCCTTCTTTAATCGCCTGCACCGCCGTTTCGACCCCACCATAAGCCGTAATCAAAATCACCACCGCCGATGGGTCAATTTCCAAAATACGCTTGAGCCAATGAAACCCCTCCTTGCCACTGGTGGCATCCTGTGCAAAATTCATATCCAACAAAATGACATCATACGTATCATCTTGCAACAACGTCGGAATCAAATTGGGGTCAGGCTCGGTCACAATCTGCTCGGCGTGTGGCTTCAAAAACAAACGCGCCGCCAACAACACGTCTTGGTCATCATCAACAACCAAAATTTTATCAAATGCTTTCATAAACCTCTCCAAACACCTGCGTATCCTTTTATCTAAACGACTTTTACCCAACCCCAAGAACGCATAATATATGCCAACTGCACACAACAAGGCCATTTTTACGCCAACCATATTTGTTACAATATGTTAAAAAGTCAAGCAGAACGCGAATCGCACTCTCACCCCAAATTGAAAGTGTCCGAAAACGAACACCCCTGTATCATTATCGGACACTTTCAAAAGTCATTCAAAATGATGGGGGTTAAAAAATGACCTTAATCATTATCCAATCGACCGTGCCAAAATGATGGAGATTGAAAAATTACTTCGGTACCCACATCACCATCGCGCAGGAATGAATTCCTGCACTACAATGGAAAAGTCCTGCGGACTAAAACCTTTCAGGCACACTGTCTCATTACCTATTTATTTAGGATATTAAGAATGCTGAAAAAACCACACAACCCTCACGTAAAACAATCATGATTTTCCGCACTGTCCATCCACCGACACACTCAAAAACGCCTCCAAATCTCGTAGGCTATTTTCCTGTGAGCACCCTCTAAAGAGATTTGCGGAAAATCAGCCTCCCCGGCACTTGAGGGGCGACTTTTTGCCTACTTTTGTGTCGTTACAAAAGTAGGTCGCCGAAGGCAACCCAACTCAAAATCAACCCAATAACTTCAATTCTTTCCTCAAACAAAATAAATTGATGTTCTCGTAAACAAAAAAATGACCCAGTGTTCATTATCGGACACCCCTGTATCATTATCGGACACTTCCAAAATCAATCCCAATGCCAAAAAAATCGTTAACTATATGTAAAACATAATTTTAAATTTTTGGCACGCTACTCGCTATATATTTAAAGTGTTATTGTTTTTCATATTTTTGTAACACACAGCGAGGTTGATATGTCTCAATTACAGCACGACCAAATACTCATACACCAAGCACAAGCAGGAAACAAAAATGCCTTTACAACCCTTTATAAAGAACATCAAGCCCGTGTGCGCACCCTCGTGGCCCATTATGCTCAAGATACCGATGACTTGGAAGACCTTCAACAAACCGTTTTTGTCAAAGCGTTTTTGGGCATCCAACGCTTTCGTGGTGATGCAGCCTTCACCACCTGGCTCACACGCATCGCCATCAACGTGGGCACCACACACTTGCGCAGTTTACGCACCCAGCGCAATGGACAGCTCAAACTCGAACAACACGTACCCGAACAATGCCCCACACCCGAACAAACCACATTGCACAAAGAAGAAAAAAAATGGGTTCAAAACAGCATTCGCGCCCTCCCCAAACCCCAACGGCGTGCGGTTTGGTTGCGATACATCAAAGAATTCTCTTACCAAGAAATTGTACAAGAACTCAACGTCCCTTTGGGCACCGTAAAAATATGGCTCCACCGAGGCAAGCACCAACTCAAAAGCGAACTTGAAAAAGTGACCCTCGCCCAAATGAACACAAGCACATAAACAGATTCACCCTTGGATATGACCCAAAGTATCCCTATCATTCAAAAAAATATCCCATCCATTAGGACAAAGGACATGATGGTGTCAGAAGAAAACCCAAAACAAAAAGAAGGCAAAGTGGTCAACCTGCAATCAGGTTCATCAGGCCCCAAAAAAGTGCCCAGCTTTTTAAGCGGTGCAGCAAACAAACCTGGCCAACAGCAACAGCCCACACCCGAAAAAAGCGGCACCGGCATGGACCGCAAAGTCCAAGTCAACAAATGGACCTTCAAACGCGTAGCCAGCATCGCCATTGCCACAATCTTTGTGGGAGCCGTCATCTATATGGCCATTTTTGGCGACCACAGTGCCAAGCTTAATGTACAAATAGAACGCATCACCATCTCCGAAGTCACCCGTGGTCCCTTCCAAGAATTTGTCGTGCGACGTGGTACGGTCATGCCATTTCAAACACACTATATCCCAGCTTTAGAAGGTGGACAAGTAGAAGAAATCTATCTTGAAGAAGGCACCATGGTCGAAAAAGGCACCCCCCTTCTAAAACTGTCTAATCCAGCCACAGAGCAACGCGTTATGAATCAGGAAGCAATCCTCTTTGATCAGATCACCAACATGGAAAACACCCGGCTCAACTTAGAATCACAAGCCATTCAAAACCGGAAACAACTCATGCAGGGTGAATTAGACCTTCAACAAAAACAACGTGAATACAACCGCGTGAAACAACTTCACGAACGGGGTTTGGAATCAAAAGACAAATACCTCACCGCCCAAGAAAACTTTGAACACGCCAAAAAACTCAAAGAATTTTTGATCCAAACTGTGCGCCAAGACTCCATCATCAAAATCAGCCGATTAACAGCCTTAGAAAAAAGTGCGGCCAGCATTCAATATCAATTGGATAATGTGCGTCGCCCGCTCGAAAACTTAACCATTCGTGCACCCATTACAGGCCAACTCTCTCAGCTCAGTGCCGATATTGGCGCCTCCATCACCCCTGGTACCAATATTGGCCAAGTAGACGTCCTCGACGAATACAAACTCACCGTACCCGTCGATGAATTTTACATCGCACGCATTGTCCCTGGCCTCAAAGGCACAACCGAGTTTGCAGGTCAAACCTACAACCTCACCATTCGACGTGTTTTCCCCGAAATCAAAGACGGTGAATTTGACGTCGACATGATCTTTGTTGGCGACCCACCCAAAGACATCCGACGTGGCCAAACCATGCAAATCAAACTCGAACTCGACGCCCCATCAGAAGCCTTATTGCTCGCTCGCGGTGGCTTCTATCAAACCACAGGTGGCAACTGGGTCTTTGTCGTCAACGAATCGGGCACAGAAGCCACACGACGCGACGTGCGCATTGGCCGCCAAAGCCCAGACTATTTTGAAGTGCTCGAAGGCCTCATGCCAGGCGAACGCGTTGTCACATCTTCTTACGAAAATTACGAAGAAATTGATAAACTCATTTTGAAGCAGTGAAACGGCAAATGTGAAACGGCAAACGCGGAAAGTCCACAACCAATCAATGCTCAAGTTAAATCACAAAAACCTTCAAGCTTGGCAGCTGAGTATTCAGTTTGTTAGCGCTATTTACAAAATGACCCAACAATTTCCACAAATTGAAATGTACGGATTAACCAGTCAAATTCGAAGAGCTGCTATTTCGGTACCTTCAAATATTGCAGAAGGTGCATCCAGAAGTTCCGTAAATGAAAGAAAGCGTTTCTACGAGATCGCACGGTCATCGTTGGTTGAAGTGGATACACAACTTGAAATTGCAAAAAATCTTGCTTACATCTCAGATCCTGAAATTTCTAAAATCGCACAACAAATCAATCATATATTCGCAGCACTATCAAACCTCATCCGAAAGACGTAAACGAATTGTTGTTACTTTTGCCATTTGCCATTTGCCGTTTGCCGTCTCTCTTTTTAAGGAGCCTCTAAATGATCAAAACCGTCAACCTCCAAAAAGTCTACGTCACCGAAGACGTAGAAACCACCGCCCTCAACAACGTCAATGTTGAAATTACCGAAGGCGAATTTGTTGCCATCATGGGCCCTTCAGGCTGTGGCAAATCCACCTTGCTCAACATTCTCGGTTTGCTCGACAACCCAAGCAGTGGCGAATATTACATCAATGGCGAAGAAGTCGCCAAACACACCGAACGCGAACGCGCCAACACACGCAAGCAAAACATTGGTTTCGTGTTCCAAAGTTTCAATCTCATTGACGAACTCACCGTGGCAGAAAATGTTGAACTCCCACTTTTGTATCTCGGCATTCCCAGTGCCGATCGCAAACAACGCGTAGATGAAGCCTTGGAATACATGGGCATCAAACACCGTGAAAAACATTTTCCCCAACAACTCTCAGGTGGTCAGCAACAACGTGTGGCCGTTGCACGCGCCGTCATCTCAAACCCCAAAATCATCTTAGCCGATGAACCCACCGGTAACCTCGACTCGGCACA
Organism: Candidatus Latescibacterota bacterium; assembly: GCA_038279365.1. Classification (GTDB taxonomy): domain Bacteria; phylum Latescibacterota; class UBA2968; order UBA2968; family UBA2968; genus JABIFK01. The sequence goes on along the minus strand of JAYODI010000107.1, from coordinate 2,820 downwards.
CGGCAACGAAGTCATGGACTTGTTGGTTGAACTCAACAAAAACGGCACCACCATCGTCATGGTCACACACTCTTCAACCGATGCCAGCTTTGCACACCGCATCATCCATCTCTTCGATGGCCACGTGGTCACCGAAAACATCAAAGAACAACCTTCACAAGCACAATAACACATGATCAAAAATTATATCACCATTGCCATCCGAAACTTACGACGCCACAAAGGCTATTCTCTCATCAACATCCTCGGCCTTGCCATTGGCATGACATGTTGCATTTTGATGCTCTTATTGGTGCAAGACGAATTGAGTTACGATACACACCATCAAAATGCCAACCGCATTTATCGTATTGCCATACAAACCCAAAACCCACAAACAGGTGAACTCAGACAACGCCTGATGGGGCCCTATCTCTTAGCCGAAGCATTAAAAACAGATCTGCCCAACCTAACAGCGGTACGCTTTAGCCAATCCAACGCTGTTTTGCAATATGGTGAAAAACGCTTTACCGAAAACCGTGCGTTCTTGGCTGAAGCCAATGTTTTTGACGTGTTCACCTTTCCACTCATCAAAGGCGATGCCAAAACCGCTTTGTTAGAACCCTTCTCAGTGGTGATTACACAAAAAATTGCACACAAATACTTTGGCAATGAAGAACCCATCGGTAAAGTATTAACCTTAGACAATGAACATGAGCTCACAGTAACAGGTGTATTTCAAGACCGTCCCGAAAACATGCATTTTCAATTCGATCTCTTTGGATCTATGAATGCTGCCCCCAAACTATTTAACCGACTTCGGCTCGAAAACTGGGGAGAAGGATCTGTTTATACCTACGTCTTATTACCCGAAAATGTGACGCCACAATCATTAGAAGCACCTTTCCTCACATTTGCCAAAAAGCATTTGGGTGAAGAAACAGTCGAAAAATATCATGCCAAAATCAACCTCATGCCCCTAAAAGACATTCACCTCTACTCTCACGCTTCTTCAGAAATAGAACCCAATGGCGATATCATCTACGTTTACGCATTTTCCGCCATCGCCTTTTTTGTGCTCCTCATCGCCTGCATCAACTTCATGAACTTATCCACTGCACGATCTGCCAACCGAGCCCGTGAAGTGGGCATGCGCAAAGTGGTTGGCGCGTTTCGTTTTCAACTCATCCGACAATTTTTAAGCGAGTCCATCTTATTGTCGCTACTGGCCATGTGTCTTGCCATTGCGTTGGTCGAACTCACCCTGCCTTGGTTTAATGGCTTTGTCGAAAAAGACCTCGCTGTCAA
>JAYODI010000107.1:0-1433 GCA_038279365.1 Candidatus Latescibacterota bacterium | reverse complement strand
ATCAACGAAGCCGCCTGTCGCGAACTGGGCTGGACACCCGAAGAAGCCATTGGCAAAAGTTTTGGCAGTTCTTACATAGATGATTGGGAAAATGGACAATGGAAACCCAAAAAAGGACACGTCATTGGCGTGGTCAAAGACGTCTATTTTGAAACCCTCAAAGAACCCGTCAAATCCATGGTCTTTTTTATTGACCCCTACATGGCCTGGCGCACCATTGCCGTAGTGCAAACAAACAACGTGTCCGAAACCCTCAACTTCATCAAAGAAAAATACCTCGAATTAGATCCCGAACGTTATTTTGAATTCGACTACACCTTCCTAAACGAACGCTTTGACCAACTCTACCGCACCGAAGAAAAACAAGCTCAAATCTTTGGCGTCTTTGCCCTCTTGGCCATTTTGGTCGGTTGTTTGGGTCTGCTCGGTTTGGCCACCTTTATGGCCGAACAACGCACCAAAGAAATCGGTATTCGCAAAGTCCTCGGCGCATCCATAGGTGGCGTGGTCGCCCTCTTGTCCAAAGACTTTGTCATCCTCATCCTCATTGCCAACATCATCGCCTGGCCAGCCGCCTATTGGGCCATGAACCAATGGCTCCAAAACTTCGTCTATCGCACCCACCTCAGCCCAACCACATTCATCTTAGGCGGTGTCACTGCCTTGGCCATTGCCCTCATCACCATCAGCTACCAAGCCATCAAAGCCGCCCGCACCAACCCCATTGATGCACTGCGCTACGAATAACCTTACAAAGGAATTGATCCCTCATGATCCACCTCAAAAACATCGAAAAGTATTACGAAAACGGCATTGTCAAAACCTTTGTCCTGCGCCAAATCAACCTCGACATTCAAGAAGGCGAATTTGTCTCCATCATGGGCCCATCCGGTGCAGGCAAATCCACCCTGCTCCACATCCTCGGCATGCTCGACACACCCTCAGGGGGTGAATACACTTTCTACGACCAACCCGTTCACCAGCTCAACGAACGCTAATCCACCGAACTGCACCGCGATCACATCGGCTTCGTCTTTCAAAGCTACCACCTCATAGACGAACTCACCGTCGCCGAAAACTTAGAAACCCCCTTGCTCTACCAAAAAGTAAAAGGCAACGAACGAAAAGGCCGCATTGCCGAAATGCTCGACCGCTTCAACATCGTTGCCAAAAAAGACCTCTTTCCCAACCAACTCTCAGGTGGCCAACAACAACTCATTGGCATCGCCCGCGCCCTCATCACCAACCCCAAACTCATCCTCGCCGACGAACCCACCGGCAACCTCAACTCTGCCGAAGGCGAACGCATCATGACCCACTTCAAACACCTCAACGCCGAAGGCATCACCATCATCCAATGCACCCACTCCGAAAAAAACGCCGCCTACGGCAGTCGCATCATCACCCTCTTAGACGGCTGGGTCGATACTGAC
>JAYODI010000106.1:0-16910 GCA_038279365.1 Candidatus Latescibacterota bacterium | reverse complement strand
CAACTAACCCCTATCATGGGGCTACACTTTTACAGAACTTTTTGGACTTGACCTTTTTGTTGCTTTGGTTTGCACAACAATTAACTATATTGTTTTTATCCATTGAATAAGAGGAGGCAGGTGTGGCATTGTGTTATGATCCTAACAAAGCAATACAAACATTATCAAAAGCCGACAAAAAACTCGGGCAACTCATCAAAACAGTGGGCAGACTAGACATTGATCCACCGGCGCGGTTAAACCCATTTGAAGCCCTTTTGCGATCCATTGTTTATCAACAATTATCTGGCAAAGCGGCAGCCACCATTCACGGGCGTGTCAAATCACTCTTTACTGGGCGCACCATCAAACCCATAGATGTGATCAATACACCCGAGGAAATGCTGCGCGGTGCAGGCATGTCACGCGCAAAAGTTGCCGCAGTCAAAGACTTGGCGCAAAAAACCGTTGAGGGCTTGGTGCCATCGGGATTGCAACTGCGCAAAATGTCTGACGAAGAAATTGTTGCACGACTCACCCAAGTTCGCGGCATTGGCGAATGGACTGTGCAAATGGTGCTCATGTTCCAACTCGGCAGACCCGACGTTTTACCCGTCAAAGATTTGGGTGTACGCAAGGGATTTAAGATCACGTACAACTTAAAAGATATGCCTACGGAAAAAGAAATGTTCGATTACTGTGAATGCTGGCGCCCTTTTCGTTCTGTTGCAAGCTGGTATATGTGGCGCGCCGTCGATTTGGCAAACGAGAAATAAAAAGAGAGGTCACCCATGGCAAACCAACCCAACATCATTATGGTCTTAAGCGATCAACTGCGCCGACATGCATTGGGCATTTATGGCGACCCCGATGCCCGCACCCCCAACATAGACGCACTGGCACACAAAGGCATCCGATTTACCAATGCCTGTTCCACATACCCCATTTGTGTGCCTTTTCGTTTCACGCTCATGACTGGTGAATATGCCCACACCCGTAAAGTGCCTGGCATCGAATATGCCATGTCACCTGCCGAACGCACCTTGGCCGATGAATTTAACGATGCTGGTTATGAAACCGTTTATGTGGGCAAATGGCACTTAGATGGTGGACATGGGCGCTTAGGCTCTGCCGTGCAAGTCAACCGCACACCCGTGCGCCGATCACAACAAGGCCGTTGGCAAAAATGGTACGGGTTTGAATTGCGCAACGGCCCCTTTGACACCTGCTACTTTGAAGACGATGATCCCATACCCAAAAAAATAGAAGGCTATCAAACAGATGGCCTCTTTGATTTGGGCATGAATTATGTCAAGGGCCGCACAGACGAACGTCCCTTTTCGATGATCATCTCTGTGGAACCTCCCCACGACCCATTTGAAGCACCTGAAGCATTACAAACGGCTTGGGAAAATCGCGACATTACCCTGCCCGACAACTTTGACGTTGAAAATCCCGAAGCACGTGCTCGATTCATTTTGCACCGCAAACGCTACAATGCCATGGTCGAAAACTTAGACGACAATATGGGCCGATTGATGGCGTTTTTAGATGCTGAAAACTTAATTGATAACACGGTGGTCATCTTTGTGGCCGATCACGGAGAAATGGGTGGCGCACATGGCTTTCGCGCCAAACAACGCCCCAATGAAGAATCGGTCGGCATTCCACTTATCATATGGGACCCACGTGTCAATGACCGAAGTGGCATTGAAATTGACGACCCCACCTGTACAGAAGATCTCTTTCCCACACTCTTAGGATTGGCAGGTTTACATCCCCAAAATCCACTGCAAGGCACAGATCTCACCCCACTGATCCACGGTGAAATAGATCGCTTAAGTCGCGAAGGGGTTTTGTTAGAGTTTGTCGCCGAACTACGCGAGCGCCAACCCTTTTATGACGAAGTTTGGCGCGGTTTTCGTACACGCCGATACAAATACACCGTCAAAGGCACAAACATGAGCGGGCATCCGTGGCAATTTTTCGATTTAGAACGCGATCCAGGTGAAAAACACAACCTCATCGACGACCCTGCTTACCGCGACGAAATTGCCATTCATCACCAAATGTTGTGTGATCGCCTCATCGAAACCGAAGACCACTTTGTCTTGGTGCCTGCATTTGGCTGTGACGGTGTCAATGTCTGGACCGAATAAACGGCTTACACTTCTTGCGACGTTTTCTGATATCCAAACACAATTAAAAATGTAAGCGCACTGCCTAAGCGTGCAAAACCAGCCAGTGCAAAAGCGGCCCAATAACCGTGTTCAACAATCAAAAAACCCGCCCAAATACTGCCAATGGCCGACAAACATTGAAAACCCGTCACCCGCAAGCTTTGCATACGCCCCCAATAGGGGCGTGACAAACTGTTGGTTGCAAATGTCATCTCAGTGGGTGTGGTCAATGATTCAACCGCTGTTGAAATCAGAAAAAAAGCCACCGCAAGTGGGAAATTCAGCCACAGTCCCATCAACGTCAACGCCACAGCACCCAAGGCGCGTAAAGGTACAATGGTCAGCGTGGTACCAAACCGACGTGCCATACCCGGTGCCGACATCGTAAGAGGCAACCCCAACACCATACTTGCAAAAAAAACGGTTCCAATCACAGCCGTTGCAACATCCAACTCTTCCTGAAAAAACACATTGAAAAATGGAAATGACAAACCCATTGCCAAACCTCTAAAAGCACTGATCGTCGCAAATGTTGCAAGGTTCTTATAAGGAATGGGCGATTGATCGTCTTCCTCTTCAGACTTGTGTTTGGGTGTGTTGGATTGCATCCCCAACAATGGGAAAATAGAAACAAACGAACACGCCGCACCAAATAACAACGCATATTGAAAAGGCTCTGGTAAATCTGTGGACATCCCCGTAAAATAACTCATCACATCGGGCAAAGCACCGCCCAACAAGTTCACCACCATTCGGGTTATCACCCCAATAGACATCCAAATGGCAATGGCCTGTGCCCTGCGTTCTGGAGACGCATTTTCGGCCAAAAATGGGATAAAATTCACAAAGATAAACCCACCACCAGCACCACCCAAAAACGACAGCACCAACAAAATCGTGCTGTCCGTCACAAAACAGAGCCCCAAATGCGACACCGTTACACACAGTGACGCACCAATCAGAAAAGGCTTTCGGCCGTAGCGATCACTTAAAAACCCTGTAGGAATCGCCACCAAACCCGAGGCAAGTGAAAACAAGCCAATTAATTGACCAATAAAATCCTCTTGATACCCCAAACGAATCAAATACAAATTGTGCAACAACACAAAAAGTGCCATTCCCGAAAAAATAGGAATGGCAAACAAATAAAACCGCTGCACATTGGGGTTGTATTCGCGCAAATCAAAACCGACAAACCATTTTTTAAACATAAACCGTCCCAAAGTTGAAATAATATCCAAATTAATGACATAAATATTACAACTTTTTCAGTATTACCACAATTAATATATGAGCAACACCAAAACAGGAGCGATAAAAATGGAATTTTTAACATTAACAGGCGGAGCCCAAATACCCCAATTGGGCTTGGGCACATTTAAATTACAAGGTTCATCAGGTGTAAAGGCTGTGCAATCCGCTTTACAAATGGGATACCGCCACTTAGACACAGCCGCCATGTATGGCAATCACAAAGAAGTCGGTGAAGCACTGCGCCAATCCAAAATAGACAGAACCGATGTGTGGATCACCTCCAAAGTGTGGCGCGATTCATTACAACACGATGCTGTGCTTCGTGAATGTGACCGCGCACTTTCAGAACTCGGCACCGACTACCTCGACCTATACCTCATCCACTGGCCCAATGAAGACATCCCTCTCGCCGACACATTTCGCGCCTTTGGTCGTTTGTTAAAAGACGGCAAAATTCGCAATATGGGCGTCGCCAACTTCACCATCGCCCGCCTTAAACGCGCCTTAGACGCAACAGACATACCCATCACCATGAACCAAGTAGAATACCACCCGTACCTCAACCAAGAACGCCTACTTACATTTTGCAATGAAAACGGAATCACACTCACCGCCTACTGCCCCATTGCGCGTGGCGATGTCATCAACGATCCCATCTTTCAAAATCTTGCAAAAGTACACAGCAAAACACCCACCCAAGTGACCCTGCGGTGGCTGCTTCAAAAAGGCATTGTCGCCATTCCAAAATCAGGCAATCCAGATCGACAACGAGAAAACTTAGAAGTATTCGGATGGGAACTCAGCGCAGATGAAATGACACAAATCAACACGATCCAAAAACAATATCGCCTACTCGATTTACCTGTCGCTGCGTTTTGGGAAGATGAATAAGTCCATTTGAACAACGCTTCAAAATCTACTCCCATTAAATATCTTTACAAAAACATGAAAATGTCTCTGAAAGTCTAATGAGAACATTTTTTTGGAGCACGAATGTTACGCCACAGGCAACCCAACAGAAGCCAACAATGTGATAGGCCGCCATTCTGGCTCACCCGGATCCGACCAAGGCGCAAAATGCTGGCTCATCAATTCACCCCAGTTAGGTGGTGTATTCGTCGTTTCAAGAGACGGTCCCGCAGGAGATTCTTCAACAACACGCGGTTGTTCCTGATAAAAGAAAAGCAAATCTTCGTGAATGGTTATCAACCCATATTTATCCCCTCTACCGGGGCGTTCTTCTTGCAATTGGTAATGATAAAAAATATAACTGCTCACCTTTTCAGGCCGCAACCGAATCACACGTGCAAAGGGCTTTTCAACAGGTGTTTTTCGCCGCCAATGATCCACGCCCTGTGGTTTGCTATAATGAAAAATATCCATCATCGGCACCCAATAACGCACATCTAATAACCCACCCGGCCAAGCTTGTAGACAACCATCCAAATCGTCCAACGCATCTTCAACCGAAAAAGCCACCCCAACCGTTTCTGCATAAATAAAAAGCGATGATTGCCACTGAAAAAGACTCGTTGTTAAAAGAGGGCCTTTTTGATCTGCAAGCTTTTCAACCCGTTCAACACCTGCGGTCACATCCACATGCGGTTTTAGTTCTGCACGATAAACACATCTAAAAACAGCCGACTCCTGAGACATATTGCCCCCTTAATATCCACATATTAACTTTTAATGCACCATCATCTTTAAGCCCCTCAATAATACCAACTGATAGGCGTTTTCTGTTAATCACGATATCACAGAGTGGGTCTTGCAACGCCTGTACCCACAATGATCGCATCCTAGCATTTACCCATCACCTGCCTCTAATAATGATTCTTCCTCGGTTGCCCTTTGGCATACGCCAACGCCGTCGCATCAAAACTCTTCCGCATCAAATCCAACAACACTTCCTTATAAGAAGGATCTTCTGATAAATCGTGATGCTCCCACGGGTCATTCTCCAAATCGTACAACTCACAAACCGCTTTTCCATGATAGCGCACCAACTTCCACTTTTTATCGCGATACATGGTCGCATGTGTCTGATCGGGATAAGCAATGGCACCAAAAAACTCTGTCCGCACAAAATCACGATGCTCAGTGGCCTCACCCTTTAACACAGGCATCAACGACTTCCCTTGCACCCAATAGGGAATCTCTTCACCCGCTGCTTCATAAAACGTAGGCACCAAATCGGTCAACTCCACCAGCGCATCAGAAACCACCCCTTCACCAAAATGCCCCGGCCAAGAAATCATCAACGGCACCCGCGTCAACCCCTCATAAAACCGACAGCCTTTGAGCACCAATCCATGATCACACAACATCTCGCCATGATCACTCATAAAAATCACAATCGTATTTTCACGCTCACCTGTCTTTTCCAAATGATCCAAAATGCGTCCAAACTCAAAATCGACCAACTCAATCATCGCATAATACGCCGCTTGCATCACCTTGTGATCACGCGCCTCAGGATGTTCGGGCTCCGACTGAAAATCAATCCCCGCATCTACCAACCGCTTTTGCGTTTCCAAATCGCCATCTTCAAAATGCGCCCCAGGCAACGTATCTGCATCATACCGTTTGTAATATTCATACGGCGGGTCAAACGGTGCGTGTGGATCAAAAGGATTAATGCTCATCAACCACGGCTGACCTTCATGCCGATTTTTATCAATAAATTCAATCGCCTTTTCCGAACACCAATGCGTCTGATGCAAATGCGGTGGAAAATTATCGTGTTCTTCTGTCGGCTCCTTAATCCCCCCAAACCGCGCCTGCTTCGCCCCTTCCAAATACGTCTTGATATCCGTTGGCGTCGCCATCATCTCATCCGGCTCTACCCCCTGAGCACGCAACCACTCGGCATAATCATGCCCATATCGTCGTGGCCCCTTATGATCGTGGCTATACTGAAAATACCGATACCCATCATTCACCCGTGGCTCTTGCCCCTCAGCCGCCGTAGACAAATGCAACTTCCCCGCCAACCCACAATCATACCCCACATCTGCCAATCGCTTTGTCACCAACCGATCTTCATAATGCCGAGGAAACAACGGATTCCCATTCTGCGTCACACCCACAGCACTCGGATACATCCCCGTCAAAAAACTCGCCCGACTCGGCGTGCAAATCGGGCTTTGACAAAACGCATGTGTAAATGTCACCGCCTCCTTCATAAACGCATCCAAACGCGGTGTGTTGATATGTGGATTATTCAACGCCCCAATCGTATCAAACCGCTGCTGGTCACTACAATACCACAAAATATTCGGACGATCAGCCATCTCATCTCCCAATAAATACCTGTCTTAACCAAATTAAAATCCCACACCATCAGACAACATCAACGCATCTCTCTTTTTGCTGCGTAAATAAGCCAACAGCCCCTGAGCGGGTCCAATCAAAGCATATGTCATTCCCGATAACATGGGATACCACGGACTGTTGCTCTTCCAACCCAACAAAGCAATCCCCATCGACAACACAGCTGCAACAACACAAATGCCATAGGCAAAAATGGCATCATACGTTTCAAACACCTCAACATCATTCAACGCCAACACCTCCCGTTGACGCAAAGCATGTACATGTAACAACACAATGATTAAAAAAATAAACAAAAATGCTGCCCCATAAATCAGCATCAATGCCGACATATCCAAACCCTGAAAATCAATCCCCACATGCACATCCCACCCCAAAACACCATTGAGCAACAACCCATTAATCAACAATGTAAACAAAAACTTCAACGGATAGATATAAAACAAAACCACAAACATCAAAACAGCATTCAACACCATCGTCGTTGCATCTTCCAAACCATATCGCCTAAAAAATGTATAATGCACATACCATATCCCCATCAAAAAAACAAACGACACCCCAAACGCCGGAAACCCCTCCATCGTTCGCACCAAGCCCTCAAAATTCCGAGGCACCTCTAACGACACCACCAGCAATGTCAACGCAAAAGCAAACACCGCATCACTAAACCCTTCAATCCGCGACACATCCCCTCCACGCCACCGAAACCCCTTCCGCCCCCCCACATCTTTATTTTTTAAAGTTTCACGCATAAAATCACCTCACGCCATTCCATTAACAAATCACACCAAACGATCATGATTTTCCACGCCAATCCGTTCAGCTATGAATTTGATAAATACGTTCTCAAGTGATAGGCTATTTCACTTTGTGTACCCACAATGGGTATTTGTGGAAAATCAGCCTCCCCGGCACTTGAGGGGCGACTTTTTGCCTACTTTTGTGTCGTTACAAAAGTAGGTCGCCGAAGGCAAACAAAGTAAAAGTCATATACCCAACAAAGAATTGACACCCAAACCAAATCTCCATATATACATCCACTCCCTCATCCAAGCAAACAAAAAGCCCCAGCGTATCAAATACACTGAGGCTTTTTATTTTATCCAAACCCTATCTAATCCGCCGCCTGAGCCGGTTCATCCGCCACCACATCCGCCTTGGTGAACCGCGCCAAAAGCGTATACAAAACCGGCACCAACACCAACGTCAAAAACGTAGAGAAAAACAACCCACCCACCACCGCAATCCCCAACGGACGCCGTGCCTCAGCCCCCGCACCCAACCCAATCGCAATGGGCAACACCCCAAAAATCGTCGCAAACGACGTCATCAAAATCGGTCGCAAACGAATCGTTGCCGCCTCCACAACCGCCACCATCACCTCACGCCCCTGCGCCCGCAACTGATTGGCATACTCCACAATCAAAATCGAGTTCTTCGTCACCAACCCCACCAACATAATCAACCCAATCTGAGAATAAATATTCAAACTCTGTCCAAACACAAACAACGACACCAGCGCCCCAAACACCGCCAAAGGCACCGACAATAAAATGGTCATCGGATGCACAAAACTCTCAAACTGTGCCGACAACACCAAATAAATAAACACAATCGCCAACAAAAACATAAAATACAACGCATTGCTCGATGAACGATACTCACGTGACTGACCATCTAATTCACGCTTTACGCCCCCTGGCAAATCCGTTTCCGCAATGCGATCCAACGCATCCAACGCCGTGCCCAAATCCACACCCGGTGCCAAATTCGCCGACAACGTTGCCGAACGCACCCGATTAAAATGGTTCAACTCTTTGGGTGCCACCGTCTCAGATACTTGCACCACATTGGCCAACTGCACCAAACCACCCGCCCCTCGCAAATAAATCCCTGCGATTGCATCCGGCGTGGCGCGCGCCGAAGGGGTCATCTGCACAATCACATCATATTGCTTGGTGCCCCGCTTAAACTGCGTCACCACACGCCCACCCAAAAACGTCTCCAGCGTCGTGCCAATATCGGTCACCGACACGCCCAACTCCGACGCCCGTTTGCGATCAATCGAAATATCCAACTGCGGTTTATTCAAACGCAAATCGGTATCCAAATTGATCAAATACCCCAACTCTCCAGCTTTGGCCATCATCACCCCCACGGCCTGATTCAACGTTTCATAACTATCGGCTTGCAACACATACTCCACAGGATTGGAATTAAACCGCCCACCCAAACTCGGTGGACTGATAATAAATGCCAACACCCCCGGAATCGAAATCATTTGCGGAAACAACTCACCCACAATCTGTTGTTGTGACTTCTCGCGTTCATCTCGTGGTTTGAGTGGCAAAAACACAATGCCATTGGTCACCTGACCCGGCCCACCAAAACTCAATCCAATGGCCGTAAACAAACCCCGTCGCTCGGGCAAAGGCAACAACCGGTTTTCTACTTCTTTCATATAACGGTCGGTATACTCCAGCGTGGCCCCTTCAGGTGCAATCACAATCCCAAAACCAATGCCCCGATCTTCTGTGGGCACCAACTCACGTGGCAACAACCCAAACAAATACACACTCACACCCACCATCAACAACGCCACCCCAATCATCAACCACCGCACACGCATCACCACACGCAATGTGCCTTCATACAAACGGTTCAAGCCCTCAAAAAAAGCATCAAACGAACGTGACGCCCACCCCGAGTTGGCATCACCATGTAAAGGCTTCAAAATGCGTGAACACAACATAGGCGTTAATGACAGTGCCACAAAACTTGAAATAATCACCGCCACAGCAATAGAAATCCCAAACTCATTAAACAACCGCCCCACAGAACCCGTCAAAAAAGCAACCGGCACAAACACCGCCACCAAAGCCACCGTGGTGGCCACCACCGCAAACCCAATTTCTTGGGTGCCATCAAAGGCTGCTTGCATACGCGACTTGCCCATCTCCATGTGTCGGTAAACATTCTCCAACACCACAATGGCATCATCCACCACCAAACCAATGGCCAATACCAACGCAAGCAATGTCAAAATATTAATTGTATACCCAGCAAAATAGGCCATCGCAAACGTACCAATAATCGACACCGGAATGGCCACCGTGGGAATTAATGTGGCGCGAAAGCTCTTCAAAAACAACAACACCACAACCACAACCAAAACCATCGCAATCAACATCGTTTGGCCCACTTCTTCCACCGACTCTTGAATAAACGTCGACGAATCATAGGCCACATTTAACGACATACCCTCAGGCAACAAGCCTTCCAACTCAGGCAACGCATCCCGCACAGCCTGTGCCGCCTCCAACGTGCTCGCCTTCGATTGTTTTACAATGCCCAAACCCACCGCAGGTTTGCCATTCCAACGTGCCAAACTGCGTTCGTTTTCGGCCCCAATTTCAACTCTGGCCACATCGCGCAACCGCACCTGGCTCTCTGAAGACTGCGCCACAATAATCGACCCAAACTCTTCAGGTGACGCCAACTCACCGCGCGTGCGCACCGCAAACTCACGGGTATCACCCTCCACACGCCCACCTGGAATTTCGGCATTGGCCAACCGAATGGCACCCTCAATATCTTGTGTGGTCAAACCGTGTGCAGCCATGCGCAAAGGATCAAGCCACACCCGCATCGCATATCGTCGCTCACCCCCAATAATCACAGACCCCACACCCGGCACACGTTGAAGGCGTTCTTTGAGCACCCGATCTGCTATTTCACTCAGTTCCAAACCCGAATACTGCTCACTAAATAAGGCCAACCACACAATGGCCTGTGCATTGGCATCCACTTTCCCAATCACAGGGTCATCCACCTCACGTGGCAATTGCCCCCGCACACGAGATACCCGGTCGCGAATGTCATTGGCCGCTTCATTCACATCGCGATCCAACTCAAATTCGATGGTAATCACCGAACCTTGTTCTCGGCTTGAAGACGTCATCGACTTCACCCCTTCAAGCGTGGCAAACTGCTCTTCCAAAATATTGGTGATTTCCGTTTCCACCACACTCGGGCTGGCCCCCCGATACAACGTGGTCACAGATACCACAGGTGGATCAATGTCGGGATACTCCCGCACAGGCAATCGCGTAAACGCAATGATACCAAACAACAAAATTGTCAAACTCATCACCGTAGCCAAAACGGGTCGGCGAATCGATACAGAACTCAGTTTCATTGTGTCTTTGCCTCCTGACTTTGCACAGGCATCACCTTGGCACCTTCATACAGTTTTTGATGGCCTGCACGCACCACCACTTCATTGGCCGACAACCCCGATGTCACTTCCACCACATCGGCCATGCGCGTGCCCAAAGTTAATGCACGCCGTGTCACTGTGCTGTCTGCTTTGATCACAAACACAAATGCATCTGAACCACTCACAAAAATCGCCTCATTGGGCACCGTCAAAGCTTCGCCCCGTTCACTCAAAACCGCCGACACATCGGCAGACATACCCGGTCGAAATTTATTTCCTGGGTTATCCAAACGCGCCATCACACGCGCACTGCGCGTCTTTTCATCCAAGGTAGGTTCCACCACATCAATTTGCCCCGTTAAAACTGTGTTGGGATAAGCCGTGGTCGAAACCATCACCTCTGCCCCACGTTGCAACTTGGCCAAATACCGCTCGGGCACCGAAAAGAACACCCGCAACGTATGCACTTGCGCCAACTCAGCAAGGCTTTGCCCTGGGCGAACAAATGCCCCCACACTCACTTTGCGTGCTCCAATCATCCCCTCAAACGGTGCTGTAATACGCGTTTTGGCAAACCTCGTTTTGGCAAGCGCCACATCGGCCTCTGCCACCTTGAGCACCGCCGCCGCATCATCCAAATCTTGTGGCGCACCCGCACCCTGTGCCACCACATCTTGAATGCGATCATAAGACGCTTTGCGCTGTGCCAACACCGCTTCTGCACGCCGCACTTCGGCCAGCAATTGCGCATCATCCAATTGTGCAATTAAACCACCGCGCACAATCGTATCCCCTTCTCGAAAAGGAATTTTAACCACCACGCCGTCTATCTCCGACACAAGGGTCACAGACTCACCCGCTTCAATATTACCCACTGTTTCAAATTTATCTGCAACCCGTTGCGACATCACAGACACCGTCTCAACCGCCGTAGGTGGCATTTGAAAACCACCCCCACCTTGTTGCCCACCCCCACAACCGACCAACAAAGCCAGTGCAACAACCCCCATCAAACGCTTCATAAATTGGCTCCCAATATAATTTTTAGCATTTTAGTATACGATCTGTCGTTTCAACACGTCTATTTTTTGATAGGATACTGCCCCGAAGTCAAATACTGCAAATTGGCCGCCGCACGCGCTGTGCGCACCAATGCTTGTGAATATTGTTGTTGTGCCGTTGCAAAATCGGCACTCAACCGCGCCAACTCAAATGCCGTTGTGCGCCCATTGCGATATTCAATCAACCCAATGCGCACCTGTTCGGCTGCAGCTGTTACACCTGCGCCTGCCATTTCCAAACGCTGGCTGCCATTTGCCAAGGCACGATATTCTGCCCGCACCTGCGTCTCCAAATTGCGCACTGCTTCGGCATACAATTGATCGGCCCGACCCACCTCAGCACGCAACCGCTCAAACTCACCTTTGTCTGATCGATTGCCAATGGGGATACGCACCTGCACCCCCAATTCCCACGTAGGGTAATCGCGCTTTAAGGCTTGCGATAAGGCCTCACCATATCCACCCGAAGCCGTAGAACGCAATGTATCGGCACCAAAAACCACATCTTGCCCCGTGCCCGATAACCCATTGCCACCTACCGCACCCACCAAATCAACCGTCGGCAAACGGTCTCGATCTGCACCCTTAGCCAAAGCCTTCACAGCTTCTGCATCGGCCCGAAGGGCAATGAGTGATTTGTTTTCCCACAACACATCGGCCACCACCTGATCAACAGAAGGCAAATCAAATTGACGTTGGGGCATATCTACAGGCCAAAAACGCACCCGCCCTTCTGGACGCACACCAATGAGTGCCGCCAAATCATCTGAAACCCGATCCAACGCTTCTTCACGATCTAACAAGGCCAACTGTCGTGAGGCCAAAAAAACTTGAGCATTGGCCACCTGATTGGGCCCCACCAAACCCGCTTTGGCACGCAACTGAGCTTCCTTGAGCAACGCCTCGGCCTGATCACGCACCAACATCTGCACGGCCAAATCGCGCTCTGCCGCATACAAATTCCAATACAACGTCTCCACCTGAGCCTGCGTGCGCATCACCACATCATCATATCGGGCTTGAGCCGCATCCAATAACCGCTCTGCCGATGTCAAATCTTTGCGCTTAAAAAACCCATCTAAAAGCGGTTGGCGAAAACGCAAATTGCCCGTGGTCGTATATTGTGGATTCAACGATGAAAAATTCGAATTGCTCTGCAACCGCGTGGTCACCACAGCGGCTTCCAATTCCGTGCCAATGGGCAAGGTCATTTGCACGCCGGCTTGCCCCATCGTTTGATTTTGCTCCACAATCGGTGCCCCCGAAAATGGAGACGACGCAGGCTGATCATTGCCCGACCGTTTCAACTCGGCAAACACCTCGGGGTCAAATGTGCCCCGTTCACGTTGCACAGCACCTGTTGCTGCACGCACTTGTGATTGTGCAATTTGCACGGGAGCAGACTTGGCCAATGCGGCATCTTTGGCCGCTTGCAAGCGCAAAGGCTCACCATGAATGGCCTTTAATGCCATTACCAATGCACTATCTGGTGCAACCGGTTCGGCAGCCTCAAGCACACTGCCCAAACACAACAAACAGAAAACCCCTCGCATAAAAACACCAATATGCCTCATGGCTAAAAACACCCTCCCATCACCTGTAAAAATGAAATATGGCACCCATCAAAACAACATACTCACGATTTTGGAATCGTGCAAGAGCATCCAAAATGAAAATTAATTTTTTTGAAAAAATTTCAAAATGAAAATATATAGACAAAAAAAATACCCAAACGACGACGTATTCTACGCCTCACCTTTATCAGACGCAGCCAACGACTTCCAAGTTTTGTTATACAATTCAATCAACATCAGCCGCTCTGCCGGGGAAAGCGGTTCCAACATCATACGTGCAAACTGATCCATGCATGAACCATATTTATCAACAATTTGCTGCCCCAATGGCGTGAGCGACACAATAAAACTTCGCCGATCTGCATCGTTTATCCTGCGCTTAATATATTGATTTTCCTCAAGTTGATCCAAAATGCGCGTCAATGTGCTCAAACTCACTTTGGGCAAATGCTGTGCAACATCTTTCACCGTGAGCTCACAGTGTTCGGCCACATTGGTCAACACGCATAGTTCTTGGCCTGACACCCCCTGAATCTCTTCAAAATCTTGTGTGGTATGCTCCAAATTCTTTTTGAGAAACACCAAAAAGTCTCGAACATAGACCAATTGCTCATCTAAATTCATCACTGCTCCTGTTCAAATTATAATTTCAAAATGAAAATATATAAGGAGACTTCAAATATGCAAATTATTTTTTAAAAAGAAATGTCAATTACCCCTAAAACTTGCATGTATCCACATCCAAAACAAAAAATCAACCATTAGGCACGCCACCGTGTGGTCATCAAACACGGTTTCTCGCTCAAATGCTCCCGTTGATAATAAACCGTCAACAACGAGCCATCATCACATGCCACCGTTGCCGGATATCCCAAGTCCGAATTGGGAGCATCATCGCGCAAAATCACTTCCTGTTCCACATCCCAAGTCTTCCCACCATCACGCGATATACAAGCCCGTTCACCAAAGGGAGCATGTCGATACCCATAAGACACCACAATACGCCCATCGGGCAACCGATGCAAATGCGGGGGTTTACCCAAAATAGGTGTTTCTTTGGGTTCTGTCCATGTATGCCCCCCATCAAAAGACTCAAACTGCCACAACTTACCACTGGGGCGACCTTCCACATAAGGCTGTTCTTCATGACGTGCCATACCCAACAAATGCCCCGGTGTAACTTCCACCACATGGGGTTCACCCAAATACGTCATGCCACCTTCATCGCTGGGCACATCGTTGGGAAACATCGAAATACGCGCCAACACCGTCCACGTTTTGCCCATATCGCGCGATTCTACACAGGCAATGGCACTCGACTTGTCACTGCGCCGATAGCCCTCATTGCCCACAAAAACCAACCGCCCATCCGACAGCACATTGGGCCCATGCGGTGCCGTAACAGGCACAGCAATCGGGTCTTCCCACGTCTTGCCATTGTCCACCGAACGCCGAACCCAATGCCCACGCTCAATCAATGTGGAATCTGTCAAGTTGGGCTGTGTCCATTGTTTCACCACCGCCTCTGGAATTTTTTGCAAATGCTCCCGCCAAGCATCCGTCAACGTCTCATCTTTAGGGTTGCGCCACGTTGTAAACCAACTCACCAGCAACGTACCGTCTGGGCACACACACAAACCCGCATCACGATCATCTAAAGGCGTGTCATTCACCAACTCAGGTTCTTGCCAAGAATGACCGTTATCAAAAGACCGCATCAAAAAGGTTTTTCCAAAAGGACACACATGCCCTTCTCTGTCTCCCGAAAACACCACCAACAATTCCCCATTTACCGTCTTCGAAATCATTGGCCATGCCACATACCGATCTTCATGCTTGTGAATCACCTTCGATTCTAAAATTTCAGCCATTCTTTATCCTCTCCATACCCATCACACAGGCAATTGAAACGTGTCACCTGTATCCGCAATCCACTGTGCCAAGCGCTCTTGCAAACGGTTGCGCTGTTTGTGAAACGCCGAATTGTGTGCCAAATTGGCTTGTTCATACGGGTCTTCATTCAAGTTATACAACATCCACGGCTGACCCTCCAACACCACATATTTCCACCCATCACGCGTCACCAACCCCCGATAGGGTCGGTCAATGCTGTTGCCATGTCCTGTGGGAATCACCGACTGCAAATACGCCGAATCGGGCGCTTCCTTTTGTGGCCGACTGCCCAGCCGAAAACCCGAATAATCAAACCCCATCATCCAATCGGGCGCATCAATGCCACACAACCCCAACGTGGTCGGTGCCACATCCACCATATTCACCAAACAATCGGGCCGCCCACTCTTGCCCTCATAACGCGGTTGAATACCACCCAAAATAAACGGCACCCGAATCGACTCTTCCCACGGTGACGTTTTGCGCAATTGCCCATGACAGCCATGCATATCGCCATGATCCGAAAAGAAAATAAGATGCGTATCATGTGCCAACCCCGCTTTTTCCAAAGCCGCACGCACACGCCCCACATTCCAATCCAAATTCTCAATCATCGCATAATAACCTGCCAAATCGCGCCGAGCCACATCCACCACACGCGGAATATTGGGCACATTGTCACGCAACTCAATGTTGGCCGGATTATAATGCGACATAAATTCTTCAGGTGCCACATACGGGTCATGCGGGGGTTGCACAGACAGCGCACCAAAAAACGGCACCTCAGGGTTTTTGCCCCGTTCTTCAATATAGTCAATCAACAAATCCGTCAAACAATCCGTCTCATACCCCGGCAATCGATACTGAAACGCATCCTTACCCTCTCCCCCATGCACCCAACAATCCCACTGACTGTTGTTATTCTCATACCCCACCCACGTATCAAACCCACCTCGTCGCTCAGGTGGAATCACATGCGTACCCGCTCGTCCCGTACGCTCCTTAAACCCATCCAAATGCCACTTCCCAAAATACGCCGTATGAAACCCATGCTCTTTAAAAGCATGCGCCACCGTCTTCGTCTCAGGTGGCATCTGATGCTCATGCCCCGGCACACACACATGCGGATACTTGCTTGCCAACAATGCGCCCCGTGCCGGACAACACAACGGAAACCCCGACAAAGCCCGATCAAAATTTTGCCCCTCTGCCGACAACCGATCAATATTGGGCGTAATCGCATTCGGATCTCCATTACATCCCAAAGCCTGTGCCCGATGTTGATCACCAAAAATCCAAATCGCATTTTTAAACTTTGTGTCCTGATTCATAAGATATACCCCTCTAAAATCTGTGAAACGTGAGAAGCGGTGAAACGTGAGAAGCGGTGAAACGCCAAACGTGAAAAGGCAAA
>JAYODI010000105.1:1650-17269 GCA_038279365.1 Candidatus Latescibacterota bacterium | reverse complement strand
TTAAATTTCTGAAGCAACAGCGTCACCTACGTCGGTGGTTTTGGCTTTGCCGCCCAAGTCACCGGTGTGGGCTTTTTTGCTGGCCAAGACGCGGGCTACGGCATCGTCGATGGTTTTGGCGGCGTTTGTGGCATCTGGGTCGTTGTGTTGTGCGCCCAACCACGTGAGCATCATACCGGCTGATAAGATTTGGGCAATGGGGTTGACTATGTTTTGCCCGGCAATATCGGGTGCGGTGCCATGAGAGGGTTGGAAGACACCGTGATGCTCGTTGACATCGGCAGAAGGGGCCATACCCAAGCCACCAATGGTACCTGCAGCGAGGTCTGAGATGATGTCGCCAAACATGTTTTCTGCAACAACCACGTCATAGAAGTCGGGCTTGCGTACCTGATAGACGGTGTAGGCATCGACATAGGCATAGTCGCGTGCGGTATCGGGATAATCGTTGGCCACTTCGTCGTAAATTTGTCGGAAGAAGGCTTGGCTTTTGAGCACGTTGGCTTTGTCTACGCAAGTGACACGGCGTTTGCCATCTGATGGGGCACCGTTGCGCTGTTGGGCAATTTCGAAGGCATATTTGACAATGCGTTCGGTGCCTTTGCGCGTGATGACCATATTGTCTACGGCCACTTCTTCACCCACACGCACACCTGCACCACGCGAAGCATAAAGGCCTTCGGTGTTTTCGCGCATGATCACGTAGTCGATGGGTGGGTTTTTGGCGAGAAGGGGGGTGACACCTGGATAACTTTTGATGGGCCGAATACCAGCATAGAGGTCAAGCTTAAAGCGCAAGGTGAGTTGAGGGGCGATTTCTGTGCCGTCGGGAAAACGGATGTTGGGGTCACCGGCAGAACCAAATAATACGGCGTCATTGCTTTTGCAGGCTTCGAGTGTTTCTTCGGGTAAGTCGGTCCCTGTTTTTTGGTAGCAGGCCGCACCAATGGGGTGTTCTGACAACACAAAGCGCAAGTTGGGGTAGGGTTTTTCAAGTGCGGCCAATACTTTGAGGGCTTCATCCATCACTTCGGGGCCAACGCCGTCGCCGGGAACGACCGCGATTTTGTAGGTGGACATGAGGGTGGGTTCCTTTCTAAAATTGTTTGGGTGAATGATCACCGTTTTATTTACAGATTTATTTGGCGGTGTCAGTGAAATGCCAAACGGCAAATGGCAAACGGGGTGCTTTGATTAATCTGAAGAGGCGTGTTTGGTTTTACATTTGCCGATTCACGTTTGCCGTTTCATATAGTTTTAATATGCCTCATCATTTTCGGGCGCGGGCTTGCGCACTTCGAAGGTGGCGTGTATGCCTGTGCTGGAGATGCGCCCAGTGAGATATTCAAATCCGGCAAATTCGAGTTCTTGTTGATAGTGAACCAAGTTGCGAGGTCGTGTGGCAATGTTGGGCAATTGAATGGGGTAGGGTACACCCTCTTTATAGGCATTTCGCATTTCAGGCATGTCTACATCTTGTTTGGCGATGGTGAGCCAGTTGTCATAGGAATCGATGTGCCCTTCAATGGCATCGGCATCAAATGCCTGACGACAAAACAACAAAGGTGCACCGGGCTTGAGCATGCGATAAAGGTTGTTAAGATACCGCTGTCTGTCGGCATCTGTGATGAACATTTGCAAGCACCCTACGTCAATACCCACGTCGTATGTTTCTTCGGTGAAAGAAGTGATGTTGAGCAAGTCGGCACAAAGCAAGAGGCCTTGGTCACCGTATGCAACGATGCGCTCAGTGGCTTTTTCTAATGCGGCAGGTGAAATATCGATGCCTGTGTAGGCATATTGTTGTGCAAGCAAATAAACCCCAACAAAACCTTCACCACAACCAAATTCGGCAACGTTTGAATAGGGTGGAACGCGATGACGTATGATAAATCCATCAATGGAGAGAATAATGGATTTAAGGTCTGCTGGATTGGCATTCCAATAGGGTAGGCCTTGTTGGTAGACTGCGCGATACCGTTTGTCGTAGGCCGTGTAATAGGGTTTGCCGGGGTCTGGACGCATAGTTATTCGTAATCGCTTGTGACAAGGGCTTGGTTATTCTGAACCATGAGTTGGCCACGTGACCAAACACAATTGAGATTGCCTGACGGTGTGAGCAATATCAGATCGGCATCGGCGCCAGATGCAATGCGGCCTTTGTGTGTGAGGCCAAGAAGCTCTGATGCATGGTGTGATGCTACGGATGCAATTTGTGAATAGGAGAGCCCCATTTTGATGAGGCTTTGAACGGTTTGCCACAAGGTGTTGGGCTGGGCCATCCGAAAGCGCGATTCGCCTTGTTGGGTATATGCGCCGCCGCTGTCTGAAGAGAGGGTGATGCGCTCAAAGGGCACTTGGGCATCTATGAGTTTCATGATGGCATTTGCGGCGGGTGTGGCTTGTTTGTATCCACGCTCGACTTGAATTTGGCTTGTTACATCAACGCTGCCGCCTGCTTTGGCAAAGTCTATGGCCATGTCTAAAAGTGCGGGATTTCGATTGATGTGTGTGGCCACAAAGCGGTCTAAGGGCAAACCACATTGTTTGCCTGCGTCCCAAAGGGGTTGCAAGCCTTCGGCGCGGTCACCAATGTGGGCGTGTAAGACGGCGCGTTTGTTGACCAATTTGCCACCAATGACGGCGGCGTGGGCATAATGGGCGAGTTGTTCAACCGATAAGGGCGGCGCCATGGCTTCTGCAATGGCGACTTTGATGCCGAGTACACGCGATAAAAAAGTGACATCGGAAAGGGCATCATCTGTGAGTGTGGGCACGGGCGTGGCCCATCCGCCCGTATAGGCATAGGCCGTGATGCCTTCTGCTGTGGCGGCTTCGGCGCGCATGAGCAGGTCTGGAAGGGTGCGGCTGAGGCTGTCTGTGCCAAGGGGTGAAACAACGGTGGTGATGCCCGCTAAGGTGAGGCGCGAGAGGGGTTGGTCGGGTGTGCGGTTGGTGGGGCCTCCTGCACCACTGGCACCCATGATGTGGATGTGGGGGTCTATAAGCCCTGGTAAGAGTGGGCAGTCTTCGGCTTCGAAGGTTTGAACGTCAACACCTGATGGGGGGGCAACGTCTGAACCGACTGAGACAATTTGTCCATTCCAAATGAGCAGGTTGGTGATGCCGAGATCTTCTGGGGCATAGATGTGGGCATTTTTAATGTGTGTCCAAGACATATGTTGCAACTCTTTTTAAGTGTATAAATAAAAGTTTTTTAGTGGCTTATGCGAAATCCATTGTCTGCTTGTACGCCTTTTTCTATGATCTCTGGTTCCAGATCAAAACCGATGCCGGGTGTGTTGGGCACAATGAGGCAACCGTCTTGTAGATCCCAACCGTCGAGAACAATGCCGGGCATATCAACGGGTGCGGCTTCTAAAAGAGAATAGTGGGGGACTGATGCGGCAAAATGGGCATGCGCGTAGCGTTCGAGCACACTGCCCCACGTATGGGGGCCACATTTGGCACCCCACGGCTCAATGCGATTGGCAGTTTCACGCCACCATGTAAGTCCTTTAAAATGAAAATCTTGTTGAACAATGTTGATCCAGCCTTGTTCGACCATGTCGAAGAAATTGGGTGGGGGTGGGCCTGATTCACCATCGGCAACAAGGGTGTCATAACCTTTTTCGTCTATGAAGGTTTTGAAGGCTTCATTAAAGGCGCGGTCTTCGGGAAAGGCTTCTTCAAACCAATAAATGCCAACGTCTTCACAGCGTTCGAGAATGTGTTTGGCAATATTTAAGGTGGTGCCATTGTTGGCATCAATGAGGATTTTGGCATTGGGGCCTGTGGCTTCTCTCACGGTGTGAATGACCAATATGTCGCGTTCGATACCTTTTTGAATGGGCATCCAGCGTGCGCCGCGCCCCATTTTGATTTTGAAGTTTTTGAGCCCAAAGTCATGACCGGTTTGTACTTCTTGTTGAAAAATGGCTACGGCTTCTTCATCGGTTGCGTCTATGTCGTCGATGTAAATGGAGCCATCATAGAGTTCGACATGGCGAGAACCCCGAGCACCCAAAAGCTGATAAAGGGGCTGGTTGTGGAGTTTGGCAACCACATCCCATAGAGGCAAATCAATGACCTCGCCTTTTTCGTTTGTGCCTGTGGGTAAGGCAAATAAGTCTCCAATGGTTTGACCGACCAAGCTTTGGGCTTGTTCTTGTGTGAGGCGCGACCACCCTACACCTACGGCACCACTGCTGGTGTGGATGCGAATGACGGGGTCGGAGACCGAGTCGCCGTGGTTGCCAATGCGGGCATTGCAGCCAATGTTACGAGGCCGTTTAAATCGCATCGTTATTTTTTCAATTTGGGTGATTTTTTCTTTGTGTAAATCGGGCATTTGGAACTCCTGCAAGCAGTTGGGGGAAAAGAGGTCAGCGGTCATCAAAAAATTAAAAAGTTGAAAGCTGATTGCCTGTTTTTAGTGATTCCTAAGTTAGACTTGCCTATGGTGGTTGTCAATGAGAATACTGGGGCGATCATGACTTGTATTTATGTTCAAAGAACATTATCTTCTCACTTGTTCTTTTAGGCCAAACAGCACTTTAGGGAGCAATGGGTATGGTCACTTTAACCGAAGATGATATTCGTTTTTTTAAAACCAATGGTTATCTCATTAAACGCAGTGTGTTAGACCCCCAACTGATGGCGCGTGCCCGTGCCCGACTTTGGGATGGCAAACCGCCTTCTTTTGACCCTGATGATCCCAATACGTGGGTTGGGCCAATTAAGCCCGAAGAAGAAGATGACAATCGCATTAATTTTAGGCGCAATTTTCGGTGGCAATATCGGGAAACGGGCCGTGATGCATTTATGGTTGATATGTTGCCACGCAATGCGTCTGTTCGTGCGATGGTCGAACAGCTTTTGGGCCCACAACTGCGTGAACCACAAGGCATTCGGGGTATTTATTGCACATTGCCTTATGGGGAGCGCGAAAAAGCAGATCGACCACCGGGGTGCCATGTCGATGCCCATCCATTTTTTTTGGGTGTGGTGGGTTATATTGATTTTGTACCACCAGGTGGAGGGGGGTTTACGGTTTGGCCAAAGAGCCATCGCACCTTTTTTAACGATTTTTACTCTCGGCACAGTTATGAACCCACAGATGCCTATCAAAAAGATCGGGATTGGTTTAGCGAAGAAGGCGAATTTATGGATTGTCATGGTGGGCCAGGGGATATTGTTTTTTGGCATCATCGCATTGGGCATACGGCTTCGCCCAATCATTCTCAGCAAATTCGCAAAGCGGTGTTGTATGATTTTAGCCGATCTAACCTATCTCAGGTGCAAGAAGAACCACCTGATGGAGATATGTGGCGCGATTGGTCTGAGGCGGTTAGACGGGTTGAGATAGATGAATAGACGAACCTGTAGGTGCGCGAAACGCAGGTTCTCGAAGAGAACACACAGAAGATGTCTTGTGGCTCATGAGCATAACGAGTAACAGACGAATCTGACCAAAGTTATTGGTCAATGATGCAAAATTAAATACGGGTTGACGATGTTGGCTTGCTTGTGTAGTTTTGCCGTGCAAATTCATGTCATTATTACTTTTAAAGGGATGTGGATATCGATGCAAACCAGTGATATCCTAAATATTATCGAAAAGGCCGATAACTTGCCTACGTTGCCCACTGTGGCAACCAAGGTGATGCAGGTAACATCTGATGCAGATGCATCTGTAAAAGAAGTGGCCGTATTGATCGAAAAAGATTTGGCATTGTCTGCCAAGGTCTTACAAGTGATCAATTCACCATTCTATGGCTTTTCGCGTGGTATTACCAGCGTATCTGAAGCTGTGGGGCTCATGGGGTTTCGCGAGGTCGGCAATTTGGCTTTGGGGTTGTCGGTTATGGGCATATTGCCCCAAGATGAGACCTTTGGGTTTAGTTTTCAAACTTTTTGGGAACACTGTGTGGGACAAGCTGTTTCGGCGGTTAAGATTACAGCCGCAGTCAACCCCGATTTGTCTTATGGCATTTTTACAACAGCTTTGTTACAAGACATTGGCACCTGTTTATTGGTGCGTTATACACCTTTGGTTTATGGCTATTCGCTTGCACTTGCCAAAGAACGCCAGATACATATTGCTGTTGCTGAGCGCGAAGTGCTTCAAACGGATCATTCCGAAATTGGGGGGCGTTTGGCTGCGCATTGGAATTTGCCTGCCAGTTTGCGGATTCCGATTAAACACCATCATTTTTCCGAGCTTGGTGATGAGATGCCATCTGAGGTGCGCAATCACAATTTGCAAACAGAGACCAGTATTTTGGCGGTGTCCAATTTGATGGCTGTTGCGTTGTTTGATCGTGAAAATGTTGCGGCTTTGGAGGTGCTTTATAGCCGTGGGGCCAAGTTGCTCGATTTGGAACCCAAACAAATTGATGAGATGTTGGATGTGTTGCCATCAGAGATTGAACGGGTTAAGACGCTGTTTCATCCCATTGATGATAAAGATAAAAGTGTTGATGTTGATGAGGCAGAGATCCCCGATAGCGATTCGTCGCGCAAAGCCATTCGTCAGTCAAAGTCGCAAAGACGAAAAAATAAGATTTTGGTGGCAGAAGATTCTGCGGCAACGCGCATTGCCATAAGCAACATGCTCAAACGCATGGGGTATGATGTGGTGATTGCGTTTAATGGCCAAGAAGCCGTGGCCCTTGCCGAGCGTGAAAAACCCGATTTGATATTGTTGGATGTGCTGATGCCGGTGATGGATGGCATTGATGCCTTGCGCATTATTCGTGGCAATAATGAGTTGCGAACCACGCCGGTGGTGATGCTTACCTCGGTAACAGATGTACGTATGGTGACCGAAGCCATTGAATGTGGAGCCAATGATTATATTGCCAAACCATTTCAGGTCTCGTTGTTATTGGAACGGGTCGAGCGGTATATTCACGCCAGATAAGCGTTGCCGTGTTCTTTCTTGACGCAAAATACCATCTATCATATTATTGTGCCTCACATAAATGTTTTCTACACCCAGTTGTTGCAAAACTTCCCAAGTTGTTGCGACAATAAAAGATATGGATGTTCTCTCCTTTTTCATTTCCACTTTGACTTTTATTTTAAAAATTTTATAGATGTTTTGGAGGATACGCGTTGCATTTAACTCGTCTCCAAGCCCTGGGTTTTAAGTCGTTTGCTCAGAAGCTTGATATGCCGTTTCAAAAGGGCGTTACGTGTGTTGTGGGGCCCAATGGATGTGGTAAGTCCAATGTGGTTGATGCGTTGCGCTGGGCATTGGGTGAACAGCGCCCGCGTTCTTTGCGCAGTGGCAGTATGGGGGATGTGATTTTTTCGGGCACACGCACGCGCAAACCGTTGGGCATGTCTGAGGTGTCTATTACGCTGGATAATTCGTTAAAGCAATTGCCCACTGACTTTGCCGAAGTCACCATTACCCGACGGCTGTTTCGGTCGGGTGAAAGTGATTATTTGTTAAACAAAATCCCTTGCCGACTCAAAGATATTCAGAACTTATTGATGGATACAGGCTTGGGCGCACAGTCGTCTTATGTGATTTCACAAGGCATGGTAGACGAAATTATTAGCGACAATGCCGATGAGCGCCGACATATTTTTGAAGAAGCGGCAGGTGTGACACGCTACAAAATTCGCCGCAGATCGGCATGGAATCGTTTGTTGGCTGTGCAACAGGACTTGCAACGCATTGATGACATTATTGGTGAGGTTGAGCGCCAAGTCTCATCGCTTCAACGCCAAGAACGCAAAGCACGGCTTTATAAAACAGTTTCGGATGAATTGCATGCGCTTGAAGTGTTGTTGGCGCGCTATCGGTATTTTTCGATGGCCGATTTGGCCAAGCCGATGGTTGATGAAATGAATTTTTTAAAAGAAGATGTTGGTGTTGTCGAAGTAGATATTACCAAGCTTGAAGCGCGTTTGGAAGAAGCACGTGCCGAATTAACCGATCAGGAACAGGCATTGGCTGCGGCCAATGCTGAGGTGTCTCGCCAAGTTGATTTGGTGCATCACAAAGACCGTGAAATTTTGATTGCACGCGAAGA
The DNA here is from genome assembly GCA_038279365.1 of Candidatus Latescibacterota bacterium. Lineage (GTDB taxonomy): Bacteria > Latescibacterota > UBA2968 > UBA2968 > UBA2968 > JABIFK01. Next base: position 9,221 of record JAYODI010000105.1, on the reverse strand, counting down.
ATTGCGCAGTTTGGATGCGTTTATTGATCGCGCAGATCGCCAGCAGGAAGATTTGGGTGTGCGGTTAAATGATGCGCGTCAAGGGCAAGAAACGGCAGAACAAGGTGGCCGTGAGGCTGTTGAGAAGCTGACAATGGGCGAGCAGGCCTTAGAGGAAGAATCAGCTGTGTTGGCTTCTTTAACCGAAGACTTGGATGCCCGACGTGCACGTGTAAATGAACAAAAGTCTCAGTTGATGGGGCTTTTGCGCGAAAGCAGTGAGCGTGGGCGACAACTGGAACGGTTACATGCTGATCGTGAAGGGGTGCTGAGTCGTCAGGCTCGGTTACACGAAGATGTTGAGCGCGTAACGGCTCGACAATTAGAGGCCAATCAGGTTGCCAAACGCGCCATTGAACAGATGACAACGCTTGAGGCAGAAATTATAGACCGAACGGAACAACGTCAGAGCCGAATTGATGAACGTGCCCGTGTACAAGTGTTGCGTGATGAACAGGTGGAAGAACGCAATCGCCTACGTGCTCGCATAGAGTCGGACGAAGCACAAATTGCCTTGCTGCAAAAATTGCGTGAAGGTTTTGAAGGATATTCAAAGGGTGTGCGCGCTTTGGCCGTTGACTCGCCTTTTGCCCCCCGCATTAAGGGCGTGGTGGCCGATTTGATTGATGTGCATGCCGATCATGTGGTGGCCATTGAAGGGGCTTTGGGGCAGGCTTTGGAATGTTTGGTGGTTGATGGCACCGATGTGGCACGCGATGCCATTGCCTATTTGCGTGATGGGGGCCATGGTTCGGCGGCTTTTTTACCACTTGAACGTGTAGCCCAAGGATCTGGCACACCTTGGGTGGCGCCCTTGGGTGAGGGTGTGATTGGTCGGGCATCTGATTTGATTGTGGGGGCTCGTGATGCCACGGGCGCTGTGCGGGCATTGTTGCGACGCACATTAATTGTTAAAGATATTCAAACGGCACTTCAGGTGAGTTCTGCTATGCGTGCTGTTCATGTGGATGTGGTGACGCTCAATGGCGAAGTGTTTGCCGCTGATGGCACGGTTTATGGTGGTGCCGATGCCGATTCGGAATCGGGTTTGATTGGGCGGATGCAACAGATTGAAAAAATGGAAGCCGGCATTGCGGAAGGTCGGCAGCGTTTGGACGTGTTGGAACACGATATTCGGCAAGCCGTTGAATCTTATAATGAATTGGTGGCCCAAATTGAGGCCGATAACAAGGTTTTGGCCGAGTTGCAAAACCGCTGTGCAGGGTTACAACGCGACCGACAAAATGCAGAACAAGAAGCACGCCGACAGGCACAATCCGTAACGGAACTTGAAAATGAAACGGCCCAATTGGCTACGCGTGAAGCGGAGTTGAACCATTTGGTTGCCGAAAGTGAACGCGCGATTGCCGAACACGATATGCGTCGTGAAGCATTGGAAGACGAGGTGCGTCAGGCCGATGATGTGTTGCGCGAACAAGAACAGCAACGCCGGACACATCAAGACACCGTTGCTGCACGGCGTGTGGAGATTGCTTCTATTCGGGAACGGGTTGAACGCTTGCGCCAAGAGGCGCAGCGGTTGGCACAAGAGCAAACATCTATTAGCCGTGAAATGGAGCGGTTGACGGGTGAACGCGAAGAAAGTGGCAAACGCAAGGGTGTGTTGGATGAGAACATTCGCACGGCGTCGGGCGAGTTGGAAAGTTTACACCGCGTGCAAACCGAGGTTGAACAAAAGCGCGACCAGCAAGCCCAACACCAACACGAGTTGATGATGGGCACACGGGCCCTTGAAGAAGAGTTACGGGAGAAGAACCGTCGCGTGACACAACATCGTGAAAAGCTCAATAAGCTCGAGCTTGAATTGACACGTATGAAAGAGCGTGGCAACGCGCTTGTTGAACGCATTCAGCGCGATTATGATGTGGATGTGACGGCTTTGGGTGCATTGAGCGATCCTGAATTTAATGCCGATATGACCGATAAAAAGGTGATTGAACTGCAAGATCGTTTGCGGCGTATGGGGTCTGTGAATTTGGCGGCGTTGGAAGAATATGACGTACAAAAAGAGCGATATGATTTTCTGTGCAAACAACGCGACGATTTGATGGAAGCCGAAGAAACCTTACAACGCACCATTACACGTGTGGATCGCACGGCGCGTCAGCGGTTTTTGGATACTTTTGGTCGTATTCGTGAAAACTTTCACAATACATTTCAAGATTTTTTTGATGGTGGTGAAGCCGATTTGACCATGCCCGTGGATGAGGATCCATTGGAAGCACCAATTATTATTTCGGCACGGCCGGGTGGAAAGCGTTTGCAAAGCATCAATTTGTTGTCGGGTGGCGAACGCGCACTGACTGCCATTGCATTGTTGTTTGCTATTTATCAGGTGAAGCCCAGTCCATTTTGTATTTTGGATGAGGTTGATGCGCCTTTGGATGATGCCAATGTGGATCGTTTTGTGCGTGTGGTGAAAAAGTTTTCGGCGCAATCACAATTTATTGTTGTGACACACAACAAACGCACGATGGAAGCCGGTGATATTTTGCATGGTGTAACGATGGAAGAGCCGGGTGTGTCGAAATTGGTGTCGGTGAAGATGGGGGCGGATGACGATTCGGCACAAGTGGCATTGTTGACGGAAGATGTGTCTGCTGATGATTGAGAGTTAAAAAGACGGCAAATGGCAAACGGATGAGTGGGAAAAGCGACGGTGTGGACCGTCGTTTTTCTTTATGGTATACATGATGTTTCTTGTGACGTTATGCGTTGGAGGTGGGTATGAGATGGCGTTGGTTTTGTGTTTTGGTTTTGTTGATGGGGTGTGGCGCACCGCCTTCAACCATTAAGGTGGCCACGTATAATATTTATTGGTTGGATGATGCGATTTCTGATGAAAGACGAGATCGTTTGCAACAGGTGATTCGAGAATTAGACGCCGATATCATTGGGTTTCAGGAGATTCAGTCGCGTGCGGCATTGGCCAATATTTTGCCCGATAATTATGAGATCGGGATTTTGGATGACGAAGAAGAGTTACAAGAGCTTGCCATTGCGGTGAGACATCCTTTGACGATTGCGTCGTTGAAGATGGTGTTTCCTGAAGAGGTGCATGAAAAAGCCTTTCCGCGCAAACGCGATTTGTTGGAGGCGCAAGTAGAAGGTTTTGGACAGTTGTTTACCGTGTTGGTTCACCATGCCAAATCGCGCTCGGGTGGGCGTGGAGAAACCGATGACCGGCGGGTGATGGCATCAACGATGATGATGCAGTTTTTGACCAGCAGGGTCCAGCAAGACCTTGTGATTTTGATGGGTGATTTTAATGACAACCCTGATGATCAGTCGGTGAATATTTTGGAATATGGTGTTGCAGATGTGAAGGGTGGGATTGATGAGAAGCCCGATACGTTTTTATATAACGTGACGGAGTCATTGTTGGAGAAGAATTATTGTTCTTATGGATATAATTATTTGTATGATGATTTAAAAGAACCCACCTTTAATCCTGTGGTTGAGGGTGCGCGTGCAGAGAATAACAAATGGCGTGGGCAAGAACATGATTTTATGAAAGATGTGAAGGTAAAGGCGATTTTGTTTGATCAGATTTTGGTGTCGCAAAATTTAAAAGATCATGTGGTTGATCGTGGGGTGTTTACTGGCGCATCGGCCGTGGTGGGCACGCGGTCGCGTGTTCGGTTTCAAGGTGATGAGTTGTCTTATATCACGCGGGGTAATTTTGCATCAGATCATGTGCCGGTGTGGGCAGTGTTGAAATTTTGATTATGGTGTGTGGGAGAATGTGAGCAGTCAGCACCAATCTCATATCCAAGGGTAGGAATAGGTGAACTGAATACTGAATGCTTGCGTGATGATATAGAAACAGCCCTGAAGAAATATGCTTCAGGGCTGTTTTATTTGGATATGTGGATTGATGAACGGTCAAAGAAATGTGCGGTGACATCGCCGACATATATGGTGCCATTTTTGTGGTGATAGGCCACGGCTTCTTTATAAAGTTTGCCAACACCGTGTAAGATACCATGTTAATTTGTATCGCGTTTGCTTTCGGGGGTATTGATTTTGGGCAACCATTGTTGGTGTTCGGCAATGATGTCTGCAAATTTTTTGTTGGATGCGAGGTTGGTCCATTCGAGTGCATCGTTGTTGTGATCATAGAGTTCTTCAGAGCCATCGCGATAACGAATGTAGCGATAGCGTTCGGAGCGGATGCTGTGGTTTTGGTGGCCATATGTGGTGATTACGGGGTGATTCCATTGGGTGTTGGGATTGTTTAAGAGCGGGCGCAGGTTGTTGCCTTCAAGTTCTGGGCGTATGGGGATGTTGCACAGATCTGAGAGTGTGGGGTAGAGGTCTATGAGACTGACGGTGCGGTTGCATGTTGCACCTGTTTGGCCGGGTGTCGAAATCATGAAGGGGACACGTGTGGCTTCTTCCCATAGGGCGAATTTGCGCCAGTGGAGTTTTTCACCGAGGTGCCAGCCGTGGTCGCCCCAAAAGACAATGATGGTGTTTTGGGCGTTTGGGCCGTTGTGAAGCGCATTGAGCACATGGCCTACGTTGGTGTCGGTGAAGTTGATGCAGGCCAGGTAGGCGGCAACGGCTTTGCGCCAGTTGTCGGTTTTCATGACGTTGTTATGGTCGCGTTGGCGGGCCATTTTCCGGCCGGCTTCGGGAATGTCGTCTAAGTCGTGTTCGTTGATGTTGGGGAGGGTGATTTGGTTGGGCGAGAATTTGTCGAAGTATTTTTGGGGGGCATACCACGGTAGATGCGGGCGGAAAAGGCCACAGGCGAGAAAGAAGGGTTTGCTGTGGTCTTTTTGGAGTTGTTGGGCGGTCCAGTGGGCGACTTTGGTATCGTCCATGTCTTCGTCGGGTATGTCTAAGGGTGACCAGTCGAAGTGGCCGGTTTTGGGAATGCCGTTGGCTGGGTGATTGGGAGGCGAGGGGTCGCCACCTTTGCCAATGTATTCGTTCCAAGTGGGTGGGTCGGGGTAGCGCCCGTGGAAGATTTTGCCTCGGCCCAAGACGTGATAGCCATGCTTTTGAAACTGTTGGCCCATGGTGATGGCGTTGGGGCGGGCCCAACGGAATGGATTGCGGTTGGTGTAGACACCTGTGGTTGAGGGGCGAAGGCCGGTCATGAGGCTGGCGCGCGAGGGGTTGCAAGATGGGGCATTGCAATAGGCGCGGGTAAAGAGCGTGCTTTGGTTGGCCAAGCGGTCGATGTTGGGGGTGAGGGTGTCGGGGTGGCCCCCTAAGCAACCGATCCAATCGTTGAGGTCGTCTACAGAGATAAAGAGGATGTTGGGCGGTCGTTCCTGGGCAAAGGTGTTGAGTGGGAGGGCACTGGTGGCGAGGGCTCCGGCGGTGCCTTTTGCGACTGTGGCGAGGAAGTGTCGGCGGGTTTGCATGGGGTAACCTTTTTAAAAGAGCGTCATTTGGCTGGGTTCTTGAGGTTTTTGAATTTGATTCGCGGGCCATGATGGCATTTCGCCTGCGTCTATATGGTCGCTGAGTAGGTTGTGGAAATGACGGGCGAGTTGGGGGGCGTAGAGGTCGTTTGGGGCGTGCATGAAGATGTAGGGGGTGCGGCCTTCTTGTATCCATTGGGCAACAATTGGAGCCCATTCGGAGAGGAGGGAGAGGTTTTCTTCGACGGTGGGATGGCCAACAAAGCGCATGAAGGGGTTGGGCCCTGTGGCGATAAAACGCACGGGCACTTTGGGTTTTTTGCGCTGGGCTTCGATGCCGGCGGGGTCGTTGGTTTGGGCGTTGTGTAAACCACGGGTGTCAAAAACGACGCGGTCTGCATGATGCGTTTCGAGAATGGTGTTGAGGGCATCTTCTGCGTGGGAGAAGAATGCGGGGTGGCGCATTTCGACGGCGTATGGGAAGGTATAGGGCAGTGCGCCGAGATAATTGTTGAGTGTGTCGAGGTTGTTTGGGCCAAATGTGGGGGGGAGTTGTAAAAAAGAGGGGCCAATGCGGTCTTTGAGTGTGTCGAGAACATGTAAAAAGGCGTCGGTTTCTGCTTCGACGTTTTTGAGGTGTTTGTCGTGGCTGATGGTACGGGGGAATTTGAGAGAAAATTTGAAACCTTCAGGGGTTTCGTCTAACCAGCGTGCCATGGTTTTTTCGGTGGGCAAACCATAAAAGGTGGTGTTGCCTTCAACGGTGTTGAAGACAGAGGCATATTGGGAGAGAAAGTCTTTTTGTTTGGCATCGGCTGAAAAGAGGGTGCCGACCCAGTCTTTGTTGCTCCAAATAGGACAGCCGAGGTGATAGCCTTTAAATGACATCGTAAAGGTCCATTCAAGAATGTTTTTTTTAACGCCACCAGTGAAACTGTGCATCGATGATTCGAAGCGGGCAACACATTTGAGCGGTTTCGCGAAGTTTTGTCGCTGATTCGTCTATTCGTTAATTTTACGGTTTCAGCGTAACTTTGATGGAGTCTTTGGCACTGGCAACCAGATCAATGCCTGTTTGAAAGTCTTCGAGTGGCAGTTGGTGCGTGATGATTTGATCCATGGGCAACAGGCCTTGTTCCAACATGCGAATGGCAGTGGGGTAACAATGTGGGCTTAAATGTGCGCCGTGGATGTTGAGTTCTTTGGTGTCGCCAATGATGGTCCAATCGGTGGTGACGGGCTCACGCATGACGCTGAATTCGACAAAGGTGCCGAGTTTGCAAATCATATGGAGGCCTTGTTCAACGGCGGCAGGGTGTCCGGTGGCTTCAATGTACACATCACACCCATATCCTTCGGTGAGTTTTTTGACTTCATAAATGACGTCTAATTTGCTGGGGTTGAGACAGAGGTCTGCGCCACAAGCTTTGGCAATTTTGAGTCGGTTGTCGTCGAGGTCTAAGGCAATGAGGAGTTCGGGGTTTTTCATGCGCGCTGCAGCAATCATGCCCAAGCCCAAGGGGCCCGCACCTGCAATGACGACTGTGTGATTGAGTTGAATGTTGCCGCGTTCCACGGCATGAATGGCACAGGCCAAGGGTTCAACAAAAGCGGCATGTTCGGTCTTGACAGAATGAGGCACGCGGTAGTTTAATGCTTTGGCGGGTAAGCGGCAATATTGGGCCATGGCTCCAAAGGTGGCTTTGCGAAAACCATAGATGTCGTGTACGGCACACATCCAATATTGACCGCGCTGACAATAGCGACATTGGCCACAAGGCACGATTTGTTCAGAGACGGCCATGTCGCCCAATTGGAGGCCATATTTTTCATCTGCACCTTGGCCAAGGGCAACCACTTCGCCAACAAATTCGTGACCGGGAATGATGGGGGCTTGACAATATCCTTCGCGATGTTTGTCGCCCCAAAAGAGCGGGGCACCTAAGTAACATTTGAGGTCACTGGCACAAATGCCAACCGATTGGATGCGCAACAAAACTTCACCGGGGCCGATTTGGGGCACGGGGTGTTCTTCGAGGCGATAATCTTCGGGGGCATGGCATATGATGGCGGGCATGGTTTTGGGTAGATCGGGTTGCATGGGAACCTCTTAAAGGCGAAAGAAAGGGGAAA
>JAYODI010000105.1:0-1550 GCA_038279365.1 Candidatus Latescibacterota bacterium | reverse complement strand
GGCAAATGGCAAACGAGTCAATCGTGTGATTTGATTGTGTGATAGATTTGGTTTTTGTTTTACCGATTTTAAAGATCGGTTATGAACTAACTCTTGCATTTAGGAAGAAGAAAGATGAAAGAAGGGAGAAGATAAATGGTGATTGTTTCTTCTTTCTTCTCCCGTTTTTCTTCTCTCTCATTCATCACGTTAATTTAACCATCCGTCCTAAAGGTTTTACTTTTGCCGTTTCACATTTGGCATTTCACGGATTGTTAGAAGATAGTGCAAATCATTTTGTTGTGCAACGGTTTGATGCAAAGTGGTTTTTTATGTGGCATATGTGTTTTTTACATATTAAATTGGCGAGACGGTATTTGAATCCACAGGTTCAAAAGAGGGGGGAATATGGATCGCCAAGATTTGAAGTGGATTGTTTTGTTTTTGATTTTGGGTGTGTTGGGTGTGGGCACGTTTATTCGGTATTACGATCAGGCACTTCCGATTGCGTCATTGAATTTTAAGTTGACGCGTGAAGAAGCATATCAAAAGGCTGAAGCGTATGTGCATGCGATGGGATATGAGACACAAGATTATAAAAGTGCACAGGTGTTGGACAGTGCAGGGTTACAGCAGGTTTTTTTAGAGCGTACGCTGGGGTTGGAAAAGGCCAATGCGTTGGCTCGTGATTGGGTGTCGATTTGGTATTGGCATATTCGGTGGTTTAAGTCGCTTGAAAAAGAAGAATTGCGTTTGCGCTTGGACCCCGGTGGACGTGTTGTTGGATTTGAGCATCGGATTTTGGAATCGGATGAAGGGGCATCACTTGAGCAGGGTGAGGCGCTGGTGATTGCCGAGCAATTTTTGACTGAGACACAAGGTATTTCTTTAGAAGATTATGAACGGATAGAAGAATCGAGCACCGAGCGTGCAAAACGTTTGGACCATACGTTTACATATCAAAAAAATGATTTCACGGTGGGAGAAGAAGGACATTACCGTTTGAAGGTGGTGGTGGCAGGAGATCGGATTGGGAGTTTTTGGGAGTTTTTGTATGTGCCTGAAGCATTTTCTCGAAGCTATCAGGAGATACGATCGCGTGCGGCATTGTTGACCAATGTGGCCACCATATTTTGGGTGGCGCTGGGCATTGCGATGTTGGTGGTGTTGATGCGCAAATATCGGCAAGGCACATTGCGGTGGCGAGGCGGTGTGATTGTGGGGATTGTGGTGGCTGTGGTGATGGGGGTGACCACGTTGAATGGGTATCCACTGCTCATTTTTAATTATAACACACAAATGACGTTTGGTGCATTTGTGGCCATTTTTGTGGTGATGGGTTTGGTTGGGGCCGTTGTACAAGGAGGCTTGGTCACGTTGGTGGGGGCAACGGGTGGTGTGGTGGCGCAAGAGGTGTCGGTTGAAAAGCACAATCCATTGGCGCGGTTTTCATTGGGCAATGTGCGTTCTGTTGAGTTTGCGCGTGCGACATTGGTGGGGTATGGGTTGGCGTTTACACATTTGGGATATGTGACGCTGTTTTATTTGTTGGGTAATGAATATTTGGGTGT
>JAYODI010000188.1:953-2525 GCA_038279365.1 Candidatus Latescibacterota bacterium | reverse complement strand
CAAACGCGCCAACTTATAATGTGCATCGGCATTTGTTTCATCGTCTTGTATCAAAAGACGATAACGTGCAATGGTTGCTTTTATTCGTCGATCAAAAACCTTTTTTTGCTGTGCATCATAAACAGTTCCCTCCTCATCTAACAGACGTTGGTACAAAGTATCAACCTGCGCCAACAACATCTGTAGGTTCAAAAGAACAATCAAAAAAATGTAAACCCAACATGTATGCATGAGACGAACACTTTCCCTATCACTGCAAAGTATAAACGACATAACACAAGCACATATTTCTAAACTATCTCCCAAAAACCTCTACTGCCCACACACCGTTCCTAAACTGTGTTGCCGCAGTGCCAACATGCGTCCAATCTTTATTCAACACATTACCCCGATGCCCTGCGCTCGACATCCAATGCGGGTGCAACACCTCTAACACTTGGCCATTGGCCACATTTTCACCTACCTGACGAAACGGCACTTGCCTCCTATTCACGTGCCACATCACATCTTTTCCTTCTGCTGAATAATGCGACACCTCACCCAAAGCTATCATTTCTTGTAACCGGATACGTGCCACCGCCATCAACTCAGGATGAGGAAACACGGGAGGAAGCCCGACTTTTTTGCGTGACAAATTAATTTGATCAATCAAGTACACATCTGCTTTTTCATCACCCGGATAATCCATCAAATCGAAAGTGACATCATCTAATGGCGCCCCCTCTCCCACCTCTATCACTTGATGAAATACCGTTTCCGTACGCGCCCCAGGCAATGCCACCTGTACCTGAATGCAACAATACCCCTCATCTTTAAAACGAAAACGTGCAAAAAAATCATCCCCTTTTTGTTGAAGATCACCTTCTACAACCGCCCCATCTGGTAGCATAAATGCCGCCGCGAGAACCTGCACAACAGGCGCAAGCAATCGCCCTTGTACAACCATATCTTCACCTACAGAAATACGTTTTGCAACCTCTCCCACACGTGCCAATTCTTTGCGTATCTCGTTTGGATAAGCATAATCATCGGGCATTTTTAATCGCTGCTGACCATCGGAAAAAGTCTCCATCTGATGACCAAATGGACTCGTAAGAACCATGCGCCCATCGGCAAATGACTCTCGGGCTTGACCATCTGGCCACCGCTGAATACGATGACCATCGGGGTATTCGACCAAACTGGCACCATCTTCACGCATCCATACTTTCCGACCATCTTCATATTGCGTACTACGCTTTCCCGAGCGCGTCTCCATCTCACGTCGACCATCAGGAAATATCTGAACAACATCACCCGATTTTGAGCGATATTCTTTTCGCCCATCAGGAAACAAGATCTCCACCTGACCATCTGCTTCTTGCGTCACCATGCGGCCATCGGGATGTTCCACAACAACACTGCCATCCGTGCGAATCAATCGCTCAGTCCCATCCGTTTCCCTTACAAAAAAGGCTCCGTTATCGAGTCGTTCAGTCACACGTGCGTCATCACCTTGTCGGTCGCCCGTTCGCCCCAAGCCATCATTGGGCACGGTCTTATTACCTCTCACATCAGAAATCACTACTTGTC
>JAYODI010000188.1:0-943 GCA_038279365.1 Candidatus Latescibacterota bacterium | reverse complement strand
TGTCCATCAGGAAATCGGGTCTCTTTTTTTCCATCAACAAACGTCACCTCCACACGTCCATCAGGAAACTGCCAACGGTGGCGTCCATCGGGAAATGTCGTCCAAATACGGCCATCACCAAACCGACGTTTACGCATCCAAGCCTGCACACCATCACGCAACTTGGGTCTTGCCCACATACCTGGCATGGCTACAAAAAACCCCTCAGGAGGCAATTCGGCTTGCATATCAACCTGATAATTTCTCAAAGGAAAAACCTGTTGAAATATGGCTTGTGCATCTTCCAATGCCTCCAAACTATCCACAACACCCTCGGCAAAACCTGTGATCCTTTTGTATTCTTTTGGATGCAAATGCACAAACAAGTAATGGAACACCGATATGGCAGAAACGGTATCTGGCAACTCAAAAATTTGCCCACTCCCCATCAACATAGCCACCACAACACCACGTTCCGTTTTCCCCACCACCAATGCCCCACGTTCCATACAAAACATTTCATCATCCACTTCGAGCACCACATTTTGAACCAAATGCACCGTATCTAAGACAACGGGATACGTGCGTGCAGGCACCACAATTTGATCATTCGGAAAAACCTTAGGTTGATCGTCCAATTGAAAAACCTGGGAGGCAAAATCATCTTTCTCAATCAAGCCAGACTGGTCACGAACCAAATGCGTTTGCGCGCTCATCGCCTCATCGGTATATCCCCCCGCCGCCAACACATAATCAGCCATATTCCACTCAGCCACATAGCCATACGCACCGGGTAAATGGACCGCACCCATCACTTCAACTTGATCACGCGATTGACAACCCAGGCATAGCAGTAAAAACAAATATAGGACTCTCATAACAAACCTTTAAACCAATGGTGATATCAATAAATTTAAAAACGCCTCTTGACGCATCAATCACTTTTTGTTTAATTTGCACAGCA
>JAYODI010000187.1:0-2527 GCA_038279365.1 Candidatus Latescibacterota bacterium | reverse complement strand
CTCATTTGTTGAGGCACAACAAGCATTTCTGGATGATCAGCGTATTATCGCAATTGATCATAAACACAGTACACCCGACGAAACACGGTTTTTCTGTTTTGGAAAAGTTGGCGACAGAATATTAACCGTTCGTTTTACAATGCGCTCCGATAAACTTCGCATATTTGGAGCTGGCTATTGGCGAGAAGGACGAAAAAAATATGAACAACAAAACAATCTATGAAAATGCACCTAAAGAGATTGCAGATGCCATTGAACAATCAGAAATCATTGCAGACTTCTTGCCGTCACCCGATCAACTGGTCATAAAAGAAGACACGGTCAAAGTCACACTCAATCTCAATCGCAACAGCGTGCAGTTTATTAAAGAAAAAGCACGTGAAAATGGTGTGGCCTATCAAACGATGATCCGTCGCATTGTAGATCTTTATGCCGATCATTATCGTTAAACAACAGATATATCACAAAAAAGAGGCTCTCTAAATTCAATCTTAGAGAGCCACTTTTTATGCGCACAATCAATAACCCTACTTTTCACGGCCTGACATCTTCAAATACAGCAAAAAGTCGGCAAAATCAATCACCCCATCGCCATCTAAATCTGCATCCGCCCAATAAGAATCATCACCAAGCCGCGCACCGAAAGACCTGATTAATACTTCGCGATTCAAAAGCGCTGATTTTGTTCCATTGCTAAAAAATGGAATACCAATAGTGCGATTATCCAAATCCAATGCATCAACACGATATTGAACACGGTTGGCATCTGCTAACGACACGGTCTCATCAATATATGAAGTTGAACCACTCGGCAATGTTTCAACAAGAACCAAGTTATCAAGGCTAAAACCGCGATAAACTTCATAAGACACCACACCTTTAATCGGAAGGGCAACACCGCGATAATTAATATACCCAACCGTTCGATCATCCGCCGACGCGTCCCAAGTCACATGCATAGCCCCCCCTGCAACGACCACTCCACATTATACACACCTGCAGGAGCTATATTATCAATCGCAGCAACAGGATCATCCCAAACTGTCCGCGTGGATGAAACAACCACACCATTTGGCCCTTTGCGTTCGGCAGCAACACCCCAACGTGTCGCACGATTATCGGTAACGGGAATAATCGCACGCAAAATATTTGCTCCATCCTCTGTTGGAACGGGATCAAGGCTTGTCCACGGTATCCATTTGGGTTCAGGCGTTTCCAATAGAATTACCTTACCACTGTCATCAGTCGCAGTTGTAATCTGAACTTCACGATCTATCCGATAGTGAGAAAGGGATTCATGATCTTTTGAAATAGGAAAAGAAACCATGACATATCCCCCTTGATCACCTACTCCTGAAGCACCTTTATAATCTTGCACCACAAAAACTTTTGGTGCTTCGGGTGGTTCAGAAGGTGGTTCGGGGATTGTTGGATCGGGTAGAAATGTTAATTCGGGTGTTGCGCCTGTTGCTTGCCTGTAACGTGAATATGAGGCCGTATCTCCATTTATGTTAATCGTCCTAACACTAATGACTAACCCAGAACCTTCTCTGTTCGGTGCAACCGCCTCAAACCGTCTGCCATTAGCAGGTAAACTCTGGGCACCGCTTGGAATCTGAGAGGCACCCATATTAGATCCAAATTCAACAAAAACCTCAGCCAAAACAGCCGAATCTTGAATGCGCGAATCCAAAACCTCGCGAGATAACTTTAAGGAGTCGGCTTCCCAGGGTCGGCGATGAATTTTCAAGCTTTTATTGCCCCAAGAATCCGTTGGCAAAACATCCAAAATAAATTTTCCACTTACCACAGTCGTTTCTACATCATCTTCCAGAGCTTTAATCTGATAACGCATCAGATGCCCTTCATCAACCGTCAAACCGCTCAACTTCCCACGCCCACCAAATGCTTGCAAATGCACGCTAAAATCATCCAATACACGCGTAGACATCACTTCAATTTGCCTCTGACCGTTTACCCACCCACCCGAAAAAGCCGCCCGTCCGTCGCCAAGATCGTTTACACCCTCGCCACGCCAACGCACACTGTCTGCGCACTGTTCACCAGCATTCACAAACACACGCACATTTTCACCTTGATAACCTTCATCCACCACTGTTTCAAACACGCCATTTGCAAACCGATGAGAAAATGCAGTCACTTTCAATGGCAAATACACACCTGCGATCACGGAATCGACCACCGTCATTGCGCTGTCTAAGGTCACACCAAAAGAATGAAATGGCTGGGTTGACACAATCGTTGACGGCTCGCCAACAGCAAAGCGCAACACCATTTGTTCACCCGTCACAAGCGGAATACTGTTCCATTGTCCAATTTCACTGCTCGAAGAATCCAACACCGAAGCGGTGTAATAACCTGAATCTGACACGTCCACCATTCCCACATCCACAGACGTCCGACCCGTTTCATCGGTTATCCCCACCCACACATCTTCTGCCACAAGCCCCGCAACCGAACGTGAAAAAATAACCCGTCCACCTACAATCGGTCATCCTTGATTCAA
>JAYODI010000104.1:0-17399 GCA_038279365.1 Candidatus Latescibacterota bacterium | reverse complement strand
GCGCATTTTCATAGGCTTTTTGTGCCAAGAGGAGATCGTTTTGTTGCCGATAATAAATGCCCAAAGTTTCCCAAGAAAAAGCCGATGCAATTGGCGGAACAATGTGGGCATTGAGAATGGCCTCAAAACGTTGAAGTGACTTTTGTTTGCTTACATGGATGCCCATCCACAAAAGCGTATGGATGACAGCACCGCCAATCAAAAGGATGCCAACTTGAGCCAAGATGTTTGTATTGGCACAATGATCACGTAAGAGAAAAAAAAGAAAAACGGTGAAAGGTATGGCAACAAAAGAAAAGCATCCCAGTCTCTAAAAAAACCAATTTCGGGGTTGGCCACAGCAACCATACCCATAGGAAAAAGTGTTGCACCAAATAAAAAGAGATTGGAATATGAGGGGACAAACTTCCATTTTGGCAATAAAAAGCACAAAACCATCAAAGAGAACAAACTGATGAGCATCAACAGATTAACCATGTCTAACACATGTGCAAAAGAGAAGAAACCGTATGCGGTTTCAAAATCAAAGAATGACAGCAGGTGAGCAGGTTTGGGTTCTTGTAAATAGGATAAAAAATCAAAACGAACGATCACAAACAAAAAGGCAGAGACCGATAGCGTGATCAAGAAGCAAAATACACTTTTTACAAGATGTATTAAAAGCTTTGTTGTCTGCAATTTGAAAATAACAAAATAAAGCACAACACAAAAAGCAGGCAAAAAAGCAAAAGTCACAAAATGAATCGGAAACAGAATACCTGTAAAAGCAGAAAATATAAAAATGTGACACTTATTTTGAAGTGCGAGCAAACCCAATAAGAGAAACATTAAAATGGCAGGAAACAACAAAACATAGTTTTCCACATACCCAAAAAACTGAATAACAATCCCAGACGATAACAAGGCACACAACAGCAAAGCCGTTTCGACCTTATTTTGTCCTATTTTTTTACTAAAAAAAATAACCGTGTATAAATAAACAAATCCAGATATCCAGCTGTAGATTTGATAGGTTAAAAGAGGTGTGATTGGGTATGTGTGGTATATATTTTCAATAAGGGCATAAACAACAGGGGAACGGTTGGGGCGTGACCAGGTTTGGTTGTCTTGTAAAGTAGCCAACTCGCGCAAAAAAAGTGCACCATCTCCAAGCAGATGGGTGGGCGTTTGAAAGACGACAAAACAAATGCCTGCGAGTATAAACAAGCCGATCAATCGTAGGCCAGAAGTGCACAATACAATTTGGTGTAAAACAGTGTTTGCATATTGTGGCAGAAAAAAAATGGCCATACTCAAAAAACACACAACAATACCTTGCCAAAAGGGATAATACGCCAAAAAGTCAACACCCCACATATAACCCGGATGCCAAAAAATAAAAACCAAATGCAGAAATAAAAAAATGCCAACAACCATTCGGGCCTTATACAATGCAAGTTGTTCCACGTGTCTAAACTTTCTTATAAACGGTATGCAATTTTAAATGTAAAACTATGATGATTCATCGCGTTCGAGTTGAAGCTCTTCCCAAAAACGCGAAGGTGAAAGGTTGCGACCAGGGCGATGGCGTACACACGTGAGGGTGAGGCGATCCATCGCGCGGGTGATGCCCACATACAGAAGGCGACGTTGTTCTTCCATCTCTTTAGAATTATCGCTATTAAGCGCACGTGCACTGGGCAACATGCGATCTTCCAAGCCACAAACATAAACTTCGCGAAATTCCAAACCTTTGGCCGCGTGCAGGGTAAGCAAGTGAATGGCATTGCGCAAAACAAGCTCGCCTTCCACACGATAAAGATCGGCAAAATCGAGCAGGTTGCGAATGCCTTCTTGCAAAGAAATGGCATGTGCACCATGACGCTCAGAAAGATCGCGAAAGCGTTGTATCTGATCTGGTGCATGAAGGGCCAAAACCTCTGGGCGGGGGTCTTCTCCCAAGAGCATGCGCGTTTGGTTGCGCAAACGATCGGTGTCTAAGCGAGGAAATTTTTCTACAAGATTGCGAATACACAAATTAGCTGGCCCCAGCAACCGTTGTGCACCCAAATTAAAATGCAAATGATCTTCAAGTGAAAAACGTGCGTCTTTGGCATAAAGCTTTTGAAACAACATACCCAGTGCCACTTGATCTAAGAGACGTTCAAATTTCATACGACGATAACGTGAAGCACGTTCTTTTTTTAGCGCTTCAAATATTTGATATAAAGTATGACAGGTTTGCGTGGTTGTGGCATCCACTTGAGGTTTTTCTATATGGTATCGCTCACACAACAATGTCAAATCAGCACTTGCATTGGGGCAATAACAACGCGCCATTGGCAAGGTGTCTAAGGTCGGGTTGGGCAGGCGTGCCCGACCATTGCGTCGAGCTTCGCGATAAAGCACCTGAAAATCAAACGCATAACCATTGTGTGCCACAATAACATCAATGCCCACAAAAGATTGTAAGGTGAGATATACTTCTTGAAAAGTAGGGCCATCACCCATGCTGTTTTGCGGCCGAACATAAGTGTGAAAGTGCTCTGTTTCTTGACCGTTGCGAATACGGATCGCACCGATTTCAACCATTTCAGCTTGTTCAGGATTGTCGTGCGTAGCCCGAATGTCTAAAACTGTGTAATCGGTCAGCGTTGCAGGAATATCGATGCATGTGATGGCTTGGCAAAACTTAAAGGCCACCAACATCGGGCCTACGTGCGTGGCCATTGCGCCAAGGTGCAAAAATACATCGGTGGATTTGGGCGGGGCTTGATCAAACGACAAAACAAGTGCATCAGAACCCAATTCCAAACGGCTACCAGGATCTGCTTCTCTAATGGTAACACCTGGGCGAGAGAGCGCATCGCGAATAACCGTGGTGAGCAAATGGCGCAACACTTCGTCGCGACAAGCAATATAAAAAGTGCCTCCTTTGCGATATATTGACAATGTGCGTTTGATCATCGCATCCATATCAGGTAAATCGAGCGGATCTATAATGTGATCAAGATGATTTTGTAAAGAAGGTAAATGAGAAGTATTGAGTTGGTCTAAAATATCGTCAACGAGATTGGGAAGTGACGAAACAGCGCCTCTTTGTACGGCATTGTGTACAACGCCGGCAAGCCCCAAAGCGCGAGACACCTCTAATCCTTCTTCTTCAGAAACCGTGCGGGGATATAAAAAAGCAGCTTGTTTAAACGTGCTGATATTTTTTTGAAATTGAAATTTTCGAATAGCAGGATATAGTGCAGGATCGACCCCTTCTAACTCACGCTTTAAAAAAACTTCGAGACTCGCATCGTTTTCACCGTCAAGAGCATAGCGCAAAACCGAAAGAGCACGTTTGATAACAGGCTGATCAAACAGGCCACGTTTGTGCGACATTTGGCAAGGCACATTGGCAGCCATAAATATTTTTTCGAGTTCGCCGCCAATCGCATGTTGTGGGTATAAAACAGCAATGTCGTGATGAGCCAAGTCGGCGGTTTCACGAATGCGTTCCCAAATGTCTGCGGCAATGAATTGACCTTCTTCATGAAAAGAGTTGAAAATCATGCCATGTACGCGTGAGCCTGTTTTTTGCGTGTATACCGTGCGGTCAAACAACACAGGATTGTTTGCAATAAACGCACGTGCAAGATTCAAAATTTCTGCGGCCGAACGATAGTTTTCTTCAAGAACAATGGGCTTTTCACCGTTCATAAAATCTTCTTGAAAACGGGTTAAGTTTTCAGGGTCGGCGTGTCGCCAACTGAAAATGGATTGTTCGTCATCGGCCACCACAAAAATGTTGTGGTGTTTTTGTGCGAGCATTTTAATGAGCGCATATTGTTCTTGGTCTGTGTCTTGAAATTCATCTACAAGAATGTGTTGAAATTGTGTCCGATAAGCCTGTAAAATGCTGTGGTGGCTTTGGAGAAGATCGTGTGTGAGATAGATGAGATCATCAAAATCAACCAGACGGTTTTTTTTGAGTTCAGACGCATACGTGTCTAAGAGGTTTTGATCACCCTTTTTCATAGGAATATGAGGGTGATAACGTTTTTGGCGTTTGAGGCGCTCAACGGTTTGTAACACGTTGTTGAGATTGCTTTCATTCGGATTGAGGCGTGGAAAGGCGCGATAGAGCAATGTGCGTTGAAGCTCATCATCAGCAATGCCAAAGTGCTCGGTCAGGCCAACCGTTTCGTAATGTTCGCGCAGGGCGTGTACACAAAAGCTGTGGAAGGTGCCCATAAAGACAGCTTCGGCTGTGTTTTCACCTAAAGCACGAATAAGGCGGGCTGTCATTTCGCCAGCGGCTTTGTTGGTGAAGGTGAGGGCGAGGATGTTTTGGGGGGCAATTTTGTGGTGGGAGATGAGGTAGGCAATGCGTTCGGTGAGGACGCGGGTTTTGCCAGTGCCTGGGCCGGCGAGGACGAGCATGGGGCCAAGGGGAGATTCTACGGCTTGGGTTTGGTGGGGGTTTAGGATGAAGGGAGAGAGATTCATAGATGTTTTTTAAAAATTTGAAATTGGGTTTGTATTTAGATTAGAACATTTTGCTTGGGGTACAAAAGGTGCAGAACCGGAACGCTGGGTGCTGTTTAAGACCTGATGTTTGCCTTTCAAAAATCACCCATTTACTTGTTTATGGTTCTGTGATTTTCAATTTTAAGATGCGCGCAATACGGATCAAGTCTTCAGGAGAAAGAACACTTTGGTGTTGGTCAATAAAGGTGAGCACCTCAGTGCTGAAGGTTGTCGTAATAGGGAGGGCTGTGCCTTCGGGAGATAGATTTTTGAGGTAGGTGGTCAATAGCGTATTTGCTGGGGTAGTAATATCTTCAAGTGGGGCAAAAACGGCGGCGTAACCGGTGAAATTGCTTCCATTGGGAAAGGCTTGGCCATTGGGCGTTTGATAGATGCCGATGTTAGGAAAATTTGCTTGGCCAGAGTTCAGGCGCGCGAGCATTTGGGTATTCATACGGCGTGAAAGTTCACTCTCCGATTGGGCAATGGTGGAGTCGGTGAGGGTTTGTTGCATCGCAACAAGCGCGAGAAATGAGGCAATGGTGATTTCTTCGTTGCGACCAGTTTGTTGATCGATTTGTAAGGCCATTCGGGTAAAGACAGCACCTAAAAGAGGAAATGCCTCACTTTGATAGCGTTGGTCTACGGTGACAGAACGATCACTTTTGACATCGGCATAATCACCAGAAGTAACAGTGCCAAAAGTGAGGGGGCCAAAAGGGCCACGCAAGATCGCATCAATTGCGCTTTGTGCAAGTGTGCCATTGAGAGAGAGAAGGCCCGCGCGCAGTGTGGGGCTGGGCATTTTGGCGATAAGTACGGCGTCATCAAAAGTAGACAACATTTGCTGTAAGGTGTCTGCGTTGGTAATACGTTTGGCGAGGAACGTTTCAAGAGCGACACGAGCTGTTGTCTCAGTGAGGGTATCGCCCGTTGCGGGTACCATTGCATTGGATTCTGTATAAACACCGGGTGTGAAAAAGTTGATATTGATGGGCGCAAAGGGGCGCAGGCTGAGGGTTGCTTGGGCGGGGGTGAAGGGTGAAGAGAGGATGACAGATCCTTGGGGAAATTTGTAGGCACCTTTTATACCTAATGTCCAATGTTTGACAGAGAATGTTGTGCTGTCTGCGATGAGGCCATTCAGATTGAGGTGGATATTTGTGCCTGCTGTGATATCTGTATCTAATCTATTTAAGGTGTAGGTGTGTGATGAAAGTTGCCCAGTTTCTAAGTTGATAATGGGTGTTGTGAGAGAAAAGTTGGGATTATCTTGAGCAAAACGCAATGTATCTGTAACGGGTATAATTATTTCTGTTTGGTTTTTGGGGATTTGGTTTGAAAATATTTGTTGAACAGAAATTTGTTTATTGATGACCAAAGAATCTAACGGTTGGCAGATCTGTTGACTAAATGCTTGTGTAAATGCAATGAAGTCGGGGAAATTGATCACGCCATCGTCATTGATATCAAAAACATAAAAAAATATGCCATCATATAAAGGTTGAAATGGAATAGCCAATGTTAAAAAATCTTCAAAGTCTGCAACACATGGTGTCTGGGCGTTTTCTATGAGTTGTGGTTGTGCTTGGACTTTGATGGGACTTACAGAAAGTAAGATGCTGTTAAAAAAGATAAGCAGGAACATGAGATTCTTCCACCAAACCCAATAGAGTTTGGTGGAGTCATAAAAAAAGGTTTTTGTATAAGAAGATAAGATCTTTCGGCTTTGGTCAATATGACGCCGACTTGCATTTAGATTTTCATATCTATATTTATCTGTGTGCATCTGTGGTTCCATTTGAATTATTTATTTTCGGCCTTCCCAATCGCCCATACTGCCAATGTCTTTGAGGTGATCAATATCACCCCAAGATTCGAGCGTCCACGTTGTGTCTTGAATGGTGATCACATTAAGACCTGCGTTATAAAGTTCTACGGTGAGCGCTTTGTCAAAAGATAAATGAGTGGCGCGTCGATAACAATCGCCCAAAGGCCCACCATGGGTGATCACCACGAGGGTTTGATTGGGGTGTTTACTTGCGAGTTCTTCAAGGCACGTGGTAACACGGGTGTAGCGGTTTCGAATACTTTCGCCACTGGGAATGGGAGCGTCAACGCGACTGGTGTTATAAATTGCATAGGCATCAGGGTATTGGGCTTCGGCTTCTGTTCGCGTCAAACCTGCAAGAATACCGAGATCCCACTCCCGTAATCGCGCATCGGTATAAATACTGTGGTGTGTAAGCGTGGCGATTGCCTCAGCCGTTTGAACCGTGCGTTTAAGATCGCTGCTATAAAGCGCGTCAAACAGTTCACCTTGCAGACGCGTGGCAACCGCTTGGGCCTGTTGTTGGCCACGTGTGTTAAGCGAAACAGGTCGATGGCCTTGAATACGTCCTGTGGCATTCCACTCGGTTTCGCCGTGTCGGATGAGAATAAATTGAGTCATATGTCTTAATGATAGGATCTTTTGACCAGAAAACCAACATTGTAAATGTACTGGTTTCAAATCGCGTCAGGTGTTACCTTTAACAGAACACTTGACGGAGGAAATTATGAAAAAATTTCGGGTATTGATTGTTGGAACAGGTTCAATTGGTGAACGCCACCTGCGTTGTTTTCAAGCAACAGGTCGTGCAGATGTAGCAATTTGTGAACCGATGACAGAACGACGTGAAACCATTGCAAAACAATACCATGTGCAAGAAACCTATGCCGATTTTAATAAAGCATTGAAAGCCTCATTTGACGCAGCAGTTGTTGCCACACCCGCGCATCTTCATGTCGAAATGGCCAAACAATTGGCAGAGAATGACATACACTTGTTAATCGAAAAACCTGTCAGTACATCTTTAGCAGGTGTAGACATTTTGCAAAAAATGATATCTGAGCGATCCTTAACCGCAAGGGTTGGCTATGTGCATCGGATGCACCCGATGTTGCAAGCCATGAAAAAAGCACTGGATAAGGGGCACTTTGGAAAACCTGTTCAAATTGTATGTCTTTCAGGACAAAGCTTTCCAACCTATCGCCCAGCTTATCACGAGGTGTATTATGCCAACCGACAAGTGGGCGGTGGAGCCATTCAGGATGCCATTACACATATGCTCAATGCAGGAGAGTGGTTGGTAGGCCCCATTCAATCATTGGTTGCCGATGCCCAGCATCAGGTGTTACCCAAAGTGACCGTGGAAGACACCGTTCATGTCTTAACGCGACAAAAAGAAGTCATGGGCACATATGCACTCAACCAATATCAAGCACCCAATGAAATGAGTATCACGGTGGTTTGTACAGAAGGCACCCTTAAGTTTGAACGACATCATAACCGCTGGGGATGGATGGTTGAACCCGATACCCCGTGGCAATGGGAATCGGTAAATGCCTTAGAACGCGATGTGGGTTTTATAGATCAAGCACACGGGTTTTTAAATGCCATAGAAGGCGAAGAGACAGCATTATGCACGTTGGAAGAAGGCATCCAAACTTTACGTGTTAATTTGGCCTGTTTAAAATGTATGGATGACAAAAACCACTTGATTGCTATTTGAGGAGCGTGTCATGGCAGAACGTACGATACAAGAACTTTTTGATTTAACAGGCAAAACGGCCCTCATTACAGGTGGTTCGGGATACTTAGGTCGTGCAATGGCCTGTGCATTGGCCGAAGTCGGTGCACAAGTCATCATTGGCAGCCGTGATTTGGCACGGGCACAAGAGACCGCAAAAAAATTACCCGGTGAAGGACATCAAGGTGTGGCACTGGATCATATGGATTCTGAAAAGTTGCGGATAGGGTTTGAAGACGCACTAACTGTTTCGGGTCATATCGACGTGTTAATCAACAATGGTCAAGATCCCATTACACACGATTGGACAGATGTGACACACGAGCAATTTTCTCGGCAGTTGGGCAATGCCTCGGGTTATTTTGAGTTGGCAAGATGTGTGCGCAACCAAGCGGTGAAAAGTGATCATTCGGCCAGCATTGTCATGTTGGGCTCCATGTATGGCCAAGTGGCGTCTTATCCCGATGCCTATGAAGATGTAAGTGTGGCAAGCCCAGCAGCTTATCATGCCTTAAAAGGAGGCATCATTCATTTAACACGCCATTTGGCAGTCTACTGGGCCAAAGATGGTGTGCGCGTAAATTGCCTAAGCCCCGGCCCTTTTCCCAATATGGCAAAAGCTTCAGAGACAATGGTTTCCCGATTGTGCCAAAAAAGCCCTATGGGCCGCATGGGTTTGCCTGAGGAATTAAAAGGTGCAGTTGTGTTTTTAGCCAGTGATGCCAGCAGTTATATGACAGGGCAAAACATGACCATTGATGGCGGATGGACCGCATGGTAAGTTATACAAATCACCCAATGCTTACAAAAAACATTTTCAATTAATCTCTCAAACATCTATTATTTCAACATATTTCACAAATAAATATTAAAATATCACGTTTATATATCTCCCAATCTCCCGCACCATTCTCAATTCTCAACTTTGTAATCTCCAAATTTTCAAACAACCGATCCGTCACCCCACGATAATCCGAATACAATTGAACGTAGCCATCAAAGTCCTTTAACCCACGCGCCTGTCCATAAGGCCGATTGTGCACTTTCCAATCAATCTGCCAATTTGTCCACCATTCAGACCGCGCATCACATGTCCTTCGCAAAGACGCGCGCACATCTGCCTGATAAAAATAAATCAACGCAGGTTTCACCTTCTCAAGCACCGCCATTGTCCGCGTCATGAAATCAACAATATCACGTTCCGCCACATCAAAATAAAACAGCGAATCCACACTCTCGTGAAACAACTGCCCGTCCAGCACAAATATCTCGCCTGATTCCAAAATGGAATCGACCAACACCTCCCACTTTCCCAACCGCTCAGTCATCCACGCATCAATCGACTCAAATTCTTCAGGGTCTGCCATCTGCACTGGATGAGGCTTGGCATTCTCACCAACCAACCGCACCGGCGTTCCGCTACGTTCCAATTCTTCTGCCACAAATTTCGCCGTCGTCGATTTGCCCGCCCCCATAATCCCTTCGACAAAAATCAACTTACACATTCGCCAACATCCATTCTCCAGCCACCCGCGCCAATTCATCTATCACAGGCTCTTCTGTCGCACGGCGCTTCAACACCTTAAACCCATGATCTGCCGTGTCCACCTCGTGTAGGGTCGCATCTTTCAGCTTCTTCACCACAGGAGCCAGCAATTTCAAGTCTGCCATTTTATCACGCTGTCCCGACAAAAACAACATTGGCACATTCACCGCTTTCAAATGCTCCGCACGTTCCGTATTCGGTTTGCTCGCATAAAGTGGAAACGCAAAAAACACAATGCCTTTCAAGCCCTCAATTGCCTCTTGTGCAACAGCCATTGAAAACATACGCCCACTCATGGAATGCCCACCTGCAAACACAGGCAATCCCTTCGCCAACGTCTTCGCCTTTTCCACCGCCGCACGCACCGTGGCCAGGCGCACTTTCTCACCGTCCATCCCACCACCCTTTTCAGAATACGGATAGTTAAACCGAAACGTTGCAACCCCCACCGCATTGAGTGCATCGCTTAATGCCGCCATAAATGTATGTCGCATATTGGTACCTGCGCCGTGCCCAAGCACCAACAATGCCTTCGCACCACGCGGTTTTGACAGAAGAGCCGACACCTCGCCTTTCTCTTTTGTTGCAACAAACGTTATTTCTTTTATATCAATAACCATAAATGCTCCCAATACCCTCTTTATTCACCATTATCATTTCAAAGGATTTTCATACCAAAACACACCCAAGCCTTTGCCCTCATGACGTTCTTCACACGTCAACACATCCAAATCGCCATCCCCATCCAAATCCAACAACTCTAACCGATCATATTTAATCCCAATAGGCCCACTGATTTCATTCACAAACCATTGGCTATCGGCTGGTGTATCCACATAACGTAACCACACCACCCCATGTTTGGGCGGGTTCGCTTGTTCACACGAATACACAATATCGACACGCCCATCCATATTCATATCCCCCACCCGCACAGCCTTCGCAGTTCCCATCCCACTGGGCAATTGCACCTGCATGGTATGTGCTTCCCACTTTTGCAACACATTTTCCGGATGTCGAAACCAATGAATCTCATCGGGCTTGACAGCCACAATAATATCCTTGCGTTTGTCGCCATCTAAATCAGCCACATCCAAAAACATCACCTCCTGACCATTTGCACCGATGCGGTGTTCCGCCCAAACCTGTTCAGATGCAACAATACCTGGATTCTCCAACCACAAAACACCCCGATTATCCCCTTTGCGATCAGACACCACCACATCCAAATCACCATCTTCATCCATATCCACGGGCATCAATGACATAATCCAACCCGCAGTATACAGTTTGTGCAATTTCCAAGCACCCAAATCACGCGCATTGGCCGGTGCCTGCAACCACCCCACAAGCCCATTTTTTCCCTTCGATCCCACAATCAAATCAGGGCCATTTTTGCCATCTATTTGCATCGGCAATGCAAACATCCACTGCGTATAACCTTCTGTTGCCAAAATCTTTTCTGTTTGCCACAACTCGGCATTCAAATAATCGGCCGAATCGCGCGGTGCCCAATGCACAAACATGCATTGCATGTGTCCTTCACAACTGCTCACCACATCCACCGCACCATCTTGATCCAAATCGACAAAGACCGCGTCTTCAACCGAAGGCGTTTCACCAACCGTCACCGCTGGCCACTTAGACTTCACCCGCTCATACCCAGGGTGCAAATACACCCGCGTCATATCGCCTTCTTCCCAACCCGTTGTAATATCCATCAAACCATCACCATTCACATCCAACAACCGCACCCCATCAGCACCCGCCAAAGAATCATCAATCTTGTGAATGGCCCACATATGAGCAAGCATATCTTCAGCACCCACACACCATCCCATCATCACCCAACAACAACACACACGAACAATCCACATATCAAACACTCCCATGCCAACACAAAATAAAAATCACACTCAATCCACCTCAAAAACCATCCGTTCTACAATCTTGCCATGTTTATAAGTCACCTGCTGGCGCACCGTTTTTCCATCTTCGGCATAATCGTGCCAAACCCCTTCTTTGCGCCCATCATACGACTTGCCTTCATGAGGACCATAATCACCCGCCCGAAATGTATTTCCATTTTTATGATATGCCACATACCACCCTTCAAACAATCCATTGCGAAATGTTGCCTCACTCTTTTTATTGCCATTGGGATGATACAAAATCCACTTTCCCTCTTTCTTACCATCCACATACTTTCCTTCACGCCGCTTGTTCCCATTGGCAAAATACTCAATCCAATCCCCATCCTTTTCATCATCTACCAACTGACCATCTATTAAATAATCAGACATTGTTATCCTCCTAATCGCCTGTTCTTTTTGAGGGTGTTTAAAAAAATGTGTGCAACTCCTTCATCTCAAATATAATCTTGATCTTCTCGCAAAACCACATTAACTTCCTCCTAAAAAAGGAGCCCAAATTTATGTCCCAAGATCCATCCACCCAACCTCGCCAACGCTTGCTCTATCTTCATGCCCGTACCCCCAGCGTTTTTTCCGACATCTTAGGCTATACGCCCATCGAACCCATCAAAGGCTTTCGCCCGGAAATCACCGCCACCGAACAAGACTGGCCCTACAACACTGTGCACGATGCCATCATAGACGGTTGGCAAATTGTACAATTTCCACACCTACAAGCCCCCTTCGACGACCGCGACTTAGACGTGGTCGGTTACGAATTCATCCTTCAGAAAATGGAGGTTGTATCACCATGACAACCGATAAACAATATTTACTCAGCGATGTAGACGTTGCCAAATTCATCGTCACAGGCTATCACATGGTCCAGCTCGATCTGCCCAGTGGCCTCAACGAATCCATCGCTCAACAACTCGACGCCCTCGACTACAACCCCGGTGATGCCATCACCGATGTTGTGCCCGAACTCAACCAAGTGCTCGAACACCCCGCTACCCAAGGCGTGCTCACCAGCCTGCTCGGCCACGACTACATTGTTCAAGCCCATCGCCACTGGCACTGTAAGTTACCCAATTCAGGTCATATGCAATGGCATCAAGACAGTGTCAACAGACGCGACACCAGCATCAATCGCTTCTTGGGTCTCTATTATCCCACAGACATCACACCCGACATGGGGCCCACAGTCATTGTACCCGGCACCCAATTTCGCAATGCCCCCACAGACCGCATGGCCACCTACACCAACATTCGTGGCCAAGTTCCTTGCGTTGTCAAAGCAGGCACCATCGCCTTTACCCACTACGACCTGTGGCACGGCACCGCTGCCAACCGATCAAATGTAAAACGCCACATGATCAAGTTTCTCTTTGGTCGCAACAGTCCCAACACAGCACCCACGTGGAATCATGACCCAGAAGCCCTCAACGCACCGCGCGACTGGAACAAAAAAGACAAAGCCGAAGATGCCAACAACATCCTCACCTTTGCCAACCCCATTGGTGTCTCTCAAAGCGACCACTACAAAGAGCGCCAAATTCGCCGCCAATGTTGGAACGAACTCATGGGTCAAACCGCATAAGCAAATTGTATATCACAAAAAAAGCGGGTAATGTTTATACATTACCCGCTTGTGCTGTACATCATAACCTAAACCGTTGCCATCACCTCAGCAATATGTGCCCGCTGTTCATCACTTAGTGGCAACCCTGGTGGGCGCAAATGCCCACAATCCACACCCAACCGCACACTTAACGCCGCCTTAATCAACGCCTGAAACGGCCCACCTTTTGCACCCAGCTTTTCATAAATCACAGATCCCTGCTCTTGTAATGTTATAGCTTCATTCCAATTACCCGCTTGATACGCCTTCCAAATAGCCACCCAAATCTCAGGCCATACACTTAAAGGTCCATCCACACACCCACACGCGCCGACCGTCATAGCAGGCAACATCAACCGATGGCTCCCCACAAAACACGACAACCCCATGTTGGCAAACGTGCGAATATTTGCAAATGTCATGGCCGAGTGTTTCAACCCCTTCAGGTGTGGCACCCGATCCTGAATCGCCTGCATCATCCCTGGTGTAATCTCCACACCCGTAGCACTGGGCAAGTTATACACAAACAAAGGCAAATCAGCCGCTTCTGCCACAATGCGATAATGCTCGGCAATTTCGGCATCACTTCGCCGATAAAAAAATGGCGGCACACAACAAAGTGCATCGGCTCCCACCTTTGCCGCATGTTCGGCCAACTTTACCGCCCGATCCGTTGTTGGTGCACCCACATGCATAATAATCTTCACCCGTCCAGCCGACTGATCCACCACCGCCTTGGCCACAGCTTTGTTTTCATCATCTTCCAACAACACACTCTCCCCCGTACCTCCCGCCACCCAAAACCCATGCACACCCGACGCAATATTAAACTCAACAACCTTCCGAAACACATCTTCATTAAACGCACCAGATGAATCCATTGGTGTCGGAAGTGCAGGCACCACCCCTTCAAAATCACTCATATATCCTCCAAACAAGATTTCATTTTTAATTTTTCATTTCTCACAGGCGCACGGGCAAAGCCCACAGTGAACGTAGTGAACCCACCCTACAGCGTCCGTAATTTTAATTGATCTTCTGCCCCATCACCCGCAAATCCAACCGCGTCACACTCACATGTCCATCACGCACAGTCACCCCATCCGACCCCGCCTCCTCATCCAAAACTGGGCTATCAATGTTATGCTGATACACATCCCCTTCTTGTTTAAAACACGACGTATAGAACGTGTGCCCCAACGTCGTCTCCTTCACATCCCAACCCGATGTACCCATTGCAGGCATATTCACATTCCAAGTCACAGGCTCTTGTAACCAACCCGCCTTTGTACCCAAAAAACCAAACACGCGCCCAATCATCTCACGCATCTGTTCAAACAAACGCGCCTGCAATTCGGGCAACAATTTACGATGGTCATTCCAATAATGAAACGCCTCCGAAGGCAACACCTGTGACAACGCAACCGCTGGAATACCTGCAATATTGGCCTCCAAGCCTGCACCAACAGTGCCCGAAGAAATCATAAAACTCAACCCCACATTCGACCCCATATTAATACCCGAAACCACCAAATCGGGCTTTTCATCAAACACATGATAAATACCATAATTTGCACAATCGGCAGGCGTACCCGAAAAACCATATGCTTCACAACCAAACCCATCCAGAGATTTTGCAGTCAACTTACCAAACCGCGTCATCGACTTGCCCTTCCAACTTTGCTCCTCTGTGGGCACCACCACCTTTACCTCACCCATCTTGCGAAAATAATCCACCGCAAACAAAAACAAAGGCGAATCCAAACTGTCATCATTCGTCAATAAAATCTTCATAAAACCTCTTTAAAAAGTGAAAAGTGAAACGGCAAATGGCAAACGTGAAGCCTTCATCCTAATGGGGAGATCGCATCATGTTTGCCGTCTAACATTTGCCGTTTGCCTGCCCCTATTCAAACGCCCGCATCGTCACCGAAACCCGTTTCCCCAAATAACGCGCCGACTTTGGAACTTCGTGTGTCCATCGTTTATTCATCTCATATGGCACCACAAAAACCGACCCATGCTCAGCAACAAAGTCTACCGTCTCCGTTCCTTTCCACTCGCGCAACCGAAACACCCGCGCTTCGCCAAAAGAAACCGTCACAATTGGTGACCCCATCACCATCCCCGTTGTTTTATCGCGATGTTTGCCAATATAATGCCCCAATGTCCCGTCATACCAATTGAGCAACAACCCGTTCAAATGGTCATCAATTGCCTCACGACACCAATCCAATACCCCATTCAAAAGCAATGGAATTGGACCGGCCTGTGCCAACTGCCCCGAAAACCGATAATCCCGCCCAAAAGCCTGACTCCAACGCGGCGTTTTCACCCGACGCCCATGAATCAAAATCTCAGGAAACTGAGCCGGATGCAAATCCCACAACGCATCAAATGGCACACCCACTAAAACCGCTTCAGGTAAAGCGCCCACCCAAAACAAATCACCCGTTTTTAATTCCACATGCTGAAACTGTGACAATCTTTCCATAAACCACTCACACGCATCGCAATACCGATCACCCCAAACAACCATGATTTCCCGCACCATTTCGTCCAGCTACAACGCCGTTATTTTTCCAATCCAAATAGGCTATTTTACTTTGTGCATCCCCTCAAGAGTTTTGCGGACCAAACAGGCACACGAGAAGCATTTGAAGTATTTCTTTACCTAAATGTCCTCAAACGGAAACATCGGCTTGCGCCGAAACACATACTCAAAATTTCGCATATCCGCAGTCGTAGACCCCGGTGTATCCACCCGAATCAACGCCTTACTCACAGGTGCATAAGCCGCCACAGGTGCATGTACTCCTTTGGCCACCAATATCTGAAAATCTGCCGGATCCAAACCACAACTCGTCATCATCCCCAAACTAAACGGCACCACACGTCGCGACGTCAAAGCAATGGTCAGCCCTGTATCTGTCTTCACAATCGCCGTCTCACCCATATTAAATGCACTACGCCCACCATGTCGCACTTCCGATTCTTTAAAATGCCCATCATGAAAACTTTGCACCACCACATGGGCTTCCAAAGGAGGCCCATGCATATCATCGGTCTTGCCCCCCATCTGAAGTCGCACCCGATTGCCAATGCCTGCCTCACGCGCTTTTTGTTGGGCCTCAACATCATACAAACACACATATCCCGTTGTATTGCCTCGCCGATGCAACTCATGGGCAATCAATGTTCCATCTGCCGCCGAGCCACCGCCCACATTATCGCCCATATCCAACAAACACACCGGACCTTCTTGTGCCACCGCCCGATCCACCGCATCTTCAATCGTAATATACTCCCCCACAAATTCAGCCCGATGATCATAAAAATATTGTGCCAACCGATCTGCCAAAACCTGTGCTTTTTCAGCATCCCCATCCGTCACCACCACAAATGCAGATCCCATCTCCTCCACATCGGCATACGGAAAACCCAACACAATGCTATTTGACAAAACACCCGATTCATTCAGCATCTTATTCGCCAATTCATACATCGGCAAACACGGCGGTGCCGATGTCAATTGCCGCTCAATATTCATGCCCATCGGTGGAAACGCACCCCGTTGCACAGGGTGAATGTCTCCACGTAACGTACGCACCATCAACGCCGCCGCTTCCAACCCGCGCAATTTTTGATCCAAATGTGGATTGGAGCGATACGCAATCGTCGCGTTACAAGCATCAACCATTCTTGGCGATAAATTGGCGTGTGGATCAACCGTACAAATAATCGGTTTTTCATCTCCCACAGTTGCCCGCAATTTGGCCAACCAAAACCCATCCAAATCGCGATACGCATCGCCCTCACCCGCATTGGCCCCATGAGGTGCTACCAAATACCCATCCAATTCCCCCACGGCATCCACCTGTTCAAACATCATTGTCACCAACGCTTCACATGTCTCACGGGTAATGCGCCCCGAAGGCGTCGTGCCCGCATGAAAAATAGGCACCACATCCACCCCCTCAGCTTCCAACCCTTCAATAAACCCACTCACCTCATGGTGCCCACCTTTATACCGATCATACATCGCTTTTCCAACCGCAATACCATCGCGCTTAAACAAATCCAAAGTCGTTGGTGTTTGAATAAACGTATTCGACTCATGAAGCAAAGAAATCAAACCCACCCGCATAACAAACTCCAAAGAAATGAAAAATTAAAAAACTCAAATTAAAAATTCAGCACCAACAAACCACATACTCCAAAACCTTCTCTTTTTTAATTTTTAATTTTAC
>JAYODI010000103.1:15927-17909 GCA_038279365.1 Candidatus Latescibacterota bacterium | reverse complement strand
GTCAGGATTTAGTAGCCGTATTTTTTTATATCGAAAGGCCTTCGCGGAAATAGCTTTGAAATTCAATTCCGAGCGGTGTTAGCAAGATTGCCAAAGTGCTTTTTATAAAACAGAGCCGTTTACTTAGCGTGTGAACGGCTCTGTTTGTTGTACAGGCTGTAAGCCTGGCCGTATCTGAAAAAGAGTTCTTTACGGTGCTCCAAATTCAATTCTTTCACCATGTCAAATATGGGTGTTTTGGGGATCAAAGGCCCAAAATAATCCACGGTCTTCACGAGGCGAATATTGCGAAGAGAGATTTTCTGCTTTCAAAATTTCAAATGATTTCTTGTGTTTTGGCGAAGGATTTTCTGGGTTCTGTTTGTTGGTCATTGATTGATATTTTCAAAGATTGGATTTTATATAAAAACATCATTTGAATCACCTCGGACAATTGTTAAAAGCCCTCCCTCTTCTAATTTTTTGACTGTTTGTATCACTTCAATTTGTTTTTCTTCAATTTCACTCATGCGTGCAGGACCTTGAAATTCCATCTCTTCCTTTAGCATCGTTGCAACGCGTTGTGATAGGTTGCCAAATATTCTGTCTTTTAGTTCATCAGTTGCTCCCCGTAAAGCCAAAGACAATATATTTTGATCTACTTCTCGTAAGATGAGTTGTATGTCGCGATCTGTTAGATTCACCAAGTCTTCGAATACAAACATTTGTTTCCGAACTTCTTCGGCAAGTTCTGGGTCAATAGCATCAATGCTCTCGATAATAGCTTTTTCAGTACTGTGACCTGACTGGTTCAATATCTCGGCGACAGCTTTTGGTCCACCTATTTCGGCTACTTGTCCTGAGATTATAGCCTCTAAATCAAGGGTTAAACTTTCTTCAAGATCACGCAATGTTTGAGGGGAGATGTTTCCTATCTTGGCGACTCGATAAGCAACTTCGGACTGCATTTCCAATGACAAGCTAGATAGTATGCCAGCAGCTTGTTGCGGGTCTAATTGTGTTAGAATAAGTGCAATTGTTTGTGGGTGCTCTTTGGAAATAAATGGAATAATCTGGCTGGGTTCTACATTTCGCAGTACGTAGAAACCGCTGCGTGTCGTACTGGTTACACGGTCCAAGACTTCTTGGGATTTGCGTGGCCCCAAGGCTTTTTCAAGTGCACCTCTGGCAAAGTCTAATCCTCCCTGCGAAACATATTTTCCTGCTACGAGTAATTGCTCAAACTCTTCCAGGACCTCATCTTCTTGTTCTGTTGTGACAACATCTGTTTCAGAGATTGCTTGAGAGATGGATTCGATTTCTGCATCGCCCAGGTATTTCATGATTTCGGCAGTTGTATCTTCACCTAAGGCCACCATTAAAATGGCGACTTTTTGCAGAGGGCCTAAAAAGTCTTCTTCCATTGATTTTAGCACTCCTTTGCTGGAATTATTGGATGTTTACCATCGATAGGTTAGCAAAGGAAATGCCTAAGAGAGGTGTTTGTTGTTGGTTTGTATGTTGATTTGATTTTAAAATATCAAGTGTTATTGTAAATGTATTGTTTTTATGGCGATAAGTTGTTTTGGTTTGTCTTTGACTCTCTCGCAAAAACGTTCTGTTATGAATCTTGGATTTATAGAGGAACCTCATTTTAAAGCGGGGTTGTTGCATTAGCGTGCAACAATCCCGCTTTTTTGCATAAAAATGCAAAAAAGCAATCGCTTTTAATTCGTAACATACTGTTAAATATTGACATGTTTTTTTGGCACGATAGTTGGTATTAAGTTGTTTTTAGAAAGGGAGGTGATTTTTGAGATGGAAAGATTGTTGTGTAATATAAATGCTTCTAATTGGAAATTAGAGGGGCGACAACGAAGTGCTACACCAGCATTGGGGTTTGAGCTTTTTTTGAAGGATATGATGTGTCATGGGGCTGAATTCCACGAGGCTGTTGTTGAGGCTGAGAGTGAAGGCAGTGACCTCGCACGTAGTGGCGACGT
>JAYODI010000103.1:0-15827 GCA_038279365.1 Candidatus Latescibacterota bacterium | reverse complement strand
ATGCTGCAGAAAAAGCAAAAACACAAAGAGAAGAGGAAGTTGGAGAGGTGCAGGCGAAGGCTGTTGTTGAGGCTGAGAGTGAAGGCAGTGACCTCGCACGTAGTGGCGACGTAGACAGGTCTTGGTTGTCAGGAGGCAAGCATTGGGGCAATGCTGCAGAAAAAGCAAAAACACAAAGAGAAGAGGAAGTTGGAGAGGTGCAGGCTATTGGTTTTGGATTAATGAAAACAAAAGAAGATATTTTTATGCTGAGTGCACCAGAAGATGTAGGTGTGAATGAAAATAAAATCGAAGAGGATTTGGGTTTTGGGGAACAAGGTACTGAGTTCCAAACAAAAAAAAATCTTAAGGTACAGCTTGGGGAGGGGGCAAATGATGCTGTTTTTTATGGCCAGGGTGATAGGGAGGGGGATGGCCTTGCTGGTGGTTCTCAAAGGGTTTGGGATGCTCAAAGCGTTTTTGAGCATTTAAAATCTGATTATGTCATGCCTCCGGATATTCGCAGGGAAGTAGAACCATTACTTTCAAACCATCTCCCCACTTATTCTGAGGAGGCGCTTCGGAAAACAAATATAATATCTTCAGATATATTAGCGTTGTCTGATGTTGTCATAAAAAAAACCAAAACCATTTCTGCCATCCCTGATACCACTATTACATTTGCTGTTCGTGATGAAAGACTTGGTTTGATTCGTGTAACCTTGGTCCAGAAAAAGGGTGCGATCTTGGGGGAATTAGCCTGTTCAGTTGGTGAAGTTGTGGATAAACTCCAAAAGCAATTGCCAAATTTGTTGGGCGGACTCAAAGAACAAGGCATAGTTGTGAAGTCGTTGCGAGTGTGTAATGCGGAGGAATCTCACGAGAATTTGCAAAATGGTTTCAGTGAAGAAAAGGGGAAGGGTAAACAGAGAAGAGGGTGGTGGCATGTAGGGCGATATATTAAGGAATTTGGAGAGCAGCGCATAGATTGCATTATTTAATTTTTGCACCCCTGTGCACAAGTGCCCCGCCTGTGCATTTTTGTGCATTTTTTTGGGGGGGGGTAAATTGCGAAATGCATCTTAGTGAGGGATAAGAATGTTTTTTACATAACAGTTTTTTTGTTTTTTTAAAATCTTGTTTTTATGAATTTTGCCCCTGATGTAACAGGTCGTGAATGGGATGTAATAGAAATAAGCTTGTCATAAAAGATGTTTTGGCATCTGATTTGCCTATCCTGATCGTTGGGTCTTATAAAATGCCTCTGAAATTTGTTGTGTGTAACTTCCTCAGTGGTACTCTGGTGAGATGGTGTGCCATTGCCCCCCGGTAGCGTGCATTATCTGCCAGAGTACTTTATTGTTTCTATTGGGCATTTTGAGCCTTGATTTTTCATTT
This sequence comes from Candidatus Latescibacterota bacterium, assembly GCA_038279365.1. GTDB lineage: Bacteria > Latescibacterota > UBA2968 > UBA2968 > UBA2968 > JABIFK01. The sequence goes on along the minus strand of JAYODI010000103.1, from coordinate 14,450 downwards.
TTTAGTACAATGCTTTCTTCTAATATCCTGAGTGCTTGTGTTAAGGGCCATAGATAAATTTGATTCACTTAAGGAATTTTAATCATGTTCAAAGAAGGAACAAATGAAGATGATCTTTTTTGTGTTTCGGTAGCTAATCAAAAATTCCTTTATCGTGTGGCATTTTCTGAAGATGAAACCTATTGGCAATCCAAAATTGAGGTTGTTTCTCCTCGTTTGCATTCACCCGTTCAAGTCTATCTATTTCCACGAAAAAGTTTCAACCACAATCAGGTATATCAAGAAGCAAAAAAAATGTTGGCACAGTCGATGCACGAGTGGTGTTACAGGAGTTATTGAAATGGTCAGCCAAGATCGCATAGGACTTGATGTAAAAGAACTCATGGTAGAGCAATTGCTGGGGCAATTGCAATTTATGAACGATTTGATTCCTAGTATTCAGGCTGGTGATAGAACTTCTAAGCGGGCTTTGAACATTATTGAAGAATGCCACGAACGTCTTTTTAGATTGTTTGCAGAAACCCATAAACAAGAGAATTAACCGCTCCCAGTATCACACGCCAGAGCAGGTTTGAAAAATTAACTACTCTGGGTGTGGTACTGGTTTTGTTTTTGTAGAATTTATAACCATTTTGATGTTTTTTTAACATCAAAATGGTTTTTTTTTATTCAACCTTGCTTTTTGTGAGAAATGTAGCGATATTTGTCTCAAATGTCACAATAGTCATTTTTTGCCATTTCGGTAGAGAGATTTTATATGAACAGGCATACTCTTCTTTTTGTAGATGATGAACCCAATATTTTGCATTCACTTCAACGCCTATTTCGAAAAACGCCACATCGTATATTGATTGCTCAAAGTGGGTCTGAAGCACTGGCATTGATCGAAGGTGGTGAGTCGCCATCTGTAATTGTATCTGACCAACGCATGCCAGAAATGAATGGAGCCGAGTTCTTGAGTAAGTCGCGCGATTTGTTACCCGATGCCAGTCGGATAATATTGACGGGGTATTCAGAACTCGAAGCGGCCATGGATGCCATTAACAAGGGTGGGGTTTTTCGTTATGTGTCAAAGCCATGGAATGATTTGGATTTGAAAAACACGTTGGATGAAGCCATTGCACGATATGAACTGATATTGGAAAACAAAGAACTGACCGAAGAGCTCCAAAATAAAAATGCATTGTTAGAAGAATGGAACCATCGATTGGAAGATAAGGTTGCCAAACGTACAGAAGCTTTACGTTTGGCGCACGAACAGTTGCAACAGAAGGTGAAAGAACTTCAGGGGCGAGATCGTATTTTGCACCATATTTTGGAGGTACACACCCTTGATGATACACTACAAACAGTGATTGAAGTGATTTGTGAAGTGGTGGGTGTTGATGAGATTGTTGTTTATCTGGGAGGATCGGTTGAGGCGTTAGTTGCACAATTGGGCAAGGGTATTAATGGCCAAGATGGCTGGCAGAATGCTTCTGATTTGTCTTATTTAAAGGATCGTTTGGCGCATTGCCAGATTTTTGAACAGGCCATTGCACAAAAAATGCCAGTGAATAAGGAACGGGGGCAGGTAACTGTTGGTGAGCAGGTTTACGAGGTGTCTGCGTTTGTGGCGATTCCTATTGTGAAGGGACCGACTTGTTTGGGACTTGTAGAGGCGCGCAGACATGATACTCAGGCACCGCTTGATGAAAATGATATTGAGATGATTTGCAATTTTACCATGCAGGCGGCTGTGGCCATTCAAGATTCGCAGTTGAAAACAGATTTGACATCTTTAGATGTAACCCTTGATGATGTTTTGAATGATTTATAGTTTAGAGCAAACTGTGAAAACACCTACCCAAAATCAAAAACCACAAAAAGATCCGATGTTAGCCAATGCGGAATGTGCACCTGTGCCTGGTGACATGGCAGTGACAACCTCTTGGGGGAAAGTGGTGTGGACAATTGATGCGATGTTGATGTCAGTCAGGCTCAAGTCTGTACAGAAAGTTGGGGATGGTTTTTCACCCGAATCTTTGCTGGCTCTATTGAAGGAGCATGGCATTGTACATGGTATTCATGGTGAGGCATTGATGGCTGTTGATGGTCACCTTAAAAAAGCCTCTTTGTGGAAAGGCAATGTTGAAATTGCCACGGGTACACCACCTGTTCGTGCGCCTTTTCCCAAATTGCCTTTGTTGCAGGCCAATGGAGATTTAGATATTCAGGGCAGTTACTGGCAAATTGGAACAATGAGCATCCATTTTAAGAATATCAGAGATGTACTTGATGCAGAAGATTTGTTGACAGTAGAAAAACCTTATTCTCAGGCATGGATGGTTTATCCTGACGATGTGCTGGTCGAATTTGCAGAAGTGGCCGATGGTGCTGGTACGGATGTTTATGACAAGCCTGTGCCCGTGATCACCGACGGACAATTTGTAGCTGGCAGTGGGGTCAAACGCGAAGGCCGAAAATTAAAGGCAGATGTTTGGGGCATTGTGATGTATGAGGGCAAAACAATATCGGTTTTGCCTCCATTTTGGATGTCGCCCGATAAAATGCAGGTATTTTATGTGCATTTCGACAGTGTTACACCATTTCAATCCATATCTAAAGAATACATTATGGATGCACTGGCAACTTTGGGCATTGACCAAGGTCTGGCAAGAGAAGACTTGGACCAGGTTTTGGCAAACCTAGCAGGCTTAAATAAGAATACCGCCACATTGATTGCACAAGGTGTGCCGGCCGTTCAAGGTGAAGATGCGCGTTTGATTTATGAGGTGGACTTATCTCAAAAGCCTGGACAGGTGATGGAAGATGGATCGATTGATTTGCGTGAGCGCAATCTGATTCACAATGTGGCAGAAAGTGATTTGATTGTGCGAAAGTTGCCTGCCACAAAAGGTAGTGCAGGGCGTACACTTTTGGGCGATGTTTTATCTGCAACAGATGGGCAAGATACGGCACTGGGGGCTGGGGAAGGCGCACGATTGACTGAAGCTGAGTATAAAGGTTTGATGGTGCCTGCGGTTTATGCCACATTGAGTGGCGCTGTTTTTGTGCGTGCTGGCCATGTGTCGGTCAATCCGATATATCGCATTTCAGGTGATGTGGATTATGAGACAGGAAACGTTACATTTGAAAAAGATGTTCATATTGTGGGATCTGTTAAGACAGGATTTGAAGTGCGCGCGGGTGGTTCTGTTACCATTGGAGGTACAATAGAGTCTGGGGCATCGGTGCGAGCAAAGGGTAACTTGACGGTTGGGCGTGGGATTGTGGGTAAAACAACACGTGTGGTGGTTATGGGTGAATTGCGGGCACAATTTATCCAAAATGCCGTGGTGGTGGTGAAAGGAGATTTGTGGTGTGGGCGCTATATCCACAATGCACAGGTACGTTGTGGGGGCATCTTAACAGTGCCTGCTGGTGGTGGCGAACGAAGTGGCAGTGTGGTGGGAGGCATGGTGAGTGCGGCAAAAGGCATTCAGGTGGCTGTTGTGGGGTCTGACTCTGTGCCGGGAACTATTTTGTCTGTTCAGGCAGATCCTGAAGAACAGGCCAAAATAGAAAAGTTGAAGAATAATGTTTCGGTTTGTGATGTACAATTGTCAAAGTTGATGCGTTCGCTGGGTGTGGACGCATTTGATGGTGAGGCTATTAAACAGCGCTTAACCATGTTATCTGGCAAACAACGTGATCATTATGTGGGCGTGATTAAAAAACTGAAAGATTTGTCGAGCATTCGCAAAACCTATGAAGCAGAGTTGGATCAATTAAATCGCCGGGTTGAAAAGGGGATTTTTAATAGTCAAATCAAAATTGCCAAAAAACTACATGCTCGTAGTGTGATTCGCTTTGGTGAGGCAGAAATGATTGTTGATCGAGATGAGGATGCTATTACATTTTTGTTTGCTGGCAAGGTTGTTGCAGACAAAGCTAAAAACTAAGGATATGTCATGGCAGACAAAATTGAAAAAACAGTACTTTTTGTAGATGACGATCCACCCGTATTGTCCTCGTTACGAAGGCTTTTACGGAAAGAACCTTGGCATCTTCTTTTTGCAAATTGTGCAAAAGAAGGATTGGATTTATTGACAGAACACCCGGTTGATCTCGTAGTTTCCGATATGCGTATGCCAGAGATGGATGGTGCAGGATTTTTGCGCAAAATTAAAGATTTATATCCTCATACCATACGTGTTATTTTGACAGGATATGCTGATCGAGATGTTGTTGCTTCGATGCTACAAAATGAGTGTGCCCATCAGATGATTACGAAACCGTGGGAGCCAAATGAACTCAGGTCAGTTTTATCTAAATTGCTCACCACAAATGATTCACTTCAAAACACAATGCCACTTTTGGGTTCAAAAGTGATAGAAGTTGATAATTTGCCCACATTACCTCAGAGTTATTTAAAAATAAAAGAAATACTTGCTCAATCCAGCAACTTATCTATCAAGCAAATAGGTCAGGAGATCGAACAAGACCCATCTATTTCCGTACGACTGCTCAAATGGGCGAATTCGGCATTGTTTGGCCAGCGCAACCGAGTTGATACCATTCAGCGTGCAGTTGTCGTTTTGGGTATGGAAATGGTGCAGGGGCTTGTTTTGTCGATGTCTGTGTTTGATATGCTCCAGCCAGATACACCCCCACCTGCAGGTTATTCTCGAGAAGGTTTTTGGAAACATTCGCTTGCAAGTGGTCTCGCTTCGCGCTGGATTGGTAAAAAAACGGGTTTGGAACAGGTGATTTCTGATAAACTATTTACAGCAGGTTTGTTACATGACCTTGGAAAAATGTTTGAAGATTGTTATCTACACGAGGATTTTGTACAAGCAGTTGAACTTGCACAGGCTGAACATATTACATTGCGAGACGCAGAAAAAAAAGTGATGCAAATGACCCATATGGAAACGGGGGCCTATTTGTCTGAGTGGTGGGATTTGTCACCTGTTGTTACGGATGTTATCAGGTGGCACCACAGTCCTGGAATGTCGGTTCAAGAAGATCAGGTTGTTGATGTTGTGCACATTGCAAATGCTTGCGTTCAGCAATTCGGTATTGGTTTGAGTGGTAATTTTGCGCGTATTCACATAGAACCAAGAATTTTAAACAAGGTGGGTATGGGGTCGCAGGACTTATTAGAGTTAAAGGCTTATTTGATGCAAATAGGCAGTTAAATTGAGAGAGGTGAATGAATGGATAAACATGTTTTGACAACTGGAGAAGTCGCAAAGTATTGCGGCGTTAATTTTCGTACGGTTATTCGGTGGATTGAGCGGGGGCATCTAAAAGCCTATCAATTGCCGGGGCGTGGTGATAATCGTATAGAAATAGAAGATTTTATTGAATTTCTCAAACAGAATAAGATGCCTATTCCTGATGTATTTCAGGAAAAAAATAAGCGTGTGTTGATTGTCGATGATGACGATGCCATGGCCAAGGCCATCCGACGTGTATTAAAAAGAAAAGGTTATCAAACGCTGATTGCTCCCGATGGCTTTTCTGCTGGTGCGATGTTAGGCACCTTCATACCCCATATGGTCACACTGGATTTGAGTATGCCAGGTATTTCAGGGCGCGAAGTCTTAGATTTTATTAAAGAATGTGACATATTGCACGAAACACGTGTGTTGGTAGTTTCTGCACTCGATTTGTCCGAATTGGAGGCGGCCGTTGAGGCAGGTGCAGACGACTTGTTGCAAAAACCTTTTGATAACAGCACCCTATTAGAAAAAATAAACGAATTAATGTATTAATTGGAGATTGAGACATGAAAGGCATCATGTTTAATGTATTTGGCAAGCTTGTAGAAGAAAAATTTGGTTTGGCGGTGTGGGATGAAATTTTGGGCCGTGTGGATCCTAAATCTGGAGGGGCATATACCAGTGTAGATACCTATTCCGATGAAGAGATGGTGGCTTTGGTCGTGGCTTTGTCGGACTTGACGGGGATATCCTTAGAGGATCTTTTGCGCACATATGGCGAATATGCACTGGAACCATTGGTGCAAGTTTATCCAGATAGTGTGAAAGATGGGACAACGCTTAAAATATTCTTGAGAAACGTTCATGCTATTGTGCATGCAGAAGTAAAAAAAATTGTATGCAGATGCCAAGTTGCCCACTTTTGAATATGAAGAACCTGCAGAAGACCAGCTAATAATGATTTATCGTCCGGCAAGAAATTTACCTTCTGTAGCCGAAGGACTGATTGATGGTGCGGCCAAGTTTTTTTCGGAAAAAATCGCTCGTAAGACGATAGAAGTGAAAGAAAATGACGAAACATATTACCGTTTTGAAATTACTTTTTTAGGATCTGCATAAGGGGTTGTTTATATGGGCGAACTGGACGATGTTTCAGGAAAAATGGTTGGGCTTGAAGCTGAATTAGAAATACAGAAACGCGCCCGAGAACGTGAAATGAAAGCCCGGTTGCGAGCGGAAGAATTGCTTGAAGTTAAGTCTCGTGAGTTATATAAAACACTTGAAGATCTGAAATTGGCAGAGCGAAACTATCGCAGCATTTTTGAAAATGCGATTGAAGGTATTTATCAAAAAAAACCAGATGGCAATTATTTAAGTGCAAATAATCGCCTCATAGAAATTAAAGGGTATAATTCATTTGAAGCTCTGAAAGCTGATCAGGAAAATGGGTTAGATCTGTTTTATGTTGAAAAAGATAGACGAAAGGTTTTTCAAAAATTGCTGGAAGAAAATGAATATTTGAGTGGATTTGAGTCACAAATTCGTCAAAAAAATGGTGAAGTGCGCTGGATTACTGAAAATGCTCATATTGTGCGCGATGGAAATGGACAAATTTTGTACTATGAGGGTACTATGCAGGATATTACCCCTCGCAGAGAAGCACAAGAAGCTTTGCAAAGAAACAAAGAAGAACTGGAGCAGGCAAACACACAACTCAAACAAACCCAAACGCAAATGGTACATCAGGAAAAGATGGCTGGTTTGGGGCAACTGGCTGCGGGCATTGCTCATGAGATTAACAACCCCGTTGGGTTTTTGATGAGCAATTTGGGTACTCTAAATGAGTATGTGGATACATTTAAGAATTTTTTCGATTGTTATGACCAGCTTATGGGTGCGATACAGGCCCAAGATGCAAACGATATTGATTTGCATGTCGAACAGCTAAATGCTCTAAAGACAGAAGAGGACTTGGATTTTATTTTAGAGGATATTAAACAATTGGTCAAAGAGTCTGTTGAGGGGGCAGAACGGGTGAAGGATATTGTGCTGGGTTTGCGCAATTTTGCCCGGTTGGATGAGGCAGAAATCAAAGAAATGGATATTCATGAAGGCATTGAATCGACCTTGAAGGTGATTTGGAATGCCATTAAATACAAAGCTGATGTGATTAAGTCTTATGGTGATTTGCCGCGATTGGTTTGTTACCCAGCCCAGTTGAACCAGGTGTTTATGAATTTATTGACCAACGCAGCTCAGGCCATTGATGAGAAGGGTGAGATACGCATTCGCACGTGTGTGCAAAATGAGCAGATTGTGGTGGAAATTGAAGATACCGGCAAGGGCATTTTACCTGAGTATATGGGGAATTTGTTCGATCCATTTTTTACTACTAAACCAGTTGGTACTGGAACCGGGTTGGGGTTGGCTATTTCTCATGGGATTATTGAAAAACACAATGGACGTATTGCAGTGCAAAGTGAGGTTGGCAAAGGAACTACCTTTACTATTTACTTGCCTTTGAGGGGAGAGGTTGAAGATGTCTGATATTGTGTTGTGCGTGGATGACCAAGAAAATGTGTTACACGCTTTGCAGCGTGAAATGAACCGGGTTGCTGATAAAGTTTTTCTGGCACAAAGTGGTGAAGAAGGTCTTGAGGTTTTACGGCATGAAACGGTTTCTGTGGTGGTGTCTGATATGCGAATGCCAGGAATGGAAGGTGCCGAGTTTTTGAAAAAAGTGAGACTGGGTTGGCCCGATACATTTCGCATTATGTTGACGGGATACGCTGATTTGAGCACCATTACGGCAGGTGTAAATGAAGGTGAAATCCATCGGTTTATTGTAAAACCTTGGAATTCGCAAGAAATGCAAATGGCAGTAAAGATGGGATTTGATCGGGTACGTTTGATTCAAGAAAATCGTGCCTTGTCGGAGCAGCTTGAGATACAGAATGTGCAATTACAGGATATGAATGATCATTTGGAAGAACGGGTGAGGGAACGTAGCCAACAACTTGAACGTGCTTATTCAGAACTGGCACATAGTGAAAAACTGTCGGCTGTAGGGCGGTTGTCTGCAGGGGTGGTGCATGAGGTTTTAAACCCGCTTACGGTGGCAACGGGGCGACTTGAGATGATGAAGCTGGACGAGCGTTTGAGCATAGAACACCAAAAGAATTTGAGAATTGGTGTAGAACAGATTTTAAAGGCGGTAAAGATTCTGGATAATTTGCGTGATTTTTCCAAGCAGCACCCACCAGAAAGGACCTGGATAGACATCAATAAGCTGATATCTGATGCGGTTGATTTGCTGTCACATGAGTTATCGAAAAAAGGCATTAATATCTCCAAAAACTTGGGATCTTTAAAGCAAATCTTTGTGGATCAGGATCAGATGTCGCAGATATTCCTGAATTTGTTTGGTAATGCCCTGGATGCCATGAAACGGGGGGATCATTTGACGGTAACGACCGTCTTGCGCAACCGCGAGGAGAAAGAAGGCGTTGAAATTAGGGTGGTCGATACAGGCGAAGGTATTTCTGAGGAAAATTTGACTCGTATTTTTGATCCCTTTTTTACATCGAAGGCAAATGGAACGGGGTTGGGGCTTTCGATTTGCCAAGGTATTGTTGAAAATCATGAGGGTAAGATTACGGCCAATAGTGTACCGGGTGACGGCACTACTTTTTTGATCTGGTTGCCTATTGGAAAGTAATTTGATGACCTGAATAATTGGGGGTGCTTGGATTGTTAAGGTTGTTTTTGGAAATTCGCTCTCATAACAATTATGCAATTGTTCGAAAACTTGACAGATTGCCAAGTAACGGATGTCGCACGAAGTTGCATATATTTGAAATATACATTCATAAGTGAAAGATTTGTTGCGTGTTAGGAACCCTTATTTGTCCTTTCAAATTCAAGATGCAAAGACCTCATCTGAGCAACTGGCGGTGCGCAATTTGTTGAGCGAGGCATTTGAAGTTCGCCCTGGTGTGGGGCATGCCTTTGCCCAGTTGTATGGTCAGGTGCTTTCAACACCCGCACATTCGCGCATTGCTGTTTGTGATGGGCAAGTGATTGGGCATGCATTATTGGCATTGCGCCCGTTTGGGTTGGGTGATGTGGTATTGCAAGGTGGGATTGTTGCAATGGTAGTGGTAGGCCATGCGTTTCGAGGACAAGGTATTGGGCGTGCGTTGATTGGTGATTTGGAGGTTTTGGCACGTAAAAAAGGTGTTTTGATGCTTCATGTGGCAGGAGATCCCAGGTTTTACACCCAATATGGGTTTATTCCGGCCTATGTAGAGGCCAACGCGCACATGGCCATAGCAGAATTACCTTGTTCTGATGCATTGCGACTTGCGACAATAGATGATGTTTCTTTGCTTTCGCGATTGTCTTTGTCTGATCGGGCATTTGGTGCCGTTGTTGCCGATGATCGGCGTTGGCAATGGATGTTGCAGACACAACACCCCAAAACGATGTTACTGTGCAATGATCTTTTGTTGGGTATTGTGGCCGAACAAGATGCTTGTTTGTTGTTGGATGATGTTGGGTTTGTGCGGGTTTGTTGGGCTGGAGATCGACTGGTTATTTATGAAGCGGGGTGTGTGAATGAGGTGGGTGCAGATCGTTTGCTTCTGGCGTGTTTGGCTTGGGGGGATCAAGTGGGGTGCAAACACTTGATGGCCTTTTTGCCACCAAGAAACCGTTTGCTGATTACGATGTCGCAATATGGTGCAGAGATTGATGTTCACGAAGATCACGAGTTACAAGCAAAGATTTTGGATATGCCACAGATTTTGATACAAATGTCTGGCTTGTTTAAGCGACGTATGTTGGGGCATAAATTGCGTGGACGATTGGGATTGACTGTGGGGACGCGTCAGGTGGAAATAACGGTTGGTGATGACGTTGTGATTCGGGAAGTAGATGTGGTTGGAAATGTCGATTGGCATTTGGCACTTTCAGAAGGGGCTTTTGTGCGTGTGTTGCTGGGGGTGGATCAATTGTGCGATCCAGAAGGTGACTCAGCTTTAGATGCATTTTTGGTGCGGTTATTTCCTAAGCGTGGCTCTTTTTTTTGGCTTGCTGACTCGCTTTAGGCTCGCTGATTAAATCACTTAATCTATTAGGGAGAAGAAAGAAGAGAAAAGAAAAAAGAAACACCCGAGATTTTTCTTCTTTCCTAACATGCTTATTTGGAAAGCAGTTATTACGATGGTTGAGGGAAGCGTGTGAATTGGCCTGTTTGGAATGGGTTAAAAAAAGGCCTGGGTTTGTAACACACTCATAATAAGGTATTTATGTTTTTGAGAGGCATTTTTTCAATGTCTCTCATTTTTTTTGGTCATTGGTAAAAATTACCTAAAGCTTTCTGCCAAATATCCGATAAAATAACTGTGTAGTATCAAGTAATAACGAGACCTTTGCCAAGGAGGGCAATTATGATTACACAGGACGTCACAGATACGAGCTCAATTACGTTTGGTGAACGTGGGTTGAATCCATTTTTGGTGGCCCCTTCTGCCAAAGATGCGTTTTCTCCCCTGCCTGCGCAAGGCACACACACAAACGATAAAGATTTGATGTTCTTTATGACGCGCTCGTATCAGACGTTAACCTATAGCGATGGAGGTGATTAGAACATAAAATTTTGTTCTACAGGTGATGTGGAACACCCCTCATTTACGACCCAATTCGTTACCAAATATCAACTGGCATAAGATGCATGGATGCTTATGACACAAAATGCCAAGCCGAGTTATATCGGCACATCCTATTATCCTAAGGGGAGACCGCATGATGCGCGACCACTCAGAGGCGTTGTTTAAGAAGTATGGATTTGAAAAGGGGCTTGACTTGCTTAATGTGATGACTGCTCGGCAGTTTGGAATGATTTCTGAACATAGAGCTGCCCACTTCGTGCGTGAAAATGTTAATTTTTTTACGCTCGAAACTGGGACCCTACAGGATGCTTAATTAAAAAGGGACGCCAAATTTGGCGTCCCTTTTTTTGATTCAACAAATGGGCGAATCAACGAATCAACCCACAGCCGCAGGCGGCAACGAGCGTTGCGAGTAATCAACGAATTGACGGATCAGAATTTATTCGTTGATTTTTTTATGTGTTGTCTTTGGTTTGGCTTTCTAAATAGGCAATGAGACCGTTTAGTGATTTGTGTACTTCTTTAAAATAGCGGTTTTCTTTAAAAGCCCGAATTCTTTCCCATTGGTCAAATTCATAAACGTCTCGTGAGTATTCTGCAGGATCGTACATAAATTGAACGCCTACCCGCACCAATTTCCCTCCCAATTTTTCTTCTTCATCTTCCCAGTCAATTTCACATCTTACAATTTTCCCCAAAATAGAAATGCGTTTAGGAAGTGCAGGACGATAGATTTCTGTATCTCGATTAAAACGCAGTTTGGGATATAGATTCAGCAACAAAATGCGGCTTTGTAAGATTGTAATTTGCTCTTCAAGGGGCTGTTGATGATAATTTTTGCCCAGAATATAAGTTAAAAATTCGGTTGAACAATCAAATCGCAAACCGTTTACGCTAAAGTCGGCGAGTGTTACGCGCAGACCGTGCTCTTGGCGAATCGTGTAGAGTGGGCGAATGGTGAGGTTTTCTAAACCGCCTTTGGTTATTTCTGTGACCAACTCGTGGTAAGTAGACTGGCCGTCAAACTGGGCACGCGCACCGTAGTGCAAGATGAGCACGTCACCTAATGTTAAATAATGAGGGTCTCTGCGGTCTTTGATGCGAGAAATAATGGGCTTTTTGATATGTATGTTACGCCCTAATTCTTCACTGCCCAATCCCAGTACATCTGAAAAGCCCAGTTCGAGTAAAACAGAACGGTTGAGTTTTTCTTCTAAATATGGTTTGCTGACATGGACATGGCGTGTTTCTGAAGGGTTGGTGCGTATGTCTTGTTTAAAAAGGCGTACCAATTCTTCTGCCAAAAAATCGGAAGACAGCCTTTGTTGTTGTTCGTCAACGGGCAAGAGGCGCAGGTGTTCAATGCGTGGCGCAATGGCCCCTTCTTCTGGATAGGTTTGATCGGTGTTGTGAATAAATAGATCGAAGAGAATTTGGGGGTAAACGGGTAAGGCGCCCTGACCTGGTTGGTGAGAAAACCTCAATGAACTGCGTTTGTCTTGTTTGGAAATATCACTTAAGGGCGTAAGTTTGTAACCAATGGCGACTTTGGGATCGAGTGTGGATACCAGGTCTGGTGGAAATTGCACGCGCTCATCCACACGACAGTCAATGCTACGGGGGACATGTTCGTGTAAAAACCACAAACTGATAATGTCGCCGGCCCCTCGAAAATGGTCGTGGTTTTCTGCTTTGATGTGATCGGGTGTGGTGATATAGATGGCGCGATTGCGAATGAGGAGTTTGCCGTCGGATTTGAAGAAGAGGGCACGGCCCAAGTCTTCGGGTTCTAAATGATTGTCTTTATTGAGTATGAGGGTACAGTTGGCAGAACTCATGTTGATGGCTGATAACTTGAGTAGGGTTTGTGCCAAAGGACTGAGACGAGATCCCGTTTTTCGTTTTATGAAGAGCTTGCTCAGCATACCAAAACCTTTTAAAGAATTCGCAGCAGGAGTACAAATGTAGGTGGTGTATAAATCTCTGTCAACATATGGTTTTACCGTAAGTATGCATTTGGAAAGAGGTTGATCACTTTCAATGTGGCCTTTATATTGTAAAAAGGCATAAATATTGGAAATATTATTTGGGTTTGAGATGGGGCTTTGGGGTGTATTTATAAAAAGGATGAATAGATGCCAGCAAATAATGTGGTGGTAGAAGATTTTTTAGATTTAATCGGGCAGACACCATTGGTTCGGCTTAATCGGTTGGTGACAGCTGATATGGCTGAAGTGCTGGTCAAAATGGAGGCATTGAACCCTGCGCGTACTGTAAAAGATCGCATTGGTTTGTCTATGATTGATGCTGCTGAGCGCGATGGGCGCTTAAAACCACATATGACCATTGTAGAACCCACCAGCGGTAATACGGGCATTGGCTTAGCGGTGGTTGCTGCAGCCAGAGGCTACAAGTTGATTTTGACTATGCCTGATTCGATGAGCCGGGAACGGCGAGACTTGCTTGAAAGCTATGGGGCCCAGTTGGTGCTCACGCCAGGACACTTGGATATGGCTGGTGCTGTAGCAGAAGCCCAGCGATTGGTCGATGAAGCACCTGATGATATGTTTATGCCACAACAATTTCAAAACCCAGCCAACTCAGAAGCACATCGGCAAACCACGGCACCTGAAATTTTGGCTGCTGCAGAGGGGCGTTTAGACGCGTTTGTTTCGGGTGTTGGTACAGGTGGTACCATTACGGGTGTGGGAGAGATATTAAAAAAGGCATTTCCCCACGTACAAATTGTAGCGGTAGAACCCAGCAAATCGCCAGTTTTGTCTGGGGGAGAACCTGGTTTGCATGGGATCCAGGGTATTGGTGCAGGTTTTGTGCCCGATGTGTTGAACAAAGATGTGATTGATGAGATCGTTTGTGTGGATGATGGAGATGCCATCAAAATGGCGCGTCGGTTGGGGCGTGAAGAGGGTATTTTGGCGGGGATTTCAGCTGGCGCCAATGTGTTTGCGGCATTGCAAGTTGCACGTCGATTGGGCCCAGGAAAGCGTGTTGTGACGATCATTTGTGATTCAGGCGAACGATATTTTAGTGTGCGCGAATTTATGGAGGCCTAAAAATTAGAGGCGCGGAGGGGAATGTTTCCCGGCTCCCTCCGCACCTTTGCCCCCCGGCGATTATTTGTTGAGCGGTATTTCTCTTGGCAGCGTGACATCGCGAAGCAACTCTTTTGGACGTTGTCGAATGGACGAAGTTTGTTGTGCCTGAAGGACAATATCGTCATCTTCGGGAGCTGTAAATAGATTTAAGATTTGTACGCCGTGTTCGACACCGAACATGTCGATGAGGCTTTGTATGGCTTTAGGGGACATTTTTTCCTCCAAGGGGAATGTTTTGCGTGTTTTTGCCTTAAGTTGTAAGGGGATTTTTTAATAAAAGTGTTGTTTTATCGCGTTTTTTGTTGGGTTATTGTTCTGCTATAAGCTATGTTCGCAATTGATGTGCCAGATGGAAGGCAAAGGGCAAAGGGCAAAGGGCAAAGGGCAAACGGCAAACGGCAAACGGCAAACGGCAAACGGCAAACGGCAAACGGCAAACGGATCAACCGTGT